>QHVM01000045.1 GCA_003223555.1 Acidobacteriota bacterium | reverse complement strand
CTGCTCGAGCTGACCGCCCGCGGCATGAGGCGGGAGGACGCCTACCGGGTGGTGCAGGGCCACGCCATGGAGGCGTGGCGCACCGACGGCGACTTCCGGGGGCGGGTCTCCGAGGACCCCGAGGTGCGGAAGGTCCTCTCGCCGTCCGAGATCGCCGAGGTGTTCCGGCTGGAGCGGTACCTCGGCCACGTGGATGCCGTCTTCCGGCGGGTGTTCCCCGACACCGAAGAAAAGCCGATGCGAAGAGTCACGGTCAAGGGAAAATAGGAGCGATGGCCAGGGCCCGCGTGTACGTCACGCTGAAGAAGTCTGTCTTCGACCCCCAGGGCCAGACGATCCACGACGCCCTCGTCTCCCTCGGTTACGACGGCGTGAAGGACGTCCGGCAGGGCAAGTTCTTCGAGGTGGAGCTGGGCGGGCTCCCGGCCGAGCAGGCGCGGCAGACGCTGGAGGAGATCGCGCGCAAGGTGCTGTCCAACCCGGTGATCGAGAGCTACCGCGTGGAGGTGGAGGGATGAAGGTGGGGGTGGTGGTGTTCCCCGGCTCCAACTGCGACCACGACACGTACCACGCCCTGAAGCACGTCTGCGGGCAGGAGGCGCGCTTCGTCTGGCACAAGGACTCCGACCTGTCGGGGCTCGACGCGGTCGTGCTGCCGGGGGGCTTCGCCTACGGCGACTACCTGCGCACGGGGGCGATCGCCCGCTTCAGCCCCGTGATGCGCGCGGTGACGGAGTTCGCCGGCCAGGGAGGGCCCGTCCTCGGCATCTGCAACGGCTTCCAGATCCTGCAGGAGGCGGGCCTGCTTGCGGGGGCCATGCTGCGCAACCGCACCGTCAAGTTCCTCTCCCAGCCGGTGCACGTGCGCGTCGAGCGGGACGACACCGCCGCCACCGCGGGCCTGCCGGTGGGCAGCGTCCTCACGATGCCCATCGCCCATGGCGAGGGCAACTTCTACCTTCCCGACGACGAGGTGGACCGGCTGGAGCAGGAAGGCCGCGTCGTCTTCCGCTACACCACCCGGGACGGACGGCTGGCCGACGAGGCCAATCCCAACGGAAGCCTGCGCGCGATCGCCGGCATCTGCAACCGGGAGCGGAACGTCGTCGGTCTCATGCCGCACCCCGAGCGCGCCAGCGAGGCGGCTCTCGGGTCCGCCGACGGGCGGCGCATCTTCGAAGCGCTGGTGACCAGCCTGGTCCGCGCCTGATCGCGCCCGCGGTCCCCTGACCCTGGTCCTCGTCGGGGCCGTCTCCATGGGCCTGGCCCAGCCGGCGGCGCCGCCCCGGCCGGCTCCGGAGCTGGCCCAGATCAAGTTCTTCGCCGGCACCTGGAGCTGCGAGGGCAACGTCCCGGCCTCGCCGATGGCCCCGGCCCGCAAGACCAGGACCACCGTGGCCGTCCATGCCGACCTCGGCGGCTTCTGGTACTCGGGCACCGTCCGGGAGGAGAAGACGGCCGAGAACCCGCACCCGATCTCCGGCATGTTCCACGAGACCTACGACCCCGCCAACAAGCAGTTCATGATGCTGTGGGTCGACAACATGGGCGGGTGGGCCACCGAGACCTCCAGCGGCTGGGACGGCGACAAGATCGTCTATACCGGCGAGGGAGTGATGGCGGGCCAGAAGATCCCCGGGCGCGACACCTTCGTGAAGAAAGGCCCGGCCGAGCTGATCCACACCGCCGAGATGAGCATGAACGGCCAGTGGATGACCATGGTCGAGGAGTCCTGCAAGAAGGCGCCTCCCCCGCCGGCCGCCAAGAAGTAGGACTCGGGCACGGGAATTGCTCGTCTCCCCCTCACCGGAGGTGCGAGCATGCCCGAGCAGAGCACGAAGAGCATCATCGTCGGCGCCGGCGCGGCGGAGGTGTTCGCCGCCTGGGCCGACTTCGAGAACTTCCCGCGCTTCATGGCAGGACATCGAGTGGGAGGCGGAGACCACCCGCTTCGAGCCCGACAAGCGCATCGCCTGGCGCAGCACGGAGGAGAGCCAGATCAAGACCAGCGGGCAGGTGACCTTCAACGAGCTTTCGCCGCAGCAGACCGAGATCACGGTGACGCTCCAGTACGTGGTGCCTAACGTGACCGGGGGCGAGAAGGTGGCCCGGCTGTTCAAGGATCCCGAGGAGATGCTGGAAGGAGACCTGAGGCGGTTCAAGGCCTGGGTCGAGAACCGCGTGCCCGCGGCGAGGTAGCGGGCGTGGCCGCCACCTCTCTCAGAGCCAGAGCCTGGAGGAGGCGGCGGCCAGGACGGCAGACAGCAGCCGCGCCGCTTCCAGGGCGGGCGCCCAGGAGCGGCCCTCGATCAGCGCGGTGAGCGCCACCAGGCTCATCAGGACGAATCCGGCCCCGGCGGCGAGCACCGGCCCGCGAGACGGCCTGCATGTAGAGCAGCGCGGAGCGGCCTGGTGATCCCAAAGCTCAAGCGCCGGATTCTAACGCGAGCGGTCGTGCGACAATACTCGCCTCACCCCGAGGTCAGCATGGCCAGAAGGCGGTCCGGGTCCAGGCACGACAGGGTCCTCGTGAAGAGCGCGTGGGGATCCGACGACCCCACCAAGGCCGCTTTTGCATTCCTCCATGCCAACGCGTTCGCCGCGGCCGGCCAGGACGTCCAGGTCTTCCTGCTCGGTGAGGCGGTCTCGTTGATGCGGAACCCGGTCGCGAACGCCGTGGTGCCGGTGGGGTGGCCTCCGCTGGCCGACACGCTTCGCGCCACGGTCGGGCACGGCATCCGCATCCATGTTTGAGGGGCTTGTGCCAGGGCCCGTGGGGTCCTCGAGTCCGACCTGGCGTCCAAGAACGCCAGCTTCGCCAATCCCGAGGTCTTCGTGAGCCTCGTCGGGTGGGCGGACAAGGTCCTCACGGAATAGGCCTGGCCCTCCGGCGTCACCGGGGAAGGCCGACGCGCCGAAGCAGGTCGCCGAAGCGCCGGTCGCCGCGAACGGGATCCAGTCGCGCGTCGTCGTCCAGATAGACCAGCAAGTCGGCGCGCTCCCGGTAGGCCCGCTCGAGCCACTCGAAACCCTCGTCGTTCCGGCGAAGGCCGAGGTAGACGAGCGCGATCTCGAAGGGCGAGACGTACCTCTGCCGGGACGTCTCTTGCAGGTCATCCAGGAGCCGGCGGGCCGCGGGCTCGTCGTTCGAGACGGCGTAGACGTGAGCCAGGTCCCCTTCCACCGCGACATGACGCTGGAGGAGGTCGTCCGCCCGCTTCAGCTCCTCGATCGCTTCCGCATACCGGCGTTCCTGCTCGTAGGCCAGCCCCAGGTACCAGCGGGCCAGGCCGTAGTCGGCGTCGAGGTCGAGCGTCTTGAGGAGCTGGGCTATCGCGCGGTCGTAGTCGTGGGCCATCACGTAGTGCCAGCCGAGATGGGTGTTCAGGATGGGGTTGAGCGGGTCCAGCTCCAGCGCGCGCCGGCTCTCGACGAGCGCTTCACCGGTGCGCCCGGTGGCGATCAGGAAATGGGCATACCAGTGATGCGCGTTGGCCAGGTTCGCGTCGAGCTCGAGGGCTCGCTTGAACTCCGCCTCCGAGCCCGGAAAGTCCCAATCGTAGGTCAGCTTGATGAAGCCCAGCGAGTTGTGCGCATCGGGCAGCCGGTCGTCGATCGCCAGCGCCCGGGCGGCCGCGGCCTTCGCCCTGCCGAAGGCCTCGACCGGAGCGGCGGAGGCGAGGTCATAGGAGAATCCGGACGAGGAGTAGCAATCGGCCAGACCGCTGTAGGCGACGGCGTAGCTCGGGTCCCTGTCGATGGCCCGCTGAAAGCTCTCGGCGGCCTTGAGGATCGTCTGCCGGGTCCTCTTGTTCCAGAAGTAGCGGCCCTTCAGATAGAGCTCGTAGGCTTCGGGATCCACCGGCCGGGCGGCGGTGAGGACGGCTCGCTCCTCGGAGGTCAGCTTCGCCTGGATCTCGCGCGCTATCGAGCGCGCGACATCGTTCTGCAGCTCGAGCACGTCCTTCATCTCCCGCTCGTAGCTATCCGCCCACGCGTGAGCGTCGGAGTCGCCCCGTACCAGCTGCGCCGTGACGCGGACGCGGTTCCCCTCGCGGAGCACGGTCCCTTCGACGAGCGCGTCGACGCCCAGCTCGCGTGCGATCGCGGGCACCGTCAGGCGGCTGCCCTTGTAGCGCGTCGCCGACGTGCGCGATATGACGCGGAGCGACCCGATGCGGGCGAGACTCGTGGTCAGCGTGTCCGTGAAGCCTTCGGCGAAGTAGTCCTCCTGCGGCCGGCCGGAAAGGTTCTCGAAGGGCAGCACGGCGAGGGAGCGGATCGGCGGAGCAGCGGGGGACGGCCGGCGAAGGAGGGCCGCCGAGCCCAGGACCACGGCGATCCCGGCCACCATCCAGGCCGCCCGTAGCCGGGAGCGGGCCGGCGCCGACTCGCGCTCGCGCTCGATCACGGGGCCCACGAAGCGGTATCCCCGTCGGGCGATCGTTTCCACGAGCGGTTTGCCGTCCGGCGAGTTGCCCAGCGCTCGGCGCAGGACGGAAACGCACTGGTTCAGGTTGTTCTCCTCCACAAACGTGTCGGGCCAGACGGCCGCCATCAGCTCGGCTTTCGTCACGACCTGGCCCCTCTCTTGAAGCAGTCGCAACAACGTTTCGAAGGCCTTGGGCGGCAGCGGGACCGGCTCCCCATGGCGCAGAAGGACTCCCTTGGCTCCGTCGACCCGATAAGGGCCGAAGTCATACAACTTGAGGGCTGGCCCGTATTTGGCTGGCTTCAGGACTTCTTCAGGCACGCTTCACGCGTCTCTCAAGACTTCCCACGACTCGCGCCGCACCGTGGGTCCGAGCGGAATCGATGACGAGGCTGTCGCCGACGCGGCCCGATGGTCAGCGCCCAGTATGCGACTGCGGACGGCGCCGCTCAAGCTCGGGGCGCGATTTCCTGATGGAGGCTGAAATGAGAAGAAGGGACCTGGTCAAAGGCGTCGCCGGTACGGTGGTGGGCATGGGGGGTCTGGTGGGTTCGACGGTGGAAGCCCAGGTGAGCGGGCCTGAGAGCGCCCAGGTGGGGCAGATCTACCAGTTGCAGGCTGCGTTCCATCGGGCGAAGACGACCCAGGACATCGACCTGATGATGTCGCTGTGGGATGAGGACGGCGTCCTGAACGTCCAGGGAGACCCGACGTCGCCCTACATCGGCTTCGACAGGCTCAAGTCGTTCTGGGAGAGTTCAGGCTCCTTCAAGCAGCGGCGGTTCTCGCTGGTCCCGTCCTTCAAGATCCAGATCGACGTCCAGGGCAACCAGGCCTGGCTCTACTTCGAATGCCACGACGTCGGCAGCTTCGACCTGGCCAGCCGGCTCATCGCGGCGGATACGTTCCTGGCCGGCACCCTGCGCCACGCGGACGGGAAGTGGGTCTTTCTCGACATGACGGCAGGCAGGGCCTTGCCGCTGGCCGTGGACCATTACTACTTCCCCTGACGGGTCAGGCCACGTACGGGCGAGGTGTAGCGGTACGGCGCCGGCGCCCGTTCGACGGGCGCCGGCGGGCCGGAAACCTAGTTGGCGGTGATGGCTCCGAACAGGCCGTGCGTCTCGTCGTCGGGGCCGGCGGCGAAGAACAGCGTGTTGGTCGGGCCGTTGTTGGGCGTCCCGTGGCCGAACTGGATCGCCCACAGCCCGTCGATCGTCAGCGACTTACCGTCCGCGTCGCGCAGCTCGCCGCGGTGCTCGAAGTGCCCGTTGGGCATCTCCTGGTAGGCGTTGATCTGCCCGTCGCCGAAGTTGCCGACGAGCAGGTCGCCGCTGAAGCGGCCGAAGTTCGCCGGGGCCATGGCCAGGCCCCACGGCGCGTTGAGCTGGCCGTGCTGGGCGACCCGGGCCAGCAGGTTGCCCGCCAGGTCATAGGCGTCCACGAATCCCCGCCCCTGTCCGGCGATCTCGTCCTCGGCGTCCTCGTCCTGCTTCGCGTAGGTCACGAAGATGCGTCCGCCGATGTTCTGGATCCCGAACGGGGCGTATCCCGCCGGGAGGTCGGGGTCCACGAACCCCGCATTGGTGACGAGGGTGAAGCTGCCGTCGAAGACGTCGACCCGCGCGTTGTGGAAGTCGGCCGCGTAGAAGCGGTCGCCCCCCGTGGTGGACGAGATCGCCAGCCCCTTGTAGATCGCGCCTTCCCCCGAGCGGTCGGCGAGGATGACCGTCTGGTTCCCTTGCGTCGGATGCCAGCCGCGGATGGTGCCGACCTCGGTCGCGAACACGAAGACCGCCCGCATGGTGAACGACCAGAAGACGAGTCCCGTCGGGCGGCTGGGGACCTGCACGATCAGGGGGACCGCCGTCCCGTCGGCCCTGTAGATCGTGGAGACGTCGGTGCCGTTGTCTGCGACCCACCACGGCGACGTCGGGCTCGCGGCGAGGCCCCAGGCGTTGACCAGGTTGGGGTCGGTGTGGTCCGCCGTACCGGGGGTGTCCGCGACCAGGTTGTGGGCCGTGTAGGAGTTGTCTTCGGCGGCGGGGGCCAGCACGGCCAGGGCCATGACGGCGACGAGCGCGGCCAGGCTTCGGCCGTGAGGCAGGGAATGACGTTTCATGGAAGGACCTCCTTATTGAGTTACGTCGGTGATGGATCCGAAGAGACGGACCTCCGTCTAGCGGGAGGGAAGCACATGCCGTGCCGCAGCGCCGGCAGGGCGAAAACGCGCCGATTCGTGGCGATGCGCGAGGGAGGCCTTACGGGGCGGGTAAGAGCCTTACCGGGAACGAAAGGCCTAGCCCAGTATCATCGGGCTGGCCTGGCGGCGATCGGGCCGCTCGCGCCGCTCGAGGGCGAGGTCGAGCTTGTCGACCTGGCGGCGCTCGGCGCTGCGGCGGTCGACGAGCACATTGATGTGCGGGTGGCCACGCAGGAGCTGGGCGAGGACCGGAACGAGCGTAGCGTGCCGCCGGCTCACGACGAGCGTCGGGCTCGCTCGCCAATCGAGGCGGGACGAGCAGGCCTCGCAGATGCCATGGGTGACCAGCACCCTCTCGCCCGGCTCCTTCAGGCCGATGAGCCGGTCACACCACGCGCACACGGTGACCATGGGAGCGCCTCCAGGCCTCAACAAAAGCATATAGCATAGAATCGCGCCGTGTCCCTCTCTTCGCTTCTCGAGCGCCACAATCTCAGCCGCGGCGAGTACGAGCGCGTCGTGGAAGCCCTCGGGCGCGAGCCGAACCTCACCGAGCTGGGCCTCTTCTCCGTCATGTGGTCGGAGCACTGCTCGTACAAGAGCAGCAAGGTGCACCTGCGCACGCTGCCCACCACCGGGCGTCGCGTCCTGCAGGGGCCGGGGGAGAACGCGGGGGCAGTCGACATTGGCGACGGGCTGGCCGCGGTGTTCAAGATCGAGTCCCACAACCATCCCTCTTTCATCGAGCCGTACCAGGGTGCGGCCACCGGCGTCGGCGGGATCCGGACAGCCTGCGCTTCGGGCCTCCCTCGGATCCCCGCAACCGCCGGCTGCTCGAAGGCGTGGTGAAGGGCATCGGCGGCTATGGCAATGCGTTCGGCTGCCCGACCGTGGGCGGGGAGGTGGCCTTCGAGGAATGCTACGGCCAGAACCCGCTTGTGAACGCCCTCTGCCTCGGCATCGTGAAGGCCGACGCGATCTTCAAGGGGCGGGCGGAGGGCGTCGGCAACACCGTGTTCTACGTGGGGGCCAAGACGGGCCGGGACGGCATCCACGGCGCCACCATGGCCTCGGCGGAGTTCGGAGAGGGCAGCGAGGAGAAGCGGCCGACCGTGCAGGTCGGCGATCCGTTCATGGAGAAGGTGCTCCTCGAGGCCTGCCTGGAGGCACTGAAGACGGGCGCGGTCGTTGGAATCCAGGACATGGGCGCGGCCGGGCTCACGTGCTCCACCTCGGAGATGGGGGCGCGGGCGGGCACCGGCGTCGAGGTCGACATCGCGAAGGTCCCCAAGCGCGAGACGGGCATGACCGCCTACGAGGTCATGCTCTCGGAGTCGCAGGAGCGCATGCTGCTCGTGGCCGAGCGCGGGCGCGAGCAGGAAGTGATGCGCATCTTCGAGAAGTGGGACCTGCACGCCGAGCCCATTGGCCGCGTGACCGCCAACCGGCGCCTGCGGGTCTTCCACGACGGCGTGCTCGAGGCCGACGTTCCCAACGAGGCGCTCACCGATGCCGCGCCCGTCTACGACCGCCCGTGGACGGAGCCCGTCAATCCGGCCGCGGCCGAGAACGTCCTCGCCCTTCCCCCTCCCGCCGACCTCGGCCAGGCGCTGCTCCAGCTCCTGGCCTCGCCCTCCATCGCCAACAAGCGGTGGATCTATCGCCAGTACGACAGTACCGTGCGCACCAACACCCTCGTGGGCCCGGGATCCGACGCCGCGGTCGTCCGGGTCAAGGGCACGCGCAAGGCGCTCGCGATCGCCACCGACGGCAATGGCCGTTATTCCTGGCTCGATCCCTTCGAGGGCGCCCGCCTCGCCGTCGCGGAGGCCGCCCGCAACGTGGCCTGCTCCGGGGCGGTGCCGATTGGGGCGACGAACTGCCTCAACTTCGGCAACCCCGAGAAGCCGGAGGTGATGGGGCAGCTCGTGAAGGCCATCCGGGGCATGGGCGAGGCCTGCCGGCGCCTGGAGATCCCGATCACCGGCGGCAACGTGTCGCTCTACAACGAGACGGACGGGCGGGCGATCTACCCCACGCCCGTGATGGGCGTGGTGGGCTTGCTGGAGGACGCGGACACCGTCCTGCGGCGCTGGTTCGTGGAGGAGGGCGACCTCGTTTACCTGCTCGGAACGACCGGCGAAGACCTCGGCGGGAGCGAGCTCGTGAAGGTGGTCCACGGCAAGATCGCGGGACGGCCGCCGCGCCTCGACCTGGAAGCGGAGAAACGGCTGCACGCGCTGCTGGCCGAGGGGGCCGCGCGCGGGATCCTGCGTTCCGCCCACGATGCGAGCGAGGGAGGGCTGGCCGTCACCCTGGCCGAGTGCGCCTTTCGCGGCGAGGAACCCGGCCTCGGAGGACGGTTCGATCTGCCCGGCGGCCTTCGTCCGGACGTGCTCGTCTTCTCCGAGACGCCCTCACGCGCGGTGGTCACCACCCCCGACGAGCTGCGCATCGCGGAGCTGGCGCGCCGCCACGGCGTGCCCTGGGCCCGTGTCGGCGTGGTGGGCGGCGGCCGGCTGACGCTGGTCTCGGGCGGCGCCGCGCTGGTCGATCTGCCGTTGGAGCGGCTGCACGAGGCATGGATGAGCCTGGAATCGTTGTTGTCCACCCGGTCGGCGTAGGCTCCGTCAGCGCCTGGCGGTCGCGCCTTCGACCTTCCGCAACGCCTCGTCGAGCAACGTGCCGAACCGGGCCGGGTCTTCCAGCATGGGGTAGTGGCCGACGCCCTTCATGATCAGCGCGTCGAACTGCGGGGCGTGGCGCCGGTTGGCGTCGAAGTTGGTGGGGAACCGGTCGCCGTTGACGGCCACGATCGGAACCTTGACCGTGTCGAAGGCCGGAGCCGCCTTGTAGTTCCAGTTGTTGCGCAGCGCGGAGATGGCGATCTCGGGCGGGAAGGTGGTGGTCTGGGCAAGGATGCGGTCGGCCACCGCCGGCGGCGTCGTGGGAGCGAAAAGGTACTGGCGGATGAAGGCCGTCGTCTGTCCCTTGTAGTCGGCCTGCATCTTTGCCATCACGGCGTCGGTCTCCTTCGCGTCGCTCGATTGCTCCACGTCGAGGAGCGTGTCGATCGGCACGAGGCCGACGACACGGCCGCCGAGCAGCTTCGCCGCCTCCAGGATCACCGCCCCGCCCATCGAGTGGCCGACGAGCACCATGCGGTCGAGCTTCAGCTCGTCGGCCACCGCCTTGACGTCCTGGCCGAAGGCCTCCATCGCGTAGTCCTTCCGCGTGCGGCCAGAGCGGCCGTGACCGGCGAGGTCGAGCGTCACGACCTGGTGGTCCTTCGCGAGCCGGGCGACCTGGTCCTGCCAGAAGGTGCGGTCGCAGGTCCAGCAGTGAACGAGGACCAGGGCGGGACGGCCTTTCCCCGTCGTCTCGTAGTGGATTTGCACGCCGTCCGGCGAGGTGACGGCTCCCCGGGTCGTGGCCATCATCAAGAGCGGTGACAGGATCGCATGGAGCATGGTTCCTTATACCGTGAACGGACCGGCCTCGGCGCCATTGTCGGATAGAATGATCGTCTCGGAGCACAACCGCATGGCTGGCCGCATTCCCGTCGACGACGACCGCTTCCACGACCGCTGCGGCCTGTTCGGCATCGGGGGCCACCCGGAAGCCGCCCGGCTGGCCTACCTCGGGCTCTATGCGCTCCAGCACCGGGGCCAGGAGTCGGCGGGCATCGTGGCCACCGACGGCGAGCAGCTCCGGCTCGAGAAGGGCATGGGCCTGGTCAACGACGTGTTCACCGACGAGCGGCTGGACCGGCTCTCGGGCACCGGCGCCATGGGCCACGTCCGATACTCGACGGCCGGCGACACCGTGGCCGCCAACGCCCAGCCGATCCTGATCGAGTGCCACCGTGGGCCGATCGCCCTCGCCCACAACGGCAACCTGGTGAACGCGGCCATCCTCCGCCAGGAGCTGGAGGCCGCCGGCTCCATCTTCCAGTCCACCTCCGACACGGAGGTGATCCTGCACCTCTATGCGCGCAGCCACCGCGACCGGCTGGAGGACGCCATCGCGGCCAGCCTCTCGAAGGTCATGGGCGCCTTCTCGCTCCTGTTCCTCACCAAAGACGCGCTGGTGGCGGCCCGCGACCCGTGGGGCTTCCGGCCGCTGGTGGTCGGGCGTCTCGACGGCGCTCACATCGTCTGCTCCGAGACCTGCGCCCTCGACCTCATCGACGCCGAGTACGTGCGCGACGTGGAGCCGGGCGAGCTGCTGGTGGTCGACGGCGACGGCCTGCGCTCCTTCCGCCCGTTTCCTCCCGAGCCGGTGCGCCAGTGCGTCTTCGAGCACGTCTACTTCGCGCGGCCGGACAGCCAGGTCTTCGGCCGCAACGTCCTCGCCTCGCGGCTGGCCCTCGGCCGCCAGCTCGCCCGCGAGGCCCCGGCCGACGCCGACATCGTGGTGCCGGTGCCCGACAGCGGGATCGGGGCTGCCCTCGGCTACTCGCAGGAATCCGGCCTGCCCTACGAGTGGGGGCTCATCCGCAACCACTACGTCGGCCGCACGTTCATCGAGCCCAAGGCCTCGATCCGCTCCTTCGGCGTGCGCATCAAGCTGAACCCCGTGCGCAGCGTGCTGGAAGGACGGCGGGTCGTGCTCATCGACGATTCGATCGTGCGCGGCACGACCTCGCGCAAGATCGTGAGCATGGTCCGGGAGGCCGGCGCCCGCGAGATCCACATGCGGATCAGCAGCCCCCCCACGATCGGGCCCTGCTACTACGGCATCGACACGCCGACCCGGGCCGAGCTGATCGCATCCTCGCACTCGGTCGACGAGATCCGGCGCAGCATCGGCGCGGACACCCTCGCCTACCTGTCCCACGAGGGCCTGCTCGCGGCGGTGAACGACCCCGAGGGGCGGCGGCACTGCACCGCCTGCTTCTCCGGCCGCTACCCGGTCGCGGTTTCCCAGACGGAAGACTGGCAGCTCCCGCTGTTCGTCAAATGAAATCGGCCTGGCCCCGAGGACCCAAGATCAGGATGCGGGGCCAAGCCGAAGGCGGAGAGGAAGTCCGGCCGGCGGGCGCTCCCGAAGGTGCGCGGCTGGACCGCCGCCGCTCCTGAACGGCCATGCCCCGGCTGCTGGCCGTCGGCCACGTGACCTGGGACCGGGTCAAGGACGGCGATGTCCTCGGGGGATCGGTGTCCTACGCCGCGGCGACCGCGCGCAAGCTCGGCTGGGAGGCCGGGATACTGACGACCGCGGGCGCGGACTTCGAGCCGGAGCGTGACCTGCCCGATGTTTCGGTGTTCCTCTCCCGCGCGCCGACCACCACGCGCTTCAAGAACATCTACGGGGCCGACGGCGTCCGCCAGCAGTTCCTGACCTCCCGCGCCGACGCCATCGACCTCACGCCCCTGCCCGACGCGTGGCGCTCGCCCGACGTGCTGTTCCTCGCGCCCGTGGCGGCCGAGGTGTCCGCCCGCACCGCCTTGGCTTTCCAGGCCGAGGTGGTCGGGGCGGGCGCCCAGGGCTGGCTGCGGCAGTTCGAGGCGGATGGGCGGGTGCACCCCGCGGAGTGGAAGGATCCGCGCAACGACCTCGCGGGGGTCCATGCCCTCTTCCTCTCCGAGCACGACCTGCCCGAGGCCAACCGCCGCGCGGCCGAGTTCCTGGCCCGCGTGCCGCTCGTCGCGGTCACGCGCGGCTGGCGGGGGCTCTGGCTGCACACCCGGGACCGCGTGCACGACGTGCCGTCGCTGCCCCGGCGCGAGGTGGACCCCACCGGCGCCGGCGACGTCTTCGCGACGTCTTTCCTCGTGCGCTACCATGAGACGGGCAACCCGCTGGAGGCCGCGGCTTTCGCCGCTTGCGCCGCTTCCTGTGCGGTCGAAGGCCTTGGCACCTCCAGCCTGGGCGACCGGCAGGAGGTCACGCGCCGGATGGGCCAGCGGGAGCGGATGATCGAAGAGGGGGAATGGGAGTGACGCTCGGGGGCGCATTCGCGGCCATGCTGCTCGCGGCCCAGGTCCCGCCGGCATCCCCGTCGGCCCCGGCGGCGCAGGAGGCGGCGGTCGAGACGGCGCAGGGGAGCTTCGTCATCCGCCTGCTCCCGCAGCTCGCCCCCCGTCATGTCCAGCACTTCGTGAAAACGGCCCGGACGGGCGGCTACGACGGCACCACCTTTCACCGCATCATCCCGCGCGGCATCATCCAGGGCGGCGATCCTCTCTCGAAGGACCCGGCCAAGGCCGCCCTCTACGGCACCGGTGGCCTGGGGCTGCTGAAGGCCGAGTTCTCCGACCGGCCGATGACCCGCGGCTCGGTGGCGGCGGTGCTGCGTCCCTCGAGCCGGGACAGCGCCGGGAGCCAGTTCTTCGTCTGCCTGTCCGACCAGCCGGCCCTCACCGGCAAGTTCACGATCTTCGGCGAGGTGGTCGAAGGCATGGACGTCGTGGACAAGATCGGGGAGACGCCCGTGGAGGGCGATCGCGCCCGGACGCGGGTCGAGATCCTGAAGGTCAACGTGAGATAGCCTTCCCCCCGCGTGCCGTCCGGTGCCACGATGGTGGCAACGGACGCGGGCGGGTGACGGCCGTGTCCACGGTGCCGGCCCGACGCATCTTGGTCGGTGCAGGTGCGGCTGTCCTCGGAGAAGGGACCGCTGGCCATCGGGGAGCTGGCCAACATCAGCGCGGGCGGCGTTCAGGTGGACCTGCGGGAAGCCCTCCGGCCCGGCACGCGGCTGCGGGTCGCCTTCCCCATCCCCGGCGAGGGCAGCGCCTTCAGCCTGGAAGGCCGCATCCAGTGGACGCGGCCGGCCGGGCGCACCGCCGCGGGCGATGCCGTCCACTCGCACGGCATCGCCTTCGTGAGCTTCAGTCCCGAGGTCCGGCAGCAGCTGGCGCAGATGCTCCAGGCGTAGACGAGCACGGGGGGGCGCCGGCGGCGCACCCCTGGGCATCCGAGTTGCCTGCCCGCGCTGGTTGAGCGTACGCTTCGCGCTCATCCTGTTCCCGTTGCCTGAGCCATCCTGGACTCGATGCTCCTTCTCCTGCTCGCGGTGGCTGCCGGCACCCTCCTCGTGGACCTCGGCGTCCGCCGCCCGGTCCCGGGCGTACCCGCGGGGCGGGGGCGCGGCCTGGCCGCGCTCCTCATCGCGGCCCTGGCCGTGGCCGCCCTCGGCGCCACGCTCGAGGGTGACTTCCTGTCAGACGACTTCGGCTACCTGAGCCTCTTCCATGACAAGCCGGTACGGTCGTTCCTGCGTCTCTTCCACGGCGACATCTCGAGCGGCATCTGGGGCCATCCGCTCGACGAGCTCCGTCCTCTCTTCGCGCTCTCGTTCCGGCTCACCGGCGCGGCCTTCGGCCTGCGGCCGGAGGCGCACCACGCCTTCAACCTGGCCGTCCACGTCCTGAACGCGATCCTGCTCTTCCTGCTCGTCGACGCCCTCACCGAAGGGGCGCTCGCCCCTTCCCTGCTCGCGGGAGCCCTGTTCGCGGTAAGCCCCGTCCAGGTCGCGCCGGTGTATTGGGTGACGGGACGCGTCGAGACCCTGGCCACCGCCTTCTACCTGGGCGCGCTCCTCGCCTTCGTGCGCTTCCGGCGGACGGGGATGCGGGGCTGGCACGTGCTCTCGGTGCTGCTGTTCGCGATCGGGCTCGGGACCAAGGAAATCGTGCTCACCGCGCCCGCCGCGTTCCTCGCCGTCGACCTCCTCGTCGGCCGGACGTTCCGCACGCGGGGGCTCCCGGCCCTGGCCGAGCACGTCCCGTATGCGCTGGGCGCGGCGGGATGGCTCCTCCTCCGCCATCTCGCCTTCGGCAGCGCCGTCCGGGCCGAGCGCATCGGCGGCGGCTTCGTTTCGACGCTGCTCGGCACGCCGCGCGGCAGCCTGCTCGCCCTGCTCGGCCCCGCCTCCGCCGGCGCCGCGATCGCCTCGTTCTCGTCGACGGCGCAAGCAGTGGCCGGCGGCCTCATGGCCGGCGCTCTGCTCGGCGCCGTCCTCAGCGCCGGTGAGGTCCGCCGGGCGTCGAAGGGCCCGCTGCTCTTCTTCTCCGCCTGGTACGTGCTCACCCTGGTTCCGTTGCTGGTACGCCGCGGTGGCCCTGCTCCTCCTGCCGCCGGCACCATCGCGCCCCCGACGGTGGGGGCCGGTGCTCGGGGCCGCGGGTCTGCTCGCGAGCTTCCTCTTCCTCACCCGCGCGGAGGCTCACGAATGGCGGCGCCTCGGGGACGTCTCGCGGGAGTCCCGGGCCGCCATCGCTCGATGGTTGCCGGCCATACCGCCGGGGAGCGCGGTGGTGGTGTCGGTCCCGGCCATGGAGCGCTGGACGGGGATCTGGCTCTACGCGCTGCCCTTCGCGGCCGCGCCCCCTTTCATGAGTCCCGGGCTCTACGACGGCCGGGAGGTCGTCGAGGCAGCCGATCTCTACTGTTGTCCGCTGGAGCGCTGGTGGCGGGATCGCAAGCCGCTGCTCCTGGAGTGGACCCATCCGGCGCCGGCGCCCCTCGACCTGTATGCGCTCTACTGGAGCCCGAACAAGGAGTCGGTCATGATGCGTCACCGGGGCGTTCGCCGTGACCGACTCGCCGAGCGCCTTCAGCAGGTCCTGGGCGCGCCGCTCGCCGAGGTGCGGGAGATCGACGCCGGCCGCGCCGACGCGCTGGTCACCGGCCTGCGGGACGCCGCCATCGCCGGCGCGCGCTACGGGGAGCGGTGAGCGGGGGCCGGGCGGCGGTGGTGGCGGTGACGTTCATCCTGAGCGGCGCGGCGGCTCTCGTGTACCAGGTGGCCTGGCAGCGCCTGCTCGCCCTGCAGACCGGCGTGGGGATCTATTCCGTCGCGCTCGTCACCGCCGCTTTCATGGCCGGCCTCGGCATCGGCAGCCACCTCGGGGGCAGCCTCAGCGCGCGGCTATCGGCCGGCCAGGCGCTGGCGCTGTTCGCCACGCTCGAGGCCGTGATCGCGCTCATCGGGCAGGCCAGCGTGACGCTCTACCAGGCATGGCTCCCGCGGCTGGCGAGCCCTCCGCTCCACTTTCTCGCCCTGCTGCCCCCCACGACGCTCATGGGGATGTCGCTGCCCCTGATGGTGCGCGCCTTCGTGCGACGCGCCGACACCGCGGCCCGCACGGTGGGATGGCTCTACGCGGCCAACGTGATGGGCGCCGCGCTGGGCGCCCTGGCCACGCCCTGGCTGCTCATGCGGCATCTGGGAGTTGCGGGGGCCGTCCAGGCCGCCGCCCTGGGAAACTGGACCGCCGCTGGCCTCGGCTTCGTCCTGCGCCTCCGCGCGGTCGAGCCCGCGCCGGCCGAAGCCCCCCTCCCGCCAAGGCCGGCGACGGTGTCGATCCACTTCGCCGTCTGGCTGGCCCTCTACGGCCTCAGCGGCTTCATCGCCCTCGGCCTCGAGATCCTCTGGTTCCGGCTGACCGAGGTGGCGGTGAAGGCCACCGCCTTCACCTTCGGCACCGTGCTCGCGTTCTACCTCGCCGGCCTCGCCGCCGGCACGGCCCTGGGGGTCGCGCTGCTGTCGCGCCTCGGCCGGCCGTTGCGCGTCTTCCTGCTGTGCCAGTGCGGGTTGCTCCTCTATGCGGCGGCCGTCACCGTGGCCCTCGGCTTCCTCCCCTCGCGCGCGCCCCTGCTCTCCTGGTTGACCGCCTATTGGCGCGAGCCGGCCGGGTTCCGCCTTGGACGCTACTGGGACTGGCCGGCGACGTTGCGCCTCTACGTGGCCTGGCCGCTGGTGGTCTACGTGCCGGCCACGGTGCTGATGGGGCTGAGCTTCATGGCCCTGCAGCGGGCGGTCCACGACGACGTGCGGACCAGCGGCCGCAAGGTCGGCCTCCTTCAGGCCGCCAACATCGCGGGCTGCACGGCGGGGAGCCTGTTGGTCGGGCTCGTGGGCCTGCGGCTGGGCGGCACGTCGGGCAGCCTGCGGGCGTTGCTCATCCTCGGGATGGTCTTCGCTCTCCTCGGGTGGCGGGCCTACGGGTGGCGGTCTCCCTTCGCCGCCCTGGGCGCCCTCCTCGCCCTGGCCGCGGTCGCCCAGCCCGGCCCGGCTCGGCTCTGGTCGCGGCTGCTCGGCAGCGCGCCGGCCGCGGCGCTGGTGGCCGAGGACGCCACCGGTGTGGTCGGGGTGACGCCGCTCGAGGGACGGAGCTGGCGGGTCTGGGTCGGCGGCCGCAGCAACAGCACCCTTCCCTTCGGGGGCGTCCACAGCCGGCTCGGCGCGGTGGCCGCCCTCGCGCTCGACCGCCCGGCCCACGTCGCGATCATCGGGCTGGGATCCGGCGACACCGCGTGGGCGGCGGGGGTCAGGCGGGAGACGCGGGACATCACGGTGCTGGAGCTGTGCGCGCCGCAGCTCGGCCTCCTGGGGCGGCTGGCCGGCGTCGCTGGGCTTTCCCACCTGGATCGCTTCCTCCAGGACCCTCGCCTGAGCGTGATCAACGCCGACGGACGCCGCGAGCTGGCCCGCCGGGATCGGCGCTACGACCTCATCGAGGCCGACGCCCTCTTCCCGGAGAGCGCCTACAGCGGCAACCTCTATTCGCGCGAGTTCTTCGCGCTGGCCGCGTCGCGCCTCGACCGGGGGGGCGCGATGTGCACCTGGGCGCCATCGACCCGCGTGTACCGGACCTTTTGCGATGCGTTCCCCAATGTCCTCGAGTTCGACGAGGGTGAGATCCTGCTCGGCTCGCCCGATCCGCTGCCCCTCGACGTCGAGCGGTGGGCGGCCCGCGCGCGGTCGACCCGCACGCGCTGGTATCTGGGGGAGAAGATCGCCGAGCAGGTGCTGGCGAGCCTCCAGAGCGCGCGCCCCGCCGACCGCGAGCGATACCGCGCGCGCCTCGCCAACGAGGACCTCTTTCCCCGCGACGAGTTCGCGAGTCGCAAGTGACGTCGGGCGGGCCTACCGCGAGCTGCCGCCGGCGCGGGCGGCCGGCGGAGCCGGCAGAAGGGGCAGCCGCAGCGCCTCTAGAGGACGGGGCGCGTCAACGGGGAACGCCGAGGGCCCGGTCCAGCTTGCCGAAGTCGGCGCCGACGATGTCGGTCCGCTTGCCGGCGGGGTCGAACACCACGACGTAGGGCAGGGCGTCGAGCCGCGGCCCCAGCTCGCGGGCCAGCGGAGAGTCGAAGCCCACCACGTTGAGCTTCCGCACCGCCACGTCCTTGCGGCGGGAGACGATCTCGCGCAGCCGGGCGTCGACAAAGCGGCACGGCCCGCACCACTCGGCATAGACGTCGAACACCGTGTACTTGCCCGTCACCCGGAGCTTCTCCAGCTTGCCGACCGCGGAGCCGTCGGCGCTCAAGACCTTCATGTCCGAGCCCTCCGGGTACTTCTCGGCCGCCAGGCAGGCGCCCTGGCCCGGCCCGGTGGCGTCCGCGCGGGCGGCCGGGGGCAGCAGCAGGAGGACGGCCAGCGCCTCGACGAGCCTCATACGCCTTTCAGTATAGGCGGCCTCGGCCGTCGCTTGACCGGCTACTCGGTCCGCAGCACCTCGAGGGGCGGCTTGCGGACCATCTCCGCGCTCGTCCACAGGCCCACCAGGACGGTCAGGGTCACGACCGCCAGGGCGGTGAGCGTCAGCGATGTCGCGGGCAGCGAGAAGCGCGACTCGAAGACGAAGCGGACGAGCGCCCAGGCGGCTACGGTGGCGAGGAGCAGCGCCGTGAGGGAGGCGAGCCCTCCCAGGCAGACGTACTCGGTGAAGGCGATCCGGAGGAGCTGCCCTCGGGTGGCCCCCAGCGTCTTGAGCAGGACGGCTTCCCGGAGCCGCTGGTAGCGGCTGGTCGCCACCGCACCCAGCAGCACCACCGCGCCGGTCGCCAGGCTGAACAGGGCCATGAACCGGATGGCCAGGGCCACCCGGGACACGATGCGGTCCAGGGCCTGCTGGACCTGGGCCAGGTCCAGGGCGGTGACGTTGGGGAAGGCTTCGACGATCCGCCGCTGGACGTCGGCCCGGACCCGCGGGTCGTCGGCGCGGCTGAGGGTCACCAGGCTCTGGGGGGCCGTGTCGAGCGGTCCCGAGGGGAAGACGACGAAGAAGTTCGGCTCGAAGCGGGCCCAGCTCACCTCGCGCAGGTGGAACACGCGCGTGGTGATGGCGCGGCCCTGCACGTCCCACACGATCTCGTCGCCGACGCCCACCCCCAGCTCGGTGGCCACCTCCCGCTCGATCGAGATCGGCACCGGGCCGGCGGCACCGCGCCAGCCGGCGGGCGGCCAGGGCCCGCCGGCCGCCGTCTTCTCGCTCGAGGTGAGCGCATCGCGGTAGGTGCTGCGGTACTCACGCCGCAGCGTCCACGGGTTCGGCTCGCCGCGGCGGCCGCGGCGGGAACGCGGCACGGCGCTGGTGGCGAGGAACGCTCCCGCGCTCTGCCCCTTCACGGACTGGATCCGCATGGGCACGATGGGCGCCGACTCCCGGACCGGCAGCCCCGCCCGGCGCAGCGCCGCCTCGACACCCGCCCGCTGGTCGGGCTGGATGTCGAAGAGCACGAGGTTGGGCCGGTCTCCCCCCGCGTCGACCCTCAGGTCGCGGAGCAGGTTGTGCTGGACCAGGAAGAGCGTGTCCAGCAGGAACGCGCCGAAGCCCAGGGCCAGCACCACCATCACCGTCTGGTTCGCGGGCCGGTAGAGGTTGGCGACCCCCTGGCGCCACAGGTACGGCCATCGCGCCGGGAAGAAGCGGCGCAGGGCCCACGTCAGGGCCAGGCCGGCCGCCCACAGCGCCGCCAGGGCCAGGCCGATGCCGAACGCGAAGCCCGCCCCCGTCCGGCGGGTAGGCGCTTCGAGCACGGCGAGGATCACGACGCTAGCGGCCAGGCCGGCCACGGCCAGCATCTGCACCGGGTCGCGGCGCGCTCGTCCCTCGGTCTCGTACGCCCGGCGCAGCACGACCAGGGGCGACACGTGGCGGATGGACAGCAGGGGGATGAGCGAGAAGGCGGCCGCGACCCACAATCCCACGGCGAGCCCGGCGGCAACCGCCGGCCACGAGGGCGAGAAGCGCACCTCCACCGGCAGCAGCCCCGCCATCGTCAGCGGCAACACGGCCTGAACGGCCAGCCCCGCGGCCACGCCGAGCGCGGCGCCGATGAGGCCGAGCACCGAGGCCTGGACGAGGTACACGGCCAGGACGCCGCGGCCGGTGGCGCCCAGGCAGCGCAACACCGCCACCGTCTCGATCTTCCTCTTGATGAAGACGTGGACCGCGCTGGCCACGCCCAGTCCCCCGAGGAGCAAGGCCACCAGCGCCACGAGGGCCAGGTAACGTCCGAGCCGGCCCAGGGTCTCGTTGAGCGATTCCTCGTCCTCCGACACCGTGCGCAGGCTGACCCGCTCCGCGGCCAGCACCGGACGGTGGCGCAGGGCCAGCCGTTGAGGGTCGGCGGCGGCGGGCAGCTCCAGGTACGCCTCGTAGCGGGCCCGGGCGCCGAAGCCGAGCAGCGAGGTGGCGTCGAGGTCGCGGGCGGACATGAAGACACGGGGCCCGAGGGCGGAGCGCACGGCGACGTCGCCCGGCATGCTCGTGACGACGCCGCGGATCACCAGCCGGGCGTCGCCGAGCGCGAGCGTGTCGCCCACCTTCGCGTCCAGGGCGCTCAAGAGGCCGGGATCGACCAGGACACCGCCGGGCTCGGGGAGCCGTTCCCACAGCCCGGGTGGGCTCGTCTCGATGTGCCCGTAGAAGGGATAGCCGCCCTCGGCCGCCGTCACCTGCACCAGCCGCGTCCCCGCCGTGCGGGGCACGTAGGCCATCGCCGCGAAGCGCACCAGGCGGGACACCTCGGCCCGCGGCGCCTCGCCGACGATCTTCTGCAGCTCCCGCTCGGCGGGCGGGGAGAACCGGTTGGCGCTGCCGAGGACGAGGTCGGCCCCGAGCAGGGCCCGCGCCTGCTCCCGCACGGATTCCTGCAGGCTGTCGGTGAACGAGGATATGGCCACGAGCGCGGCCACCCCGACCCCGATCGAGGCGAGGAGCAGCGCCATGCGGCGCAGCGAGGCGCGGCTCTCCCGCCAGGCCATGGCGAGGACGAACGGCCTCACGCGGCCGCCGAGTCGTGCACGACCGCGCCGTCGGCCAGGCGGATGATGCGCCGGGCCCGGGCCGCGAGGTCGGGATCGTGGGTGACGAGGACGAGGGTGGTGCCCAGCTCGCGGTTCAGCTCGCTCATGAGGCCGATCACCGTGGCCCCGGTGGCGGCGTCGAGGTTGCCGGTGGGCTCGTCGGCGAAGAGGATGCGCGGGCGGTGGCTGAAGGCGCGGGCGAGGGCCACGCGCTGCTGCTCGCCCCCCGAGAGCTGGGCCGGATAGTGATGGCCGCGGCCGCCGAGGCCGACCCGGGCCAGCAGCTCGTCCGCCCGGGCGCGCGCCCCCGCCTCCTCTCCCCGCAGCTCGAGGGGGACCTGGATGTTCTCGCGCGCGGTGAGGGTGGGGATGAGGTGGAAGGACTGGAAGACGAAGCCGACCTTCTCGGCGCGCAGCCGCGCGCGCTGGTCCTCGCTGAGGGGGCCGAGGTCCTGGCCGTCGAGGAGGACGCGTCCCTGGCGGGGCCGGTCGAGGCCGGCCAGCAGGCCGAGCAGCGTGCTCTTGCCGCTGCCGGAGGGGCCGGCGATGGCGAGGAAGCCGCCGGGCTCCAGCGCGAACGTGATATTTTTCAGGACGGTCAGCTCCCCCCCGCCGGAGTGGTAGGTCTGGCCGAGGGACTCGCAGCGCAGCATGGGCTCGTTCACATTCACCACCGACGCCTCCGGCGCGTCAAAAGTTGTGGCCGGGCCGGCGATGCTCGCGTTGGCCCTGGCCGCGGCCTGCCGGCCGTCTCCTTCATCTTCTCCCGTCCCCGCCGCCTCTGCAGCCGCGGGGCCGGCGGCCTCCCCCTCCGACGCTCCCGTCGTGTTGTTCGTGGGCGACAGCCTCACCGCGGGCTACGGTCTCGATCCGGATCAAGCCTTTCCCGCTCTCATCCAGCGCAAGATCGACGAGTCGGGGTTGCGCTACCGGGTGATCAACGCCGGCGTGAGCGGCGAGACGTCCGCCGGCGCCCGACGGAGGATCGATTGGCTGCTGGGCCAGCCGGTGGCGGTACTGGTCCTGGAGACGGGAGGCAACGACGCGCTGCGCGGCCAGGATCCCGACACCACCGCGGCCAACATCCAGGCCATCCTCGACCGGGCCCGCCAGCGGCCGTCGCCGCCCCGGCTGGTCCTGGTGGGCATGCAGGCGCCGCCCAACTACGGAGCGGAGTTCGCCCGCCGCTTCCGGGGAGTGTACCCGGGCCTGGCGGAGAAGAACGGCGTGGTGCTCGTGCCCTTCCTGCTCCAGGGGGTGGCGGGAGTGCCGCGCTTGAACCAGCCCGATGGGATCCATCCCACCGCCGAAGGCCATCGGATGCTGGCCGAGACCGTGTGGAAGGTGCTCCAGCCGCTGCTGGCGGGTTGAGCCCGGGGAGCCAACATGAATGAAGCATCGCAGTGGATCGCCGTCTGGGCCGCCGGCCTCTTCAGCGGGGCGGCCCTCTACGTCAGCCTCGTCGAGCATCCGGCGCGGATGCAATGCGGGACCGTCCTCGCCGTGACCGAGTTCGGGCCCAGCTACAAGCGGGCGGCCCTGATGCAGTCGATCCTCGCCCTCCTGGGCTCGATGGGGGCCCTCGTCGCCTGGCTGGCCGGCGACGGACCGTTCTGGGCCGTCGGCGGGCTGCTTCTCCTCTTCTCGGTGCCGTTCACCCTGATCGTGATCAGGCCCACGAATCGCCGCCTCCTCGATCCCGGGCTCGACCGCTCGTCCCCGGAAGCCGATCGCCTCTTGACGCGCTGGGGCCGTCTTCATTGGGCGCGGACGGCGGTGAGCCTGGCCTCCTTCGGCGCCTTCGTTCTCGGGCTGCGGGCCGGGCCCTAGGGATCGACACTGGATTCGTGAGCCGCCAGGGCCGCGTGAGCCGGGGTCGTTGGCCGGAGAGGCTCCAGGAACTCCATGACCCGCTCGGCGGCCCAGAAGCGCCCGGGGGCCGAGGTGGGGGCCACGAACCCGACGTGGCCGCCGGTGGACAGGATTTCGCGCTGGACGAGGCCGGAGGGAGGCAGCGGCCAGCGGATGACCGAGTCCACGGGGATCATGGGGTCGTCGGCGGTCCCGAGGAGCAGGGTGGGGCGGTCGATCCCCAGCAGGTGCGGGCCCGCGCTGGAGCGCTCGTAATAGTCGGCCGCGTCGCGGAAGCCGCCGTAGCGGGCGGTGATCGCGTCGTCGTACTCGCGGATCGTCCGCACTCCCTGCTCGAGGCCCGTCTCGTAGACGTCGGGCAGCCGGGACTGCCGGCGGCGATACGCGCGCTTGAGGTCGCGGACGTAGTGCCGCTCGTATACGCGGTTGCCGCCCCGGCCGAGCGCGTCCGCGCACGCCGCGAGGTCCACCGGAGGAGAGACCGCCGCGGCCGCGAACACCCCGCGCGGGATGCGTGACGCCTGGCGGCCGAGCGCGAGCAGCGCCACGTTGGCCCCGAGCGAGAAGCCGGCGATGGCCAGCGACGGCGTGCGCGTCGCCATCGCGTCGAGGACGGCCAGCAGGTCGGTGTCGACCCCGGCGTGGTAGAGGCGCGGGCAGAGCGCCTCCGACTCTCCCGCTCCCCGCATGTTCATGCGGACGACGTTCCAGCCGAGGCGCCAGGCCAGCGTTCCCGTGGCGACCGAGTACGTCGAGCGGTCACAGCCGCCCAGGCCGTGAACGAGGACCAGGGTCGGCCGCACCGCGTGCTCTGCCTGCCAGCTCGCCCGCAACAGCAGCCGGATGCCCCCGTCCGCCTCCACCACCAGGTCTTCGGCGGGGAGCCTCCAGCGGAGGCGCCGCCGCCACCAGTAGCCGAGGAGGGTCTGGCGATGGCCGCCGGCCAGGAACGGGGCGGGACGGAACTCGCTCACACCCGCAGCACGATCTTCCCGAAGTGCTCGGACGCTTCCAGCATCTCGTGGGCCCGCCGCGCCTCCGCGAGCGGCAGCGCGGCGTGCACGACGCTGCGCAGCCGGCCCGCGAAGAACAGGGCGGCCGCGTCGAGCAGGTCGGCCTTGCTTCCCATGTAGGACCCGAGGATCGAGAGCTGCCGGGCGAAGAGATGACGCAGATCGGTCGTCGCTTGCGGGCCCGTGGTGGCCCCGCAGGTGACGAGGCGGCCCCGGTGAGCGAGGCAGAGGATGGAACGCTCCCAGGTCGCTTGCCCGACGTGCTCCACGACGACGTCGGCGCCCTTGCGCCCGGTCAGCCGGCGCACCTCGGCCACGACGTCGCCGCTGCGGTGCTCGACCACCTCGTCGGCGCCGAGCGCGCGGGCGCGGGCCAGCTTCTCTTCCGTCCCCGCGGTGGCGATGACGCGGGCCCCGAAGACCTTGGCGATCTGGATCGCGGCCACGCCTACGCCACTGCCCGCCGCCCACACGAGCACGTCCTCCCCCGGGCGCACCGCGGCCCGGCGCACGAGCATCCGCCACGCGGTGAGGAAGGCGAGCGGAAAGGCGGCCGCGGCCTCGAAGGCGATGCCGTCGGGCAGCGGGATGACGTTGGCGGCGGGACACCGCACGAGCTCCGCGTAGCCGCCGGGAAGCTGGAAGCCGAGGATGCGGTACTCGCGGCACGAGCCGTCTTCGCCGGCCAGGCACATGCGGCAGCGGCCGCAGGACACGCCCGGGGACAGCATCACCCGCTGGCCGGCGGCGAGACCGGGAACGGGGCGGTCGAGGGAGACGATCTCGCCTGCGATGTCGCTGCCGAGGATGTGGGGCAGAGGAACCGGACGGCCGGCCTGGCCGAGGCGAATCCATACGTCGAGGTGGTTGAGGGCGCAGGCTCTCACGCGCAGCAGGGCCTCGCCGTGAGAGGGAAGCGGATCCGGCGCGTCCTCGTAGTGCAGCACCTCGGGCCCGCCATGCCCGCCCATCACGACGGCCTTCACGGCGTCGTCTCCGCCCCGACCTCCCGGCCCGCCCACCCGCGGGCCACGGCGTAGCCGGCCAGCCCCACCGCGAACAGGGCGGCGGCGACGCCGTAGTAGAGGTTGCGGATTCCCACCCAGCCGGCCAGCCGGCCGGCGCTGAGGATCCCCACCAGCTGGGCCACGGTGATCGTGGTGGTGAACGTCGCGCTCACGCGGCCCAGCATCGCGGGCGGCGTGTCCTCCTGCAGCAGCGTCTGCGAGGGCACGAAGACGGCGGCGGCGGCCAGCCCGAGGACGAGGCTGGCGGCGAGGGCCGCTTCCAGGCGGGCGGAGACCGCGATGCCGAGGATGCCGATCCCGCAGCCGACGATCCCGAGGGCCACCAGGCGGACCCGCGGCACCTCCTGGCCGAAGCGGCCCACCAGGTAGGCGCCGGCGATCGTACNNNNGCACGTCGCGGACGTAGATGGCGATGAGGGCGTCGAAGAGGCCGGCGGCCAGGATGGCCGCCACCGTGGTCACGATCACGAAGACGATGGCCGCATGCCCGGCCACGAATCGGAGACCCTGGGCAAGCTCGGCGAGGACGGAGCGCGCCGGCGCGGCTCCGCGCTCCTCCCGGTGGATGGTGAGCGTGGAGATCATCGCGGCCGAGAAGACGAACGTGGCCGCGTCGACGAAGAAGCAGGCCTTCTCGCCCAGCGCGGCCACCAGCACCCCGGCCATGGCCGGTCCCACCACCTTGGTGAGGTGCATGGTCTGCGAGCCGAGGGCGTTGGCCACCAGCAGCTCCTCGCGGCCGACGAGGAGCGGGATCGCCACCGTCTGCGCCGGGTTGAAGAAGGCGGAGGCGGCGCTGAGGCCGAAGACGAGGAGGTAGAGCTGGGGCAGCGTTGCCGCGACGGCCAGGAGGACGGCGAGCGCCGCGCGCACGAGGTCGCTCCCGATCATCGTCGTCCGGGGCCGCCAACGGTCCACGAGGACTCCGGCGGCGGGGCCGAGGAGCGCGAAGGGGAGGATGAAGGCAACGAAGATCCCGCTCACGGCGGCGGGCGAGCCGCGGCGGCGGAAGGCGACCAGGCTGAAGAGCGCGAGCAGGGCCAGCCAGTCGCCGAGCTGGCTCACGAGCTGGGCGATCCAGAGCCGCCGGAACGCGCCGTGGCGCAGCACCTGAGTGAACGTGACCGCCGGAGCGTCACCCATATAATCGGCAGCGGCCAAGGCTGCGCGGCGGAGCGGGGTCCACTCCCGCGCAGCCGCGCGGGGGGTCTGGGGGGTGCGCCGCCAGCAGCCCCCAGTCTGGTGATGATACAGGCCTTCCATGTCTACAAGCAGTACGACCGCGAGTCGAGCGCCCTCTCCGACGTCACCCTCCACGTGGCGAAGGGGGAGTTCTGCTTCCTCACCGGGGCCTCGGGCGCCGGCAAGACCACTTTCCTGAAGCTGGTCTTCCGCGAGGAGCTGCCCACCCAGGGGCAGATCCTGGTCGGGGGCCGCAACGTCACGGCAATCCCCGACGGCCAGATCCCGGAGCTGCGGCGCAGCATCGGCGTCGTCTTCCAGGACTTCAAGCTGCTCAAGCGCAAGACGATCCTCGAGAACGTGGCCTTCGTCCTGCGCATCCTGGCCGTGCCCGGCCGCGAGCAGAAGCGGCGCGCCTTCGCCGCCCTGAAGGCGGTGGGGCTGCACCACAAGATGCATGCCTACCCGATGCAGCTCTCGGGGGGCGAGCAGCAGCGGGTGGCCATCGCCCGCGCCCTCATCAACGAGCCGATGTTGCTGCTCGCCGACGAGCCGACCGGGAACCTCGACCCCGACATGGCCCAGGAGATCATGGCTCTCTTCCGGGAGGTCAACGCCCGGGGCACGACGGTGCTCGTGGCCACGCACGACCGGGAGATGATCCAGCGGATGGGCAAGCGCGTGATCACGCTCGATCACGGCCGGGTCGTCGCGGGGTAACGTACCCCTGACCTTCCGTCTGCCCGAGGGGAGAGGGAAGCACGGCTAGCGGCCGAGCATTGCGGTCACACGGGCGGGGACCAGGTCAACGGGCGAGCATTGCCGCAACACGGGCGGCGACCAGGTCCAGGGCGACCTGGTTCTCGGCGCCTTCAGGAACAATGAGGTCCGCGTAGCGCTTCGAGGGCTCCACGAACTCGAGGTGCATGGGGCGCACCGACACCAGGTACTGCTTCTCCACCGAATCGAAGGTCCGCCCGCGCTCCTTCAGGTCGCGGCGCAGCCGGCGCAGGATCCGCACGTCGGCGTCGGTGTCGATGAAGAGCTTGATGTCCATGAGCCGCCGGAGCGGCTCCTCGGCCAGGATCAGGATGCCCTCGAGCAGGATGACCGGCCGCGGGGTCAGCGGGTCGGGCAGCACGCGCCGCGAGTAGGCGGCGTGGTCGTAGGTGAGGTGGGGCACCGGGCGGCCCGCCTTGAGGTCGCGCAGGTCCTGGATGAGGAGCGAGGTGTCGAAGGCGTCCGGATGGTCGTAGTTGATGGCGGCGCGGGCCTCGGGGGTGAGCGCGCTGCCGTCCTTGTAGTAGGCGTCCTGGGCGATGGTGACGCAGCGGGCGGGGCCGAGGTGGACGAGCAGCTTCTCGGCGAATGAGGTCTTGCCGGAGCCGGTCCCCCCGGCCACTCCCACCAGGATGGACATGCGCGGCGGATTATAATCCCGCGCCATGACGGCGCTCCGCGCCCTGGCCTACTTCTTCGCCGAGGCGGTGACGAGCCTCTGGCGCAGCCGCTTCATCAACGCGCTCTCGGTGGGCACGATGGCGGTGAGCCTCTTCGTGCTGGGGGCGTTCCTCACCGTGGCCAGCAACCTCAACGAGGTGGTCGCGCGCTGGACGCACAAGGTGCAGGTCACGTTCTACCTCGACGACTCGGTGGAGGATCGGATCCGGACCATGCTGCTCGACCGCCTCAAGGACGACCCGGCCGTGGACACGATGGAGCTGGTGAGCCACGAGCAGGCCCTGGAGCGCTTCCGCTCGCTGTTCCACGACCTGCGCACGCTGCCCGAGGACCTGGGCGACAACCCGTTTCCGGCCTCGGTCGAGGTGTCGCTGAAGCCCGACCACCAGTCGCCGGCCGAGGTGCAGCGGCTCGTCCACGACTTCGAGCACGCCCCGGGCGTGGAAGAGGCCCAGTACGATCTGCTGTGGATCGAGCGGCTGTCGACGGCGGTGCGCCTGGTGCGCGGGCTGGGCGCGTTCCTGGGCGGGATCCTGGTCCTGGCCGGCGTGTTCACGATCTCCAACGTGATCCGCCTGACCGTGTACGCCCGCCAGGACGAGCTCGACATCATGCGCCTCGTCGGCGCCACCCGGGCCTACGTCACCGGCCCCTTCGTGGTAGAGGGGATGATCCAGGGCGCCCTCGGAGGAGCGATCTCGGTGGGGATGCTGTGGATCGCGTTCCGGATGTTCGCCCGCGACGCCCTGGCCGCCTCCGATCTCCTCGGCCGGGCGGTGGTGCTGCTCCCCTCCGAGGTCTGCCTGCTGATCGTGGCGGGCGGGATGGCGGTGGGCGTCGTGGGCAGCCTGGTCAGCCTGGGCCGCTCACGGGTGTAAGAACGCGAATGCGCCACATTCGCGCCGCATTCGCGCCAGGTTCTGCACGCGGCAGGTTCTAGAACCTGTAAGTCTTTCCTTGCACGAGCATCTGCAGCTTGCGCCGTTTGAGCGCGCGGAGCTGCTGCTTGATCGTCTTCAGGTGCTTCGGCTTGCCCCCGTACAGGTAGATGGGCACGTCCTTCTTCAGCTTGTCGAGCTCCGTGTCGAGGGTGGCCGGGGTGAGGTGGCCGGAGACGTCGGCGAGGTCCTGCAGCTCGTTGGGGAAGGACGTCTCGGTGATCACCACCTTCAGGTTCTTGATGCCGTTCACCACCTCCCAGAAGCGCTGGGTGGGCCCGGTGTCGCTCGAGAACGCGATGGCGGCCTTCTTGTCCTCCACGATGTAACCGGCGGTGGGGACGATGTGGGAGACCTTCACCGCCCGCACCGTGAGGCCGTTGATCGTGAACGGGTGCTCGGGGGCGATCTCGATGAGCTTCAGCACCGGCGTGAGGTCGTTGGGGAGGGAGGTGAAGTCGGGCCAGGTGTGGTTGTTGAAGAGGTGGGCGCGCATGGAGGCCACGACCTCGGGGATGGCGTAGATCTTCAGCGAGAAGCCGGGGGCGGAGAAGTTGTTGTCGATGAGGAAGGGCAGCGTGCAGGTGTGGTCGAGATGGGAATGCGAGATCAGGATGTCCTTGACCTTGACCTGCTCCTTCAGGGACAGCGCCTCGGAGACCCAGCCGGCGTCCAGGGCCAGGGTATCGTTGATCAGCAACGAGGTCATCCCGTGGCCCGGGATGTTGCCGCCGTAGCAGCCGAGGACCTTCAGCTTCATGTGCTGCACTCGCCCCAAGTAACTCAAGTGCCTGTACTTGTGGGAAGGGGCGGGGACGCTCGGGACGGTAGCACGCGCTCTGCGGACGTGTCAAGTGGCGCCCGTCTCATCGCGGGCGTGTACGCAATGCATTGGGTTTTCGTCCAGGGTCAACGCCACTTATGGCGCTTTCCCTCTTGACACCCCCTGCCCACTCTTCATAAACTCGCGCTACGCGAGAAAGGAGGTGGTCCAGTGGACAGTTGCCATAAACCCCGCGAGGTGGCTGACGCTTAGGTTGCGACCTCAGCGTAGTCAACGAGGCGCCGTTCCACCTGGATAGCCTCCTGACAGTCCCGGGTAGTTCCCCGGGGCCCGGAGGGAGGCCGCTGGGCGGGCGTTTCCGAACGCCGTCGAGACCTGGCGAATCCCAACAGCTTACCGGCCCCGGAGGGCGAGGGCGCCCTCCGGGGTGATTCCTAGTCCTTCCCGCCCTCATCCAGCGGCTTGCGCGCGAAGTAGTAGAGCGAGAAGGCGAGCGCGCCGAAGGTCAGCATCCCCAGCGCCGAGCTGCCGGCCAGGCCCAGCTTCTCGCCGACCTTGCCCCACTGCGTCGGGAGCCACGCGAGCCAGGCGACCTTCTGCTGGACGCTCGCCAGCAGCTTCACGCAGATCGCGAGCAGGCCCATGATGCCACCGGCGGCGATGAGGCCGCTCGCGTAGAGGGCGCCGGGGCTCGCCTCGTCGTCGGTCTTCGTCTCGCGCTCCACCAGCCAGCGCACGACGCCGCCGCAGAAGATGGCGGCCGTGGTCCCGATCGACAGGTACGACCCGACCGCGAAGCTCAGCGAGCGGATCCCGAGCAGCTCCACCGCCGCCACCAGGAACACCCCGAGCAGGACGAGCCCCCAGGGCAGCCGGCGGTTCAGGATACCGTTGATGACGACCGACATCAGGCGCGCCTGGGGAGCCGGGGCGTCCTGGCTGCCGATGCCCTGGATCCACTGCAGCTCGACCCGGCCGGTGGCCGGGTCCAGCAAATACTTCCCCTCGGCGATCGTCGTGGAGCCGATCACGTTCAGCAGCGCGTAGGTCCGGCCATCGTGCGGAAAGCTCGTCGATTCCACGTTGACGCCTTCGGGGGGCCGGGCGACGTCGACCGCCAGGTCGGCGGGTACGAACTTCTCGAGCGCCTTGTTCATGAGGATGAGCGTCATCCCGATCGCGAAGCACGACGCGAGCACGCCCAGGAAGAGGCCTTTCTGCTGCGCGGCCGGCGTCGCTCCCACCAGGAACCCCGTCTTCAGGTCCTGCGACGTGTTGCCCGCGTTGGCGGCCGCGATGCAGACGGTGCCGCCGATGGTCAGGGCCAGGGCGCCATAGGCGGGCGCGGTCCACCCCGCGAGCAGGAACAGCGCGCAGGTCGCCATGAGCGTGGCGATGGCCATGCCGGAGATGGGGTTCGACGAGGTGCCGATGAGGCCGGCGATGCGCGAGGACACCGTCACGAACAGGAAGCCGAACACGACCACGAGGAGCGACGCGATCAGGTTGGCGAAGAAGCCGGTCGGCGCCCCCGGCACGGGCTTGAAGGTCAGGAAGGCCCACATGAGGGCCACGACCACGGCCGAGCCGGCCAGGACCAGCGTCATCGGGAGGTCGCGCGAGGTGCGGCCCCGGCTCGTGGGGGCCCCCGTGTCCGTGCGGCGGAGGTCGGCGGCGCCCGCGCGCAGCGCGCCCACGATGGTGGGGGTGGTCTTGATGAGGGTGATGAGGCCGGCGGCGGCCACCGCGCCCGCCCCGATGTAGCGGATGTAGTACTGCCAGAGCTGGTCGGAGGACATCTGGGCGATGGGCAGCGTGCTCGGGTAGATCGGGGTGGGGACGAGGCTCCCGAAGAACTTGATCGCCGGCATCATCACCAGCCACGAGAAGACGCCGCCGGCGAAGATCACGCCCGCGATGCGGGGGCCGATGATGTATCCGACGCCGAGGTACTCGGAGGTGATGGCCGCCCGCAGCGAGGCCCCGGGCAGCCAACCGGGATTGTAGGTCGGCGTCTCCCTCACGATCGCGAACGCGTTCGAGTTCTGGAGCAGTGTGTAGAGGCTCCCGATGCCGAGGCCGTAGAAGACCCGGCTCGCGAACGAGCCGCCCTTGTCCCCCGCGATCAGCACGTCCGCGCACGCCGTGCCCTCCGGGTAGAGCAGGTTGCCGTGCTCCTTCACGATGAGCTGGCGCCGCAGCGGGATCATGAACAGAACGCCGAGGATCCCGCCGATGATGGCCAGGAGCAGGATCCGCGTGTATTCGAGCTGGAAGCCGAGGAAGATGAGCGCGGGCAGGGTGAAGATCACGCCCCCCGCCACCGACTCTCCGGCCGAGCCGGTCGTCTGGACGATGTTGTTCTCGAGGATGGTGGCCCGGCCGAGGGCGCGCAACAACGAGATCGAGAGCACGGCGATGGGGATCGACGCGGCCACCGTGAGCCCTGCCCGGAGCCCGACGTAGACGGTGACCGCCCCGAAGATGATCCCGAACAGCATCCCCAGGACGACCGCCCGCGGCGTGAACTCGGCCGGCGAGGCGGTGTCGAGAACGTAGGGCTTGAACTCCGGGGCGGGAGGCGCCACTGTCTCGAGGGCCATGAGAGTCCTCCAGGGTGCGCTCGGACGGCCTGGGGTTGGCGCATGGTAGCATTGATCCATGCGGTGGGGGACCATCGGTGCCGGCGCGGCCCTGGTCCTGCTCGCCGCCCTCACTGCGCTGGCCCAGGAAGACCCCGTCCTCAACCGCTACGAAGCGCTCTACGGCACGCCGGTGGACGTGTCGCTGTCCGACCTGGTGCAGAACCCGATGGCGTACAGCAACCGGTCGGTGCGCACGAGCGGCCGGCTCGAGATCTCGACCGCGATCCAGGCGCGCCGCACCTACGTGCTCACCGACTCCATGATCAACACCGCCCTGCTGCAGCCGGTGCCCGAGATCGGGGCGGAGTTCGAGTCGGACGCCATGAAGTTCCTGGGCCGGGAGACCCAGATCACCGGGCTCGCGCAGGAGCTGCAGGTCAGCGGCGGCGATCCCACCCAGGCCCGCGTCGCCATCACGTTCTGGCAGTTCCTGGGCCCGCCGGAGGAGATCAAGGGCCCGCTCAAGTTCGTCGAGGCCAACCTGGAGGGCCTGGTCAGCCGTCCCGGCAAGCAGGACGGTCAGACCGTGCGGGTGGTCGGGAAGTTCCGCGGCCGCAACCTCTACGGCGACCTCCCGGCCCGCAGCGAGCGCGCTTCGTCGGACTGGGTGATCAAGGACGACCTTTATGCGGTATGGGTGAGCGGGCGCAAGCCCAAGGGCCCGGGCTGGGAGCTGGACGCGAGCCTCAAGCGCGACACCGGCAAGTGGATCGAGGTCGTGGGCCGCCCGGAGACGAGGAACGGCGTCACCTACATCAAGGCCATGCAGGTCCGCATCACCGACCCGCCCCGGCCCACCGCCGACGCCGCCCCGCCCCCGCCCCCACCCGAGAGGCCGAAGGTCCCGCCGGTCGTCGTGTTCGCCCTGCCCCTCGACGGGGAGGGCGACGTGCCCTCCGACAGCCGCTTCGTCGTCCAGTTCAACAAGGACATGGACGAGGCGACCTTCAAGGACCACGTGATGCTGCGCTACGTGGGCCCGGTCCTGCCCGGCGATCGCGAGTTCGACGGCGTCAAGCTGAGCTACGACCAGGGCCGCCGCGCCCTCACCGTCGACCCGGGTGACGTTCTGCGCCCCGGGCGCCAGATCGAGCTGATGCTGCTGCCGGGCATCTCGGACCTCGACGGGCTGACCCTGGTCGCCCGGCCCGGGAAGCAGTTCGACGGCGCGGCCGACGTCCTGCGCTTCCGCGTCGGGACCTGAAGGGTCCGCCGGTGCGCCCCCTGCGGGCGGTCCTCGTCCCCGTCCTCGTCTTTCTCGCCGCCGCCGGTCACGCCCAGCCGCCGCCCACCCAGGCAACGCCGTCGCCCTTCAAGTACCCGACACCGCGCCGGGTGTACGGACCGGCGCAGCCGGAAGAGCTGACGGTGCTCGCGATGAGCCCGGACGACTACCAGCGCCGCAATGTCGTCACGCGCGGCTACCTCGACCTGTTGCCCGGTGACCGGTGGCGGTTGAGCGACGGCGGCGCTCAGCTCATGCTCATCCCCGTCGTCGAGCTGAGCGCGGTCGGCCTTCGAGAGCAGCTGGGCCACCGCATCGAGGTGACCGGAATCATCCGGGTTCTCCCCGACCGCCAGGGGAGCTGCTGCCCGCTCTGCCAGCCGCCGATCCCGACCAGCGTGTGCGATGATCCCGACCTGCCCGCCCTTCCCGACCGCCGCCCGGAGTGGCCGCGCGGCTCGATCACCGCCACCGGCGTGGTCGACATCGAGAACTACCGCGCGGGCGAGGCGCGCCGCGGGAGGACCGCGACGATCGGCGACGCGCTGGCTCGGCCCCTCGAGGCCGCCGGCAAGAGCGTGCGCATCGTCGGGCGATTCCGCGGCGCCAATCTCTTCGGCGACCTCCCCGCCGAGACGCGACGGAGCGGCGGCGACTGGGTTCTCCAGGACGGCGAGCATGCGGTCTGGGTGACGGGACGGGCGCCGAAGGGCAAGGGCTTCGACCTCGACCCCGGGAGCAAGGCCGATACCGGCCGCTGGCTCGAGGTGGAAGGGCGGCTCGAGGTGACGGGCAGCGTCGCCTACCTCAAGGCGTCGAAGGTGCAGCTCGTGGCCCGTCCCGCCGCCCCGGCCGACGAGAAGCGCTAGCCCGGCCCTTTCCTCTTCAGTATCACTATCTCCGGGTCCACGAACTCCACCGGCGGGCGCCGCCATCCCCGCTGCCCGAAGCGCGCGGCGACCTCGAAGCCGCCCCGGCCCTCGAGGAGGCCGCCGAAGAAGGCCGTCCGCTCCGGCTTCTGCCCGGGATGCTCGAGGAAGCGCTCGTAGTAGGAGGCGGTGAGGATGAGCCACGGCGAGGCCTCGGCCGGGTAGCGCTCGGCCGCTTCCGCGAAGCGCCCGGGCGGCGCCATCTCGCGGGACAGGGTCGGCACGACGCGCAGGGCCCGGCCGGGCGGCATCGCGGGCGCGTAGCCGGGGTTGTTGGCGATGAGATCGAGCGTGGCGCCCGCGGGCACATGGGCCTCGATCCAGCGCTCGGCGGCGAGCCGCGAATCGACGAAGAAGAGCCGTATCACCAGGGCCGACCCGAGCCCGGCCCGGGCGAGGACGAGGACGGACGCCGCGCGCCGCGCGACGGGGGAGGGCAGGCCGGCCAGCCCCATCGCGGCCAGCCAGGCCGCCGCGGGCAGCGCCGGCGCCAGGAAGCGCATGGCCTGGTGCCCGGAGGAGGCCACGAGCAGGTAGGGCGCCACCAGGGCCGAGAGCACGACCGCGGCCGCTGCGTCGCGGCCGAGGGCCCGCCCCGCGGCCAGCACCGCGCCCGCGGCCATCGCCGCGAAGAAGGGACCGGTGAGCGCGTCGGCCAGCAGCCGCAGGTAGGGCAGGTAGGACGTAGAGGCGCCGACGAGGCCCTTGTACTCGAAGCGGGTCTGGTGGTTGAAGGCGAGGTCACTCAGGAAGGCCTGCGGGTCCAGCAGAGCGTACGGCGTGCCGACGAAGAAGCCGGCCGCGGCCGCGACGAGCGCCACCGCGGCTTCCTCGCGAGCCAGTCGCGCGGCCCAGGTCCGCCGCCGGGCCAGAGCGCGAAGGAGCGCAAGGCCGGCGCCGCCGGCGAGGAGCACGGCCTCGAGCCGGTGCGCGAACCCGAGGGCGTGCTCGGGGTGCAGGAGCCGCGCGTCCTTGAGGTGGAGGCGCGCGGCGAGCGGCGCGGCCCCGCCGAGCGCCAGCGCGAGCCCCGCGACGAGCAGCGCTCCGGCGACGATCGGAAGAAGCCGCCGGCGAGGCTCGGGCTGAGCGCCGGCCGGCTCGCGGAGCCACACCGCCGCCAGCGCAGGGAGGAGGAGCGCGGCGGCGGTGTACTTGGTCGAGGCCGTGAGGCCGAGACCCAGGCCGAGCGCCCACGCCGGCACCTCTCCCCGCAAGTGGCCCAGGGCGAGGGCCAGCGTGACGGCGGTGCCGAGGAGCAGCCACGGCTCCGGCGTCGCGAAGTGACAGAGGTTCACCGCCCCCGGCATCAGCGCGAAGAGAAACGCGGGCCAGGCGCCGAGTCGCGGGTGCGCGCGCAGGGCGGCCAAGCCGAGGACGGCGACCGCCGCCGCTCCGGCCAGCGCGGCGAGCGCCCGGCCCAGGAGCAGCGCATCGGCGGCGCGCCCGCGCAGCAGGGCCGCCTGGCCGAGGCGCGCCTGAAGCCCCAGCGCGGGCGCCATCGCGTAGAGCGGCAGCGAGGGGTTGATGAAGGAGTCCGGGCGCAGGCGCGGTGCCAGCGCCATCTCGGCCGCGACGTCGGCCTTCTCGTCCGGGTGCCAGCGGGCGGGCAGGCCCCACGTGATCCCGGCCAGGTCGAGGACGAGGGCGAGGCCGGCGGCGAGTATCACCGCGGCCCGGGCGTTCACGGGCGGCTACCGGCTCTTGGGGATCTCCCGGAGCCGCCGGTCGAGATCCCTCGACTTGACAAGGATCTCCGCGGCCACGCGCTGCCGGCGCTCGCGGAGCTTGCGGCGCAGGCCGGCGTCGCCCAGGGCGAGGATCGCCACCGCGAAATGGCCGGCGTTGGCCGCCCCCATGGGGCCGACACCCATCGTGGCCACCGGAACGCCCGGCGGCATCTGCACGGTCGCCAGCAGCGCGTCGAAGCCGCCCAGGGGTGAGCTGGCCAGCGGCACGCCGATGACCGGCAGGCTGGTATGGGCGGCCACCGCTCCCGCCAGGTGCGCGGCGCCTCCCGCGCCCGCCACCAGCACGCGCAGGCCGCGGCCCTCGGCGGCCCGGACGTAGCGGGCCGTGTCGTGCGCCTCGTAGCCGATGCCGTACTCTTCGAGCACGCGGGCGCAGCCGGCCATCACCGGCAGGTCGCTGTCGCTGCCGATGAGCACGCCGACGAGCGGCTTCACGCTCGAAGCGCGCCGCATCGGGGTCACCTCGGCGCGTGCAGCTTGGCCAGCGCGCGCTGGCCGATGTCCTTGCGGTAGAACATCCCCTCGAAGCGGATCCGTCCGATGGCCTCGTAGGCGCGCTGCACCGCGGCGTCGAGGTTGGCGCCCAGCGCGGTGACGCCGAGGACGCGGCCGCCCACGGTGACGAGCTTGCCGTCGCGCTCGTCCGTGGCGGCGTGGTAGACGATCACGTCCGGCTCGGCCTTGAAGGCGTCCAGGCCGTGGATCTCCTTGCCGGTCTCGGGCGCCTCGGGGTAGCCCTTCGAGGCCAGCACCACGCACGCCGCCGGCTCCTTGGCCCAGTCGATCTTGGATTCCTTGAGCTGGCCCTCGGCCACCCCCTGGAGGATCGGCACCAGGTCGGAGCGCATGCGAGCCATGATCACCTGCGTCTCGGGATCCCCGAATCGCGCGTTGAACTCCAGCACCCGCGGCCCGGCGTCGGTGATCATGAGGCCGGCGTAGAGCACGCCCTGATAGCGGCCTGCATGATCTGCTTGTGGACGTCGACGTTGAGGATCGTGGAGGGGGACACGGTGCCCATGCCGCCGGTGTTGGGTCCCTGGTCGCCGTCGTAGGCCCGCTTGTGGTCCTGGACCGAGACCATGGGCACCACCCGGGACCCGTCGGAGAAGACGAGGAAGGAGATCTCCTCGCCGTCGAGGAACTCCTCCATGATGACCTTGGCCCCCGCCACGCCGAACTTCTTGTCGGTCATGATCTGTTCCACGGCGGCCTTGGCCTCGGACTTGTCCTGGACGAGGAGCGTGCCTTTGCCCCCCGCCAGCCCGTCGGCCTTGATCACGAAGGGATACCCGAAGGGCGCCTTCTTCACGAAGGCCTGCGCCGCTTCCGCGGAATCGCAGATCTCGTAATGCGGAGCGGGGATGCCGTGCCGGTGCATGAACTCGCGGGCGAAGGCCTTGGAGCCCTCGATCTCCGCCGCGGTCCGGCTCGGGCAGAAGATGGGCAGCTCGCGGCGGTGGAACTCGTCCGCGATGCCCAGGACCATGGGCAGCTCGGGGCCGACGACGGTGAGGTCGGCTTTGATGGTCTGCGCGAAGTCGGCCAGCTCCACGATGTTCGAGGTCTCGATGGGGACGCAGTCGGCCAGGGTGGCGATCCCGGCGTTGCCGGGCGCGCAGTAGACGTCCTTGACGAGGGGGCTCTGGCGGATCTTCCACACGAGGGCGTGCTCACGCCCCCCGTTCCCGACCACCAAGAGCTTCATCGGGGCTCGACCTGTCTCATGAACTCGCGGGAGTCCACGAAGTCTGGCATGCGCGCGCTTTGACTGTCAACGACTCCGGTGAGCGCGGTCACCTCGCCGCGCGTCTGCTATCCTTAGCCGCGACCCGATGGCGCGGATCCTTCCCCTCACGCCCATGGTGGACCTCACGAGCCGGCGGGGGACGCTGCGGTTCGAGAGCCGGCTGCGCCGCGCCGATCGCTATCTCCTGGCCGTCGACCTCTACTCCCACCTGCGCGAGAGCCATCCCGAGACGCATCTCGGGTACTGGGTCTTCCCGCTCCCGGAGGGAGAGGCGCTCACCACCATCGGGCTCGACTTCACGACCATCGGCCCCGCCTCGGTGTGGAAGGAGACCGCGATCGGCCGCCAGCCCGCGGTCGACAGCTGGCACAACCCGCGGTACGTCTTCGATCCCGTCGTCGGGATCCAGCTCGTGCTGCGGACGCGCGCCGGGCGGGTGGTGGAGAACCGGTTCGTGGGGGCGCGGGTCGCCGACCCCGCCGTGCTGCGCTCCTACTACCGTCGTGTCCACGCCGCGCACGGCTATACACCCGCGGAGCCGTTCCTCTTCGAGCTGCACGCGGCGATGCTGCGCAAGCTGGAGCGGATCTTCCTCGACCACATCCCCCAGGGCGCCCGGGTGCTGGACGCCGGGTGCGGCCGCAGCCTCTTCACGGAGATCCGGCCCGACTGGCCCTTCATGATCGTCGCCGCCGACGTGGAGCACGGCCTGCTCTGCGAGCGCAAGCGCGAGTTCGGCAGCGTCCACTGGGTGGTGGCCGGCGCCCACCCCCTGCCGTTCCGGGACGAGGCCTTCGACGCACTCTTCGCGGGCGAGCTGATCGAGCATCTCCCCGACCCGCGGAAGGGCCTGGCCGAGTTCGGCCGCGTGCTGCACGGCGGCGGCGTGCTGATCCTCACCACGCCCAACCGCCGGCGGCTGGCCAACGTGGTCGACCGTTCGGAGCGTCCGTACAGCCCCGACCACCTGAGCGAGCTGAGCTACGACGAGGTGCACGAGCGGCTCGCCGAGCAAGGCTTCGAGGTTCAGCAGGCGAGCGGCCTGCACCTCGAGTTGATGCTCAACTGGTTCTCGTCGCTGCCCAAGCTCGACCGCCTCCAGCGGACGTGGAACCGGCCGTGGGCGGTGCCCCTGATGCGCAGCCTGCTCGCCGCGGGCGCGCTGGCTCCCCGGTACAGCCTGGACATGATCTTCGTCGCCCGGAAGAAGAGCGCGGGGCACCTGGGCATGCAGCTCGGCCGCACGAACCTCTGAGGGGCATGCGCGCGGCGGCGCGGGCCGGGCTCGCGGGAGCGGCCGTGCTCTGGCTCCTTCTCGGCCTGCGCTGGTTCGACGTGGCGGAGCAGTGGCGGCCGGCGTGGCTGGAGCATGTTCCAGCCGCGGCGCTGGCCCTCGCCACGGTGGCGCTCGGCGGCTGGTGGCTCCGGGCGCGCCGGCGAGCGCCGGCGGGGCCGTCCCTCGCCGCGCCACCCGGCGGCCTGCTCCTGGCGGCCGGTCTGGCCGTCGTCTTCCGCCTGCCGCTCGCCTGGCAGGGCGCGGCCGCCTACGTGACGCCCGACGGTGCGCTGTCGGGCATCGTCGCGCTCCATCTTCGCGGGGCGACCGAGCGCCTGGTCTTCGTCCCCCAGGTCCCCTACAGCGGCAGCCTGAAGTCGCACCTCACCGCACCCCTGGCCGCGGTCGTCGATCCCGCCCGGGCCTTCGCCCTCGTCTCGGTCGCGTTCTATGCCGTCTTCGTGGCGGCGCTCTACCGCCTGGCCCTGGTGGCGGGAGCGAGCGCCTGGTCGGCCATCGCGGCCGCCCTCTACGCGGCCTTCGCCCCGGCTTTCGTCACGCGGTACAGCCTGAGCAACGACGGCAACTACGTCGAGGTGCTGGCGCTGGGCACTTGGGCGCTGGTGCTGGCGGCGCGCTGGCGGCGGGAGGGACGGCCCGCGGGCGCCCCGGCGCTCGCCATCGGAGTGCTGCTGGGACTGGCCTTCTGGTGCCACGTGCTCGCCGTGATCCACATCGTGGCCGTCGCGCTCTGGGCGTTGCTCGCCGCGCCCCGAGCCGCCATCCGCGCCGGGCCGGCCGCGGCGCTCGGCTTCGTCCTCGGCGATTGGCCGGCGCTCCTCTGGAACGGCGCCAACGGTTGGGAGTCGTTCCGGTACCTCGTGCCGGGCCGGGCCGTCGCGGGAGGGTCCGGCCCGGGCCTTCTCGCTCGCGCGGCGGCGATGCTGACCGGCCAGGCGCCGGTCCTCCTGGGCTACGACCCCGGCTATCCCCCTCCGATCGACCTGGCCCTGAAGGTCCTCGCCTTCCTGGCCGTCGCCCTGGCCATCGTCGCCACCCTTGCCGCCGCCCGCATCGCCGGGCGGCGGCGTTCGGCCGAACTCGGCCTGCTCCTCCTCTTCACGGCCGTGAACGTGATCGTGGCCTGGCTGGCCCTGCCCCAGATCGCGGGCAACCCGCGCTACCTGCAGTTCCTCATGGCGTCGCTTCCCGTCTTCCTCGCGATGGCCCTCGACGCGCCCGGACGGCGGTGGATCATGGTGGTGCTGGTGGCGTTCGGCGCCGCGGGCTCGCTGGCGCAGTTCCCCGGGGCCGCGCGGTCCGACGCCCAGTGGCGCCGGTTCGTGGCCGACCTGGAGGCCGAAGGGGTGAGGTGGTGCGAGACCGATTTCCACCTCGCGACCAAGCTCAACTTCCTCTCCCAGGAGCGCCTGGTCTGTTCGGCCAAGCTCGGCCCCATCACGACCGAGTACTTCTTCGACTACCGGCGGCAGGTCGACGCCGCTCCGGAGGCGGCGCTGGTGGCCGTCAACCCCACCGCCGCCGAGAAGCTGGAGCGCCGGCTGGAGCGGCTGGGGGTGAGCTACGAGCGGCGGGACTTCATGAAGCCGGTGCTGCTGCACCTGTCGCGCAAGGTCGATCCGGAGGAGCTGTTCCCCGGCCGGGAATTCCCGCTGCGGTAGAGGCAATCCCCCTCAGCGGACCTGGAACTCCCCTGCTTCGGCGCGCACGATGAAGAGCGCGTCGAAGCCCTCGCCGCGGGCCGGCAGCTCCAGGCGAGCCCGGGCGATGTGGATGGCGACGTCGGGCACCCGGGCCCGTCCCTCCCGGCTGCGGTTGCGCTCCAGGCACTCCTTGGCCGTGGCGTCGAAGAAATAGCCCACGACCCTCGCCCCGGCGGCGCGGGCGGCGGCGATGAGGGGCGCTCGGTCGGCGACCCGAAGGTTCGTATTGTCGACCACGAGCGACCGGCGGGCGGCCAGGGCCTGCGCGACGAGGGCCAGTTGCCGCTCGTTGCGGTTGCGCGCGTGGCGCATCAGGTCCTTGCTGACGTGGACGTGCCCGGCCAGGCGTGAGCGCACGAAGCTCGTCTTTCCCGCCCCCGGCAGCCCGACCAGGATGGCCAGCTCCGGCGGCTCCATCACTGGCGATCCGGCAGCACGCGCCGGTACACCTCGCGGGCGGGCAGGCCCAGCGCTCGCGCCACCTCCTTGACCGCATCGCGCCGACTGTGGCCCTCGGCGGTGAGGCGAGCGAAGAGGTCCTCGGCGGTCTCCAGGCTCGGGGCGGGATGGGCTCCGGCCGCGCCCACGACGAGTACGATCTCGCCCCGGATCTCCTTGCGCTCGGCCAGGGAGGACCGCAGCTCCGAAAGCGTCCCCGAGCGGTATTCCTCGTGCAGCTTGGTGATCTCGCGGCCGAGGAACGCCGGCCGCTCGCCCAGGATCTCCCGCATGTCCGCGACGCAGGCCACCGCTCGAACGGGAGATTCGTAGAAGACCAGGGTCTCCTTCCGGCTCGCCAGCTCCTGCAGCGCGGCGCGCCGTGGCCCCGCCCGCGAGGGGAGGAACCCCACGAAGAGGAACCGGTCCGTGGGAAGGCCAGCGACCGAGAGGGCGGCCATCGCGGCGCTCGGCCCGGGCACCGGCACGACCCTCAGTCCCTGCTCGCGCGCCTCGCGGACCAGCCGGAAGCCGGGGTCCGAGATCGCGGGCGTGCCGGCGTCGGAGACGAGGGCCACGTCGCTTCCCTCCCGCACCCGATCGAGGATCCGAGCGCCCTTCCACCGCTCGTTGTGCTCGAAGTAAGACGTGGTCGACGTCGAGATGCCGTGCGCCTCGAGCAGCCTCGCTGTCCGGCGCGTATCCTCGCAGGCGATGAGGTCGACCTCCCGCAGCACCCGTAGCGCGCGCCGCGTGACGTCCTCGAGGTTGCCGATGGGCGTGGCGACGACGTAGAGCGTGCCCGGGGTCCCCGTCATCGCCGTGCTACGATCCGGCGCGGTGGACGAGCGCGCGGGCGAGGCGGCCGGGACGGCGAGACGCCGGGCCGCCGCAGGCTCCGCCCTTGCGCTGTGGGTGCTCGGCCTCGAGGGCTGGTTCCACGGCCCGCTCCTTCGCGATCACCTCGGCCCCCTGTCCGCCCTGCTGATCCTGCTCGCGGCGGCGGTCGCCGCCGTCGTGGCCGTGGCGCTCCGCAGCCCCCGGAACTTCTCTCCGGGCTTTGTCGCCGCGGTGGCGGGGGCCTGCCTGCTGGCCACGCTGGTGCGCCTGCCGGCCCTGGCCGCGCCCGGAAGCCTCATCTCCTCCGACAGCGCGGTGGCCGGCATCATCGCACAGGAGGTGCGGGCCGGGCAGCTTCCGCCGCCGATCTACGCGCCGGGCTTTCCCTACGAGGGAACGTTGAAGGCGCAGCTCACCGCCCTCCTGGGCCGTCTGTTGCCCGGCGCGGGCACGCCATTTCTCTACGCGCTCTGCTCGCACGCCTTCTACCTGCTCTGGACGGCGGCGGTGATGGTCCTGGCCCGGGACGTGGCGGGCATGCGAGGCGCCCTCGGGGCGGGCTTGTTCATGGCCGTGCCTCCGCGTTTCCTGGTCGCCTTCTCGCTGAACAACGTCGGCCAGTACCCCGAGGTGAACGCGCTCGGCACCCTGGGCCTGGCATTGCTCGTGAGTCGGGGCACCCTGCTGCTCCCGTGCTTCCTCGTCGGCCTCGCCGTCTGGCAGCAGCTCCTCGGCGTGTACTTCGTGATCGTGGCCCTGGTGGCGGTCGCGCTCACCCCGGCGCTGCGCCAGGCGAAGAGCGTGGCCGGAGGGGTGGCGGGCTTCGTCGCGGGCAGCTATCCGGTCTGGGCGTGGAACGCCACCCACGGCTGGGCGACGCTGGACATCTTGCGCCGTGGAAGCAAGCAGCCGGCCGACCGGCTGGCCGGCCTGCCCGAGCGACTGGGGCAGACGGTGGCGGTCAGCTTCCCGAAGATGTTCGGCCTGACCGACGCCGGCCTGCCGTCGGCCGCCGCCGTCGCCGCGGGCCTTGCGCTGCCGCTGCTCGTCCTGATGATGGTGTGGGCCCGGCGGCGTGAGGCTCGCGAAGGGCGAGGCCGTCGCGCGGCATTCCTCGTGGGCCTGCTCTTCGTCGTGGTCGTCGGCGTCTTCTCGATCTCGAAGTTCAGCTTCCGCGGCCTGCGCCGGCCCCGCTACCTCATCCCCGTCTACACTTCTACGGCCGTAGCGCTGGGTTGGGGCCTCGACGCCGTCGCCCGCCGCTCACGCGCCGCCGCCGCCGCCTTCGCGCTGGCGGTCGTGGGCCTCGATCTGGCGGGACTCGTGCCGTGGTTGAAAGGACGCGCCCCCCTCCAGGCGGCCGGCGAGGAGGTGCTTTCCACCGCCCAGCAGCTCGGAATCCGCACGGGATACAGCGGCTTCTGGATCGGTCCGCGTCTGTCCTTCCTCTCCGAGGGCCGCCTGGTGCTCTCGGGAGAGCTGGGACCGGACGTCTCCGGGGTCCATCCACCGCACGCCGAGCGGGTTCGAGCCGACGGCCCCGATGCCTTCGTCCTCGATCAGCCGGGCCTCGCCACCGAACTCGAACGACGGCTCGACTCGCTGCACGTCGGCTACCAGCGGACAGACGTCGCCGGATACATCCTGCTGCATCATTTCTCGCGTCGGGTGGCGCTCGAAGACGTGGCGGGCTACGATGCGGAAGCACCGGCGGCACCGCAAAGGGGGAACGAGTTACCCGACGACACAAATGGTTGATATAGAAGTTTTTAGCGAGACGACGTGCACCGGCGCTGACTTTGCGCGCTCCGCCACGCTGGGCGACAATCCTCGTATGCCGCTGAGCCGCCATTATTTCCTTGACACGTGTTGCGCGATCTGCCTAGGATTCGCGCCGATCTGGGCTCCGTGACCTGCCCCTGATCGGAGGAAGAGGCGGCTCGGTTCTCACAAATTATCCAAAAGACTGGGGGGTGTTCAGGTTTTGGCCGAGATCAAACTGCAGGAGGGTGAGTCGATCGAGAATGCCCTCCGTCGCTTCAAGCGGAAGGTCCAGCAGGAAGACATCATCAAGGACATCAAGAAGCACAGCTTCTATCTGAAGCCGGGCGACAAGCGCCGCGCCAAGCAGGCGCTGGCCCGCAAGAGGAACCGCAAGAAGATCCGCCGCGAGACGGAGTGAAATAGCGAGCACGTCGAACCGTCCCGTGGGGAAGCCGCGGGGGGCGTGGGGGGACCGGACAGTCCCCCCAGCTCAAATGCGAGCGCGGGACCTCTCCCGCGCGAGCGAAATGCGAGAGGCCATGGAGTACCGAGACAAGACGCTGGTTTGCGTCGAGTGTCATCAGCCGTTCGTGTGGACCGCGGGCGAGCAGCTCTTCTACGCGGACAAGAACTTCAAGAACGAGCCCAAGCGGTGCAAGGAGTGCAAGGCCAAGCGCAACTCGCGCTTGAACCATCCCCAGCGAGAGCGCATCGAGACAACCGCGACCTGTTCCCAGTGCGGCAAGGAGACCACCGTGCCCTTCAAGCCCACCCAGGGCAGGCCGGTCTACTGCAAGGAGTGCTTCCAGCAGCGCAAAGCGGCCGTGATCTAGCCGCTCCTCCCTCCAAACCTGTCGTACCGCGGGAACAGCGACCCCGCGGCGCCCTAGATTTTCCCCGACCCCGGCGAGAGCCGTGGTGTGGCCTTCCGGCGCTCGCCGAAGCCCCAAGCCGGTCGCTGTCACTCGGCGGCCGCCTGTACCGCGGTGACTGCGATGACGTCCACGATGTCCTCTACCGAGCAGCCGCGGGAGAGGTCGTTGGCGGGGCGGGCGAGGCCCTGCAGGATGGGACCGATGGCGCGCGCTCCGGCGATGCGCTCCACCAGCTTGTATCCGATGTTCCCGGCGTCCAGGTCGGGGAAGACCAGGACGTTGGCACGGCCGGCGACCGGGCTGCCCTCGGCCTTGCTCGCCGCCACCTCCGGCACGAGGGCGGCATCCAGCTGCAGCTCGCCGTCGGCGGCCAGCTCCGGCGCCCGCGCCCTGACGATGCGCGCCGCCTCGGCCACCTTGCGGGACCGCGGATGGTCGGCGCTGCCGCGGGTGGAGAACGAGAGCAGGGCCACCCGTGGCGCCGCCTCCAGGAACCGGCGGGCGTTCTCGGCGGCCAGGAGCGCGATCTCGGCCAGCTCGGCGGCCGAGGGGTCGGGGTTCACGCCGCAATCGGCGAAGAGGAGCGCGCCGCTTTCTCCCAGCTCCGGACGCGACGTGAGCATCAGCATGAAGGACGAGAGCCGGGCCACCCCGGCGCGCACCCCGATCCCGCGCAGGGCGGCGCGCAGCGTCCGGGCGGTGCTGGCGAGGGCGCCGGCCACGAATCCATGGAAGCGGCCGCCGGCGACGCCGAGCGCGGCCCACAGCAGCGGGTCGGCGAGGTGCTCGCGGGCCTCTTCGGCGCCGATGCCCCGGTGACGGACGCGCTCGACATATGCGCGCAGCGCGGCCTCGACCTCGCGGCCCTCCCGGGGCACCGCCTCGACGACGACACCCGAGAGGTCCACCCCCGCCGCCCGCGCCCCATCGAGCACCTTTTCCGGCTCGCCGAGCAGCGTGATGCGAGCGAGCCCCTTGCGGGCGGCGGTCGCCGCCGCCTGCACCGTCCGGGGCTCCGCCCCTTCGGGGAGGACCACGTGCCGGCCGGCCTCGCGCGCCTTCCCGTGCAGACGCTCGCGCAGGTCCATGGGACCCGACGACCCTAGCATAGCTGGCCCCTGCGTTGACAGCCGTGGAGAGGCTGTGATAGCGTGGCCGCTCCTCGCAAGTAATTGTCGCCGCAGGGGGAAACCGCCATGAAGATCGTCGAGCGCCAGGTCGGTGACGTCACCATACTCGACCTCCACGGGAAGATCCTGATCGGCGAGGGGGACGACGCTCTCCGCGACGCCGTGACGAGGCTGGTGGATGGCGGACGGGGCAAGATCCTCCTGAACCTGGCCGACGTCCCGTACGTGGACTCGGCCGGTCTCGGCGAGATCGTGCGCTGCTACACCACCGTCAGCCGCAAGGGCGGGAAGCTGAAGCTGCTGAACCTGACCAAGAAGATCCAGGACCTGCTGGCCATCACCAAGCTCCTCACCGTCTTCGAGACCTACGACTCGGAAGACGAGGCCGTGCGGAGCTTCTAGGGGACGACTGCGGGCGATCGTCGTCTCCCTGCGGCCCCACCAGTGGACGAAGAACCTGGTGGTGTTCGCGGCCCTGGCCTTCTCGAAGCACCTCTTCGAGCGCGGCCCGCTCCTCCGCTCGCTGCTGGCCTTCGTCCTCTTCTGCGGACTCTCCGGCGCCGTCTACCTCCTGAACGACGTCACCGACGTGGAGCGCGACCGGCTGCATCCCGTGAAGCGCCGGCGGCCGGTGGCGAGCGGCGAGCTGCCGGTGCGGGCTGCGGCCGCCCTCGCGGCCGGGCTGGGCCTCGCCGGCCTGGCCGGGTCGTGGGCCCTCGGGCCCGCCTTCCTGGCCTGCGCGGCCGCCTACCTGGCCCTCAACCTGCTCTACTCGCTCCGGCTGAAGGACGTCGTCATCGTGGACGTGCTCTCGCTGAGCATCGGTTTCGTGATCCGGGCCGCGGCCGGGGGAGCGGCGATCGGGGTGGCGGTGAGCGACTGGCTGCTGATCTGCACGGTGCTGCTGGCCCTGTTCCTGGGCCTGTCCAAGCGCCGGCACGAGCTGACCTCGCTCAGCAGCGCGGCCACCGGCCATCGCGCGATCCTGGCCGAGTACAGCCCCTACCTGCTCGACCAGATGATCGGGGTCGTCACCGCTTCCTGCCTGACCGCATATGCCTTCTACACGACCGCCGAGGAGACGCGGCAGAAGTTCCAGACCAGCCGTCTGGCCTGGACGATCCCTTTCGTGCTCTACGGCATCTTCCGCTATCTTTATCTGGTGCATCAGAAGGAGAAGGGGGGCAGCCCGAGCGACGTGCTCCTGACCGACCGGCCGCTCCTGCTGGCGGTGGCGCTATGGGCGGCGACGGTGGTGGCCATCGTCTACACCGCCCGGGGCGCGCCCGTTCCCCTGCGCCGGTGACGGCGCGATGAGCTTCGAGATGCGGGCCTCGGGCGTCGACGTCGAAGCGATCATGCGCCAGATCCGCGAGCGCATCGAGGAGAAGCGCCGGAAGGGCCTGCTCACCGACGAGGAGGTGCGGGAGATCGCGGAGCACCAAGCCCGACCTGCTCTCGGAGTTCCGGGCCCACCCGGAGCGGTGGAACTACTCGTTCGATCCCGCCACGCCCTACCGCAGCAGCCGGGGCGCCGCGGGCCGGATCCTGGAGGCGGTGCGGGGCCTCCTGCGGCCGGTCCAGAAGCTCTTCTGGAACCCGACGCCCATGATCTCGGCCCTGTCCCGGCAGTCCGACCTCAACACCTACACCGTCCACCTGCTGCACAACCTCGTGGTGGAGATGACGCGCCTGAACCTCGAGGTGCAGGAGCTGAAGAACCGCGCCCTGGAGCTCCAGGGGCGCGTGGAGATGCAGGCCCGGCGGGAGAAGACGCTGGAGGCGATGCTGGATCTGCGCGACCGCGGCCCGCAGGCGCGCGGCGGGGGGGACGGCCCGAGTTGACCCCGCGGCGGGTCCACCAGCTCCTGGCCGCCCTCTCCTACGGAGACGCGATCGGCAACGAGGCCCTGGCCATCCAGGGCCACCTGCGCCGGGCCGGCTTCGACTCCGACATCTTCGCGGAGAGGGTGCATCCCCGGATGGCCCACCTCGCCCGCCCGCTCTGGGAGTACGCCGAGGTGTCGTCGCCGGAGACGGTCTGCCTCTTCCACTTCTCCATCGGGAGCGCGGCCGGGCGTCTCATCCACCGCGCCCCCGACCGGCTGGTGAGCGTGTACCACAACATAACTCCCGCCGACTGGTTCCTGGGCTTCCACCCGCACCTGGCCGGTCTGTGCCACCACGGGCGGCGTGAGCTGGCCGCCTTCGCCTCCCGCACCGAGCTGGGCCTGGCCGACAGCGAGTTCAACCGGCGCGAGCTGGAAGCGGCCGGCTACCGGCGCACGGCGGTGCTCCCGATCGTCCTCGACCTGGACGAGTACCGGCGGCCGGTCTCGCCGGTCGCCCGCCGCCTCTACGAGGACGGCCGGGTGAACGTGCTCTTCGTGGGCCGCATCATCCCCAACAAGCGCATCGAGGACCTCGTCGGCGTCTTCGCCCTCTACCAGCGCCACGTCGAGCCCCGCTCCCGCCTGCTCCTGGTGGGCGACCACCGCGGCCACGAGCGCTACTACGACCGGCTGCAGGAGCGCGTGCGCGAGCTGCGGCTCGATGAGGTGGTCTTCACCGGCCACGTCGACGACGACGACCTGCGCGCCTACTACGGGGTGTCCGACCTGTTCCTCTGCCTGTCCGAGCACGAGGGCTACTGCGTGCCGCTGCTGGAGGCCATGGCCTTTGGCCTCCCGGTCGTCGCCTACGACGCCGGCGCGGTGGCCGAGACGCTGCGGGGAGGCGGGATCCTGCTCCGCGACAAGCGGCCGGAGGCGGTGGCGGAGCTGATCCGGCTCGTGCGGGGAGACGCCGCCTTGCGCTCCGCGGTGCTGCGCAGCCAGGAGAGGGCGCTGGCCGCGGTCCGGGCCATCGACTTCCCGGCCCTCCTGCGCGAGCGGCTGGCGCCGGTGCTCTGTCGTTGAGGGTCGACCAGTGGGTGCCCGCCCTCCACCGGGGCGATGCCATCGGCGACTCCGCACGGCTCATGCGGGACGCGTTCCGCGCCTGGGGCCACCAGGCCGACGTCTATGCCCTGGAACTGGACGAGGACCTCGCCGGAGACGGCCGGCCGTTCTCGGAGTGGCGCGCGGGCGCGGCGAGCGACGTGGTGATCCTCCATTACGCGCTGCCGTCGCCGCTCAGCGCCGCCCTGGCGTCGCACCGCGGCAAGCGGGTGCTCCTCCACCACAACGTCACGCCGCCCGAGTTCTTCGTGGACCACGACCCGGAGATGGTGCGCATCTGCGCGATCGGAACCGAGGAGTTCCGGGGCCTCGCTCCCCACGTCGACCTGGGCCTGGCCGACAGCGAGTTCAACCGGCGGGAGCTGGAGGCGGCGGGCTTCGGCCGCACCGGCGTGCTGCCCATCTACCTCGACTTCCGGCGCTATCGCGAGCCGTCGCACCCGGTGCTGCGCCGGATGCTCGACGACGGCCGGACGAACCTCGTCTTCGTGGGCCGGATCGCTCCCAACAAGCGTCAGGAGCAGCTGATCCGCCTCGCCGCGTACTGGCGGCGCTTCATCTCCCCCGACATGCGGCTGCTGCTGGTGGGCAAGCTGCCCCGGCGGCGCTCCTACTACGACGCGCTGCAGTCCTTCTTCTACGAGCAGGGCTTCACCCCCGCGGAGGTGGTCTTCACCGGCCACGTGGACCACGCCGAGCTGCTGGCGTGCTACGAGACGGCCGACCTGTTCGTCTCCGCCAGCGACCACGAGGGCTTCGGCGTGCCTCTGGTGGAGGCGATGCTGATGGACGTGCCCGTGCTGGCCCATCGGACGAGCGCGGTCCCCGACACGCTCGGAGACGCGGGGGTGCAGTTCACGGACGGCCGGCTCGACGAGGTGGCCGAGATGGCCCACCGCCTCGTCGCGGACGCCGCCCTGCGCGAGTCGGTCCTGGCCGGGCAGCGCCGCCGGCTGCAGGCCTTCGCCCCCCCGGCGGTGGAGGCGGCGCTGGCGGGTTACCTGGAGTCGCTCTGATGCCGGCCCGCCCGGCGCTGGCGGTGGTCGTACAGCGCTACGGGCCGGACGTCACCGGGGGATCCGAGTCGCTGGCCCGGGCCGTCGCCGAGCGGCTGGCCGCGCTGTACCGCGTGACGGTGCTGACCACCTGCGCCCGCGACTACGTGAGCTGGCGCAACGAGCTGCCGGCGGGAACCGAGTGGATGGCGGGCGTCGAGGTGCGGCGCTTCCCGGTCGAGGACGAGCGGGACCTCGAGGAGTTCAACCGATTCTCGGAGGCGCTCTACGGCCGGCCGCACGGGAGGGACGAGGAGCTGGACTGGCTGCGCCGGCAGGGCCCCTACGTGCCGGCCCTGGTTCGCGAGCTGGACGCGTCTCGCGAGCGATTCCACGCCGTGATGTTCTTCACGTACCTCTACTATCCGACCTTCTGGGGCCTGAGGGCCGCTCCCGGCCGCTCGGTCCTGGTGCCGACGACGCACGACGAGCCGCCCCTGCGCTTCGGGATCTACCGCGAGATGTTCGCCCTGCCGCGCGCGTTCGCCTTCCTCACCCCCGCGGAAGAAGCCCTCGTCCGCGCCCGCTTCCCGCTCACCGGCCGGCCGGCCACGGTGGCTGGGATCGGGGTCGACGCCCCGCCCTCGCCCGACCGGGCCGGTTTTCGCGCGCGTCAAGGGCTGCGCCGAGATGCTGGACTTCTACGAGCGCTACCGCATCGACCACGCGCGAGCGCCCGAGCTGCTGCTCATCGGCAACCTCGCCATGCCCTCGCCGGCGGTGAAGGGCGTGCGCTACCTCGGCTACCTCCCCGAGGAGGAGAAGGCGGCCGCGCTGGCCGGGGCGGACTTCGTTCTCTGCCCGGGCCCCTACGAGAGCCTCTCGATCGTGCTCCTCGAAGCCTTCGCCCTCGGCGTGCCCGGTCTCGTGAACGCGCGCTCGGCGGTGCTGCAGGACCATTGCCGGCGGGCCAACGGCGGCCTCTACTACGAGGGCGCCGACGAGTTCGCCGAGGCGTTCCGGCTCCTGAGCCACGACGCCGAGCTGCGCCGGGCCATGGGCGAGAACGGCCGGCAGTACGTCCGGGAGAACTACCGCTGGGAGGCCGTGCTGGCGCGCTACCGCGAACTCATCGAGGCCGCCGCGGCTGCTTGAGAGAAGGGCCGGCACGACCTTCTCGAGGTCGCGGACGCGCCGCACGCGTCGCAGCCGGAGAACTCCAGCGTGTAGACGAACTGCCCGGCCGGCACCGAGCCGATCTCGGTGACCACGGTGAACACCTCCTCGATGTCGCACGTGCCACCGCACTGCTTCGGGTTGGTGCAGCAGCCGGAGCCGCCGTCGTACAGCACCCGATCCATGACGACGCTCGTGCTGTTCGGGGCGACAAGCTGGGGCAGGATCCGGTAGGTGAAGTCGTCGGCCGACACGCAGCCCCCGGACAGACTGTTGCTCGACTTGCGGACGCCCGTCGCCACGATGCCGCTCGCCGCGCGGTTCGTCAGCGTGACCCGCGCGTGGACGTCGTCACGGCAGTTCAATTGATGGTTCTGGTCCGGCGACGTCACCGCCGCGGAAAGGTCGGCGAGCGTGGCGGGCGCCAGTGTCGTGGTCGGGGGCAGTGGGGTGGGAGACGGAGCGGCGGCGGGGTTGCTCCCGCCACAGGCCGCCACCGCGACGACCAAGGGCAGCGCCGGCGCCAAACGACCCACGGAGGGAGGATCTCCTTCTCCGGAGCCGCTGTCTACGACCCGGCGAAGAATCCGTGACCGCCCCCGCCCTCGCCGTTCCGCCACACCTCGATGCGCTCGGCCGACTCGACCCGATCGGTCTAGGCGTTGCCCTTCCGCCAGGGCGGGTCGACGCTGTCGAGGAACTGCGCGCCGTGGGCCTCGGGGCTCAGGCAGAAGCATTCGCGGTCGAACTGGTATGCGCCCGCTTCGCGAGGGCCGTGCGCGTACGAGATCGAGGCGCCCGCGCAGTGGCTGGTGGCGAAGCCTCGCTTCTGCCTGGGCACCGTCCGGGGCAGCGACGGTCCGTGGCCGCTCAGGGCGCCCAATGGGCCCGTGGCTCTCAACCTCACAGCATGACCTCCTCGGCGACGATCCGCAAACAAGCGAAGCAGGATATGTGCCAGCGCCCGCGCTCGACGTGAAGTGGAACCGCCGGAAGGACTTGACCTCGCGCCGTCGAAGGACTGGAAGCCGCGTCTTCCCCACGACGCCGCGCGGGCGAAGGGTTTCCTTGTAAGGCTTGCCGCTCAGCTCTCGCCCGGCGACGGCGGCGTCTCTTCCTCTTCTCCGCGGAAGCCGGCCACTTCATCGAGCCGGACGCGCCGCGAGAAGCCGTAGAAGATCGGGAACGGGTCGACGTCGAGCTTGTAGGCGACCCCGAGGGAGCGCAACACGGCCGCGAAGCGCTCCGGGTCGTCGTCCGCTCGGAGCACGTAGGCGTCAGGCCCCTCCTGCGCCACCCTCCGGGTGTGGCGGTCCGATTCGTAGGAAGGGGTCGGACCGAGTCGGGAGGAGAAGACGATCCGCTCGGAGGTGAACATCGTCACCGGGGCCGAGATGGAGAAGTCGGCATAACCGGTACGGATCTGCTTCGCCTCCAGCGAGCGCACGAGCCGCTCGTAGGGCTCGGCCACCTCGGCCCCGGAGAAGAGGCGGGCCCACGTGCCGGCGACGTTGACGGCCAGCACCGCGGCGAGGACGAGCGCTCCCCCGATCCGCGTCCGCGAGGAGAGCCAGCCCAGCACGATGCCGAGGTGGACGGCGGTGGCCGCGGTCACCGGCAGCAGATACCGCGGCCGCCAGTAGATCCGCCCCGAAGCCACCGCCCAGAACCCGGCGAGACAGCAGGCGAGCAACAGCGGGGGGAGGACGACCGGCGCCGGTCGGCCCTGGCGGACGGACATCGCGATCTCACGTCCCCTGAGGATCAGGTACAACGCGAGGGCGGCCGGGACGAGGACATACCCGAACGCCGCCACCGGCGCGAAGGCTCCCCAGGGGTGGCCGGGACTGAGGCCGGAGAGGATCGGGAAGGAGATGGAGAGCGTGCGACGGACAAGGTGGGGCAGCGCGTCGGCCTGCGCTCTCAGTTCCTCCGGCTCGCGCCCCATGATGTCGCCGGTCATCCAGTGGTTCTGTACGTTCCACAGCAGCACGGGAAGCGCCCCGACGAAGAGTCCGAGCGGAAAGACCAGCGTGGCGGGATCCCGCCAGCTCGCCCGGCGCAGGGCGAGGGCGACCGCGGCCGCGCCGACGTAGGCCAGCGCGACCGGCTGCTGCCAGAAGGCGGCCCCCAGCAGCAGCCCGGCGACGAGATGGCTCCCGCTGGCTTCCGCACCGCGGCGGTCCTCGGCGAGAAGCCGAGCGGCGACGACGAGGGCCAGGCCGCCGAGCGCCAGCACGTCCACGTATTGGCCGACGCAGTTGAGGGAGAACACCGTCAGGAAGCGCGGGCTCAGCGCGAGATAGAGGCCGGTGGCCAGCGCGGCCGCGCGGCCGGCGAGCCGGCGGGAGAGGGTCATCGTCGCCGCCACGAAGACCAGGTACAGCAACAGGCTCGTGAGCACCATCAGGAAGGCGAGCTCGCGGGTCCCGGTGATGAGGCCCAGGAGCGCCCCGAGGTGGCCCTTCAGGGTGCCCTGGTAGTGCGCTCCCTCCGTGAAGATGGGGGCGGGCCGCATCCCGCGCATCAGGTGGAGGGCGACGAAGGCGGGATAGGCGCCGTCCCGGTTGACCCATCCGCGGGGATCGAGGAGCGCCGGCGAGCGGTAGAGGACGGCGGCGCCCAGCGCGGCCAGCGTCTCGAGAGCTGGCCGCGGCACCGGCCGGGCGCGCGAGCCGACGAGGCGGGCGGCCCCGGTGACCACGACGCCCGCCAAGGCGCCGGCCGGCGGCACGCCGGCCGGCCAGGCCGCGAACCAAGTGGTCAGGAGCAGGACGAGGCAGGCCAGCAGGGCCGCCTCGAGCAGCAGGTCGCGCCGCACGCGCTACTTGATGGCCTTGAGCTGCTCGAGGAGCGTTTCGGTCGTGGACGGCCCCTTGAGGATCGAGGCCGCGCGGGCGATCTGGCTGATGGCCTCCTCGACTGCCTCGGGCCCGGCCCCCCGCTCGAGCTCCGCCCGCGCCTTCTGGTAGTGCTTGTTGACGACGCTCTCGCCGGCGGGGCCGAGCAGCCCGTTGCAGATCTCCCGCACGCGGTTGAGGCGGCCGAGAGGGCCGGGCGCCGCCGGGGCGGCGGGAGCGTGCGCGGCAGGGGCGCCGGAGGGGTTGACCGGGGGGGAGGGGCCGGCCGTCCGCGCGGCGGCCGCGGGCCGGGTCGCGGGCTTCGCCGCCGGGGCGGCCGGCCTGGCCGCGCCCGCCCCGCCCGGCCCCGATCCCGCCGGGCGGAGCCGGATGAGGCCGGTGGCGACGAGGCCGTAGAGGATCTTGGCCGCGTCAAAGGCCGAGAGCCGGGTGGCGGCGGCGATCGCCTTCACGCTGCGCTGGCCGTCGATCTTGGACAGGATCAGCCACTCGCTGGTGTTGAGGTTGATCTGGCCTTCCCGGTGCTCCTGCACCACGAACTCGGGCACCAGGTCGGTGGAGGGGATCTTCTTCGAGAGCACCCGCCACTCGTCGAGCCGCCGCGCGGCCTCCATGAGCAGGTTGGTGTTGCTCTTGCTGATCGTGCGCAGCTCGGTGGAGACGCCGGGGTCGAAGCGGAAGTCGCCCTGGCTCCACATGGCGAGGGCGTAGACCGCCTCCTCGCCCGACACGTCGTCGAGCTGGGCGTGGACGATCTTGCCGTCGCTCAGGTAGATCTCGCCGGCCAGGGCGCCGCTCGTGAGGTGGAAGACGCCCGTCTTTCCGCTGACGCTGATGAGCTGGATGATGTCAGGAAGGTGAAGCTCGGCGAGCGATCCCTGAAAGGCCATGGGTCAGGCGCTCCGGAGCTCCAACTCGGCCAATTGGAGAGGTGAGGCTACCAAGCCGGCTCGGGGCTGTCAAGATCAAGCGGGCGTTGGCTTTTCGCTCGCCTCGTCGGCTTCCTTGACGGCGCGCCGCTCCCGATCGCGCTCGCGCGGAAGCAGGATGTTGTGCCGCTTGATCATCTCGTTCAGCGTCGTGGGCTTGAGACCGAGCAGCCGCGCCGCTTCCTTCTGGACCCCGCCCGTGGAGTCGAGGGTCGACTCGATGAGGCGCCGCTCGAAGTTCGCGATGACGTCCCGCAGGCTGATCCCCTCCGGGGGCACCGTCAGGTGGGGGACGTGGAAGCTGGGGGCGGTGCGCACGTGATCGGGGATGAGGTCGCGGCCGATCTGGGGGGCGGTGGTGAGCACGACCCCGCGCTCGATGACGTTCTCCAGCTCCCGCACGTTGCCCGGCCAGTCGTAGTCCATGAGGGCCTGCATCGCCTCCGGGGCGACGCCGGTGATGGCCTTCCCGTTCTCGCCCGCGTACTTCTCGACGAAGTGGCCGACCAGGGCCGGGATGTCCTCCTTGCGCTGGCGCAGGGGAGGCAGCGGGATGGCGATCACGTTCAGGCGGTAGTACAGATCCTCGCGGAAGCGCCCCTCCTCCACCGCCCGGCGCAGGTCGATGTTGGTGGCGGCCACGATGCGCACGTCCACCTTGACCACGTCCACCCCGCCCAGGCGCATGAACTCGCGCTCCTGCATCACGCGCAGCAGCTTGGCCTGGGTCTCGAGGGGGATGTTGCCGATCTCGTCGAAAAACAGCGTGCCCTTGTCGGCCAGCTCGAACAGCCCCTTCTTGGAGTAGACCGCCCCCGTGAAAGCGCCCTTCACGTGGCCGAAGAGGTTCGACTCCAGCAGGTCGTGGGGAAGGCTGCCCGAGTTCACGACCACGAAGGGCCGGTCGGAGCGGGGGCTGTTGGCGTGGATGGCCTTGGCCACCAGCTCCTTTCCGGTGCCGCTCTCGCCGATGACGAGGATCGTGGAGCGCGAGGGAGCGGCCTGGGCGATGAGACCGAACACCTGCTGCATCTTCGGGCTCTTGCCCACGATCTCGGTGAATCGGGCCTGGTCGCGCAGCGCGGTGCGCAGCGAGCGGTTCTCGTCCTGTAGCCGGCGCTGGTTGAGCCCGTTGCGGAGGATGTGGAGCAGCTCCTCGTGCTTGAAGGGCTTGGCCACGTAGTCGAAGGCCCCCTTCTTCATGGCCGACAGCGCCGTCTCCACCGAGGCATAGGCGGTGATCATCAGCACGACCAGCTCGGGATCGACCTTCTTCAGCTCCTCGAGCACGTCGATCCCGCCCATGTCCGGCAGCATGACGTCGACGACGGCGGCGTCGAACCCCTGGCGGCGGGCGAGGGCGAGTCCCTCCGCCCCATCCTGGGCGAGGGTCACCTTGTGGCCCGCCTGCGTCAGGAGGGCGTGAAGGACGTCGCGCATCACCTCCTCGTCGTCGACGACGAGGATCGAGTCATTCATATTCAAACGCGGACTCGACGCCCTGGCTCCGTCGGCCGGCGTCGAGTCCTGAAATCCGCGTCCTCGGGCGCGCTCTTGTTGAATTCCGCCTCGCGGGAGTGAATCCCGCTCGGGCGGGGAAGAGGCGCGCCCGGCGGGCGCTCCAACAGCGCTTCCATCGTCATAACCATCGCCGCGCCCCTTCCGGCGGGCGCTCCCATTATCTCTCGGCCGCTTCGGCGACGCTCAGGGGAGGGAGGGTGACCTGGAAGGTGGTGCCCTGGCCCGGGGTGCTGTCGACGAAGATGGCTCCGCCGTGCTCCTGGAGGATGCCGTAGGAGACGGAGAGCCCGAGCCCGGTGCCGCGGCCGATTCCCTTGGTGGTGAAGAACGGGTCGTAGATGCGCTTGATGTCCTCGCGCTTGATCCCCACCCCGGTGTCCCGCACCTCGGCCACCACCGCATCCTCTTCGGCCCGGGTGGCAAGAGTCAGCCAGCCGCCGCGGGGCATGGCGTCGCGGGCGTTCAGCACCAGGTTGAAGAACACCTGCTGCAGGCGGTTCTCGTTGCCGCGCACCGGTGGCAGGTCGGCGGCCAGCTCCTTGCGGACCTTGATGCGGCCGGTGCGGAGCTGGTGCTCGACGAGGGAGAGCACGTCCAGGATCACCCGGTTGACGTCCACCGGCTCGAGCTCCGGCCGCCCGGAGCGGGAGAAGTTGAGGAGGTTGTTGATGATCTTCGCTGCCCGGAACGTCTGCTTCTCGATCTTCTCCAGCAGGCCGGCCCGAGGATCGGCCGCGTCGACCTGGCCCCTCAGCATCTGGGTATACGAGGAGATGCCGGCCAGGGGCGTGTTGACCTCGTGCGCGACGCCGGCAGCGAGCAGGCCGATGGAGGCCATCTTCTCCGAGTGCTGGAGCTGCTCCTCGAGGCGGATGCGGGCGGTCACGTCGTCGACGATGAGGACCGTGCCCCAGCGCTCTCCGTTCCCGACCTGGAAGGGGGCCACCGAGACGTTCACCATGAGGCCGCGGCCGTCGCCGGTGGGCAGGTGGAGCTTGTAGATGTTGGCGATCTCGTTGTCGCCCGGCCGTCCGGGAGCCAGGCTGCCCCGCAGCGCCTCCCGGAACGACTCGGGGAGGATCTCCTCCAGCCGGCGGCCCACCGCCTCCTCCCGCCGCTTGCCGTAGAGCGCCTCCATCGCCCGGTTCCAGCGGGCCACCCGCCCCTGGAGGTCGAGCACGACGATCCCGGAGTCGATGCTCTCCAGGACGCTCTCGTTGTACTCGGTGAGCTGCTGCAGCTCGTCGGCCTTCTCCCGCAGGCTGCGGTAGAGCCGGCCGTTCATGAACGCGGTGGCGGCCTGCCCGGCCAGGGCCTGGAGCAGGTCGACCTCCTCGCTGTTGAGGGGATCCGTGCCGTCCTTGCGTCCGACGCCCAGGATCGCGATCAGCTCGCCCTTGACCCGGCAGGGGAAGTAGTAGCTCAAGTTCAGCGGTCCCGCCTCCGGGAACTCCTCGGCGAGCGCTTCGACGTTGACGGGCCGGCCCCCGTCGAGCCGCTGGCGCAGGGAGCCGTCCGCCGCGAAGCGGAGCGCTCGCCCGCCCGCTTCGCATCCACGCGCTCGGAAGATCTTGAACGCGCCGTCGTCGTCGGGCAGGAACACGGCCAGGGCCGAGAGCCCGAGGGCCGCTGCGACCCCGTCGAGCAGCCGCTCCGCCATGCGGGCCAGGTCCAGGTCGGCGTTGAGGTCCTGGGAAAGGCGCAGGAGGGCCTTGCGCCAGCTGTAGCGCTCCCGGAAGAAGAGCCGGTCGATGCCCTCCTGGACCCGGCTCTTCACCCGCGTGAAGAGCAGGATCACCACCAGCGTGCACAGCACCGCCACCAGCGTGACGTGGGGCTCCTCGTCGCCGGCCAGGGTGGCCTGGAAGAGGTTCACCGCCAGCAGGCAGATGCCGATGATGGCCGCGGTGGCGAGGATGTACACGAGCGTCCGCCGGAAGATCAGCTCCACGTCCATGAGCCGGTGCTTGACGACCGCGTACGCGAGCGAGAGGGGGATGAGGGCGAGCGGGATATAGCCGGCCAGCTCCATGGCCGGCCGGGGCTCACGCCCGAGCGCGAAGGGGATCGCGTAGAAGACGAAGAACGGGAGCACTCCGGCGCCGGTGCCCCACACCAGCCACTGCATCTGCTTGCGCGCGGTGAGGCTCTTGGCGCGGCGGTAGGAGCGGAGGAGGATCACGAAGGAGAGCGCGAACAGGGCGGCGAAGTAGAGCGGCTTCCACCGGTCGATGGCGGCCGTGATCTGCCAGAGCGCCTCGTTGCCGTTGGTGGTGACGAAGAGGACCTGGCTCGCCACCGCCGCCCCCGCCAGGGCCAGGGCCGGCATGTAGGCGGCGGGGATGACCCACCCCCGCGAATGCGAGAGGCGGCGCTCCGGGAACGACAGGCAGAAGTGCAGGAAGACCACGGGCAGGAAGAGGATGGCCAGGTTGTCCGACCACAAGAGCGTCCAGTCGGCCAGGTTCAGCTTGCCGGTGTAGGACGTGGAGTACATCAAGAAGAAGAGCAGGCAGATCGCGTAGAAGTGCAGGGCGGCGCGATCGGGGGGGCGCCTCAGCATCACGATCGTGCCCACCACGAGGCTGAAGAAACCGACGAGCGAGAGGTAGTAGAACAGCGTGACGTTGCCCTTGGAGAGGGGCCGCACCGGGACCTGGAGGCTGCGGCGCTCGGCGAGCCTCAGCAGCGTGTAGCCCAGCCGCGCGCCGGGCGCCGCCCGCTCCAGTCGCTGCTGGACCTGCCGGGGGCTCGTGACCTCTTCGCCTTCCAGCGCGAGCAGCACGTCGCCGACCCGCACCCCCGCCAGCGCGGCCGGTCCGCCCGGAGCGACCCGTCCCGCGACCAGGCCCTGCGGCGCTTCCTTCCAGAACACGCCGTCGTCCATGAGGCGCCAGGTGGCCTTGAGGAAGATGTTGTAGAGGCCGAGGCTGGCCAGGAGGAGCGCGACGGTGACGAACGCAGCGTGCCGCACGCGGGGCCGCCTCACCGGCTTGTCCTGCAGACTGGCGGGCCCTTCCACGGTGGCTCCTGGCTCCCCTGCGATGGAGATCGAATCGCCTGCCGGGGTGCAAACGCCGTGCCCGTCAAGAGGTCACGGCTCAGGAGCAAAGACATTGCCCGACAGAGACTTGGCTTCGACGATCCGACCCGCGATCCATGAGCGCGGATCCTCGATCCAGAATCCTGGATACGATCGGGGGCGTCAGAATCGGACCGAGATCCCGCCCAGCACCCGCGTCGGCGGGTTGACGACCGCGAGCTCGTCCAGCACCGCGCCCTCCGACGTCTCATAGAAGAGATTGCGGACAGCGATCAGGAAATCCCAGTCCGCGCGAGTGATCCGGCCCACGAAGGGGAGGCCCTGGCTGAGCTGGACGTCGAAACGGTGATTGGTGATCGGCGCGTGGCGTGCCCGTTCGGCGTCCGGAGCGAGATGGATCACGCGGTAGAAGGCGACGACGTGGGTACCCGTTCCGTCGATCGAGGTCTCGAGCCGCGTGGCGAGGTCGTGGAAATTGCCTTCCTCCCCGCCGAAGACGGCGGGCCCGGCCGAGCCGGGGAGCGGCTCATGCCAGCTGTGGCCGAAGCGGTAACTGAGCGATCCGTTGACCGCGTTGCCGAACCGACGGGCGACGCTCAATCCCACCCCGCGGGCGCCCGTGTCGCCGGCATCCGAGATGTTGAGGGAACGGGCGGCGTGCGAGCCCTGGTAGGTGTTGGCGAGCTGGTGGTGCACCTCCTCGTAGAAGGTCTGGGCGCGCATGGTGGTGGGGCCGAAGCTCTGGTCGACCGCCAGCTCGAGGCGCGCCGAGCGCTCGGGCCGCAGCGAGTCGTCGATGAACGCGAAAGCGATCGCGGGGGCGGTCGCCAGCGTGGAAAGCGTCAACAGGTCGCCGCCGGGGGCGAGGGTGCGGGTCTCCACGGTGGCGCTGAGGCGGGTGTGGTCGTCGCGGCGCAACTCCACCGAGGCCAGGGGATCGAAGTGGTTCGTGTCCCTCAGGAAGCCGATGTAGGAGAAACGGCCGCCCAAGGTCGTCGTGACCCGGTCGGCCACCTGCCACTGGTCCTGGAGGAATGCCGCGCCCACGCTGTGGTTGTCCGCCTGGCTGGATCGCTCGCCGAGAGCGAGAGGCCGCAGGAAGCGCGTCCCGTAACCCGTGCCCGCCTGTAGCTTGTGCCCTCCGCCTGGCTCGAGGACGAACTCGGCGGCCATGCGCCAGCTCGCGCTCTCGCTCTCCGCCACCAGTCCCCCGAGGCTCCACTGGCCGGCGTTCGCGATCCGCCCCTTCAGCCGCAGCACGCTGTAGCTCGCCGAGGGCTCCAGACCGTCGTCGCCCTCGGCCGGGCTCGCCATCACCTCCACCGTTCCCGCCAGGTCGGGCACGAGCGAGGCGAGCAGGCGGGGCGGCGCGGGCACGTTCCGGCCGCCGTCACCCGCCTCCGCCTCCGGTCCGTGGGTCTCCAGCACCGACCGGCGCTTGTGACGGAGCAGCCAGCGCAGCTCCGCGAGCGACGGCGGATCGTCCTTCTCCTCTTCCTGGACCTGCGCCTTGGCGGAGGCCACCGCGTCCGCCTTGTCGTCTCCGACCGGGATGAGGCTCACCGTGTAGCTGGCCTCGTGGTTGGGGAGCACGGTGATGTGGCGGGCGGGCGCCGGCAGGTGTCCGGCGCCGAGGGCGCGCAGCGTGTAGGAGCCGGCCGGCACCGAGGGAAGGAAGAACCGTCCGGCGCTGTCCGACAGGGCGACCAGCCCGGCGCCGCCAAGGCCCTTGCCGAAGATCGAGATCACGGCTCCCGCCACCGGGGCGCCCTGGGTATCCTCGACGAGCCCGGTGAGCCCCCCGCTTGACGGGCTGACCGCCCAGGCGCCCCGAGCGAGCAGGCTGAAGACGAGGGCGAGGGCGCCGCGAGACCAGGGACCGACCTTCAAACGCTCTCCTCTCCGCTGGCAGCTTCTCACGCTAGCAGGCCCCCCCAACCCTGTCAAGGCTGGCTGTTTCCGTCTGCTTCCGTCGAATGCGGCGCTCTTCCTCCGCGCCGGCCTTCGTCGAACGCCGGGTTCCGGAGTGAATCCGGGCGCCGCACTTTTGTGCTATAAGGCGTCCGTTCTCACGATCAGGATTCTTCCCGGGGCGCTCCCGCCTCCCAGGGCCCTATGAGCAAGATCATCGATGTGACCGTCCCTCTCTCGGTCGACCTGCCGGTCTGGCCCGGCGATCCCGCCTTCCACCTCGAGTTCACCCAGCGCATGGGCGAGGGCCACCCCTGCAACCTGAGCCGGCTCACCCTGGGCTCGCACACGGGGACCCACGTGGACGCGCCGTACCACTTCCTCGCCGACGGGGCGACCGTGGAGGGGCTGCCGCTGGAGATCCTGATCGGCAAGGCGCGCGTGGTCTCGGTTCCCGTGCGGGACGCGGTCGGCCGCGAGCAGCTCGAGGCGCTCGACCTCCGGGACGACATCCGGCTGCTCATCAAGACCCGCAACTCGGGCGCGCTGCGCCAGGCCGCCTTCCAGGAAGACTTCGTCTACCTGACCGGTGAGGCGGCCGTCTACCTCGCCCAGGCCGGCCTGAAGCTGGTCGGGATCGACTACCTGTCGATCGACCGGCACGGGCGCAAGGACCATCCCGCCCACCTCGCGCTACTCGAGGCGGGCGTGGTGGTGGTCGAGGGTCTGGACCTCTCGCAGGTCGAGCCGGGCGAGTACGAGCTGACGTGCCTGCCCCTGCGGGTGACCGGAGCCGAAGGCGCCCCCGCCCGCGTCGTGCTGCGGTCCCGGATGTGAGCACGAAGGCGTCGTGAACGTCCTCCTCCTCCGCGACGTTGCGGCGGTGCTGCTGGCGGGGGGGGCGGGCGAGCGCCTCTATCCCCTCACCCGCGACCGGGCCAAGCCCGCGGTGAGCTTCGGGGGTCCCTACTCGATCATCGACTTCACCCTCTCCAACTGCGTGAACTCGGGGCTGCGCAAGATCTTCATCGCCACCCAGTACAAGGCCCAGAGCCTCAACCGCCACATCCGCATGGGCTGGAGCGTCGTCAACGCCGAGCTGGGAGAGTTCATCGAGATACTGCCTCCCCAGAAGCGGGTGAGCGAGAACTGGTACCTGGGCACCGCCGACGCCGTGTACCAGAACCTCTACTCGCTGGAGCGCGAGTCGCCGCGATGGGTGATCATCCTGTCCGGCGACCACATCTACAAGATGGACTACAGCAAGATGCTCGACGTGCACATCGCGCGCGGGGCCTCGCTCACCGTGGCCGCCATCGAGGTGCCGGTGACGGAGTCCCGCCGGTTCGGGATCCTGGAGGTCGACGAAGACAGCCGGCTGGTCGGGTTCGAGGAGAAGCCGGTTTCGGCCCGGCCCACGCCCTGGAACGCTTCGATGTGCCTGGGCTCGATGGGGATCTACATCTTCGACACCGAGGTCCTCGTCCGCGAGCTGCTGCGCGACGCCGAGGAGCCCACCAGCCACGACTTCGGCAAGGACGTCATCCCCCGCCTGGTGGCGGGGGGCGAGCGCGTCTACGCGTACGTGTTCTGGGACGAGAACAAGAAGGAGTCGAAGTACTGGCGCGACGTCGGGACGCTCGACGCCTACTTCGAGGCCTCCATGGACCTCATCCAGGTCGACCCCGTGTTCAACCTCTACGACCCGGACTGGCCGCTGCGCACCTACCAGCCGCAGTTCCCGCCCGCGAAGTTCGTGTTCGACGAGGAGGGCCGGCGGGGCTCGGCCACCCAGTCGCTGGTCTCGATGGGCTGCATCGTCTCGGGCAGCACGGTGCACCGGTCGATCCTGGCCCCGGGGGCCCGCGTCCACTCCTACTGCGAGGTCGAGGACTCGATACTCATGCCCAACACGACGATCAACCGGCACAGCCGTGTCCGGCGCGCCATCATCGACCACGAGGTCAGCGTTCCCCGGGGGGCGGTCATCGGCTACGATGCGGTCGAGGATCGGCGGCGCCACACCGTCACCGAGAACGGGGTGGCGGTGGTGACGCAGGGCGAGGAGTGCCTGGTGGACTCTGCGTTCGCCAGTTGAGCCATGACTGGGATAGAGGCCGTCTTCGCCCGGGAGATCCTGGATAGCCGGGGCAACCCGACCGTCGAGGTCGAGGTCACCCTCGAAGGCGGGGCGGTCGGCCGCGCCGCCGTGCCTTCCGGCGCCTCCACCGGGGAGCGGGAAGCGGTGGAGCTGCGCGACGGCGACAAGAAGCGCTACCTGGGCCGCGGGGTGCGCAAAGCCGTGGCGGCAGTGAACGACGCGCTGGCGGGCGAGGTGGTGGGCGAAGACGCCCTCGACCAGGCCCTCATCGACCTGCTCATGATCGATCTCGACGGCAGCGGCAACAAGGGCCGGCTGGGCGCCAACGCCATCCTGGCCATCTCGCTCGCGGTGGCCAAGGCGGCCGCCGAGGCGTGCGGGCTGCCTCTCTACCGCTACGTGGGCGGCGCGACCGCGCGCGTCCTGCCCGTGCCGTTCATGAACATCGTCAACGGCGGTGTGCACGCCGACAACACGCTCGACCCCCAGGAGTTCATGGTCGTGCCGCACGGCGCGCCGTCGTTCGCGGAGGCGCTGCGCATGGGGACGGAGGTCTTCCATCACCTGAAGTCGATCCTCAAGAAGAAGGGGCTGTCCACCGCGGTGGGGGACGAGGGCGGCTTCGCGCCCGACCTGAAGTCGAGCGAAGAGGCCCTGGAGACGATCCTGGACGCCATCCGGGCCGCGGGATACAAGCCGGGGCCGCAGGTGTCGCTGGCCCTGGATCCGGCGGCCAGCGAGTTCCACGAGGGCAGGAGGTACGTGTTCCGCAAGTCGGGTGGCAGCAGCAAGACCTCGGACCAGATGGTGGCGATGTACGAGAAGTGGGTGAAGGCCTACCCCATCGTCTCCATCGAAGACGGCATGGGAGAGAAGGACTGGGACGGCTGGAAGGCTCTCACCGAGACCCTCGGCTCCCGCGTCCAGCTCGTCGGCGACGACCTCTTCGTCACCAACCCCGAGATCCTGGCCCGGGGCATACAAGAGCGCGTGGCCAACGCCGTGCTCATCAAGGTGAACCAGATCGGGACCCTCACCGAGACCCTCGACTGCGTGGCCCTCGCCACCCGCTCCGGCTACGCCTGCATGATGAGCCACCGCAGCGGGGAGACCGAGGACGTGACGATCGCCGACCTGGCCGTGGCCACCGGCTGCGGCCAGATCAAGACCGGCTCCGCCTCCCGCACCGACCGCATCGCCAAGTACAACCAGCTATTGCGTATCGAGGAAGAGCTAGGGCCTATGGCCAGGTTTGCCGGCCGCTCGGCGCTGAACCCGAGGCAATGAGCAGCGAGCGAGGGATTCACTCCCGAGCGAGCGACTGGGGGGGGAGCGCGAATGCGCGCGGGGGGGTGTTTACGTCTCGCTCCGCACCCCCCCGATCCTCTGAATATCCGATGGCGAGGTTCGCCGGCCGGTCGGCCATCAACCCGCGAGCGTGAGCTCGACACCAGCCGCTTCTGCCGTCCCCGGTCCCGTCGTCCTGTTCGTCCTGGACGGCTTCGGCGTCCGCGCCGAGCGGGCCGACAACGCGGTCGCCCTGGCCCGCACGCCGGCCCTCGACGCGCTCCGCGCCCGCTATCCGCACACGACCCTGGCCGCCTCCCAGATGCGCGTCGGGCTGCCCGACGGCCAGATGGGCAACTCGGAGGTAGGCCACCTGAACCTGGGGGCGGGCCGCGTCGTCTACATGGACTCGACGCGCATCACGCTGACCGTCCGCCAGGGCACTCTCGCCCGCAACGCGGTGCTGGCGGAGGCGATGGACCGCGTGCGGGAACGGGGCACCCTCCATCTGATGGGGCTCGTCTCCGACGGCGGCGTCCACTCCTACCAGGAGCATCTGGAAGGCCTGCTGCGCACGGCCCGCGATCGCGGCTTGCGGCGGGTCTTCGTCCACGCCTTCCTCGACGGCCGTGACACGCCGCCGGCCTCCGGGGCCGGCTACCTGGAGAAGCTGCAGGCGTTCATGGGCGAGCTGGGCCTGGGCAAGGTGGCGGTCGTCTCCGGCCGCTACTACGCGATGGACCGCGACAAGCGCTGGGACCGCGTGGAGAAGGCCTGGCGGGCGATGGTGCTGGGCGAAGGCGTCGCCGCCGAGGACCCCGCGGAAGCCGTCCGCCGGTCTTATGCGGGGAACGTCACCGACGAGTTCGTCCTTCCGGTGGTGATCCACGAGGGCGGGCGGCGGGTGGCGATGCTCCAGGATGGGGACAGCGCGCTCTTCTTCAACTTCCGCGCCGACCGCGCACGGCAGCTCACCGCCGCGCTCACCCAGCCGGGCTTCGAAGGCTTCCCGCGCCCGACGTTCCCGAAGCTGCACTTCGTCTGCATGACGGAGTACGACCCGCGCTTCGGCCTGGCGGTGGCCTTCCCTCCCGAGCCGCTGCGGAACATCGTGGCCGACGCGCTGGCCGCCGCGGAGCTGCCCAACCTGCGCATCGCGGAGACGGAGAAGTACGCCCACGTCACCTACTTCTTCAACGGGGGAGTCGAGAAGCCGTGGCCGGGCGAGGACCGCATCCTCGTGCCCTCGGCGAAGGTGGCCACCTACGACCTCAAGCCGCAGATGAGCGCCCACGGGATCACCGACGCGCTCCTCGGACAGCTGGCGGCGGTCCGGCACCGCGTGGTAGTCGGCAACCTCGCCAACCCCGACATGGTGGGCCATACCGGCGTCCTGGAAGCCGCGATCAAGGCCGTCGAGGTGGTCGACCAGTGCCTGGGGCGGATCGTGGAGGCCGTGCTGGCCCGGCGCGGCGCCGTCCTCATCACGGCCGACCACGGCAACTGCGAGACGATGCGGGATCCGCTCACCGGCCAGCCCCACACCGCCCACACGACCAACCCGGTGCCGTTCTTCCTCGTGCACGAGGGCGCCCGAGGGCCATTGCGCGAAGGCGGGGCGCTCGAGGACGTGGGGCCGACCCTGCTGGGGCTGCTGGGGTTGCCTCAGCCGCCCGAGATGACCGGCCGCGACCTGCGCCGGCTAGGCTGACGGACCGCCTCTTTAACGCAGAGGTCGCAGAGGGCGAACGGAGAGGGCGCGGAGAACATCGAACAACAAGGGGGAGGCGCGACAGGTCGCCCTGAGCGTGGGGCGTCGGTCGGTGCAGGGACTGTCGGGGCGGGCCCGACCGTCGAGCGAGCGAGAGAAGACACACGTTCCTTTTGAAGCCCGAGCGAGCGTCCCCACGCTCGGGGCGAACCCGAGCGCCGACCGTGAGGGCTTGCTGTCCAAGGAGGTCCGGCCAGAAGCCCGGCTACTCTTCCCCTTCCTCGACGCTGATCTTCAGCGAGCGGAGGAACTTCTTGTCGAGGGGAGTCATCTTCAGGGGGGCGGGCTCGCTCTTGTCCACCCGGAAATCGAAGGTGGAGACCTCGGTCGCCTCGCGGCTGCCCGTCTTGTTGAAGCCGATGGTCGCCTCCAGCACCAAGGAGACCTCGTAGCCCTCGGCCTTGATCCGGTTCAGGCAGTGGGCGATCTGCGGAGACTCCGCCAGCGTGCGCTGGATGGTCGTGCCCAGCTCCTGGACCATCCGCTTGACGTCTTCGCTGCTGGCAGGATCCGCTCTTTCCATCGCTCGCGACCCGAGGAAATTATGGAGACAGCCCCTCCGCCGTGTCAAGGCGGGTTCGCGGCTAGTGGAGGGCGGGGCTGCGGCGGCCGGCCAGGGTGCCCACAACCTGCGCGAGCTGCGAGGGCTCGACCGGCTTGGGCAGGTGGACCTGGTAGCCCGCGGAGAGCACGCGGCTCGTGTCCTCCCCGTGGGCGAAGCCGGTGAGCGCGGCGGCCGGGACCTGGCCCCCCCGCTCCGGACCCAGCGCGCGGATCTTGCGGATGAGGGCGTAGCCGTCCTCGCCCGGCATGCCGATGTCGCTCACGAGCACGTCGGGCCGCTCGCGCTCGAGCGCCTCCACCGCCTCGCCCACCGAGGCGATGGCGGTCACGTCGGCGCCGTACTGCCGCAGCGAAACGCTCAGGAAGTCCCGCATGTCGAGCTCGTCGTCCACCACCAGCACCTTCACGCCGTCCAGCCGCACGCCGCCCGCGTGGCCCCCTTCGGCGGCCGGCCGGGAACGCGCCGGCTCGGTGCGCTCCTCCATGAGCGGCAGGCGAACGGTGAAGGTCGCCCCCTGGTCGGGCCCCGAGCTCTCGGCGTGGACGGTGCCGCCGTGCAGCTCCACCAGGTGGCGGACGATGGCCAGCCCGAGCCCGAGGCCGCCGTACTTCCGGGTGCTGGTGCTGTCGGCTTGACGGAACCGGTCGAACACGTAGGGCAGGAAGTCGGCGCTGATGCCCTTGCCGTTGTCGCGGACGCTGAGCTGCACCTGCGAGTCGACGCGGTTCAGCCTCACCTCGACCCGGCCGGCCTTGGGGGTGAACTTGACCGCGTTGCTGGCCAGGTTCCAGACCACCTGCTGCAGGCGGTCGGGATCCCCGAGCACCTTGCAGTCCATGGGGTCGAGCTGGACGTCGAGATGGATCTCCTTCGCCTCCGCCGAGGGCCGCACCGCGTCCAGCCCCGCCTCGACCACCGGGACGAGCTCGATCGGCCGCACCTCCACCCGCAGCTTGCCGGTGACGATGCGGGACACGTCGAGCAGGTCCTCGATGAGCTGGGTCTGGGCCCGCACGTTGCGCTGCCCGCCTGGTCCAGCGTCCCCGAGCGCAGCATGACCGTCCAGCCGAGGATGGGGGTGAGCGGGGTGCGCAGCTCGTGGGAGAGGGTGGCCAGGAACTCGTCCTTGGCGCGGTTGGCCCGCTCGGCCGCCTTGCGCGCCTCCTGCGAGGAGCGGTAGAGCCAGGCGTTGTCCGCGGCCAGCGCCGCCCGCCGTCCCAGCTCCTCCGCCAGCTCGAGATCGAGCCGCCCGTAGCGGCGGCCCGACTCTCCGAAGAGGAACGTGAGCGCGCCCAGCGGCCGGCCGCGCGCGACCAGGGGAATGACCATCATGGAGGATGGGCCGAGCGAGCAGAGGGCCCGGCGAGCCGCGGCGTCGTGGGCCAGGCCCTCGAGCATCTCCTCGTTGCACTCGGAGGCCAGGAAGGGCTCGCGGGTGCGCATGACCCGGGCCTGGGGAACCTCGGCGTCGGGCTCCGGCGAGTGGGCCATGAGCGCGCGGGCCAGGTCCCCCTGGCCGGCGTCCGCGTGGGCCACCTCCACCCGCCGCACCGCGCCGTCCTCGTCGCGCACGTCGAGGACGCTCCAGTCGGCCATGAAAGGCACAAGCCAGGGAGATGCCGGCCTCGGCCAGGAAGGCCGCCCGCCGCTCCGCCGCCTCCGCCGCCGCCCGAGCGGCCTGCTCGCGGATGAGGTGGAGGCGCTCCTCCTCGGCGACCTTCCGCTCCGTGAGGTCGCGGGCGAAGATGTAGATGAGCCCCTCTTCCGCGAACGGGGCCGCCGTCCATCCCAGCCAGCGCCATCCGCCGGCCTTGGTGCGGTAGCGGTTCTCGAAGTAGGCGATCGAGTCGCCCGCCTGGAGCCGGTGGAGCTGCTCCTCCGTGGAAGAGCGGTCCTCCAGGTGCACGAACTCGATGAGCGGCTTCGACTTCAGCTCCTCGTCGGTGAAGCCGAGGGTCTTCTCCCAGCTCGGGTTGAGCTGCTTGAAGTGGCCGTCGAAGCCGGCGATGGCCAGCATGTCGATGGCGAGCGTGAAGAACCGGTTCCGCTTGGTCTCGGCCTCCAGGCGGTCGGTGGCCTCCGCGAGCTGCGTGCGATGCTCGCGTTCCTGGAGCTGCCGCATCAGCTCGGCCTGGCGCTTGACCTGCTCGGTCTTCTTGTAGAGGTCGACGAAGGCGGCCACCTTGGCCCGGAGGATGTCGGGCTCCACGGGCACCCGGATGTAGTCGACTGCGCCCAGGGAGTAGCCGCGGGTGACGTGCGTGTCGGTGTCGCTGAGCGCGGTGAAGAAGATGATGGGCGTCTTCTCCGACTTCTTGCGCTGGCGGATGAGGGCCGCGGTCTCGAAGCCGTCCATGCCCGGCATGTTCACGTCGAGCAGGATCACCGCGAAGTCCTGGCGGAGGATCGCCTTCAGCGCCTCCTTGCCCGAGCCGGCCTTGATGAGCTTCTGGCCGAGGTCGGACAGGACCGCCTCCAGCGCCAGGAGCTTGTCGGGCCGGTCGTCGACGAGCAGGATGCTGACCCTGTCGTCGACGAGCTCGCCGGCCGCGGCGGTCACCTAGCCCACCTTCCGGTACAGCTTGTGCGGCGCGTCGAGGACCTGGTAGCTGCGCTCGAAGGGCGTGAACTGCACCGTCTCCTTGCTGCCCAGGCCCAGGAAGCCCAGCCGCCCGAGGCTCTCGTAGAGCAGCCGGTGCACCCGCTCCTGCAGCCCGCGGTTGAAATAGATGAGCACGTTGCGGCACAGGATGACGTTGAACTCGTTGAAGGAGCCGTCGGTCACCAGGTTGTGCTGGGCGAAGACGACGTGACGCCGCAGGCCGCGGTGGAAGACCACGTCGCGGCTCCCCACCGCGTAGTACTCGGAGAACGACCGGCGTCCGCCCGCGGCCAGGTAGCGCGCCGTGTACTCGCGCATCGCGGGCAGGGGAAAGGCCCCCGCCGCCGCCTTCTCGAGCGCCGCCTCGTTCATGTCGGTGGCGTAGATGCGGCAGCGTTCGTAGAGGCCCTCCTCGTCCAGCAGGACGGCCATCGAGTAGACCTCTTCCCCGGTCGAGCACCCGGCGTGCCACAGCCGGACCACCGGGTAGGTGCGGAGCACGGGGACCACCCGCTCCCGGAAGGCCCGGAAGAAGCCGGGGTCGCGGTACATCGAGGTCACGCTGACGGACAGCCCCTGGACGAGCCGGGGCAGCATCGCGGGCTCGTGCAGGACCCGGTCCTGCAGGGCGGAGATCGTGGAGAGCCCCTCGTCGCGCATCAGGTGACGTACCCGGCGGCGCAGGGAGCTGCGGGCGTATTCGCGGAAGTCGAACCCGTGGACGTGGGCGACCGCCTCCAGCAGCAGGCGGAGCTCGACCTCTTCCGTGGGGTCGGTGGCGGGCCCCGACCGGGTTTCCGCGTCCGCGGTCACTGGCGCGGGAGGCGGCATCGGTCTAGCGATAGAGCCACACCCGGAGCAGGCTGAGCAGCTGCTCGGTATCCACCGGCTTGGCGATGTAGTCCGAGGCTCCCGCCTCGATGCACTTCTCGCGGTCGCCCTTCATCGCCTTGGCGGTGAGGGCGATGATCGGGAGCCCCTTGAACCGGGGGTTCTCCCGGATCCGCCGCGTCGTCTCGTAGCCGTCCATCTCGGGGAGCATGATGTCCATCAGCACGATGTCGACCGCGGGCGCCTTGTCGAGCTGGTCGAGGGCGTCCTTGCCGCTCTCGGCCGCGACGACCTCCATCTTGTGCCGCTCCAGCACCGACGTCATGGCGAAGATGTTGCGGATGTCGTCGTCGACGATGAGGACCTTCTTGCCGGCCAGCACCGAGTCGGACCGGTGCAGCCGCTCCAGGATCTCGCGCTTGGCGTCGGGGAGGTTGGCGGTGTTGCGGTGCAGGAAGAGGGCGGTCTCGTCGAGGAGCCGCTCGGGCGAGCGCACGTCCTTCAGGATGATCGTCTGCGAAAGCCGCTTGAGCTGCGTCTCCTCCTTGCGGGAGAGGTCCTTGGCCGTGTAGACGACCACCGGAAGGGCGCGCAGGGCCGGCTGCTTCTTGATGCGCTGGATGACGTCCAGGCCCGGCATGTCGGGGAGCAGGAGGTCCAGGACCATGCAGTCGAAGTGCTGGGCGCCCAGGGCGTCGAGCGCCTCCTGGCCGCTCGCCACCGCGGTGATCTGCACGTCGCCGTTGCCGATCAGCTCCACGATGCTCCGCCGGTCCGTCTCGTCGTCCTCCACCACCAGCAGGGTCTTGACCTGGCGCTCCACGAAGGACTTGACGGTGCTCAGGACGCCGGTGAGGGCCTCCTTGTCGGCCGGCTTGGGGAGGAAGCCCAGGGCCCCGTGCTGCAGCGAGCGCTCCGGCTCGTCGCTCACCGAGATCATGTAGACCGGGATGTGGCGCGTGGTGGGATCGTCCTTCAAGCGGTCCAGCACGCGCCAGCCGTCGACGTCGGGCAGGCTGATGTCGAGCGTGATCGCGTTGGGCTTCATCTCCCGGGCCAGCGCCAGGCCGTTGGCGCCCCGGGTCGCCATGAGGGCCTTGAAGCCCTGGTCATGGGCCAGGTCCATCAGGAACCGACCGAAGGCCGGATCGTCCTCGATGATGAGCACGACCACGTCGCCGGGCTGGACGAAGGCCCGGTCGTCGGCGATCTCCCCCGGCCACGGCTTCGACTCGGGCGCGGCGGGCGGCGGCGGCGCCGGCGCGGGCAGCTCCACCTTCGGCCAGGGGGCCTGCCGCTCCCTCTCCAGCCTCTGGGCGCGGCTGAGCTCGGGCGCCATCTCCATCCGGACCAGGCGGGAAGGCACGTAGTTGAGCGGCAGGTAGAGGGTGAAGGTGCTGCCCTGCCCGGGCGTGCTCACCAGCTTGATCTCGCCTCCGAGCAGCCGGGCCAGCTCGCGGCTGATCGCGAGGCCGAGGCCCGTGCCGCCGAACTTGCGGCTGGACCCGCCCTGGGCCTGCTGGAACGCCTCGAAGATGATGGCCTGCTTGGCCGGCTCGATGCCGATGCCGGTGTCGGTCACGGCCATGCACACGACCGGGCGGGCGGTGCGGAGGACGGCGTGATCGGCGGTCCAGCCGTCGGCCGCGATGCCCAGCTTGAAGAGGACGGATCCCTTCTCGGTGAACTTGAAGGCGTTGGCGAGCAGGTTCTTGACGATCTGCTGCAGGCGCTTGGCGTCGGTCTGCATGCCGCGGGGAAGGCTCGGGTCCACCTCCACGTCGAAGCGAAGGGACTTCTCGTCGGCCACGTGGCGGAAGGTCCGCTCGACGTACTCGCGGAGGTCCGCGAAGGACAGCTCCCCGACCTCCACCGTCACCGTGCCCGACTCGATCTTGCTGAGGTCGAGGATGTCGTTGATGAGGTTCAGCAGGTCCTTGCCCGAGGCGTGGATCGTCTTCGCGAACTCGACCTGCCGGCTGGTGAGGTTGCCCTCGGCGTTCTCGGTGAGCTGGTGGGCCAGGATGAGCAGGCTGTTGAGCGGCGTGCGCAGCTCGTGGGACATGTTGGCCAGGAACTCGGACTTGTACTTGGAGGTGAGGGCGAGCTGGGCCGCCTTCTCGTCCAGGGCCTGCCGGGCCTGCTCGACCTCGCGGTTCTTCCGCTCCACCTCGGCGTTCTGCTCCGCGAGCAGGCGGGCCTTCTCCTCCAGCTCCTCGTTGGTCTGCTGCAGCTCCTCCTGCTGGCTCTGCAGCTCGCGGGCCAGGGACTGGGACTGCCGCAGCAGGTCCTCGGTACGGGAGTTGGCCTCGATGGTGTTGAGCACGATCCCGATCGATTCCGTGAGCTGCTCCAGGAACATCTGGTGGGTCTTGTTGAAGTGCTCGAAGGAGGCCAGCTCGATGACCGCCTTGACCTCGCCCTCGAAGGTCACCGGGAGCACGATGATGTTCAGGGGCGGGGCCTCCCCGAGGCCGGACGCGATCTGCACGTAGTCGGGGGGGACGTGGGTGAGGAGGATCCGCTCCTTCTCCAGGGCGGCCTGGCCGACCAGGCCCTCTCCGAGCCTGAACTCGCTGCTGACGTTCTTGCGCTCCTTGTAGGCGTAGCTGGCCAGCAGGCGCAGCCGGGCCGGCTCGCTCCCCTCGCTCGCCGTGCTGGGCGGCCACGACCGGGGCCAGCTCGGAGAGGATCATCCGCCCCACCGTGAGCAGGTCGCGCTGGCCCTGCAGCATGCGGGTGAACTTGGCCAGGTTCGTCTTCAGCCAGTCCTGCTCCGCGTTCTTCTGGGTGGTCTCCTTGAGGTTGCGGATCATCTCGTTGATGTTGTTCTTCAGCTCCTCGACCTCGCCCCGGGCCTCGACCTGGATGGACCGGGTGAGGTCGCCCTTGGTCACCGCGGTGGCGACCTCGGCGATCGCGCGCACCTGGGTGGTGAGGTTGGCGGCGAGCTGGTTGACGTTGTCGGTGAGGTCCTTCCAGGTCCCCGCCGCGCCCGGCACCAGGGCCTGGCCGCCCAGCTTGCCCTCGACACCCACCTCGCGGGCCACGGTGGTGACCTGCTCGGCGAAGGTGGCCAGCGTGTCGGTCATGTTGTTGATGGTGTCGGCCAGGGCCGCGATCTCGCCCTTGGCCTCCACGAGCAGCCGGCGCTTGAGGTCGCCGTCGGCCACCGCGGTCACGACCTGGG
>QHVM01000044.1 GCA_003223555.1 Acidobacteriota bacterium | reverse complement strand
GACCTCGCGGGCCACCCGGGTGACCTCCGACGAGAAGGCCCGGAGCTGGTCCACCATCGTGTTGATGGTGTCCTTCAGCTCCAGGATCTCGCCCTTGACGTCGACGGTGATCTTCTTGGAGAGGTCGCCGTTGGCCACCGCGATCGTCACCGCGGCGATGTTGCGCACCTGGGCGGTCAGGTTGCCGGCCATGAAGTTCACGGAGTCGGTGAGGTCCTTCCACGTGCCGGCCACGCCCTTGACCTCGGCCTGGCCGCCCAGCTTGCCTTCGGTGCCGACCTCGCGGGCCACCCGGGTGACCTCCGAGGCGAAGCTCGAGAGCTGGTCCACCATGGTGTTGACGGTGTTCTTCAGCTCGAGGATCTCCCCCTTGACGTCGACGGTGATCTTCTTGGAGAGGTCGCCGTTGGCCACCGCCTTGGTCACGTCGGCGATGTTGCGGACCTGGCTGGTGAGGTTGCCGGCCAGGAAGTTCACGGAGTCGGTGAGGTCCTTCCAGGTGCCGGCCACGCCGGGTCGTGCCGACCTCGCGGGCCACCCGGGTGACCTCGGCCGCGAAGGAGCGGAGCTGGTCGACCAGGGTGTTGATGGTGTTCTTCAGCTCCAGCATCTCGCCCCGCACGTCGACGGTGATCTTCTTGGAGAGGTCGCCGTTGGCGACCGCGGTGGTGACGTCGGCGATGTTGCGGACCTGGCTGGTGAGGTTGCTGGCCATGGAGTTCACCGAGTCGGTGAGGTCCTTCCACGTCCCGGCCACGCCCCTGACGTCGGCCTGGCCACCCAGCCTCCCTTCGGTTCCGACCTCGCGGGCCACCCGGGTGACCTCGGAGGCGAAGCTCGAGAGCTGGTCGACCATCGTGTTGATGGTGGCCTTCAGC
>QHVM01000043.1:6289-45767 GCA_003223555.1 Acidobacteriota bacterium | reverse complement strand
GTGAGGTTGCTGGCCATGGAGTTGACGTTGTCGGTCAGGTCCTTCCAGGTGCCGGCCACCCCGGCGACCTCGGCCTGGCCGCCGAGCTTGCCCTCGGTTCCGACCTCGCGGGCCACCCGGGTGACCTCGGCCGCGAAGGAGCGGAGCTGGTCCACCATCGTGTTGAACGTGTTCTTCAGCTCGAGGATCTCGCCCTTGACGTCGACGGTGATCTTCTTGGAGAGGTCGCCGTTGGCGACGGCGGTGGTGACGTCGGCGATGTTGCGGACCTGGCTGGTGAGGTTGCTGGCCATGGAGTTGACGCTGTCGGTGAGGTCCTTCCAGGTGCCGGCCACGCCCTTCACGTCGGCCTGGCCGCCCAGCTTGCCTTCGGTGCCCACCTCGCGGGCCACGCGGGTGACCTCGGCCGCGAAGCTGGAGAGTTGGTCCACCATCGTGTTGACCGTGTTCTTGAGCTGCAGCATCTCCCCCTTGACGTCGACGGTGATCTTCTTGGAGAGGTCGCCGTTGGCCACCGCGGTCGTCACCGCCGCGATGTTGCGCACCTGGGCGGTGAGGTTGCTGGCCATGGAGTTGACGCTGTCGGTGAGGTCCTTCCACGTCCCCGAGACGCCCTTGACCTCCGCCTGGCCGCCCAGCTTGCCTTCGGTGCCCACCTCGCGGGCCATGCGGGTGACCTCGGAGGCGAACGAGCGGAGCTGGTCCACCATGGTGTTGATGGTGTCCTTCAGCTCGAGGATCTCGCCCTTGACGTCGACGGTGATCTTCTTGGTCAGGTCGCCGTTGGCGACCGCGGTGGTGACCGCGGCGATGTTGCGGACCTGGCTGGTGAGGTTGCTCGCCATCTGGTTGACGTTGTCGGTGAGGTCCTTCCACGTGCCGGCCACGCCCTTGACCCTCGCCTGCCCGCCCAGCTTGCCTTCGGTGCCCACCTCGCGGGCCACGCGGGTGACCTCCGAGGCGAACGAGGAGAGCTGGTCGACCATGGTGTTCACGGTCTTGGCCGTGCGCAGGAACTCGCCTTCGAGCGCCCGCCCGTCCACCTCGAGCGCCATGGCCTGGGAGAGGTCGCCCTTGGCCACCGCCCCGATCACCCGCGCGGTCTCGATCGTCGGGTGGACGAGGTCCTGGATGAGGCCGTTGATGTTGGTGATGGAGTCGGCCCACGACCCGCCGACCGTGCCGATGGACGCCCGCTGGTGCAGCTTGCCCTCGCGTCCCACCACGCGGCTCACCCGCTCCAGCTCGGCCGTCAGGCGCTGACGCAGCTCCATGCAGTCGTTGAACGTGTCGGCGACCTTGCCGGACATGCCCACCCAGTCCGCGGGCAGGCGGATGGAGAAGTCGCCGTGCTTGAAGGAGGTCAGCGCCTTGAGGAGCATCCGGGACTGCACGCCGCTCAGGGAGCCGCCCTCGCCCACGTCGCCCCCTTCGCCCGAGGCGACGTGCGCGCCGCCGGAAGCGCCGGGGGCAGGTCCTCCGACGCTGGCCGCCATCGCGACCCCGGGCTTCCGGAGCCGGCGCGAGTGGGGGGGTCCGACACGCTTGTTCGTGCTCACGTTCTTGACCTTTCGGATGGAAGGCGGACGACCACCGTCAGGCGCGGCGCGGTGGAGGCGAGGAGCTTCACACGGCGCTTCCTGACATTAATGTACAAGAATACGGCGCGCTCTCTCGGACTGTCAATCCTGCCCGCTGTGCTAACGTGCGCCCATGGGCAGGCCGCCTGAATCCGGTCGGCAGCCCGGAGGGCCGGCCGTCTTTCGCACGGCCTCCGGCCTCGTGCGCGAGCGTCTCTATGGACCGGAGCACGTTCCCGCCTTCGCGGAAGCGATCGGAGAGCCGGGTGCGTTTCCCTTCACGCGCGGCCTCTACCCGGAGGGGTACCGGGTGCGCCGCTGGACGATGCGGCAGTACGCCGGCTTCGGCACCGCCGCCGAGTCCAACCGCCGCTACCGTTACCTGCTGTCCCAGGGCACGACCGGGCTCTCGGTGGCCTTCGACCTCCCCACCCAGATCGGCTACGACTCGGATGCGGCCGAGGCCGCCGGCGAGGTGGGCCGGGTCGGGGTGGCCATCGACAGCCTGGAAGACATGGAAACGCTGCTCGACGGCGTCCCTCTCGACCGCGTGTCCACGTCGATGACCATCAACGCCACCGCCGCCATCCTCCTCGCGCTCTACGTGGCGGTGGCGAGGCGCCGGGGCATCCCCGAGGCGTCGCTGTCGGGCACCGTGCAGAACGACATCCTCAAGGAGTACGTGGCGCGGGGCACGTACATCCATCCTCCGGCGGCCTCGCTGCGGCTCGTCACGGACGTCATCGCCTACTGCGCCGAGCGGCTCCCGAAGTGGAACCCGATCTCGGTCTCCGGGTACCACATCCGCGAGGCCGGGGCGACCGCGCCCCAGGAGGTCGCGTTCACCTTCGCCCACGCCCTCGAGTACACGCGCCGCGCCCAAGCCGCGGGGCTCGACCCGGGGCGTTTCGGCGAGCGGCTGAGCTTCTTCTTCGCCTGCCACTCGGACTTCATCGAGGAAGTGGCGAAGTTCCGCGCCGCGCGCCGGCTGTGGGCGCGGCTGGTGCGGGAACGGCTGGGGGTGACGAACCCCCGGGCCCAGCAGCTACGGTTCCACGTCCAGACCGGCGGTGTGACCCTGACCGCCCAGCAGCCGGACAACAACGTGGTACGGGTGACGCTGCAGGCCCTGGCCGCCGTCCTCGGCGGCTGCCAGAGCCTGCATACCAACGCCCGCGACGAGGCGCTGGCCCTTCCCACCGAAGCCTCGGCCCGCCTGGCGCTCCGCACGCAGCAGGTCATCGCCCACGAGACCGGGGTGGCGGACGCGGTCGATCCCCTCGGCGGGGCCTACGCGGTCGAGGCCGCCACCGAGCAGCTCGAGCAGGAAGCGCGCCGGCTGCTGGACCGGATCGAGGCCCGCGGCGGCGCCCTGAAGGCCATCGAGCGGGGAGAGATCCAGCGGGAGATCCAGGAGTCGGCCTATCGCCACCAGCAGCGGATCGAGTCCGGCGAGCAGGTGATCGTGGGCGTGAACCGCTACGGGGAGGAAGGCGCGCCCGCTCCGGCCGAGATCCTCCGCATCGACCCCGAGCAGGAGCGCGAGCAGGTGGCGCGCCTGCGCGCGCTGCGCGAGCGCCGGGAGGCCGGAGCGTGGCGGTCGGCCCTGGCCACGGTCGAGGAGCGGGCGCGGGGCGGCGGCGACCTGATGGGACCCATCGTGGACGCGGTCCTGGCCTGGGCCACGGTGGGGGAGATCGCGGGCCGGCTCCGCGCCGTCTTCGGCGAGCACCGGGAAACGCTGGTGCTCTGACGTTGCCCTTTAACGCAGAGGACGCTGAGGAAAACGGAGAGGGCGCAGAGAACGGAAGAAATACGTCAAAGCGATTCGGGCCCCTCTTTTGCTCCTCTGCGTCCTCTCCGTTCGTTCTCTGCGACCTCTGCGTTAAGAAGCAATGTCGTTAGCCAGGTTCGTATTCCGGCTCAGGGTCGAGGAGGCGATCGCGCTCGCTTTCCTGCTGCCGACCACCTACCTGACGCTGGCCGCCAACGCCTATGTCCGGGAGGCGGGCGTCCTCGGCGACCGACATCCGGGAGGGACGGTGCGCCTCGCGGCGGCGGCCGCCTTCCTGGCCGTCCTGGCCGCCGCGCACCATCGCTGGTCGAGCGCGCCGGCGGTCAAGGCGATGCGCGAGGTGCTCCCCTTCCTCACCTGCATCCTCATCTATACGAACCTGCACGACACGATCGGCTTCGTGAACCCCCACGACGTGCACGACACGCTGGCCGCCCTCGACCGGACGATCTTCGGGGCGGTGCCGGCGGTGTGGGCGGAGCGGTTCGTCAGCCCCGGCCTGACGGAGCTGATGCAGTTCTTCTATCTCAGCTTCGCCGCGATCGCGCCCTCGACGTCGCTCATCCTCCTCGCCCAGCGGCGGTGGCCGGAGTTCCGCGCCGTCACGCTGGGGGTGATCGTCTGCTTCTACCTGGGCTACGCGCTGTACCTGATCTTCCCCGCTGCGCCGCCGCGTCTGGTCCTCGTCTACGAGTTCAAGCGCACGCTCCAGGGCTATCCGCACCTGTTCTCCAACCTGTCCGCGCGCGCCTTCGCCCTTCTCCCGGTGGACAGCCGGGCGGCCTTTCCTTCCCTGCACGCGGCGGTGTCGCTGCTCGCCCTCTTCTACGCCTGGCGCTACGTCCGGCCCTGGTTCTGGGCGCTCCTGCCCTTCGCCGCCGGCCTGTGGGTGTCGACGGTCTACCTGCGCCACCACTACGTCGTCGACCTCTTCGCGGGCTGGATGCTGGCGCCGGTGGCCGCGTGGCTCGCGCCCCGGATCGATGGATGGTGGGCGGCGAGGCAGGAGGCGTTGGGGTACGCGACCGCCCGGGGAGTGAATCCCCGCGCGGTCGCCCCCCAGAACGCACCCGCCTGACGAACCCCCCTAGCTACCGAGCGACGCCGGCCGCGTCCTTCACGTCCACCGTCCACGCGCGGTCACCCCAGGTGAGGGTGATCGCAGAGACGCCGTCCCGGGCCGGCTCCATCGAGATGAGGAACCGGTCCATGGCTTCCCGCGGCGTCACGGGCTTCATCGGCACCCGGACGACCTCCTTGGTCGCGATCTTCGCGTAGCCGTCCAGGATCGGCCAGAGGTGGTCCGCCCGCTCGGGCGGGGCGGCGGGGAAGATCGTCTTCAGGGGCACCCCGGGGTCGGTGTTGAGGATCAGCGACCAGTCGCCGCCCGCGGGGGCGTAGACGTAGACGCTGTACTTGCCCGCCGGCACCCTCTTGCCGCCGATGAGGACGTCGCCCTCGGTGGTGAGGGTGGTGACCTCGTTGGCTCCCGCGCGCCAGACGCGGTCGGGAGGAAGCTGGGCGATGAGGTCGTCGACCTTGCGCCCGTTGAGGCCCGGGCGCCCGTAGTCGATCGCGACCTTCTTTCCGTTGAGGGTGGCGCTGACCGTCTCCCGGGCCGCGGCCGGAGGCCGGGCCGGGCGCGGAGTGGCCGCCGGCCTCGGGGGCGCGGGGGCGGAGGTCTGGGCGGAAGCGACGCCGCCGACGAGCGCGGCGGCGGCCAGGGACAGCAAGCGAACGCGCATGGTCATCAAGCTCCTTGGTTAGAGGTCCGTGAGTCGTTTCAGCCCGCGAGGGCCTTCTTCAACAGGTCATTGACGAGCCGGGGATTGGCCTTGCCGCCGGTCTTCTTCATCACCTGGCCGACGAACCAGCCGAGGGTGGCCGTCTTGCCCCGGCGGTAGGTCTCGACCTGGCCGGGGTTGGCCGCGACGACCTCGTCGACGGCGGCCTGGATCGCCGTGCGGTCCGAGACCTGGCTGAGGTCCTCGCGCTCGACGATCGCTCCCGGCGGCTCGCCGCTCGACCACATCCGCTCGAACACGTCCTTGGCGATCTTCCCGCTGATCCGGCCGTCGTCGACGAGCCGGATCATCTCGGCCAGGTTCGACGGGCTCAGCGGACAGCGCGCCAGCCGGCCTTCGTCGTCGCCGGCGCCCTGCTTGAGCTTGCGCAGCACCTCGGTCATCACCCAGTTGGAGGCGGCCTTGGGATTCCCGCTCTCGCGGGCCACGGTCTCGAAGTAATCGGCGACCTCGCGCGAGAGCGTAAGGACCCCCGCGTCATAGTCGGGCAGGCCGTACTCGGCCACGAAACGCCGCCGCTTCCCGGCCGGCAGCTCCGGCAGCGACGACCGCACCTCCTCCACCCAGGCCGGGCTCACCGCAAGGGGGGGAAGGTCGGGTTCGGGGAAGTAGCGGTAGTCGTGCGCCTCCTCCTTCGAGCGCATGGAGACGGTCTCGCCGCGGTCCGCGTTCCACAGCCGCGTCTCCTGGACCACGTCCCGGCCCGACTCGAGCCAGGCGGCTTGCCGGGCCAGCTCGTGCGCGATGGCGCGCGAGACGTTCCGGAATGAGTTGAGGTTCTTGATCTCGGCCCGCGTCCCCAGCGCCTCGCGGCCGCGGGGCCGGATGGAGACGTTGGCGTCGCAGCGCAGGGAGCCCTCCTCCATGTTGCAGTCCGAGACGCCCGCGTACAGCAGCACCGCCTTGAGGGCGGAGAGGTAGGCGTGGGCCTCCTCCGAGCTGCGCAGGTCGGGGTCGGAGACGATCTCGATGAGCGGCACGCCGCTGCGGTTGAAGTCCACCCCGCTCTTCTCCCCCGACCACGGGAAGCCCTCGTGGAGGAGCTTGCCCGCGTCTTCCTCCATGTGGATGCGCTGCACGCGGACGCGGCGGAAGCCTCCGGCGGCCGGGATCTCGACGTGCCCGTCGGTGGCCAGGGGCCGGTCGTACTGCGAGATCTGGTAGCCCTTCGGCAGGTCCGGGTAGAAGTAGTTCTTGCGGGCGAACACCGAGACCGGCTGGACCCGGCAGTGGATGGCCACGGCCGCCCGCAGCGCGAGGCTCACCGCTTCCCGGTTGAGCGCCGGCAGCGCACCGGGCAGGCCCAGGCAGACCGGGCAGACGTGGGTGTTGGGCGGGTCCCCGAAGCGGTTCCGGCACGGGCAGAAGATCTTGGTCGCGGTGCGGAGCTGGCAGTGGACCTCGAGCCCGATCACCGGCTCGTATCTCGAGGCTATCTCGGGGGGCTCTGCGGCGGCGGTGGACACGTCCGCCGATTCTAGCACGCGGCCCCGGAGCGCCGCCGGCTCACCTCAGGTGCTGGCTCAGCCACTCGACGTACCGCCGGTCGACGTCCACCTGGTGCACGGGATCGTCCGGAGAGTGGCCGCCGACCGGGTAGGCCACGAACTTCACCGCCACGCCGTTGTCCTTGAGCGCGTGGTAGAGCTGGTAGGACTGGGTGATGGGGACCCGCACGTCGCCGGTGTCGCTCAGGATCAAGGTCGGCGCCTTGATCCTGGCCGCGTACGTGATCGGAGACTGCTCGACGTACTTCTTCATGTTGTCGCCGGTGTAGGGCGAGCCCCAGGTGAGCCGCCGTCCCAGCCCGCCGTCGGCGAGCGTGTAGCCGTCGACGAGGTTGTTCACCGCGGCGCCCGACACCGCGCCCTTGAAGACCGGGTAGTGGCCGATCATCCAGGTCGTCATGTAGCCGCCGTAGGACCACCCGCCGACCGCGATCCGGTCGGGATCGACGAACCCGCGCTTCTGGAGGGCGGCCAGGCCGGCCATGACGTCGCGCCCGGGGCCCGCGCCCGAGTCGTGCACGATGGCGCGGGCGCAGGCGTTCCCGCGGTTGTCGCTGCCCCGGTAGTTCGGCTGGAAGACCACCCAGCCCTGGGCGGCCAGGACCTGGGGCAGCGGGCTGAAGGCGGTGGTCGAGGCCGCCCGCGGCCCCCCGTGGATGTAGACGACGAGCGGGTACCTGCGCGACGCCTCGAAGCCGGGCGGATAGACGACCACGCCGTCCTCGTCCATCCCTTCGAAGGTCCACGAGATCGGCTCGCTGCGGCCGAGGCTCATCGCCGCGATGGCGTCGTTGAACCGCGTGAGCGCGCGCGGCGAGCGGCCGGCCGACTCCATGTAGTACAGCTCGCGCGGATGCGAAGGTGTCGATCCCGTGAAGGCGATGGCGCCCGTCTTCGACACGCTGGCGTCGATCCAGAAGCTCCAGGTCGGCTCGACTTCCCCCAGGGCGAGCCGCCGCGGGGGGCCGCCCTCGGCGGGCTGGATCCAGTAGGCGGTGGCCGTCCCGTCGTGGCCGCCGGTCAGGAAGGACTTGCCGTCCGGCAGCCAGACCGACCGGAACACGTTGCGGTCGATCGCCGCCGTCACCTCCCTACCGTCGCCGCCCGCGGCCGGCGCGACCCAGATCGCGTTCTGGCCGGAGCGCTCGCCGGCCTGCGGGTGCCAGTACGCGATGCGAGTCCCGTCGGGGGAGAACACCGGCTGGCCGTCGTCGACCTGGTGGGTGGTCAATCGCCGCGTCGTGCCGGTGGCGACGTCTACGAGGGCGACGTGCGCGATGTCGGGCGTTTTCTCGTGGGGGGACTCCCGACGGGTGATGGCGATCGTCTTCCCGTCCGGCGACCACGACAAGGGCGAGGGGACGGGTCCCGGCGGGTGCGCGACCGGGAGGCTCCACGGCCCGCTGGTCACGCGGCGGGCGGCGCCGCCCTCCGAGGCGACCAGCCAGAGGTGGGACGGCGTCGGAGCCGCGGTCGTGAGGTAGTCGTCGTCATCGACCTCGAAGGATCGGTTGTTCTTCTCGGCCTCGGGCCGCTTCTCGGGCTCGTCCGCAGCGACGAAGGCGATCTGCGATCCGTCGGGGCTCCAGGCGAGCTGCTGGACGCCGCTGCCGACATCGGTGATGCGGCGGGCGTCGCCGCCCCGCATCGACATCACCCAGACCTGCCGCTTGGCCTCCTTCTCGCTCCCGGCGTTGGCGAGGAACGCGATCCGCTCCCCGTCGGGCGACCAGCGGGGAGAGGCGACGCCGCGGCGATCGCACGTGAGCGGCCTCTGCGCGCCGGTGGCGACGTCGACGAGCACCAGCTCCGGCTCCCAGCGGTCGTCCTTCACGTTCGCCCGCGAGACGACCACCGCGACCGACCGCCCGTCGGGCGACACCTGGGGATCGGACGGGGTCACGATGCGGAGCCGGTCCGCGGGCTGGAAGCGTTGGGCGAGGACGTCCGGGGCGGGGCCGAGCGCGAGAGTCGAGAGCAGCAAGAGATGCTTCATGGGATCTCCTCGGGGTCGTTCGATCGTAGAGACGGCGGAGGCTCGGCGTCAAGGCGCGCCGCCTTGACAGCCGGTGAAGCCTGCCGCTAAAGATGAGGGATGCGGCCCCGTCCGTCCCCGGCGCCCGCGCGCGAGTTCGAGCAGCTCCAGGCGTCGGTCCTCTTCTGCGGCCGCTGCCGCGCGCCCCAGCCGGTGCGGGAGCGGCTGCTGCTCGTGCTGCCCGACGGCGAGCTCTACGAGTACCTGTGCACGGCCTGCGGAGCCTCGGTCGGCAAGCGGACGCTGACGGGAAGCGCCCCGCTGGTGGTCGGCTAGTCCGCCCCCGGGCCCGCTGCGATCCGCCCGCCAGCGTGGCTAGAATAGGCCCCCAATGTCCCTCCGCGAGCCGGACCTGGCCGCGCCGGTGGCCTTCCGCAACCTCGCCGGGAACGCCTTCGAAGCTCCCTTGGGGGAGCTGCTCCAGCACGTGGCCAACCACGCCACCCACCACCGTGGCCAGGTCGTCGCGCTGCTGCGGCAGCTCGGGGCGCGCGTGGTGACGACCGACCTGCTGGCCTGGGACCGGGAAAGACGCGGCCAGGTTTCCTAGGGCGTCCGGTCGTTACGATAGATCGTGCCCCCGCGCATCACGAAGGTCACCTTCTCGGTCGTCCGGATGTCGGAGAGCACGTCGCCGGGCACGGCCACCACGTCGGCGTCCTTGCCCGGCTCCAGCGTCCCCCCGCGCTTGTCGACGCCGAGCAGCGTGGCCGCCGCCGAGGTGGCCGCGCGCAGCGCCGCGGCGGGGCTCATGCCGTGCTCGACGAGCAGGGCGAACTCCTCGGCGTTCCGGCCGTGGGGGCTCACCGCCGAGTCGGTGCCGAAGGCGATCTTCACCCCCATGCGCAATGCGTTGCGGAACGCGACCGAGCGGGCCTGCAGGGCCGCCTTGGCCTTGGCCGCGATCTCCGGCGGGTAGGTGCGGGACGACTTCCGGCCGCCTGCGTACTCGCCCGCCATCAGTGTGGGAACGAAGTAGGTGCCGCGCTCCTTCATCATCCGCAGTGCCTCTTCGTCCAGGAAAGACCCGTGCTCGATGGAGTCGATGCCGGCCCGGATCGCCACCTTCGCCCCCTCCGCGCCGTGGGCGTGGGCGGCCGTCCTCTTGCGGAGCCGATGGGCCTCGTCGACGATCGAATCCATCTCCGCCTGGGTGAGCTGCGGCGTGTCGACCTCGTCGGAGAGCGACAGCACGCCGCCGGTGGCGCACACCTTGATCACGTCCGCCCCGTACTTGATCTCGAAGCGCACGGCGTCGCGGAAGCCGTCCGGCCCGCTGGCGATGCCGTCGGCCAGGCCGGGCTCCCTGCCGAAGAGCATGTAGGGATAGCCGGTCGTGTCGCAGTGGCCGCCGCGGGCGCCCAGGGCCTGGGTGGCCACCAGCATCCGCGGTCCAGGGACCACCCCGGCGTTGATGCTGTTGCGCAGCCCGACGTCGATGAAGTCGTCCGCGCCCACGTTGCGCACGGTCGTGAACCCGGCCATGAGGGTGCGGCGGGCGAACTCGGTGGCGCGGATGGCCTTCTCGGCCACGGTGCGGCGCAGGCCTTCCACGGCGGCCCGGTACCAGTCGTCGGAGCTCTCGCTCGTCATGTGGACGTGGGCGTCGATGAACCCCGGCAGCAGCGTCGAGTCGCCCAGCTCCACGACCCGGGCCCCGGCGGGCACGGGAAGGCGCGAGCCGACGGCCTTGATCGTGCCCCCTTCCACGATCACGACCGCGTCGGGCACGGTCGAGTCGCCGCGGCCGTCGAAAAGGCGCGCCGCCTTCAGCACGACCACTTCCCCGGCCGGGGCCGCCGGGCGCGACGCTTCCTGTCCCCATGCCGCGGGGACGGCGGCCCCGGCCAGCAGCGCGGCGAGAAGACCGCTGCGCATCGATCCACCTCCGGAAAGGGCCGGTATGCTACACCCGCGTCCCGAGGCGAGAAAGCGCAGTGAGGCTCACCGCCGACGGCCGGTGGCTCTTCGCGGGCCGCGCCCTGCGGACCTTCTCCTTCGGCTATCTCTCCCTCGCCCTCGCTCTCTACCTGGCCGCGCGCGGCTTCTCGGCCGCGGCCATCGGCGGCGTGCTGACCGCGACGATGGCCGAGGACGCGCTCTTCACCGTCCTCGTCTCCGGTCTCGTGAACCGGCTGGGGCGGCGGCGCGTGCTGACGGCCTGCAGCCTCCTCATCACGTTCGCCGGCGTGATGCTGGCGGAAGGCGAGCGCGCCTGGGTCCTGGTCGTCGGAGCCGTCCTCGGGACGCTCAGCCCCAGCGGCCAGGAGGCGGGGCCGTTCTCGCCGCTCGAGCAGTCGCTCCTGCCCGAGACCGTCTCCCGGGACGCGCGGACGCGCGCGTTTGCCTGGTACAACGTGGCCGGCTTCCTGCCGGCCGCCCTCGGGGCGCTCGCCGGAGCGGCCTGGCTGCGGGCGGCGAGCGCGATCGGCCTGGAGGAGCGGGCGGCGTACCGCGCGCTGCTGTGGTTCTACGCGCTCAACGGAGGTCTTCTCGCCCTCATCTACCGGCAGCTGTCGCCGGCGGCCGGGATGCCTCCCCGCCGGCCCGACGCCCCGCGGGCCGGCCTCCATCGCTCGCGCCGCGTCGTCCTCGAGATGGCGGGCCTGCAGGCGCTCGACTCGCTCGCCGGCGGCTTCATCGTCCAGAGCCTGCTCGTCTACTGGTTCCACCTCCGCTACGGCGCCCGCCCCGACGTCCTGGGGCCGCTCTTCTTCGGCACCAACCTGCTCTCGGCCGCGTCCTTCCTGGTCGCCGCGCGGGTGGCCGACCGGGTCGGGCTGCTCAACACGATGGTCTTCTCCCACCTGCCTTCGAACGTTCTCCTCTGCCTCGTGCCGCTGGCCCCGAACCTGGGCGGCGCCGCGGCGCTGCTGCTCGCGCGGCACCTGCTGTCGCAGATGGACGTGCCGACGCGCCAGGCCTACACCATCGCGCTCGTCGCTCCGGACGAGCGCCCCGCCGCGGCCGGCTACACGACCAGCGCCCGCGCCCTCGCCCAGGCCGTGGCCCCCGTGATGAGCGGGCTCGCGCTGAGCCAGGCCGCCGGCGGGCTACCCTTCTTCCTGGCCGGCGGGTTGAAGATCGCCTACGATCTGGTCCTCTACTTCCGTTTCCGAAGCGTGAGACTGCCCGAGGACGGCCGATGATCGACCTGCGTTCCGACACGGTCACCCAGCCGACGCCGGAGATGCGGCGGGCGATGGCCGAGGCCGAGGTCGGTGACGACGTCTACGGCGAGGACCCGAGCGTCAACCGCCTGCAGGATGCCGCCGCGCGGATGCTGGGCTTCGAGGCCGCGCTCTGGGTCCCCTCCGGGGTCATGGCCAACGAGATCGCGATCCGGATCCTCACCGTTCCCGGCCAGGAGGTGCTCGCGGAAGAGCGCAGCCACGTCATCCAGTACGAGCTGGCCGGCATGGCGGTCCTCTCCGGCGTCATTCCCCGGACCGTGGCCGGCGAAGAGGGCCGGCTCCGGCCGGACGACGTCCGCGCCGCGGTCAAGCCGCGGGTCTACTACCGCTCCGAGATCGGCCTCGCAGTGCTCGAGAACACCCACAACCTGGCCGGCGGCACGTTCTACACGGTGGAGCAGACGACGGAAGCGATCTACGCCTGTCGCGAGGCCGGGCTGAAGGTGCACGTGGACGGCGCCCGCATCTGGAACGCGGCGGTGGCCCTGGGGGTCGAGCCCCGCCGGCTCCTCAAGGGAGCCGACACCGCGATGGTGACCCTCTCCAAGGGCCTGTGCGCTCCCGCGGGCTCGCTGCTGCTGGCCTCGCGGGAGCGCGTCGAGGCGGCCCGGCGGGTGCGCAAGCAGCTCGGGGGAGGCATGCGCCAGGTGGGCATCCTGGCCGCCGCCGGGCTGGTCGGCCTGCAGACGATGGTCGCCCGCCTGGCCGAGGACCACGAGCATGCGCGCCTGCTCGGCGAGGCCCTGTCCCGCGCCCGGGGCGTCCGGGTGGCCCCTGTCCGCACGAACATCGTGCTCGGGCGGATCGAAGGCCGGTCCGCCCCCGAAGTGGTGGCCGAACTGGACCGGCACGGGGTCCTCGCTTCGGCCATGGACGCCGTCACCCTGCGCCTGGTGACCCACCGCGATGTCTCGCGGGACGACTGCGAGCACGCGGCGCGGGTGCTGGCGGGCGTGCTCGGATAGTGCGCTTCCGGCCGGATCGATGAAGCGTGACCTGGCCGCGCTCGCGGGGCGGGAGCACGACCTGCTCGTGGTCGGCGGGGGGATCCACGGCGCCGCCGCCGCCTGGGACGCCGCGCAACGCGGATTGTCGGTGGCCCTGGTGGAGGTGGGGGACTTCGGCTCGGGCACGTCGTGGAACAGCTTGAAGACGATCCACGGAGGGTTGCGCCACCTGCAATGGGCCGATCTGGGGGCGCTGCGCGAGTCGGTCCGCGAGCGGGCGGCGCTGCTCCGGATCGCGCCTGAGCTGGTGCATCCCCTCGGCTTCGTGCTGCCGGTCTACGGCCACGGCCCTCGGGGCCGGGAAGCGATGGCCGCCGCGCTGCTGGCCAGCAACCTCTTGAGCGCGCGCCGCAACGACGGCCTGCCGGCCTCCCACCGGATCCCACGGGCCCGGATGCTCTCCCCGCGCGAGGTCCTGGCCTGCGCGCCGGGAGTCGATCCGCGCGGGCTGACCGGCGGCGCCTCGTGGACCGACGCGCAGGTTTCGAGCAGCGAGCGCCTGCTCGTCGGCTTCCTCCACGCCGCCGCCGAGGCCGGAGCCGTGCTGGCGAGCCGGGTGGAGGTGACCGGCCTGCGTCGGAACGGGAGCCGCATCGATGGGGCGCACGCGCTCGACCGGGAGGGCGGCGCGACCCTGGAGGTCCGCGGCCGGATCGTCTTGAACGCCACCGGACCCTGGAGCGACCGGCTCTTCTCCTCGAGCGGGCTGGCGAAGCCGCCGTCGTGCCTGCTCCGCGCGCTGAACCTCGTGCTCCGGCGCCGGCTCGTCGACCGCCAGGCGCTGGGCGGCCGCGGCGACGGGCGGTACCTGTTCCTGGTCCCGTGGCGCGACGGCTGCATCGTCGGCACCGGCTACGAGCCGTCGGATGAGCCAAGCGGCGATGGCGGGGTGCAGGCCTTGCTCGACGAGGCCAGACGGGCCTTCCCCTGGGCAGGGCTGGAGCGCACCGACGTCAGCCTCGTGCACCGCGGCCTCGTGCCGGGGCGGGGGGGGGCGGCGGGGCTGGCCAGCCGGGGCCGGATCGTCGACCACGAGGCCGAAGAAGGGCTGCCCGGCCTCGTCTCCATCGAGCCCGTCAAGTACACGACCGCGCGCGCCGTGGCCGCGCGGGCCGTCGACCTCGTCGTGCGGCGCCTGGGGGCTCCGGCCGCTCCGTGCCGCACCGACGTGACCGCACTGCCGCGGGCGCGGTCGCTCTCCGGCCCGCTGGCCGAGCGTGCCCGCTGCGCGGTCCGCGACGAGATGGCGCTCCACCTCACCGACGCCGTCTTGCGCCGGCTCGATCTGGGCACCGCCGGGCCGCCGCCGCCCGAAGTGGTGGAGGAGGTGGCGAGGGCGATGGCGTCGGAGCGGGGATGGGACGCGGCCCGGGTCGCGCGGGAGAAGGCGGACCTGCGCCGCGCCTACGCCCCCGACGGATCGGTGCGCGACGGGATGCCGTGAGCGGTTCGCCGGCGAGCGCGCGAATGCGGCTCCTGCTCCTCAGCAACTCGACCGAGCACGGCCAGGGTTACCTGGACTATGCCATGCCGGCCATCCGGGAGCTGATCGGTCCGGCGCGCAGCCTGGCCTTCGTACCCTTCGCCCTCCATGACCACGACGCGTACACCGCCAAGGTGCAAGCCCGCTTCGCGCGGGAGGGGGTCGCGGTCACGGCCCTCGGCGCCGACGCTCGCGAAGGGGCGCGCGTGGACGGCGCGGAAGCGGTCTTCGTGGGCGGCGGCAATACCTTCCGGCTGCTGGACACGTTGCAGCGCACCGGACTGCTGGCGGCCTTGCGTCGCAAGGCCCGCTCGGGCGCGCCCTACCTGGGAGCGAGCGCGGGCACCAACGTCGCCGCCCCCACGATCAAGACCACCAACGACATGCCGATCGTGCAGCCGGCGAGCTTCGGCGCGCTCGGCCTGGTGCCGTTCCAGATCAACCCGCACTACCTCGACGCGGACCCGGCCTCGCGGCACATGGGCGAGACGCGCGAGGACCGGCTGCGCGAGTTCCTCGAGGAGAACGACGCGGTCGTGGTGGGATTGCGGGAAGGCGCGTGGCTGCGGGTGGAGGGAAAGCAACTGCGGCTCGGGGGCTCCCGCGGCGCGCGCCTTTTCCGCCGCGGCCGCGATCCGGAAGAGGCGCTCCCGGGAGCGGTGCTCGACGCGCTGCTCAAGGAAACTTCTGGCTGTACGTCTGGCGGACCTTGACCCGGACGCCGTCCTTCACCGCCGGCTCGTAACGGAACTTGTAGACCGCGTCGATCACGGCCTCGTCCAGGACGGCGCTGGCGGATTGCACGACACGGGGGTCGCGGGGAATGCCCTTCTCGTCGACGATCAGCTCGACCTGGACGGTGCCCTGCAGGTGCAGCTTCTGCGCCGCCTTTGGATACTGGGCGCGAGCGCCGGAAATGAGTCGAGGCGCCTTCACGCCGTCGTCCAGCTCCACGAGGGCGCCCTCGACGAGCGGCGCCGGGGTTGGGGCGAGGGTCGGCGGCGGCGCCTCATCGGCGAGGCTCGGGGGCGCCGGATCCAGCCGGGCCCGCACGAACAGCTTCACTCCCGGACGGGCCTCCACCTGCTTCACCGTGGCGAGGAAACCCTTCCGTTCCAGGCGTATCTGGTGCGGTCCCGGGCCGAGCGCGATCTTGTCCAGCGGTGTCGCGCCGATGGCCCGGCCGTCCAGGGTCACGGTCGCGGCCTCGGGCTCGGAGTGGATCTCGGCCGGGCTGGTCAACGGCTCCATCTTGAACCGCAGGGGCGGAGGGCTCATTCCTTCCTGCACCTCGAAGGTCAGCTCGGCCGGGGCGTAGCCCTCCTGCGCGACGCGCACCTGATGCACGCCGGGGCGCAGGTCCTTGATCGACAGCGGAGCCTCGCCCGCCGGCCGCCCGTCCATCCAAACCGAAGCCCCCGGGGGCCGGGTCTCGATGCGCAGCCCCTCGGGCAGGGAAGGGACCCTTCGCGCCGCGGTCGCGGGGATCGGGCCCCCCCGGCGCAGCGCCACGACCTCGGCCCCGAGCGCGAGCACCGCCGCCACCGCCACCGCCCACGGCAGCCAGCGCCGGGGCCGGACGTCGTCGTCGTCGAGCGTGCCGTCCGCCCGCCGCCGCAGCAGGTGTGTCGTCAGGTCCCCCGAGTTGTCCGTGGCGGGGGCGGCGGCCAGCGGCTCCAGCAGGTGCTCGGGCAGGACCAGCGCCTCCCCGTTGAGGCCGGCGATGAACGCCTGCGCGGAGGGAAACCGGTTGCCCGGGTCCTTGGCGAGGGCTCTCCGGAAGACCTCGTCGTGGTGCGGAGGCAGCTCGTCGTTGAAGCTCCGGGGGGGCGGGGCCGGCTCGTGGACGATGCGGTAGATGATCGCCGTGATGCTGGCCCCCTGGAACGGGCGCCTTCCGGTCAGGGCCTCGTAGGCGACGACCGCGAAGGAGAACAGGTCGGCCTGGGGCGTGACGTCGTCGCTGGCGATCTGCTCGGGCGCCATGTAGGACGGGGAGCCGAAGGACTGGCCCGACTCGGTGATGGCCGAGGTGGGCAGCCGGGCCACGCCGAAGTCCATGAGCTTCGGCCGGCCGTCGGGCAGGATCATGATGTTGGCCGGCTTGACGTCCCGGTGGACGATCCCGGAACGGTGCGCATAGTCGATGGCCTCCGCCACCGGGGTCAGGATCCGCAGCGCCTCGGCGAGGGGGAGCACCTCGCGCTGGGTGAGCACGGCCTGCAGGCTCACCCCCTCGAGGAACTCCATGACGAAGTAGTCCTCGCCGACGTCGTAGATGGCCACGATGTTCGGGTGGGAGAGGCGGCCGGCCGCCTGGGCCTCCCGGCGGAACCGCCGCAGGTACTCCTCGTGAGTCTCGCCGGTGAGGTACTCGGACCGGATCGTCTTGATGGCGACGACCCGGCGCACCAGAGGGTCCCAGGCCTTGTAGACCCGGCCCATCGCCCCCTCGCCGATCTCCTCCTGGATCTCGTATCGGCCGAACCGGGACGCGGTCTGGGGGACGGCGCTATCGTTGCTCAAAGGCCCCGCACTCCCGCTGTAGGCCGGAAGGAGCGTTTGGGCCGGATGATACCTCAGTCCCTCCGGCGGGTCAGGGAGGCCAGCAACATGTACCCGCTCGTCCAGGGCAGGAGGGCGTCCAGGCGGGATACGGTCCATACCATGGGATGGAGGAAAGAATAGGCCCGGAAGGCCTTGCGGTGCCGCCGGAGGTCGGAACCGGTGACGACCATCCCCTTGACCGACGGGCGCTTGCCGAGACGCTCCACCCCCCAGTTGATGGCGGTATCCACCGCCTCCGAGAAGAAGCGCGAATAGGTCCGGTGGGCCTCCAGGCTGAAGCGGGGGGCCAGCAGCGCCGCCAGCGACACGGCCGTATAGCCGGCATGCAGGTGGCCGTGCTTCTCGTCGGTCTGCCCGATCGCGTGGCGCACTCGCCGCAGCGCGGTGTCCTTGAGGTGGGGCGTGTTCACGATCAGGCGCCCCCCCGGCCGGGTGACCCGGGCCAGCTCGGCGGCGAAGGCGCAGTCGTCGGCCACGTGCTCCAGCATGTCGACCACCACGACGCGGTCGAACGCCGCGTCCGCGAACGGCAGCCGCGCGCGCTCCACCTGGTGCACGTCGTCGGTCACGAGCTCCCGGATCGACGCCACTGCTTCGGCCGTGAGGTCGGCGGAGGCCCACCTCCCGCCGCGCCGGCGCAACAGCAGGCTCACGACACCGTTGTCGGAGCCCAGGTCGAGGCAGCGCAGGCCTTCGGTCGGCCCCAGCATCGCGACGATCTCGACGATCTTGCGCTGCTTGAGGACGGACCGGCGGAAGAGGGCCAGGGCCCAGGGCTGGAGGTCAGCCACGTCGCTCGGCGCGGAGGATCACCGGCGAGCCGAGCGCCCGCGTGAGGCCGGTCGCTCGGGCCGCCGCCTCCAGCATCCGCGAGAGCGGGGCGAGCCGCAGGCCGCGGTGGACGGCCATGGGGAGCAGGAACTCCGGCCGCCGCGCGGTGGCGGTGAACCCGGCCGCCCCGAAGGCCTGCGCCACTTCGGCGTCGCGAAAGACGCGGAAGGGCCGCGCGTCGCGCTCAAGCTCCTTCTTGAGGCGGAACAGCGCTCCCGACAAGGCGTTGGCGCTGCGGAACGTCGGGTAGTCGACGATCACCGCCTCCCGCGCCAGGCGGCACAGCTCGGCGACGAGGTCGCGCCAACGGTCGACGTGGGGGAGCAGCCGGAAGGCGAGGACGGCATCGAAGGAAGCGGGCGGCCACGGCGCCTGCTGCAGCGGCCCGGAACGGAACGCGACGCGCCCGGCGCGGACCCATTCGTGGACGCGGTCGCGGCACGCCTCCGCGCTGCCATAGACCGTCACCTGGCAGCCCGCGGCCAGGAGCGGGCCGGTGAGCTGGGCGTGGCCGCCCCCCACGTCGAGGACGGAGGTTCCCGCCCGGGGGCGGAGCAGCTCCAGGGTGACGCGGGCCTGCACGTCCAGGAACCAGCGCCCGACGGCGCCTTCGAAGCGCCGGGCGTAGGCGGCGGAGGACGTCTCGACGTCGGCGTCCGTCATCCTCCGTGGGCGAGGAGGTCGGCCAGGCAGCGGATGAGGTCGCTGTCGGTGAGCATGCCGCTGAGCTGCCCGTCCTTGACCACCGGGAGCGCCCCGAACTTCGTGGTGTGGAGCGTCTGGGCCGCCTCCAGCAGCGGGGTGTCCTCGCCGACCGTCACCGGGTTCTGGATCATGATGCGGGAGACCTGCGTCCCCTCCATCACCCGGTTGAACTCCTCCTCGGAGCCGGACAGGGCCGACGGCTGGGCGCGCTTGAGGTCGCCCTCCGCCAGCAACCCCACCAGGTTCCCGCCCATCACCACCGGCATGCGGCGGATGCCGTGTATCCGCATCAGCTCGATGGCCCGCATGAGCGTGTCCTCGGGCGCGATCGTGACCGGGCTCGCCGTCATCGCCTGCGCCACCGTGAGCCGGCGGACCCAGGCCGGCACGCCCTGCGGCAGCTCGATGCCGCACTGGGGACAACGGTGCTCCATGCCTCCTCCGGTGGGACGGGCCTATCCTACACCCGGCGTCGCGGGCGTCGCCGGCGGCGACGGTTGGGGGGAGGGGGTCGTCGGCGGCGCTCGGGTGGGCTCTGGAACAGCGATGGGCTCCGGCGGCTCCTCCTCTTCTTCAGCCGCCGGCTCCGGCGGAGGGGGCTCGCGGCCCAGCCCCGCGAGGTCACCCCGGATGTAGCCGGCGTGCGCCATCAGCCACAGCACGCGGCGCTGGGCCCGGCTGAACCGGCGCGGGTCGACCAGAGGGTTGATGCGGCGCGGGTTCGGGATCATCCCCGCCAGCCCGGCGGCCTCCTCCGGATCGAGGGCGGAGGAGGGCTTGCCATAGTATCGTCGCGCGGCGGCCTCGCAGCCGTACAGCCCGTCGCCCCACTCGATGACGTTGAGATACAGCTCCAGGATCCGCTTCTTCGAAAGGTCCGCCTCCAGCCACCACGCCACCACCAGCTCCCGCAGCTTGCGGACGATCGACCTGCGGGTGCTGAGGAAGAGGTTCTTGGCGAGCTGCTGCGTGATGGTGCTGCCGCCGCGAACCAGCCGCCCCCGGGCCCGATCGACCTCCACCGACTTCTTGATGGCGTCCCAGTCCACTCCCTCGTGCCCGAAGAACTTCTGGTCCTCCGCGGCCAGCACCGCGTGGATGAGGTTGCGGGACACCTCCGAGATGGGGACCCAGGCCTGGACGCGGCGCGCCGGCCGCCGCGCCCGGCGCGCTTCTTCTTCACGCTGGCGCATGACGGCGGTGAGGCCGGGGTCGCCCTGGACCAGGGCCTGCACCTGGGCCCGGGAGGGAAGGCCCCCGACGACCCACCCGGCCGAGACGAGCGCGAGGACCAGGAAGCCCAGAAACACGCGCCGCACCCGGCCATTATCCCGCCCCTAGAAGGAGCGTAGCCGATCAGATACCATCGATTCGCGCGCGGGGGTTCTTCTCTTGGACTTCAACCTCAGCGATGAGCAGCGGCTGCTCAAGAAAACGGTCCGCGAGTTCGCGGAGTCGGAGCTGCGCCCGCACTCCCGGGAGTGGGACGAGAAGCAGGAGTTCCCGCGCGAGGTCTTCTCGAAGCTGGGCGGCATGGGCCTCATGGGGGTGGTCTGGCCGCCGGAGTACGGCGGCTCCGGCCTGAGCACCCTCGACTACGCGATCGTGATGGAGGAGCTGGCCCGGGTGGACGCGGGGGTCGCCCTCTCGGTGGCCGCCCACAACAGCCTCTGCTCCGGCCACATCTTCCTCGCCGGGACGGACGAGCAGAAGCGGCGCTTCCTCGCTCCACTCGCGCGGGGAGAGAGGGTCGGCTGCTGGGGTCTCAGGGCACCAAGACCACCGCCGTGCGCGACGGCGGGAGCTGGGTGCTGAACGGCTCCAAGACCTTCATCACCAACGGCCGCATCGCCGACACCGCGGTGGTCATGGCGGTCACCGACCGCGGGAAGGGCAAGAAGGGCATCTCGGCCTTCGTCGTCGAGCGGGGCACGAAGGGCTTCCGGGCCGGAAAGAAGGAGGACAAGCTCGGGGTGCGCTCTTCGGACACCTCGGAGCTGGTGTTCGAGGATTGCCGGATCCCCGCCGGCAACCTCCTCGGACGGGAAGGCCACGGCTTCATCGACACGCTGCGGGTCCTGGACCGGGGCCGGATCGGCATCGCCGCCTTCTCGGTGGGCATCGCCCAGGCCTGCCTCGAGGCGTCGGTGAAGTACGGGCTGGAGCGGCGCCAGTTCGGCCACCCGATCGCCGAGTTCCAGGCCGTGCAGTTCAAGATCGCCGACACGGCCACCCGCGTGGAGGCGGCGCGGCTGCTCACGTGGAAGGCGGCGCTCCTGCGCGACCGCGGCCAGGAGCACACCGCCGAGTCGTCGATGGCCAAGCTCTACGCCAGCGAGATCTCCGTGGCGGCGGCCCTCGAGGCGGTACAGATCCACGGCGGCTACGGCTACGTGAAGGACTATCCGGTCGAGCGCTACCTGCGCGATTCGAAGCTGGGGACGATCGGCGAGGGCACGAGCGAGGTCCAGCGCCTGGTCATCGCCCGCGAGCTGCTGGGCTTGCGCGGCATGGTCCGCTAGGCGTTGAGTCCGTTGAGTAACGACTTGGCGGGGCAGGTCCGCGAAGGGGAGGTGCGGGCCCTGGCCCGGGCCATCAGCATGGTCGAGAACGGCCATCCCGCGGCTGCCGTGCTCCTGGCCGCGCTCTTCCCCCACGCCGGGCGGTCGCTGGTGGTGGGCCTGACCGGCCCGCCCGGATCGGGCAAGTCGACGCTCGTCGACCGCCTCACCGCCCGCCTGCGCCGCGACGGCAAGACGGTGGGGATCGTGGCCGTCGACCCCAGCTCGCCCTTCAGCGGCGGGGCCATCCTGGGGGACCGCATCCGCATGCAGGCGCACGCCGGCGACGACGGAGTGTTCATCCGCTCCCTGGCGACGCGCGGCCACCTCGGAGGGCTCACCGCCGCCACCGGCCAGGTGCTGACCGTGCTCGCCGCGTCCGGCAAGGACGTGATCCTCCTCGAGACGGTGGGCGTGGGACAGGGCGAGGTGGAGGTCGTGGACGCGGCCGACGTGAGCCTGGTGGTGCTCGGGCCCGGCCTCGGCGACGAGGTCCAGGCGCTGAAGGCGGGGATCATGGAGATCGCGGACGTCTTCGTCGTGAACAAGGCCGACCGCGAGGGCGTCGACCGCGTGGTGGCGGAGATCGAGTCGATGCTCTCGCTCGGCCCGCCCGGCGGACGGCCACGCCCGGTCATCGTGAAGACGGTCGCCACCGAGGACCGCGGCGTCGACGAGCTGTGGGCGGCGGTGGAGGCCTTCCGGGCCGAGGCGGACGGCCGCGGCGCGCTCGCGGCGCGCCGGCGCGGCCAGCTCCGGCGGCAGCTCGAGCAGACGCTGCAGAGGCGGCTTCTCGACCGGGCCCAGGCGCGCGTCCTCACGGCGGAGGAGCTGGAGAGGACGGTGGACCGGCTGGAGTCGCGCCGCGTGGACCCGCTGGGCGCGGCCGAGGAGGTCATCAAGAGGATGGGCCTTTGAAGGCGCTGAAGATCGACCACCTCGGCATCGCGGTGCCCAGCCTGGCCGATGCGGTGGCGGCCTACGAGACGCTGGGCTTCGCGGTTGAGACGCGGGAGGAGGTCCCGAGCGAGAAGGTGCGGGTGGCCTTCCTTCCCGTGGGTGATTCCCGCCTGGAGCTGCTGGAGCCCACCGAGCCCGGCTCGCCGATCGGGAGGTTCCTCCAGAAGCGCTCCGGCCTCCACCACGTGTGCGTGCTGGTGGAGGACATCGACGCCGCGCTGGCGGAACTGCGCGCGCGCGGCGTGCCGCTCATCGACGAGGTCCCGCGGCCGGGCGCCGGCGGCTCGCGGGTGGCGTTCCTGCATCCGAGGGCGGCCGGCGGCGTTCTCCTGGAGCTGAAGCAGAAGGGCTCCGCGGGCTAAACATATTCCCGCTCGGCCTTCCGGATCTCGCGGTACCGCTGGAAGGCCTCGCGGTCGCCCTCCAGGCCGAGCCAGTACCGCCAGCTCGACCCCCGGAACGTGTGGGCGATCATCGCCGGGCCATGCCGCAGGCAGAAGAGCGGGTCGTGCCGCAGGGCGACCGGGAAGTGGCGCAGCTTCATCCAGCGCTCGGCCCGCCAGCGCAAGAACTCGATCTCCTCCGCTTCCAGGCGCCCGGTCTTCACGACGGCCGTCGTGCCGTCGTACTCCTCCAGCCGGTCGTTGATGATCAGACCGCGGGCGGCGAGGTCGCTCGTCATCGGCGTGCGCGGATAGGGCGTGGGGTGCTGGATGTAGGGCCAGTCGACGTACCGGCGGGCGAAGCGGAGATTGGCCTCGATCGACTCCGGGGTATCGTCGGGGTTGCCCACGATGAGCCCGCCCACCACGTACATGCCGTTGCGATGCAGGGTGTCGATGGCGGCCTGGGTGGCGTTGCCCGCCCGCCGTCCCCCCTCGTGCTTGGCGTTCTTGGCCGCCGCCTTGAGGAACCCCAGGTCCTCGTCGAGCACGTTCTCGATGCCGAGGAAGACGTAACGGAAGCCGGCCGCGCGCATCTTGGGGGCGAGGGTCTCCCCGTGGTCGGCGATGGCCGAGGTCATGGCCTGGACGAAGTAGTCGAGGCCGTCCAGGCCGGCCTCCACGATGGCGTCGCACAGGGCGGCGAAGCGCCGAACGTCGAGGGTGACGTTGTCGTCGACGATGAAGATCGACTCCGCGCCGTGCGCCTGGGCGTCGCGGATGTCGTCCAGCACGCGCGAGAAGTCGTAGGCGTGGAAGTTCCGGCCCCTCATCTCGATGATCGAGCAGAAGGAGCAGTCGAAGGTGCAGCCGCGGGAGGTCTCGATCACGTCGACCTTGCGGCCGAGGAGCGTGTAGCCCTCCAGCACGCGGGCGCTCCGGTCGGGCAGGCGGAGCGAGCCGCTGGCCAGGCGCTGCACCGGCCGGTCCGCGTTGTGGTGGAAGCCGGCCCCTTCCCGCCAGCTCAGGCCGCCGATGCCGGGCCAGCCGCCGCCGTCCTCGAGCGCGCGCAGCAGCGCGGCGAAGGTCGCCTCGCCCTCCCCCCGGACGATGAAGTCGACGCCGGAGTCGGGATCCGTCCACGCCTCGGGGGCGAGGCTCGGGTCGTAGCCGCCGACGACGATGCGCGCCGAGGGCCGGAGCGCGCGGACGAGACCGATCAGCTTGCGGGCGGTGCGCCGCTGGAAGGTCATCACCGAAAGCCCCACCACGTCGGGCTCGCGCTCGCGCACCAGGCGCTCCACGGTCGAGGCTACACGCTCCTGGACGAGAACCAGGTCGGCCACCGCCACGCGGTGATGCGGCTCCACGTTGCCGGCCAGGGAGCTGAGCGCCCCGTTCGGCATGCGGATGGCCACCGTGGGCATGTGCTCGAACGAGTCGGGCATGGAGAGCAGGAGGACGTTCACGGGTCTACCTCGGTGCGTTGCGGCTTCCGGGGGGACCGCATACCATGACCGTCTCGCATGCTACTTCCGCGGCGCGGGAAAAGGCAATGAACGCGGCGGAGATCGGCATCATCGGCGGCAGCGGCCTCTACGAGATGGACGGCTTCCCGGACGGTCGGGAGGTCGCGCTCGAAACCCCCTTCGGCCCTCCTTCCGACCAGCTGATGATCGGGACGCTGGAGGGCCGGCGGGTCGCCTTCCTGGCCCGCCACGCGCGGGGCCACCGGCTCCTGCCGAGCGAGCTGAACTTCCGGGCCAACGTGTTCGCCCTGAAGCGGCTCGGCGTCGACGCGATCCTGTCCGTCTCGGCGGTGGGCTCGCTCAAGGAGACGTACGCGCCGCTGCACATGGTCATCCCCGACCAGCTCCTCGACCGGACGCGCCAGCGGGTGTCGACCTTCTTCGGCCGCGGGCTGGTGGCCCACGTGGCCTTCGCCCATCCGTTCTGCCCGGTGCTGTCGGGGACCCTGGCCGACGCCTGCGCCGCAGCGGGGGCCACGTTCCACCGCGGCGGGACCTACGTCTGCATCGAGGGACCGCAGTTCTCCACCCGCGCGGAATCGGAGCTGTACCGGTCGTGGGGCATGGACCTCGTCGGGATGACGAACCTCCAGGAGGCGAAGCTCGCCCGCGAGGCCGAGATCTGCTACGCGACCCTGGCCATGGTCACCGACTACGACTGCTGGCATCCCGACCACGACTCGGTCACGGCCGACCAGATCATCGCCAACCTGGTGAAGAACGCGGCCACGGCCGGGGCGGTGCTGCGCGCCGCTCTTCGCGCGCTGCCGGCCGCGCCCCGGCCCTGCGAGTGCGCGAGCGCGCTGGAACAGGCCCTGGTCACGCCGGCGGAGCTGGTCCCGGAGGCGGTCAAGCGGGAGCTGGCCCCGATCATCGGGAAGTACATGAAATAGGCATGTCCATTCTGGTGGTGGGCAGCGTCGCGTACGACACCGTGGAGACCCCCTTCGGGCGCGCGGAGCGGGTGCTCGGCGGCAGCGCCTCGTTCTTCGCGGTCGCCGCCTCGTTCTTCGTCCCCGTGAACCTGGTCGGCGTGGTCGGGCGTGACTTCGGGGAGAAGCAGCTGGCCGCCTTCCGCGGGCGGGGGATCGACCTCGAAGGCCTGGAGCGGATGGACGGCGAGACGTTCCACTGGCAAGGCAAGTACTCCTACGACCTCAACTCCCGGGAGACGGTCTGCACGGAGCTCAACGTCTTCGAGTTCTTCAAGCCGAAGATCCCCGTTCGCTACCAGCAGAGCGAGCACGTGTTCCTCGGCAACATCGACCCCGTGCTGCAGCGCGAGGTGCTCGACCAGGTGGAGCGGCCGCGGCTGGTGGCCTGCGACACGATGAACTTCTGGATCGAGGGCAAGCCCGGGGAGCTGAAGCGGACGCTGGAGCGGGTCGACGTGCTGCTCATCAACGACGCCGAGGCCCGCCAGCTCTCCGGGGAGTGGAACATCGTCAAGGCCGCGCGCGCCATCCGGGCCCTGGGTCCCCGCACGCTGATCGTGAAGAAGGGCGAGCACGGGGTGCTGATGTTCACCGAGGACGGCTCTTTCGCCGCGCCCGCCTATCCCCTCGAGGAGGTCTTCGACCCGACGGGAGCGGGGGACACCTTCGCCGGCGGCTTCGTGGGCTATCTGGCGAGCGCCCTCGGCCCCACCGAGGCGCCGCCCCATCCCGACGACGTGGTCTTGAGGCGGGCGGTCGTCATGGGCAGCACGCTGGCCTCGTTCTGCGTGGAGGCCTTCAGCCTCGACCGCCTCCTGCGCCTGACCCGGACCGAGATCGACGAGCGCTACCGCCTCTTCAAGCGCCTGACCCACTTTGAAAGCGTGTGACGAACGAATGCCCTTTAAAACGCAGAGGACGCAGAGGAGAACGGAGAGGACGCAGAGGAAAAGAGAAGTTAAGGCGTGAGTCCTACATTGAGTTCTCTGCGCCCTGGGAGCCGTTCTGGCCTTATCTCTGCGACCTCTGCGTTAAGAAGCCGGTCGTTGGGCTGTCAGTAGTCACCGCTGGCGCCGCCGCCGAAGGCGCCGCCCCCCGGAGCCAGCGAATGGTCGTCGGCCGCCGCCGTCCGCGTGCCCGCGCCCGTCGCCAAAGCCGCGGGGACCTCCAACGACCGGTGCCGCTCGGGGTCCTCGAAGAGCGGCCCGGCGCTGAAGCCGCTCCGCTCTCCTCCGGCTCCCGAGGCCAGGAGGCGGCGGAGGGAAAGAGCAGCTCCGCGCCACGCGGCGAACGTCGAGAGAGCGAGGGAGAACACGATCTCGGAGTCGTGCGTGGCCATGGAATCCGCTCGTGGTGTCGGCGGGACTCGCTCCGTGGCGGCCGCCACCTCGGGGCTCACGAGCGGCCCGATTCTAACGCGGGGCCCCCGGGGAATGCCTTAATATCAACCTCATGGCGAAGTCGCCGGCGCAGACACCCGACGCGGTGGACGTGCGCCAGTCCGTCGCCAAGGCCGAGCAGTCGCTCTACGCCAGCGTGCTGGCCATCCGCGGCCGGCACGAGATCGAGCGGCTCGGCATCGCCTTCTACGACGCCGAGACGACGCTCCAGTGGTCCTACAACGCCGACCTGGCGTTCCACGCCGCGTCCACCATGAAGCTGGCCGTGCTGCTGGCGGTCTTCCGCCAGTACACGCGGGGCGAGCTGACCCTCGACGAGCCGGTCCACGTCCGCAACAAGTTCGTGAGCATCTACGACCGCAAGCCCTATATGCTCGACATCAACCGGGACACGGAGGGCGAGATCTACGACCACCTGGGCCGGACCATGTCGGTGAAGCAGCTCGCGTACTACATGATCACCTGCTCCAGCAACTTCGCGACCAACCTCCTGGTGGACGTGGTGGGGGTGCCGGTCATCCAGACCGCTCTCGACGAGCTGAAGATCGACGGGATCCGGGTCCTGCGCGGCGTGGAGGACCACGGGGCCTTCGAGGCCGGTCTCAACAACGAGGTCACCGCCAACGGCCTGCTCAAGCTGCTGCGGCTGGTCGCGGAAGGCAAGGCCTACGGGGAGGAAGCCTCCGCCCAGATGCGGGAGATCCTGCTCGACCAGCGGTACAAGAGCGGCATCCCGGCCGGCCTCCCCCAGGCGGCGCGGGTGGCCCACAAGACCGGCAACATCTCGACCGTCCACCACGACGCCGGCATCGTCTACCTGGAGGGACGCAAGCCGTACGTGCTCGTGATCCTGACCCAGTTCTCCAGCGAGACCGGACGCACCACGGCGGTGGCCGACGTGTCGCGCGACATCTACGAGTGCCTGGCGGGGATGAACGGTGGCTGAGACGGAAACGGAATCCGGGCTCAAGATCGTCGACGCCTTCGACCTGGAGCCCGACTTGCGGGCGCTCCTGCGGCCGGGGGAGCTCGTGGAGGGCATCGGCGGCCAGTACCATCACCTGCCCCGCTATTTCTACGAGATCCCGTCCCACGAGGCGGCCCGGCAGATCCGCGTGACCCCCCACTTCGGCCTCAACGAGTTCCTCCTCGTGGATCTGAAGGAAGCCGCGCGCATCCGCGCTTTTCCCCGCTACGTCCCGTGCGCCATCCGCATCCTGGCCTTCTACCTGGAGCGGCTCCGCGAGGCGACCGGCGCGCCGGTGCACTTGGCGGTGAACGGCGGCTACCGCTCGCCCGCCCACAAGCTCTCGGTGGCGGCGACGCCGCACATGTGGGCGACGGCGGCCGACGTCTACAAGATCGGCACCGTCGTCCTGCGGGAACGCGCTTCGATCGAGACCTACAACCGGCTCATCGAGGACCTGACCGACGACCTGTACGTGATGCCGTACGGCCACGAGATCGGCAAGGCGGACGACCACATCCACGTCGACCTGGGCTACGTCAGCATCGTGCCCCGCGAGATCAGCGAGGACCGGCTCGAGGGGCCGCAGCCCCGACCTCGCTTCGCCTACGAGGAGCGCCGGCGCGGCGACCGCCGTGGCTGGCCCCGAGAGCCGCTGCCCGAGGTGCTGCCGGCCGCCGCCCATGGCAGCCCGTCGGGACACGACAAGTAACCGTCGCTGTAGCATGAGCGTGGTCCGATTCTTGCTCTGCCTACGTGCCGAGCGCGCGCGTCGGAGCGGCGTCGTGCGCCACGCTCGACCCTAACCCGAAAGCGGGCAGTGGCTTAATCGAGCGCCCGCGTGTCGGCGGCCTTCGAGGCTTTGCAGGAATGCCAACCGACTTCAAGGCCGAGATCGAAGAGGACGCGTCCAGCCTTGCCGGAGGGCCCGCCCGACGCGGCCCTTGGGCCAGCGTCCCCGGTCCGGCTGCGGCGCGCCTGCGCCTGCCCGTGACCGGGATGGAGGCCGAGTTCAACGTGTTCCTCGACGGGGTCGAGATCGACCCGCGCGAGTTCTGGGGCCACCCGACCGCGTTCATCGAGCGCCCGCTGCTGCGGCGCGAGAAGAGCTCGTTCCAGCTCCCGACCGGAGGCGCCGTGTACTTCGACCGCGGGGTCATCGAGGTGGTCACCCCGGTCATCGAGCTGGCGCCCGGCTGCTCCGCCCGCGTGGTGCGGAACCTCTGGGAGCAGATCGCCTTCGTGCGGCGCGAGCTCTCGAAGTGGGAGGGGCGCACCGGCCGCCACATCCGACTCAAGGCCTACAGCACGCATTACAACGTCTCGTTCAACCTGCCCCGTGTCCGACAGAACGGCCACCGGAACGTCCGCCGCCTCGCCTACCTGCTGGCCCACCTCCTGCCGGTTCCGGTGGCCGTGGTGGGCACCAACCGCCGATCCACCGGGGTGGGCGTCCGCCCGCGGGGCGACCGCATCGAGGTCACCGCCGACTTCACGCCCGACCCCGGCTTGATGATCGCGACCGCCACCCTGGTCATCGGCATCGTCCGGGAGACGATGAGCTGGCCCTCCTACGACGTGTCGTTGCTCGACCGGCTGCCGGTCCCCACGGTCGAGGGCATGGTCCCCGGCAAGCACACCACGCGGAAAGGCTGGCTCGCGAAGGATTTCCATTTCCCGCAGAGCCCCTTCACCTCCGACCTCGACGCCCCCATCTGGAAGGTGCGCAGTCCACGGCCCCGTCTGCTCTCCCTGCGTGAGATCGCGCTGCGCACGGCGTGGTACTTCCGGCGCTCGATCCGCCGTTACGCCGATCCCTTCAGCTTCCGCATGCTCTTCTCGATCCTGCGCGGGCGCGCGCCGTCGCTCCTGGAGCTGGACGACCGGCCGAGCGCCTACGAGGACGTGGGGAGGCTCTGCCGGTGGGGCATGGTGCTGCCGGCCCTGAAGGGCTTCGAGACGCGGCGCCGCCCCTCGGCCAGCCGCCAGGTCGTCTGGAACGCGGGGACCCTCGACGAGTTCATCGCCGCCCGCGAGCAGGAGCGCGCGCAGTTCGTGGCCCAGCGAGCCCGGCGGCGCCGGGCGCCGGTCGCCCCGCGCGCGTCGGCCCCCGCGGCGCGGGCGGAGGCGGCGGCCGGCACGCCGGCCGCCGGCGTGGAGACCCGCTCCGAAGTCGTCAAGCCGAAGCCGCGGGCAAGCCGGCCCCGCCCGCTGGCCGTCGAGGCGCCGGCGCGTCCCGGCAACGGCTCGGGCCGTGCGCGTCCGGCCGCCGCACGCCCCCCGGCGGCCACCGGGATCCGGCGCCGTGCGCCGAGCCCTGACCGGCGCCATCGCGAGCGACGTGGGCGGCAGGAGCCGATCCCATTTCCCGACCGGCGCCTCACGCGCTCGGCGTACGAGCAGGTCTTCCTCAGGCTCGTCTCGGGCGAGCGTCTGCGCATCGGCCGTGAGACGTACACGCCGGTGGGCATGAAGGGCTGGTACCACGCCGTGTTCCGCCGCGATTCGGACGGCCGGGAACGGCTGCTGACGATCGACCAGCTCCTCAAGAAGATGGACGACTGGCAGCCCTAGCGCGGCCGGTCTAGTCGAGCTTGTTGCCGCACGTCCCGCAGAACTTCGAGCCGGGCGCCACCGCGGCGTTGCACTTGGGACAGGTGGCGGGGGCGAGGGAAGCTCCACAGCTTCCGCAGAAGCTCGTGCCGATGGGAACGGCGGCCCGGCATTTCGGGCAGACGGAGACGGCCATCATCGTCCCGCAGCTGCCGCAGAACCGGGCGCCTTCGGGGACGAGCGCCTGGCACTTCGGGCAGGCGACCGAGGTGCCGGCGGGCGCGGTCGAACCCCGGCCCTGGGCTCCCATCGCTCCCGCGATCATGCCCGGCATCATCATGCCGAAACCGGCCCCGAACCCGAGGCCGGCGGCGCCGCCCGCCTGGCCGGGGTTCTTCGCCGCCTCCTCCATCCCGCGGGCGGCCTTGAACGCCATGTAGCGCTGCATGTCGCCGATGGCGCCCATGCCCGCCCGCTCGTCGATCATCTTCTGGACCTCGTCGGGAGGCGTGATGGCGCCGATCAGGAAGTCCACCAGCTCGAGACCGTAGCGGCCGAAGTCGTCCGCGACCCGGCCCTTGAGCGCGCCGGCCAGCTCGTCGTAGGTGCGGGGCAGGTCGAGGACCGTCTTCAGCGTCTCGCCGAGCAGGTCGTTGAGGCGGGCCACGCACAGGTCGCGCAGGAAGTCCTCGATCGATTCCGTCGTGTACTGGCCCCGGGTACCCACCAGCTGCTGGACGAAGATCCGGGGCTCCACCACCCGCATCGAGAAGCGGCCGAAGGCCCGCAGCCGCACCATCGTCAGCTCGCTGTCCCGGAACGCGATCGGCTCCTTCGTCCCCCACTTCATGTCGGTGAAGGTCTCGCGGCCGATGAAGCAGACCTGGGCCTGGAAGGGCGACCTGCCGCCGAAGGGCGCGCCGATGATCTTGCCCAGCAGCGGCAGGTTCAGCGTGGTGAGGGTGTGGCGCCCCGAGGTGAACGTATCGAGCGCCTTGCCGTCCCGGTAGAAAACGGCCCACTGGTTGTCCTGCACGATGAGCTGGGCGCCGAGCTTGATGTCGGCCGACCCCGACGGAGGCTCGCGGTGGACGATCTCGCGCCCGGTGTCGTCGAAGTGCTGGAGGACCTCGAGCAGCAACCCCATGACTGTCTCCTTAGCTGAACCCGCCGAGGATCGCTTCCCGCTCGCGCAGCCGCTCGTCCAGCCGGTCGACCGCGCTCGTCACCGCGGCCAGGGAGGTGTGGGCATCGCTGGCCCCGGCGGCGCGGGCCGCGTCGGCCGCCGCCCGCACCGCCTCCACCGCGTCGACCAGGGAGAGGTCGAGGTCGTAGACCCGCCCGAGAGCGGCCTCGTCGACCTTCACGGCATCGAAGAAGCCGGAGTAGCCGCGCTCGGCGTAGCGGAGGCGGGCGGCGACGCGGTCGAGGCGCTTGCGCGCCGTCTCGATGTCGTTGATGGCATCGAGGCTCCCGCTGCGGCTGACCCGATCGGCCACGTCGTCGAGCGCCTTCTTGTTGCTCTCCAGCCGGCCGGCGAGGAACTCGCGCTGCAGGCGGTCGGCGTCCCGGCGCAGCTCGCGCTCGCGGTAGCCCCGGAAGCCGGGGATCGCGCTCGCCAGCCGCTCTAGAGCGCCCTGTCCCGATCGGGCCTTTCCGAGGATCGGGTCCACGCGTCCTCCTTCAGGCCAGGTTGCTCCCGGCCTCCAGCATCGTGTTGACGATGGTGAGGAGCTTGTTCGCGGTGAACGGCTTGTTGATGTACATGACCGCCCCGGACTCGAAGCCCTCGGCCAGCGCCTCCCCACCTCCTTTGGCGGTGAGGAAGATGACGGGGACGTCTTTCAGGCGCGGGTCTTCCTTGATCTTGCGGCAGACCATGAATCCGTCCACCTCCGGCATCATCACGTCGAGGAGAACGAGATCGAAGGCGTGGCCGGCCAGGATCTGCAGCGCTTCGGCTCCCCCACCGGCGGTGGTGACCTCGAAGCCCTTCTGCTCCAGGATCGTGCGCTCGAGGTTCAGGATGTTCTCGTCGTCGTCGACTACGAGTATACGTTTCGGCATCCGGCGCTGAAGCTGGGGGGCGCTAGCGGCGCGCCCCCCAGACCCCCCTGCTCGCGGCTTCCGCGGCGGCGGAATGAATTCGCCGCCGCTCATCGAACGGGTCCGCTTCGCGGCCCCGGGGCGAATGAATCGCGCTGCGCTCGCGGCTTTGACGAGAATCCATGCGTTTCGGCATCCGGCGCTGAAGCTGGGGGGCGCTCGCGGCGCGCCCCCCCGGACCCCCCTTCGCAAGAAGGTGCGACGCTGTCGCGTCGCGCGTCCACGCGGGGTTGGCGCTCATCTCGCTTCGCTCGATCTCGCGCCCCCGCGCCCCCCGCTCGCTCTGGCGAAGTGAGTTAGCGCGAAGGCGCGGCGGACAGCTCCGTCCTGGTTTGTCATCGCCGCGGTCGCGGAGCGGATTCTAGCAGGGGCCATCCTCCTTGTCAGCCCCGAACAGGCCGGCCAGGACGGACTCCATCTCCCACAAGAAGAACCACAACGCGCCCGGCGGGGGATCGATGGCGGCGAGGGCGTGCGCAGCCTCGAGGACCGCGCGCGCCTCGGCCCCCGCTGCCTCCGTGGCCGGCGACCAGCGGTCGAGGTAGCCGCGCACGAGGTTCTCGTCGCCGTCGGTCCACTGTCCCTCTCGCGGGGCCAGGAAGCGACGGGCGAGAGCGCGGTCGGCGGGGCGCATGCCGGCCGCGCTCCGGCCGGCGGTGTCGCCATCGGCCACGCGGGCAAGGGCGCCGAGGCGGCGGTCGAGCAGACGCAGGTAACGCGCGGCGGATGTCGCCATCGGACGCGGCAGCGCCCGGCGCGCGGCGGAGGTCAGCTCGTGGCGGGGCGGGCGCGGCACGGCTCATTCTGCAATGGGCCGGCCGCGCCCGCTGAGGGGCGGGCTAATTATGCAGGCGTACGGTCACGTCGTTGGACCGGACCCCGTCGGTCTCGCAATAGGCGGTGACGACGCCCGGCGCCTTGGCGATGAAGGCAGGGTTGTAAGGGTTGGTGGAGGTGACGCTGATGATGCTCAGGTTGCTGTAGCTCCACTGCGGCGTCCCTTTGGCCTGGGTCGGCTTGTTGTTGGCGTCCTTCGGAGTCACGTCCAGGTGGACCCGGCAACCGACCTGCGCCTCGTTCGCGCCGCCGGAGTCGGGCACCGGCACGCCATCGCATTCGATGAAGTAGACCTTGGCTCCGAGCTTCACCACCGGGGCGGTGTTGTCGGGGATGTCCGGCGGGATTCCTCCGCCCGAGTCCGGCGGCGAGGTGGGATTCGGGGTGGGGTTCGAGGGGTTGGTCGGGTTCGGGGTCGGCGCTGGGGTGTTCGGGGTGGGTACGGGGACGGGAACGATGACGACCGGCAGGGGCACGGGGTTTCCACCGCCGGCCGGGTCGGGACGCGTGGGCATCTCTTCCGTAATCGTCGTGCAGGCCACGACCACGCAGCCCAGGATGGCGAGCGTCGCGATCCTTAGACATCCCATAGGCCCCCTCCAGCTAGAAATGACGTGAGAAATTCCCATGGAAATAACCATGTGTCAAGCGTTTTTTATCACACGTCCTTGGGCCATCTGGAGGACGGCCTCGGCCGCGCGGGCCGAGGCGCCCGGCTCGCCCAGACGGTGTTTGACCTCGGCCAGCCCGTCCCGCATCCGCTGGCGGCGCGCCGGATCGTCGAGAAGTGACCGGATCTCGCCCGACACGCGTTCGGCGGTCAGCTCCCGCTGGATCAGCTCGGGGACGATGCGCGCCCCGGCGATGAGGTTCGCCATGGCGAAGTGAGGCACCTTCACCAGGCGGCTGCCGAGCAGGTAGGTCAAGGGGGCCAGGCGGTAGACGACGACCATCGGCGCTCCCAGCAGCGCCGCCTCCACGGTCGCGGTCCCGGAGGCGACGATGGCCGCGGTGCAACAGCCCAGCACGGCCTGGGCCTGATCGGCGACGATCCGGACCGGCAGGGGACCGAGGCGCTGCCTCAGGGACTCGGCGTTGACCGCGGGGGCCAGCGCCAGCAGGAACTGCAGTTCGGGTCGCTCTTCGGCGAGGATGCGGATCGCTCCGGCCAGCGGCGGCAGGTTGTGGGCGATCTCCTTCGCCCGGCTCCCGGGCAGCACCGCTACGACTGGCCGCGCAGGATCGAGCCCGAGGGCGGCGAGGAACTGGTCACAGTCGGCGGCGGGATGCACGAGGTCGACGAGGGGATGGCCGACGAAGCGGACCGGGACCTCGGCCTCGCGGTAGAGGGCCTCCTCGAACGGGAAGATCACGAGCATCTGGTCCACGGTCTTGCGGATGACGTCGAGACGGCCGCGCCTCCATGCCCAGACTTGGGGCGATACGTAGTAGACGACCGGAACTCCGCGCCGGCCGAGCTGGCGGGCCAGTCGCAGGTTGAAGTCGGGGTAGTCCACGAGCACCGCCACGTCGGGCCGCCTGCGGTCGACCTCCGCCAACACCCTCTCGAACACCCGCCGAAGAGAGCGGAGGTGGGAGACGACCTCCAGCAGTCCCACCACCGCAAGGTCCCGGACGTGAGCCAGGAGCCGAGCCCCCTGGGCGGCCAGGCGGTCGCCCCCCAGCCCGAAGACTTCCAGGCTGGGCTCGCGAAGCCGCATCTCGCGGACGAGCTCACCGGCATAGCGGTCGCCGGAGGTCTCGCCGCACGAGAGGAACAAGCGCATGGCGGGCTGCTGAGTATAACGGCTGTCCCCTCGGTGCCCCACGCGGTCGCGGTCACTGTCTCTTTCCCTGGACACGCGACGGGCGCCCGCACCGCCAACCGCTTGATAATGAGCGCCTTGATAGAGGACACTGGGGGTGGCACCCCGGCATGTGCCTTGCACTTGTCAGAGGCGCCAAAGATCGAGTGATCTTGAGGAGGTTGCGATGACGGCTCGGTGGCTGGCGATGGCGCTCGGAGGGTTCGTGCTCGCGGCGGCCGGCCCGGTAGGGGCCGACGACCATGCGGTCCACCGAGGCGGAGGCGACGGCGGATCTCATGCCAGCTCGTCCGCCGACCGTCACCCGGCCCCCGAGGCACACTCCTCTTCAAGCTCGTCTTCGTCCTCGGACGGCTCGCGCTCTTCGGCGTTCGCGTCCGATCCGACCGGCGCTCAAGCTCGCCACCCGCGCCCGGGAACAGGCACGGGGCGCCGCGGCTACGGTTCCTTCTATGGATCGCCGTACTACTACGGCTCGCCCGGCTACTACCGCCCGTTCCGATACGGTTATGGCTACGGCTACGGCTATTACCCGTATGACGGCTTCTACGGGAGCCTCTTCTACGGCTACTCGCCGTACTACTACAGCGGCTATTACGGATACTCGCCCTACTACTACGGTTCCGGCCGCTACGGTTATGGTTACGGCTACCGCTCGGGCGCGCTGCGCCTGCTCGTCGAGCCGCACCAGGCGCGCGTCTACGTGGATGGCTACTACGCGGGGATCGTGGACGACTTCGACGGGATCTTCCAGCGGCTCTACATCTCCCCGGGGCGTCACGAGATCACGCTGAAGCTCGAGGGCTTCCGTAGCTACCGGCTGCGGGTCTACGTGCCGATCGACCAGACGGTCAAGATCCACTACCGCATGGTGCCCGGCTCGGGGACGGAGGTGGACGAGGCGACGCTCGGCACGGCGCCGGTCGACGACGCGCGTTACGACGATCGCTCCGACGACCGACCCGAGGGCCGCGACGATCGCTACGACGATCGCGTCCCCCGCGAGCCGCCGGCCTATGAGCCAGGCAGCGCCGCGGAGATGGGCACGCTTCGCGTGGACGCCCAGCCGGAGGACGCCTCCGTCTACGTCGACGGCCAGTTCAAGGGCACGGCACGGCAGCTCCACGCGCTGAGCCCGAGCGGGACGTGGAGGTCCAGCCCGGGCGCACGACCAACATCGAGGCCGAGCTGGGCCGCTAATAGCCTGCGGTGGCGGTCGTGGCCGGAGAGACCTTGTAGAGGGATTGGTACAACCGGCCGGCCACCGCCGAGGCGACGTGCCCGGTGCCCGGGCGCACGAAGACCACGGTGACGATCTCGGGCTTGTCGGCGGGAGCGTAGGAGGCGAACCAGCCCACCCCGGCGCACGTGCCCGTCTTGCCGGCCACGATGACGTCGGGGTCGAAGGCGTTGGCGGCGCTGCCCTCGTTCACCGCCGCCAGGAACCCCTCGGTGAGCCCGCCCACCACCACCTGAGGCGGCAGCCGCCAGCGCTCCTTGGGCACGAAGCCCGCGGGCCCGGCGAGCTGGGGCTCGAACACGATCCCGCCGTTGATCACGGCCGACATCAGCACTGCGAGCTGGATGGCGGTCGTGTCGACGCCCTTGGCATGGCTGGAGAGGTGGCCGACGCGGCTCATCGGCACGGAGAGCGGGATCCGTCCCGCCGCCTCGTCGGGCAGGTTGACGCCGGTGGGGCTCCCCAGGCCCAGCAGATGGGCGTACTTCTGGATCCGATCGTAGCCGAGCTGCTCGCCCACCCATTCGAAGTAGGGGTTGCAGGAGACGGCGAGGGCGCGGCGGAGGTTGATGGGGCCGTGGCCGGGCCAGAACCAGCAGCCGCCAGCGCAGTTGTAGACGGTGTCGGGGGTGATGACGTGCTCGGTGAGCCCGCCGATGGCGACGACGATCTTGAAGACCGAGCACGGCTCGTAGGCGGTCGACAGTCCGAGATAGGGATTGAGGACGGTGAGGAGTCGGCCGGTGTAGGGATCCATCGCCACCACCGCCCCCTGCTGGTCACCCAGGCTGTGGCGGGCGGCTTCGCTGACCGCGACGTCGCGGGCGGAGGCGGCCACCGGCACGACCAGGGCGGGCGGGCCGGGCGGCCGTCGCGGCACCGTGCGGCGGGCGCGGCGGACCGACGAGGTGCGGGCGCGACGTGGCCGGGTGGCCCCGCCGGCGAGGGGAGAGAGCAGGAGGCCGAGGGAACACGTCAGGACGAGCAGCCGGGTCGCCTGCCTCATGCGACCCGGAAGGTAGCACGTTTCCGGGCGCTTGTCGGGCCGGCGGTCCCACTTTCCGCGCGCCGCCGGTCAGTTGCGGCGCCGCTTCGGCTCGGCCTAGACTGGGGCGGTGGCTGCGCTTCTCCTCGCTCTGGGTCTTGCCGCGCCCTCCGGCCCTGCTTCCGCGACCGGGGGCGAGGCCGTCAAGGCGCGCAGCCATCTGGTGGTGGGGGAGGCGGTACGCGTGGACCTGGGGCGGCGTTCCCTGGTCGTGAGGATGGCGGGCGGGGAGCCGCGGGAGATGGAGCTCGCGATCGACGACGCGACCCGGTTCGCCTCCGCCGGCCGCGCCATCCGGCTCGACGACGTGCGGCCAGGCGACCGCGTGGTCGTCTCGTGCTCCGACGGCGAGGGCGGCCGTCACCTGGCCCGGCTCGTGCGTTCCGGGGGATCGCGGGCGGCGGTCCCCACCCCGTCGCCGACCCCGACGCGTCGCTGAAGCCGGCGGCCGCGTCTTCGGCTTTCGATTGAGGAGACACCGAACATGCCCGTGCGGATCAGAGCGTCCCTGGCCGGCCTCGCCGTCTGCCTCCTGGCGGCGCCCGCGGCGCGGGCCCTCGACAAGGACGCCAAGAAGTGGCTCGACGAGGTCAAGCCGATCATCCTCCCCGACGAGGAGAAGGTCTATCGCGACCTCAAGGACAAGAGCGACGTCGCCGAGTTCCAGAAGATCTTCTGGGCCCGCCGCGACCCGGACCTGGAGACGCCGGCCAACGAGTACCAGGCCGAGTACCAGAAGGCGCGCGCGGACGCCGACAACCGGTACCGCATCGGGGGGACACCCGGGTCGTTGACCGACTGCGGCCGTGTCTACATCCTCCTCGGTTCCCCGGACGAGGCGAAGAAGGGGGAGGCGACCGACAGCACCGTCCCCGGACGCCGTGCTCCGGAGATCTGGACCTATCGCGATCGACCCGGATTCAAGTTCGGGCCCACCGGCCAGATCGAGATCGGCTTCGACGAGACCTGCCAACTGCCCCAGGGCAATCGGATGGGAGAGCAGCTGACCCAGCTCGCCTCGGCCAAGGTCGCCAACCCGAACATCGGCTATCGGACGGCTCCCGGCGGCAGGCTGGTCAAGCTGGCCGACCAGCTACCGAAGCCCTCACCGACCACCGCTCTCCTGAAGGCGCCGCGCCAGGACTTCCCGGTCTCGGCCGAGCCGGTGATGTTCCTGCGCAGCCAGGGCGGCGGGAGCTACCTGGCCGGGCTCGTCAAGGGCGAGGCTTCCACGCTCACCGTGCACGACGCGGGCGGCAAGAAGACGGCCCGGGTCGTGGTGGGGGTGCAGGCCGTCGACGAGACGGGTAAGTCGGCCGGCGTGTCCGAGCGCGAAGCGACGGTCGACGTCGCTCCCGACGGCAGCTACGTCGTCTCCTACGGCATGGCCCTGAAGCCCGGCGCGTACACGCTGCGAGTGGCCCTGCTCGATCCCCAGACGGGAAAGGGTTCGGTGGCGACGCTGCCGCTGAAGATGCCCGACTACGAGGGCGAGGACATCAGCCTGTCACCCCTGCTCGTCCTGCGCGACGTGCAGGAGGTCGCCGCGGCGGCCCAGGACGCGATGGCCGCGTTCCAGCTCGGCCCGATGCGCTTCCTGCCCCATTACGACAACGTGTTCACGCCGGCGGACTCCGTCACCCTGCTGACGTTCGTGTACAACCCCAGGATCGACCAGGCGACTGGCAAGCCTTCCACCACGGCCAGCTTCGCCATCCTCAAGGACGGCAAGCCGGTGGCCAAGGCCGAAGACCAGAACTACGACACGCCGGGCGCCGGCCCGTCCGTGGGGCCGGTGCCGCTCACCAAGTTCACGCCCGGAAAATACGTCGCCCAGGTGAAGATCCGGGACAACGTCGCCAAGAAGGACCTCACCCAGGAGACCACGTTCGAGGTGAAGTAGGGCTACTTGATGATCTTCCGCAGGTCCTTGCCCGGCGTGAACCGCGCCACGCGGCGGGCGGGGATGCGGATGGCCGCGCCCGTGCGGGGATTCAGGACCGAGCGCCTCGATGAGCGCCCCGAGGACCCGGTCCACGTCCGCCTTGGTGAGACCGGAGTCCCTGGCCACGCGGGCCACGACCTCCGCCCGGTTCATGGCCTCAGGCGGCCTTCTTGGCGTCGCCCTTGAGCAGCTCCTGGGCCTTCTCGAGGACGAGGTCGCGCCCGGGCGCGCCTTCTTCCTCCTCGGGCGTCTCGACGGCCACGCTCGGCTCCACGCCGTGGCCGTGGATGGCCGTGCCCTTGGGAGAAGAGTACTTGGCCACCGTGACGAGCAGGCCGCCCCCTTCCGGCAGCGAAACCAGCTTCTGCAGGGCGGCGCGCCCGAACGTCCGCTCGCCGACGACCGGAGCGCGGCCCGCATCGAGTGGCGCCGCCGCCACCACCTCGGCCGGTCCGGCCGTGCCCGTGTCGATGAGCACGGCCACGGGCAGGCTCCAGGCGGAGCGGCCCGGATCCGCGGTGAAGACCTGCTCGGGATAGCGGGCGCCGGCGAGCTTGGTGACGATGCCGCCCTTCAAGAACAGCTCCGCGACCTTGACGCCGTCGGCGGGGGCGCCGAAGCCCGCTCCGCGCAGGTCCAGGATGAGACCGTGGGCCCCGCCGCGGCGGAGCGCGTCCAGG
>QHVM01000043.1:5765-6267 GCA_003223555.1 Acidobacteriota bacterium | reverse complement strand
GAGGTAGCCGTTCCCGTCGGCCAGTACCCGTGCACGCGAAGATGGCATCACGGCACGCTCGCGGACGAGGGACACTTCCACCGAGTCGCTGCCCGAGCGCATCAGGGTCAGCTTCACGACCGAGCCCGGGGCGCCCCGTAGCAGGCGCTGACCGACCGGCGCCGACAGCGGTCGACTCTGCCGTCCGTCGATCGTCTTGATCACGTCGCCGGCCTTGATGCCCGCCTTCTCGCCCGGAGAGCCGGCCCGGCTCGAGACCACCATGAGGAACGGCCCGCGGCGGGAGAGCAGCAGGCCCACGTCGGCGTCGTCCTTGCTGGCCTGGTTGTAGAGCTTGACCTCGTCGTCGTCGAGGTACGCGCTGTCGCCGTCGAGGGCGTCGGTGAGGCCCAGGCGGGCGCCCGCCATCGCCCGGTCGAGGTTCACCGGCTCTACGTATGCCTCCAGCACGAGGCGCACCACCTCGTTGAACACCGAGAGCTGGCCGTAGGTCGTGTCGCCG
>QHVM01000043.1:0-5722 GCA_003223555.1 Acidobacteriota bacterium | reverse complement strand
GAGGTCTCATGAGGCGATTATAGGGGAAAGCGCGGCGGCCCGTTGACGAGAGGGCCCCAGGAAAAGGGCCGCCACGGCGGCGCCGCGACGGCCCATACATGAAGACGGCGTAAGCGCGGATGAAAACGACCGGCCTAGAAGAAGCCCGGCACGAGGTTACGGCCGGCGGCGGCGCTCCCTGAGCCGACGATCGGACCCGGACCGCTCGACGCGGCGGCGCACCCACAGCCGGCGCAAGCGAAACCGCCTTTCCTCGAACTGGGGCTTGTCCTTCTCGCCGTCGGTCGGAGGATCGATGCGTTCATCCATCATGGTCCCTCCTTCCGAAGAGGCTGCAAGCCGTACACACGACCCCACCTCCAGACATTTATGAAGCAAGAAGCGTGCCGGAATGGGCCCCTTTCAAAATGGTCGGATGCGGCTATGGACCGTGGCCATCAGGCCGCGATAGCCATTCCAGCGGATCCTCCGGCCGACCCTGGAAGCGAACCTCGAAATAGATCCCCGGACCCTCCAGGCTGCTGCCAGCCGTACCGAGGACGTGGCCGGCGGCGACCGTCTCGCCGGTCTGGACGCGCAGCTCGTTCAAGTGCGCATAGAGGCTGTGGTGCTTGCCCCCGTGGTCGAGGACGACCATCAGGCCGTACCCGCGGAACCGGTCAGCAAAAACCACCGCGCCCTCATGCACCGCGGATACGGGGGTGTTCTCGGGGGCCTCGATCTCGATGCCGTTTTCCACCGTATATGTCTCGAACCTCGGGTGCTTGCGCCGCCCGAAGGCCACGCGGATCCGCCCGGCCACCGGCCAGGGGAGACTGCCCTTGAAGGCGGGGATGGGCACCGCGACGTCGTCGGTCGTCAAGCCCTGGAGCATCTGCTGGAGCCGGTTCTCGGCTGCCTCCAGCTCCTGCAGATAGGCGGCGTGTGTTTCCTTGCGGTCTACGATCTCGGTCAGCAGCTGCTCCTTGCGCCGTCGGTCGGCGTCGAGGGCCCGGCGCGTGCGCTCGAGGCTCCTCCGCAGCTCCAGCGCCTCACGGGTCCGGCGTTCGAGCTCGGCGCGGGTCGCGGCGAGGGCGGCCAGGTCGGCGCGGAATCCGGCGATGCGCTGGTTGTCGCGGCGGGCGAGGGCGCTCACGAAGCGGTAGCCGCGGAAGATGTCCGACGGCCGGTCCACCGACAGCAGCATTCGCAGGTAGGACAGCTCGCCGAGCTTGTAGAGCGCGCGCGCGCGGGTGGCCAGCACGGGCCGGGCGGCGGCGATCGAGGACTCGAGCTGGCGGGCCCGGCGCAGGGTCGCGTCCATCTGCTCGCTCGTCCGCTGGAGCACGAGCTGGGTCTCTCTCAGCTCCTCCCCCCGCAGGCGCACCTCCAGCTCCAGCCGCTCCACCTCCCCGAGCAGGCTGCGCTCCTCGGAGCGCAGGCGGGCCAGGTCCCTTTGCAGGGCCATCCGCCGCTGCTGGACCGTGCGCAGCCGCTCGTCGGGGGCGGACGGGGGCGGCGAGGCAGGGACCGAGGGGGCAGAGTTCCCCGATGAGGCCTTGGCCGTCGGGACGGCAGCGAGGAGAGCGAGCAGGGCGGCCAGGACCCACGTCTTCAAGGGGCTCCCCGCCGGAGGCGGGACTTGATCCGGCGCGCCTTAGGCTCCGTCTGCGGACGCCGCCCCCCCCCCACCACGCGCGGGAAGGTGACGTCGATCGTGGAGACGGGCGTGCGCTCCGGGTCAGGTTCCGCCGGCAGCAGCGTGGGCTCGATGAGAGGAGGCTCTTCCGCCGCTGCGCCCGCCGCACCGGCGGAGGGGAAGAGGGCGTGCAGGTGCTGCTTGAGGGTCAGGTTGGTGGGGCCGTATCCCTTGTCGTAGAGGTAGTGCTCGCAGGCCTCGCCCATCGCCCCCGCCGAGGCGAACCGGCGGGAAGAGTCGCGCTGCAGCGCGGCGCGCAGGATGCTCATCACGCCGTCCGGGATGTCGGGGTTGAATGTGCGGGCGGAAGGCTGATGGCCGGCCACGACCTGCTCCAGGATCTGGGCCGTCGTCCGGCCGTCGAAGAGCCGGCGCAGGGTGAGCATCTCGAACAGCACCGCGCCGAGGCTGAAGAGATCGCTCCGGCTGTCGGCCCGCATCTCCAGCACCATCTCCGGCGCCATGTACGCGGGCTTGCCGGTGAGGGTGCGGTCGCGGGTCCCGCTGCGGGTGGCGATTCCGAAGTCGATGAGCTTCACCGTGCCCTCGCGGGTCATCATGATGTTGCTCGGGCTCACGTCGCGGTGGACGATGGCCGCCTTCTCGAATACGTACTGCAGGGCACGGCACACCCGGCTGGCGATGAAGACGGCCAGCTCCACGTCGGGCTGGCGGGCGCGGTCGCGGTGCCGATCGAGGTACTCGACGAGGCTCCAGCCGTCGATGTACTCGAGGATGATGCACGTCTGGCCGCTCACCTCCTCGAAGTCGAAGATGCGGCCGATGTTCTCGTGGTCGAGGACGGCGTAGCGGCGGGCCTCGTCGACGAACAGCCGCACATGGGCGGGATCGTGCGAGTCGCGCAGCAGCTTCATGACGATCGGCCGCTGGAAGCCGGCCTGGCCGATGAGCAGGCCCTTGTAGACCCTGCCCATCCCGCCGGCCCCGAGCTCCTGGAGCACGGTGTACTTGGACATGCCGAGGGGGGGAATTATACTCGTGCTCCCATGCGCTACCTGGGCCTCGACGTGGGCGACCGCATGATCGGGGTGGCCGTCTCCGACGAGACGGGGACGGTGGCGGGCGGCCTGCCGACCCTGCGCCGGGTGGGCCCGCGCAAGGACGTACGGGCGGTGGCGGAGCTCATCCGCCACCACGACGCCGCGGAGGTGGTGGTCGGGCTGCCGCGCCGGCTCGACGGAGGGCTGGGACCGCAGGCCCAGAAGGTGCTGGCGTTCATGGAGGACCTGAGACCGGTGGCCCGCGTGCCGGTGGTGCCCTGGGACGAGCGCTTCACCTCGGTGGTGGCGGAGCGGGCGCTCGTGGAGGGCGAGGTCTCCCGCCGGGACCGCAAGGGCCTGGTGGACAAGGTCGCCGCCATCCTGATCCTCCAGAACTACCTGGACTACCGCAAGCTCGCCGAGGCCGAGGCCCGCAGCTCCCCCGACTGAGCCTCGGCTTCGTGCGCAAGCTCCTCGTCGTCATCCTCATCCTTGTGGGTGCTTCGTACCTGCTGTGGTACCACGAGACCCAGTGGCCGGTCCGCCACGCTTCCGACCCCCCGCAGTCGCTCATCGTGGAGCCGGGGACGGGCGTCCTCGACATCGGCCGCCAGCTCCGCGGCCTCGGCCTCGTCCGCCACCCCCAGGTCTTCCGCGCCCTCGTCGCGGCCAAGGGCGCGGGCGGCAAGCTGCGGGCGGGGGAGTACGCCTTCGAGGGCGAGATGAGCCTCGACCAGATCATCGACAAGATGGTGCGGGGAGAGGTGGTCCATCACATGGTCACGTTCCCCGAGGGCACGAACCTGGACGAGATGGCACGGATCGCCTTCCTCCAGGGCATCCCCCCCGCGGCCTTCCTCGAGGCGGCGCGGGACACGGCGCTCGTGAAGGAGCTCGACCCGCAGGCCCGGGACCTCGAAGGCTACGTCTTCCCCGACACCTACGAGGTGCAACCGCGGCGGCCCGACGCCGCGGCCGCGCTCGTCCGGCGAGCGGTCCATCGCTTCCGCGAGGTCGTGGGGCCGATGGCAGGGCAGGTGCAGGCCAGCGGTCTCGGCCTGCGCGGCGTCGTGACCCTCGCGTCGCTCGTGGAGCTGGAGACGGCGCGCAAGGAGGAGCGGCCGCACATCGCCGCCGTCTTCCTGAACCGGCTCCGGCGGCGCATGCCGCTGCAGACCGATCCCACGGTGATCTATGCGCTGCGAAAGGCCGGGACCTGGGACGGGAACATCCGCAAGGAGGACCTGGACGTCGACTCTCCCTACAACACGTATCGTTTCCCCGGCCTGCCCCCGGGGCCGATCGCCTCACCCGGCCGCGAGGCGATCCGCGCCGTGCTGGAGCCGATGCCGTCTGGCGACCTGTACTTCGTGAGCCGCAACGACGGCTCCCACCAGTTCAGCCGGACGCTCGCCGAGCACGAGCGGGCGGTCGACCTCTACCAGCGTCATCGCCGGGCGCAGCTCCTCGGACCTTCACCCGCCGCGAACACGCCCCCCTCACCGGGCGCCTCGCCGCCGGCGCCCACTCCCTCGTTCCCGCCGACCCCCCGTCCGGGGACGCGGGGATAGATCATGGCCGTTCGGGTCCCCGAGCAGGACCCGGCCCTCGACCGCCTGCCGCCAAGGGAGCCGGCCCTGGTCACCGCCCTCGCCCTGGCGGCGGTCCTCTTCGCCGTCCTCCTCGCCAATGGACGGCCGAGCCTCGCCATTGCTCCCACGCTGCCCGGGCTCCTGCGCCGGCTGCTCCCGGCCGACGAGACGGCGGCCGCCCTGGCTGGCAAGGCGGCCGCCTCGCTCGCGGCCAGCCTGTCCGGTGCGGTGCTGTTCCTGGCCGTGGCCCGGCGATGGCCGGAGGCCGAGTCGGCGGCCGCCGCGGTGGTCTTCGTGCTCGGGACGCCGCTGTGGGCGGCCAGTCAGGCCCTCTGGCCCCAGCCGTTGGCCACGCTCTCCCTGTGCGTCGCGGTGCTGTTCATCGGACGGGCCGAGCACGAGCCGGCGTGGGCGGGGCGGGCCGGCCTCCCGCTGGGACTCGCCCTGTCGATCAACCCGCTCGACGTCGCCCTGGTGGCCGTGCTCGTCGTGGCCATCGCCGCGCGCTGGCCGCGTCGCGCCGTCTCTCTCGTGGTCCTGGGGGCAGCTCCCGTGGTGGTGGGCCTCGTTGCCCGGGGCTTCGTCTCCTCTCCACCGGCCGGCCCGAGCCTCGCCGCGCGGGTCGGTCTCGCGGCCTTCGGACCCGGGCCGCTTGCGCTGCTCGCCTCGCCCGGCAAGGGCATGCTCTTCTTCGCGCCCGCCACGTTCATCGCGGCGGCGGGGTTGGCCCTCACCTTCCTGCGCGGCGAGCGATGGCTGGCCGGAGCCTTCGGCCTTGCCGCGCTCGCGCACGGCCTTCTCGTCGGGGCCGCGCGCGACGCGCTCGGGGGGGATGCCTGGGGTCCCCGGGTGCTGGCCGACGCGATGCCGCTGCTGATGCTGTTCCTGCCCGAGGGCCTGGCCCGGGCGCCGGCCCTGGGCGGGGCGCTGGCCACGGTGTCGGTCGCGGTGCAGGCGCTCGGCGCCTTCGCCTACGACGACCGCTGGGTCCGGATCGAGCAGAGCCCGCCTTCACCGGCTCATGCCGAGCTGTGGGACCTGCCTCACAGCCCCATGCTGCTTTACGCGCGGCGCCGGGTGGTGTTCCTGGCCGCGCCGGGCCAGTCCGGAAGCCGGCTGGTGCTCCGCACCCATCCGATGGTGCTGTTCTCCCCGGACGGCTCCCGGATCCAGTTCGCCGGCGAGGAGGCCGTCGTGAAGGGGGCCGACGCGACCCTGGAAGACGTGTACCTGCTCGGTGGGGCGAGAGTCGAGGGAGGCCGGCTGCGCCTCCGGAGCCACGACGACGGGCTTTTCCTTCGCGTGACGGTGGGCGCTCGCGGCCGCGCCCTGGAGCTGCGCGTGGCCGGCCGGGGCGCGGGCGGGATCGAGGTGATCGAGGGAGGCTTCTGGAATCCCGCGCCGCGTGTACGGGTCTACCCGGCCACCGGCTCTTTCCTCGTCCGCCATCC
>QHVM01000124.1 GCA_003223555.1 Acidobacteriota bacterium | reverse complement strand
AACACCGAGGACATCTACGCCGGGATCGAATGGGCGGAAGGCAGCGCCGAGGCCAGGAAGGTGATCGCGTGGCTCCGGGACGAGATGAAGGTGAAGAAGATCCGCTTCCCCGACACGAGCGGCATCGGAGTCAAGCCGGTCTCGCGGGAAGGGACGGAGCGGCTCGTCCGCGCGGCCATCCGCTACGCGCTCGACTTCAAGCGCCGCAGCGTGAGCCTCGTCCACAAGGGCAACATCATGAAGTTCACCGAGGGAGCCTTCCGCGACTGGGGCTATGCGCTGGCCGCCCGCGAGTTCCGCGCGGACACGGTGACCGAGCGCGAGAGCTGGGTGCTCGGCAACAAGGAGAAGAACCCTTCCATCACGCTGGAGGAGAACGCGGCCGCCATCGATCCCGGCTACGGCCTCATGACGGACGATCAGACGGGGAAGGTGCGGAAGGAAGTCGAGGCCGCCCTGGCCCTGTTGCCCGGCCACGGCGAAGGGAGATGGAAGTCCAAGGTGCTGGTCAAGGACTCGATCGCCGACATCACGCTGCAGCAGGTCCTCACCCGGCCGAGGGACTTCGACGTCGTCGCGACCCTCAACCTCAACGGCGACTACCTCTCCGATGCCCTGGCCGCCCAGGTGGGCGGGATCGGCATCGCCCCCGGGGGGAACATCAATTACGAGACCGGCCACGCCATCTTCGAGGCCACCCATGGCACCGCGCCCAAGTACGCCGACCTCGACAAGGTCAACCCGGGCTCGGTCATCCTCTCCGGCTGCATGATGCTGCGCTACCTGGGCTGGCGGGAGCCGGCCGACGCGATCGAGAACGCCCTCGAGCGCACCATCGGCCAGAAGCGCGTGACCTACGACTTCGAGCGGCAGATGCAGGGAGCGACGGTGCTGAAGACGTCCGAGTTCGCGAGCGCCATCATCGAGAACCTCTAAACGGATTCAACGCCGAGACCGCAGAGAACGCGCAGAGGGCGGAGAGAAGAGAAATGAACAAGAAGGTCACAGTGGTGGGGGCGGGGAACGTGGGGGCCACCCTCGCCCAGCGTCTCGCCGACCGTGAGCTGGGCGACGTTGCGCTCATCGACATCATCGAGGGCATGCCCCAGGGCAAGGGCCTGGACATCATGGAGGCGACGCCGGTCGAAGGCTCGGACGCCCGGGTCGTCGGGACCAACGACTACCGGGACACCGCCGCCTCCGACGTCGTGGTGATCACCGCTGGCATCGCCCGCAAGCCGGGCATGAGCCGCGACGACCTCCTGAATACCAACTACAAGATCGTCAAGGAGTGCACCGAGAACGTCCTCAAGCACTCGCCGCAGGCGATCCTGATCGTGGTCTCGAACCCCCTGGACGCGATGTGCCAGGTGGCCTACAAGGTCTCCGGCCTGCCCAAGCACCGGGTGTTCGGGATGGCGGGCGTGCTCGACAGCGCGCGCATGCGGACCTTCATCGCCATGGAGCTGGGCGTGTCGGTCGAGAACGTGCATGCCTCCGTCCTCGGCGGCCACGGCGACACGATGGTCCCGCTGCCCAGGTATTCGACGGTGGCCGGCGTGCCGATCACGGAGCTGCTTCCCCCCGAGAAGGTGGACGCCATCGTGAAGCGCACGGCCAACGGCGGGGCAGAGATCGTCTCGCTGCTCAAGACCGGCTCCGCCTACTACGCGCCCTCTTCGTCGGCCGCGGAGATGGTCGACGCGGTCCTGAAGGACAAGCACAAGGTCCTGCCCTGCTGCTGCTACCTCGAGGGGGAGTACGGGATCCGCGGCCTGTACGTGGGCGTGCCGGCCCAGCTCGGGGCCAAGGGCGTCGAGAAGATCTGGGAGATCAAGCTCACCGGGTCCGAGCGTTCGGCGCTGCAACAGTCCGCGGCGGCGGTCAAGGAGCTGGTGGACGTCCTCAAGCTGTAGAAAGCGCGGCCGGCCCTTGACGCGCGCCTTCTTCGCGGCGTAGCGTAGAACCAACTCACGACCGGAACCCTGTCCGACGTCTTCCGGGTCCCCTGGGCGACTGTCTTTCTTCGCTGGAGGACCTCGATGCTCAGACCGAAGCGCTTCTCCGTGCTGCTGGCGGCGCTCGTCGCCGGCCTGGGTCTGCTCCCCGCTTCCCGCGCCGGGGCCCAGTCCACCGCCACCCTGCAGGGCACCGTCGTCGACGCCCAGGGCGCCGCCGTTCCCGGCGCCGCGGTGGGGGTCAAGAATGTCGAGACCGGCGTCGAGCGCAGCGCCGTTACCGACGCCGCGGGCCGGTACCAGGTTGCTTCGCTGCCGGTGGGCCTCTACCGGGTCCAGGTCACCGTCCCCGGCTTCCGGACGCAGGTGGCGAACGACGTCCGGCTGGAGGTCGCCCGCATCGTCGTCCAGAACTTCCAGCTCAAGCTGGGCGGCGTCACCGAGGAGATGACGGTGGTGGCCGAGGCGCCCGTCATCGAGACCGCCACCGCTTCGGTGGGCCAGGTCATCAACCAGCGCACCGTGCAGGAGATCCCGCTCAACGGGCGCCACTTCGTGGACCTGGGCCTGCTCATCCCCGGCTCGGTCACCCCGCCCCAGAACGGGTTCCTGACCGCGCCCCTGCGCGGCCAGGGCTCTTTCGCCTTCAACACCGCCGGCAACCGGGAAGACACCGTGAACTTCATGATCAACGGCGTGAACCTCAACGACATGGTCCAGAACCAGATCACCTTCCAGCCCTCGATCAACACCGTGCAGGAGTTCAAGGTCGACAACTCCACCTTCAGCGCGGAGTACGGCCGCAACTCGGGAGCGATCGTCAACATCGCCACCCGCTCCGGCACCAACGACCTCCACGGGGAGGCGTTCGAGTTCCTCCGCCACGACCGGTTCGACTCCCGCAACTTCTTCAACCAGCCGCCGGCGGCCAAGTCGCGGTTCAAGCGCAACCAGTTCGGCGGCAACCTGGGCGGGCCGATCGCCAGGGACAAGACGTTCTTCTTCGTGAGCTACGAAGGGCTGCGGCAGCGGCAGGGCATCGACATCAACAGCGGCGTGCTGCGCGATGACGAGCGGGCGGCGGTCACCGACCCCATCTCCCGGAAGCTGCTCGACCTCATCCCGCGCGCCAACACCACCGGCTCCCGGGGGGAGGGACGCTTCCTCGGCTCCGCCACCGCGCCGGTCAACATCGACCAGTGGACGGGCGACCTCAACCACCTGTTCAGCCAGAGCGACACCCTCCACGCGTACTACGCGTTCCAGAAGGACCTGCGGGGCGAGCCGGTGCTCCAGGGCAACACGATCCCTGGCTTCGGGGACACCCGGCAGTCGCACCGCCAGATCGGCACCCTCAACGAGAGCCACATCTTCGGCACCGGCCTCGTCAACGAGTCGCGCTTCGGCTTCAACCGCATCCACATCACGTTCTCCCCGAACGCCCAGCTGAACCCGGTCGACTACGGCATGAACGTCGGCATCACGACCGCCCTCGCCCTGCCCCAGATCACGATCAACGGGCTGGGGCTGAACTTCGGGGGGCCGGCCGGTTTCCCGCAGGGCCGCACCGACACCACCCTCGTCTTCTCCGACGCGCTCAGCTACCTCCGGGGAAGGCATTCCTTCAAGCTCGGGGGAGAGTGGCGCCGCTTCGAGAACAAGAACTTCAACTCGGACCCGGGCGACTTCCGGTACGCCAGCCTGGCCGACTTCCAGGCCGGCCGGGGCAACTCGTTCGCCATCATCCTGGGGGACCGCCCGAGCGACGTCGTCGAGCAGGCCATGGGGCTCTTCGCCCGCGACAGCTTCCGGGCCAGCTCCAACCTCACCCTCGAGCTGGGCCTCCGGTTCGACCGGAACATGGCGCCCACGGACACCCAGGACCGCTTCGTGGTCTTCGACGCCGCCACTGGCTCGCTGGTGCGCGTGGGCTCGGGGCGGGACGTGTACGAGAGCAGCAACAACCTCCAACCGCGGGTCGGGATCGTCTGGGATCCGTTCAAGGACGGCAAGACGTCGGTGCGGGCCGCCTACGCGATCATGGCCGACCAGCCGGTGACGAACGTCGTCACGCCCACCTCGGCCAATCCGCCGCTGGCCACGCCCTTGAGCTTCGCCGGCGCCATCCGGCTGGACAACGCGGTGACGACCGCGCGGGCGTCCGGCCTGTCGCCCGCGTCGGTCAGCCCCGATTTCCGGAGCGCCCGGGTCCAGACCTGGAACGTGAACCTCCAGCGCGAGATCGGCGGCAGCCTGGGCGTCATGGTGGGATACTTCGGCTCCAAGGGAGACCGCCTCCGCATCTCCCGCAACCTCAATCAGTTCGTCAACGGCGTCCGACCCTTCCCGACCCTCTCCGCGAGCAGCCCCATCCTGCCCAGCTCCGCCCTCGGCAACATCACCGAGATCGCCAGCCTCGGCTACTCGCATTACAACTCACTCTGGGCGACCGCCAACCAGCGCCTGGCCAAGGGGCTGCAGTTCAACGCGTCCTATACGTTCTCCAAGTCCACCGACACCAACTCCCTCAACACGCAGGGTGTCGTGGCGACCCAGGACAGCTTCAACATCGCCGGCAGCGAGGGGTCTTCGGACTACGACGCCCGCCACCGCTTCGTGATCAACGCGATCTACGAGCTGCCCTTCAAGGGCAACCGGTTCGCGGACGGCTGGCAGATCGGGGTGATCACCCAGGCCCAGAGCGGCAACCCGATCAACATCGTCACCGGCATCAACACCTTCACCGGCATCAACAACACCCTGCGCCCGGACCTGGTGGGCGACCCGAGGATCATCGGGAACCCGAACCAGTGGTTCGACAACGGGGTGTGCGATCCGCGGATCGCCGGATCGTGCACGTCCAGCTCCGTCTTCGCGCTGCCGGTGTCGCCGGGCGGGGTGTTCCACTTCGGCAACCTCGGCCGCAATGCGGTCATCGGTCCCGGCTTCAACAACACGGACCTCTCGCTCATCAAGAACACGAAGCTCAGCGGCAACGCCCGGCTGCAGCTCCGGGTGGAGGTGTTCGACCTCTTCAACCACGCCAACCTGGGCCAGCCGGGAAGGATCGCGGCCGTGGGCAGCACGGCCTTCGGCGTGATCACGAATACCCGCTTCCCGACCGGGGACTCCGGGTCGGCGCGCCAGGTGCAGTTCGCGCTGAAGCTGCTGTTTTAGGCTTGCCGCAGGGGAGCGACATGTAGTACGTTTGTCGTACTCAATCCCTCGGAGAGGAGCGATTGGCCGGCCGCGGCCAGACCGCGGCAGAGAGCGTTCATGGCCTACTTGCTCCTCCTCCTCTGCCTGTTCGTGGCCGCCTGCGGCGGCCACTCGCCGGCTGCGCCGACCGCGCCCGTCCCGACCTCCACCCCGCCTCCCCGGCAGGTGGTGATCGTCTCGGTCGACGGCCTCCGCCCCGACGCGCTCGTCCAGTCGGGCGCGCCGAACATCCAGAGTCTGGCCGCGCGCGGCGCCTACACCTGGCAGGCGCGGACCATCATGCCGTCCAACACGCTCCCGTCCCACGTGTCCATGCTGACCGCCTACCTGCCCCAGGCGCACGGGATCACCTGGGACGACTACCTGCCCGCCCGCGGCCGCTTGACCGTTCCCACCCTCTTCACCGCGGTGCGGGCGGCCGGCATGCGCAGCGCGATGGTCGTCGGCAAGAGCAAGTTCGACTACTTCAAGGACACCGGCGCGGTCGATTTCTACGCGGTGGCCCAGGGGGGCGACGACGACGTAGCCGGCCAGGCGGCGGCGCAGGCCCGGGCCGGCTTCAACCTGATGTTCGTCCACCTGCCGGAGGTGGACCTCACCGGCCACGCCAGCAACTGGATGTCGGCGTCCTACCTGGAGCGGGTCACCCACGCGGACCAGGCGGTGGGGCGCCTGGTGTCCTCGCTGCCGGCCTGGACCACGGTCATCGTGACCGCCGACCACGGCGGCGGCAGCCGCGCCAACAACCACGGCAGCGACGACGCTTGCGACATGACGATCCCGTGGGTGGTCACCGGTCCGCGGACGCTCCGCGGCTATCAGCTGAGCACGCCCGTGAGCACCACCGACACCGCCGCCACCGCCGCGTGGCTGCTCGGGGTCAGCCTGCCCCCCGACGTGACCGGCCAGCCGGTGACCGAAGCGTTCGGCGCCGGGCGCTGACCGGCGTCGGCTCGGCCGGCCCTACTCCCCGCTCGACACGCTGCGGACGCCGGGCAGGTGCATGAGGGCGATGAGGAGCTGGTCGTGGAGGCGCCGGGCCCCCCGCACGTCCAGCTCGATGACCAGGTCGACGTTCTCCTGCCTGGACTCGCTGCGCTCCAGCTCGAGGCCGGTGCGCTTCACCAGGCTCTCGATCCCCTCCAGGGTGTCGCCGTCCGGACGGGCGTGGACGACGAGCCGGCTGATGCTCGACCGCTGGGCGACGAGCTTCTCCAGGGGAACCAGGCCGGCCAGCACGGCCATCACCAGCACCGTCGTGCCCACCGCCTCCACGTAGGCGCCGGCGCCGAGGGCCATGCCGATCGCGGACACCACCCAGATGGTGGCCGCGCTCGTGAGACCGGTGACCGCGCCCCGGGTATGGAGGATGGTGCCGGCGCCGATGAAGCCCACGCCGGTGAGGATCTGCGCCGCCACCCGCCCCGAGTCCCCGTTGTTGCTGGCGAACCGGTAGGACAGCGTGGTGAAGAGCGTGGCCCCGACGCAGATCAGGATGTTCGTGCGCAGCCCGGCCGGCTTGTTCTTCAGCTCGCGCTCCAGGCCGATGGCGCCGCCGAGCGCCACCGCGAGCACGAGCTGCACGAGCAGCTCCGGCTTGAGGTCGGCCATCCTCACCCCGCCCCGCCCTCGACCCGGGCCGGCTCGCCGCCGCCGGTCAGGACGGCCCGGAGGTAGTCGCGGTTCAGGCGGGCGATGAACCGCACGCTGATGGACTTGGGACAGGCCGCCTCGCACTCGAAGTGGTTGGTGCACGTGCCGAAGCCTTCGGCGTCCATCTGGCTCACCATCCTCCGGACGCGAGCATACCGCTCGGGCTGGCCCTGGGGCAGCAGGCCGAGGTGGGACACCTTGGCCGCGGTGAACAGCATCGCCGACGCGTTGGGGCACGCGGCCACGCACGCCCCGCAGCCGATGCAGGCCGCGGCGTCCATGGCCAGGTCGGCCGAGGTCTTCGGCACCGGGATCGCGTTGCCGTCGGGCGCGCTGCCGGTGGGGGCGGTGATGAACCCCCCGGCGGCCACGATGCGGTCGAAGGCGGTGCGGTCCACGACCAGGTCCTTGACCACCGGGAACGAGTCCGCCCGCCAGGGCTCGATCGTGATCTCGTCCCCGTCGTGGAACGTCCGCATGTGGAGCTGGCAGGCGGTGGTGGCCCGGCGGGGTCCGTGGGCCTGGCCGTCGATCATCATCCCGCACGTCCCGCAGATGCCCTCGCGGCAGTCGTGGTCGAAGGCGATGGGGTCCTCGCCCCTGGCGATCAGGCCCTCGTTGACCACGTCCAGCATCTCCAGGAACGACATGTCCGGGCTGATGTCCGCCGCCGGATACGTCACGAACCGCCCCGAGTCCGCGGCGTTCCGCTGCCGCCAGACGTGCAGGCGCAGGTTCACTTGTAGCTCCGCTGGGTGGGGTGGACGTACTCGAAGCCGAGGGGCTCGACGTGACGCACCGGCGGGCGGCCCTCGCCCGCGTACTCCCACGCCGCGACGTGGCTGAAGCGCTCGTCGTCGCGGCGGGCCTCGCCGTCGGGGGTCTGGAACTCCTCGCGGAAGTGGCCGCCGCAGGATTCCCGCCGCTCGAGGGCGTCCAGGCAGACCAGCTCGCCCAGCTCCAGGAAGTCGGCCACCCGGCCCGCCTTCTCGAGGGACTGGTTCAGCTCCTCGTTCTCGCCCAGCACCTTGACGTCGCGCCAGAACTCCTCGCGCAGGTCGGGGATCTTCCCCAGGGCGGACTTCAGCCCCCCCTCGTTGCGGGCCATCCCGCAGTGCTCCCACATGATCTTGCCCAGCTCGCGGTGGAAGGAGTCGACGCTGCGGGTGCCGTGCACGCCGAGGAGCTTCTCGACGCGCGCGGCCACCGCCGCCTCCGCTTCCTCGAAAGCGGCGTGGTCGGGGCCGACCGGCTCGAGCTTCGTGCTGGCCAGGTAGTGACCCAGGGTGTACGGCACCACGAAGTAGCCGTCGGCCAACCCCTGCATGAGGGCGCTCGCCCCCAGGCGGTTGGCCCCGTGGTCGGAGAAGTTCGCCTCCCCGATCACGTGCAGGCCGGGGATCGTGGACATGAGGTTGTAGTCGACCCACAGGCCGCCCATCGTGTAATGGGTGGCGGGATAGATCCTCATCGGGACCCGGTAGGGGTTCTCGGCCGTGATGCGCTCGTACATCTCGAAGAGGTTGCCGTACTTCTCGCCGATGACGCTCTCGCCCAGCCGGCGGATGGCGTCGGCGAAGTCCAGGTAGACGCCGTATCCCCCCGGGCCCACCCCCCGGCCCTCGTCGCACACGCGCTTGGCCGCCCGGGAGGCGACGTCGCGGGGGACGAGGTTGCCGAAGCTCGGATACTGCCGCTCCAGGTAGTAGTCGCGCTCCTCGTCGGGGATCTGGGGGGGCGGCCGGGTGTCGCCCTTCTTCCGGGGGACCCAGATCCGGCCGTCGTTGCGCAGCGACTCGCTCATGAGGGTGAGCTTGCTCTGGTGCTCGCCGGTCACCGGGATGCAGGTCGGATGGATCTGGGTGAAGCACGGGTTGGCGAAGGCCGCCCCCCGCTTGTAGGCGCGCCAGATGGCGGTGGCGTTGGCGCCCTTGGCGTACGTGGCGAGGTAGAACACGTTGCCGTAGCCGCCGGTGGCGAGCACCACCGCGTCGCCGACGTGGGGCTCGACCTCTCCGGTGACCATGTCGCGGGTCACGATGCCGCGCGCGCGGCCGTCGACCACCACGAGGTCGAGCATCTCGTGGCGGGAGTGCATGTCCACCTTGCCCAGGCCGACCTGCCGCTCCAGGGCCTGATAGGCGCCGAGCAGGAGCTGCTGGCCGGTCTGGCCGCGGGCGTAGAAGGTGCGCGAGACCTGGGCCCCGCCGAACGAGCGGTTGGCCAGCATGCCGCCGTACTCACGGGCGAACGGCACGCCCTGGGCCACGCACTGGTCGATGATGTTCACGCTGAGCTGGGCCAGCCGGTAGACGTTGGCCTCCCGCGAGCGGTAGTCCCCGCCCTTCACCGTGTCGTAGAACAGGCGGAACACGCTGTCGCCGTCGTTCTGGTAGTTCTTGGCGGCGTTGATGCCGCCCTGGGCCGCGATCGAATGGGCCCGCCGCGGGCTGTCCTGGTAGCAGAAGCACTTCACGTTGTAGCCCAGCTCGGCCAGGGAGGCGGCGGAGGACGCGCCGGCCAGCCCCGATCCCACCACGATGATCGTGTGCTTGCGCTTGTTGGCGGGGTTCACCAGCTTCATCTCGAAGCGGTGCTTGTCCCATTTCTTTTCGATCGGGCCGTCGGGGACGTTCGCGCGAAGCTCCATCAGGGCGCGGTGTGGATGGCCACCTTCCGCGAGGCGGGCTCCTTCAGCAGGCCGGTCATGACCGCCAGCGGGAACGACAGGTTGCCGATCACCACCACCGCCGTGATGAAGGCCGCGAAGGCGTAGCGCAGGCGGTCGTAGCGCGGATGGCTGAGGCCCACGGTCTGCATGAGGCTCCACACTCCGTGGAACATGTGCAGGCCGAGGGCGAGCATGGCCACGACGTAGAAGAGAGGGGCCACGCCGACCTGGAGGCCGCTGACGACGTTGTGGTACACGTCTCCGTCCACGAAGCTCGGGTGCACCGTCCCGAAGGTCAGGTGCAGCAGGTGGTAGACGATGAAGAGGAGCAGGATGACGCCGCTCCATCGCATCGTCCGCGAGGCGTAGCTCGATTCCCGGTTCCGGCGCCGGCGGTAGCCGACCGCCCGCGCGTCCATGTTCGTCCGGGTCAGCGACGCCGCCGCCCACACGTGGAGGACGACCGAGACGAGCAGCAGCCCGCGCACGCCCCAGAGCAGCGCCGGCATCTCGCGCAGCTTCACCGCGTAGGCGTTGAGCGCCGCCGGGCCCAGGTAGATCTGCAGGTTGCCCAGCATGTGCACGACGACGTAGCCGAAGAGCACCAGGCCGGTGAGGGCCATGACCACCTTCCGGCCGATGGAGGAGGCCAGGAAGGAGGCCGCCGGGTGGGTCGTCTGTTCTTTCCCGGTTGGGGCAGGCAGCGCGGTGGCGGACAAGGCGTACGGAATTCTATCCGGCGGCGGCGGGAGGCGCAACGATGGCGGACGCGCGGCGCAGCGGGCGCAGGAGCAGGCGCAGCAGGATGCTCTGGAAGGTGGGCTCGCGGTAGATGCCGTGATGGTCGGCGCTGCCGAAGATCGCGTCGGCCACCTCGGGCAGTCCGCAACCGATATGGCTGTGCTCGGCCAGGGGAAGATGGGAGGCGAGAACGCTCGCCCGGGTCACCCGCCCGTCGCCGGCCTCGAACATCACGTCGTTCTCCTTCCTGTTCCAGGGGACGAACCGCGGGGGCAGGCCGCG
>QHVM01000123.1 GCA_003223555.1 Acidobacteriota bacterium | reverse complement strand
GGCAAGATCGACCAGTTCATCGACCTGCGCGACGTGAAGAACTTCCTCGAGCTGCACCAGGTCAACGGCGAGCCCTATTACATCGCCGCCTTCCTGGTCGGGGCCTACCAGGAGATCCTGGGCGACCTCCACAACCTCTTCGGCGACACCGACGCCGTCCACGTGCGGGTCGACGGCGACGACTACCGGGTGGAGCACGTCGTGGAAGGCGACTCGGTGGCCGAGGTGCTGAGCTACGTCCAGTACTCGAAGGACGACCTCATCTCTCGCGTGCGGAGGTCCATGGAGGTGGCCCTGCATGCGCCGCTACGAGGAAGGCCTGGAAGGCTACACGTACCTCACGGCCAGCGACTGAGACCTCGGCCGCCGCGCCGGCTCTCCCCGGGCCGGCCCCCGAAAATCCCAGGAAAACCTCAAGAAAACCGCAGGGACCGCGTCCGTCCTGGATCGTAGCTCCTCCCGTAACACGTAACCAACAACGGCGGACCGGCGTCGTTCCCTCTCCGGCGGTCGGCTCCCCGCGCCCGGCACGCCCGGGCCATCAGCCAGACTGCGTGACGGCGCACCGTTTCTGCGCCGCCGTCGCGAACCGGAGCATCGTTTCGGAAACGAGAGAGGAAAGCCATGGACAAACGGCTGGTCGCATCGAGCGTGGTCCTCCTGATGGGACTCGGCGGGGTCCCCGCGTCCCAGGCCAGGGAGCCCGAGGCAGCGTCCTGGACCGTCCTCGAGGCCGCTCGCGAGGGCACGTTCCTGCCGGGTCGCACGCCCGGCGGCGACACGAGAGCGCTCATCGGGCTCTTCCCGTCGGACGAGCAGTTCGCCAAGTCGCACCTGCTCGTGGTCTTTCCGGCTTGTGGCCAGGATCCCTCGACGGCCAACAAGCCGATCCTGAACCTCGAGGAGGTCCTGAAGAACCCCCAGGCGGGCCCGATCTATCCGGAGAACTGGCAGGAGCCAGAGCCGCGCTGGCGCATGTGCCCATCCGACTCGGCCTTCCTGGTCGACGGCAGGCAGCTCCTGAGCTTCTTCGTCAGCGTCGATTTCCTGCGCCCGACCGCGGAGGGGCTGAGCCCGCGGCTGAGCGGCGAGGTCCACATCCTCTCCGACGACGACCTGGCCAACCTCGACCGCGAGAGGGACATCGGCTCGCAGTGGACGGCGCTCGTCGGCCGGAGGATGCCGGCGGCCCAGATCGTCATCGACCTCTATTACCGGCTCGATCCCGAGAAGGGCACGTTCTTCCGCGGCGATTACGCGGAGGTGTTCGGCCGGCCCGGACCGGACGTCATCGAGGGCGCCCGGCTGACCGGCGACTACCTGAAGGACGCCTCCGATCTGTCGGTCGACCTCCTGAGCTTCCGATCGACCCTGCGCATCCCGCGCCGGACGAAGGACGACGGCGGCCGGATGCTCGAGGCGACGCTGGCCAGGGTCCAGCGGACGGGCAGCCTTCTCGTGGGCAGCAGGTTCTGCAGCAAGGAAGACTACCAGGTCGCCCTGCTCGCGGGCCAGACTGCCGGGGACGAGGGCCCCGAACAGGAGGACGTCAAGCCCGCGCTCTCCGGCCTTCGCGGCGGGCCGCCCTCGTCCCTCCGCCTCGGTGTGACACCGCTGGCCACGTACGTGCTCTCCGGCCGCTTCTCCAGCAAGTGGTCGGCCGACCACAGCCTCCATCCCGGCTTCGGCTTCCGGGTCGAGGCCTGGAGCGACGACTTCCTCGGCATCTGGAACCGTCTGGCGAGCGATTGGGTGCAGTCCGATGGCACCTGGACCCTGACCGTGGCGTCCTCGCCGCTGTTCTTCGGCAACCACCTGCGCATGTATTACGTGACGCGCACCGACTACTACGACGCCCAGGACATCAACGGCAACCACTATGCCTGGCGCGATCCCGACGTGTTCGGCGTCCCGACCACATTCAACGCCGGGCACCGCTACGCCGACACCGACGGCGGCACCTACAACGGCGCGGGGGAGATGGTGGACGCGGCGATGTACACCTGGTCACGGCTCTACTGGAGCGGCGGCATCAACCCCGTCCGTTCGTCGCCCATCAACCTGATCGCCCCCAACACCGGCCTCGCCTGCGGGGGCGCCAGCCCGTGGAGCTGCGCCAACGGGGGCAACATCTGGCTCATTGCGGCCCATGCCTCGCAGGCCCAGGTCGTCTCGCACGAGCTCGGCCACCAGCTCAACTTCAAGTTCTGGAACGACAAGCGGCCGGCCAACACCGGGGGCAGCCATTCGCTGAACACCTGCTACCCGGGCCGGGAAGGCATGACGCTCTTCGAGGGCTTCGCGGACTTCCTGGCCGGGTGGGTGGGCTATCTCGGTCGCAACGTCGCCGACGGGGGCTTCGGCTCCGGCCGCTGGGCCCTCGGCTGGGACCTGGAGAACCGGCTGGCGCCTCCCAACTGCACCAACGGCTGGCAGAACGAGGTGTGGGTGGCGCGGACGTTCTGGGACCTCCACGACACCCGCTCCGACGGCAGCGACATCCTGTGGTTCAACTATCTCGGCGCGGTGCCGGCCCTCTACCTCGGCAACGGCGTGGCCAACAACGGCGACTACCGTGACATGACGTTCTACCGGACCATCTATCAGAACGCGGCTTCGCCGGGCCACCAGACGTTCATCTCCGACATATTCAACCAGAACCGCAATTAGCGCTGAGTTGCTTCAAGCGCAGAGGCCGCAGAGAGCTCTCTACTCTCTCGTCCTCTGCGCCTCCTCTGCGGCCTCCGCGTTCCACACATCTCGCCCTAGCGCGCCGGGAGCCGGATCGTCTGGCCGGCCCGGGCCGACTCCCGGGCCGCGGCCAGGATCTCGGTGACGACCAGGTTGTTCTCCAGCGAGGAAAGGCCTGAGAGCGGTCGCCGCCCACGGACGACCGCGGCCAGGTAGGAGAGCGAATCCCGCTCGTCGGTGGGAAGCTCCGCCGGCGTCAACGTCTCTTCCTCGGGTTGGCCCGGCCGGCGGACGCGGAGGACGCTTCCTCCCGCCGCGCGCGCATAGCCGCCCTCGGTATAGACGTCCAGGTCCTTGCGGCTGAACGGCCAGTTCCACGACGCCTGGATGATCCCCTGCGCCTTCGGGTACTCGACGAGCACGGTGGCCTCGTCGTCGACCCGCGGGTAGATGTGGGGCTTGAGGCGCTGGGTCACGGCCGTGACGGCGAGCGGCCGCTGGCCGTCCATGAGCCACGTCATGAGGTTCGCGCCGTAGCAGCCGAAGTCGAACAGGGCCCCGGCGCCGTTTCGCACCGGGTCGGTCAGCCAGGCGAAGAACTCGTCCGGGACGCCGATCTCCTTCGGCCCCTGGTGGCCGTCCATGGCGACCATCTTCCGGATCTCACCCCCGAGGCGCTCCTCCTTGACGAGCTTCCACAGCGCGCCGTGGCTTCGGTACCAGGTGGTCTCGTAGTTGACGATCACGTGGATGCCGCCGCTCTCGGCCGAGCGCTGGATGGCCCGCGCGTGCTCCACGCCCACCGCGAGCGGCTTCTCCATCATGACGTGCACGTGCCGCCGCGCGCAGGCCTCGACCACCGCCGGATGCTCGCCGGTGCTCGTGAAGGCGGCGACGGCTTCGGGCCGGACCCCTTCCAGCATTGCGGCCAGGTCGGCGAACAGGACCGAGGCGGCCAGCCCGTGGCGCTGGGCGTACTTCTGCCGGAGCGCCGGGTCGGGATCGGCGATCCCCACGATCCGGACGTCGTCGCGGCCCTTGGCCGCGCGAAGGAAGCCTTCCACGTGACCGTGGACGAGCCCCGCGATCGCAAGGCGGATCGGCCTCCCGTCCGTCGCGTCGTTTCGGGCCACCGGGGCGGCGGCGGGAAGCGCGATAAGCGATGCCACGAGACAGCCGGCGGCGGCGCGCATGATGTCCGGGACCCGGATCATAGCGCGATCGGCCGACGACGACGGCTAGATCAGCTCCTTCACCCGGTCCTTCAGGATCGTGAGGGCGATCTTGTCCCGGTTCGGCTCGCCGCGGACGAGCGACTTGGCGAACCTGGTCGTCTGCTCCAGGCTGACGCTGGCGGGCATGGGCGGCTCGAACGGGTCCACCACCGCCTCCACCACCACCGGTCCGGGAAGGGCCAGGGCCTCCGAGAGGACGTCGCCGCACCGGGCCGGCTCCTCGACCGTGAACCCGTGGCCGCCGCACGCGCGGGCGAAGGCCGCGAAGTCGATGGGTTGCAGCTCGCAGCCGTACTCCGGGTTGCCGAGGAACACCATCTGCTCCCACTTGATCTGGCCGAGCGTGTTGTTCTTCACGATGACGACCTTCACCGGCAGCTCGTACTTCACGCAGGTGGCGAATTCGGCCATCAGCATCGAGAAGCCGCCGTCGCCGACGAAGGCCACGCACTGCCGGTCGGGATACGCCGACTGGGCGGCGATGGCGTAGGGCAGGCCGCTCGCCATCGAGGCCAGCGTCCCCGAGACCGAGTGCATCTGGCCGCGCCGGGCCGGGACGTGCCGCGCCCACCAGGACGTCACCGTGCCGGAGTCGCAGGAGACGATGGCCGTGGAGCTGAGCCGCTGGCCCAGCTCGCGGGCCACGACCTGCGGCTTCATGGGCTTGTCCGTCCTCGTGGCCCGCTCGTCCATCAGCGCGCGCCAGTCCTTCATGCCCTTCTGCGCCTCCTCCAGGAAGCGGCGGTCCGACTTGCGCTGCAGCAGGGCCAGCAGCTTCTGCAGGGTCAGCCTCGTGTCGCCGACGAGGCCGACCTCGACCGGGTAGCGCAGGCCGATGCGCGCGGCGTCGATGTCGAGCTGGACGCCGCGGGCGTGCCCGGGCCGGGGCAGGAACTCGAGATAGGGGAACGAGGTCCCGACCATGAAGAGCGTGTCGCAGCCCTCGAGGGCCTGCTGGGAGGGTCGCGTGCCCAGCAGGCCGATGCCGCCCGTCGTGTACGGGCTGTCGTCGGGGACGGCCGCCTTGCCGAGCAGCGGCTTGACGATCGGCGCGGCGAGCGTGTCGGCCAGGCGCTCCAGCTCGTCGGTCGCGCCGAGCGCGCCCCGGCCGGCCAGGATCGCCACCCTGTGGCCCGCGTTCAGGACCTCGGCCGCCCGGCTCAGCTCGTCGTCGGCAGGAAGGCCGGAGCGCCGGGCCAGGATGTCGGCGCTGCGCCCGGCCGCCCCGCGCTTCGAAGGCTGGTCGGTCTCCTGCTCCTGGAGGTCGACCGGGAAGTTGATGTGGGCGACGCCGCGCCGGCAGAGGGCCGTGCGGCAGGCGAGGTCGGCCACCGGCGCCACGTGGCTCTTCCCCATGACGCGGGCGTTGTAGACCGAGACGTCCATGAACACGCGGTCCAGGTCGACGTCCTGCTGGGCGTGGGTGTCGATGAGGTCGTGGTAGTGGTGGCCGGTGATGGCCAGCACGGGCTGGCCGTCGAGCTTGGCATCGTAGAGGCCGTTCAGCAGGTGGAGCCCGCCCGGTCCCGAGGTCGCCAGGCATACGCCGAGCCGGCCCGTGTACTTCGCATAACCACAGGCCATGAACGCCGCCGACTCCTCGTGGCGGACCTGGATGAAGCGGACCTTGTCCCGGCGCTTGCGCAGCGCCTCCATGATGCCGTTGATGCCGTCGCCGGGCAGGCCGAAGACGATCTCGACGCCCCAGTCCAGCAGGGCCTCGACGAGCACGTCCGCGGCGGTGGTCTTCGCCATGCGTCCTCCTCGCTTGAGTCCTCTCGAGATGCTTCAAGATTCGTGCCGCGTACGTGACTCGAAGGGCGCGAGCCAGGGCGGCCGCCGTCACATCGCTTACAATCACCGGCCTGCGTCTGCCGAGATCGAGGATCCTCCTCGCCGCACCGCTGGGGGCGTCCCTCGCCGGCGTGGCCGCCGCCGCCCCGGACGCCGGCGGCCACGGCCAGCCCCTGGTCCAGGCCGCGCGGGCGCGGTCGCCGATCTCGGTGGACGGGCGGTTGGACGAAGAGGCGTGGGGCGACACTGCCCCCCAACGGGACTTTCTCCAGCGAGACCCGGACGAAGGCGCGCCCGCGACCGAGCGGACGGAGCTGCGCCTCCTCTACGACCAGGACGCCCTCTACGTCGGCGTCCGCCTCCACGACCGTGAAGCGGACCGGATCGTCCGCCAGCTCTCCCGCCGCGACGTCGTCGCCGAGGCCGACAGCTTCTCGCTGTTCCTCGATCCCCATCACGACCACCTGACCGGCGTGGAGTTCCAGGTGAGCGCGGCCGGCGTGCAGCGCGACTCCGCCATCTACGACGACAACTTCGAGGACGACACGTGGGACGCCGTCTGGGAGTCGGCGGTCACGGTCGACGGCGGCGGATGGACGCTGGAGATGCGCATCCCCTTCTCGCAGCTCCGCTTCCCCGCCGCGCCGCGCCACACCTGGGGCATCAACGCCCGGCGCGTCATCCAGCGCAAGAACGAGGCGTCGTGGCTGGCCCTCGTGCCGAAGAACGAGAACGGGCTCGCCTCCCGCATGGCGCACCTCGCCGGCATGGAGAGCATCGCCCCCGGCCGTCACCTGGAGCTGCTGCCGTACGCGTCGGCCCGGGAAGAGTACGTGGCGCCGGCGCGGGCGGGCGATCCGTTCAACGACGGGTCGCGGGCCTTCGGCAGCGCCGGCCTCGACCTCAAGTACGGCCTCGCGACGAACATGTCGCTCGTGGCCGCGTTCAACCCCGACTTCGGCCAGGTGGAGGTCGATCCGGCCGTCGTCAACCTGACGGCCAACGAGACGTTCTTCGAGGAGAAGCGTCCGTTCTTCATCGAGGGCGCCCAGGTCTTCTCCCACTTCGGGCACAGCGGGGCGAGCGAGTACCCGTACTTCTTCTACTTCGAGCCGCTGATCTTCTACGCGCGACGGATCGGGCGCACGCCCCAGGGGCTGCCGGCCGCCCTGTACCTGGACGTTCCCGAGGCGACCACGATCCTGGGCGCGACCAAGCTCACCGGCCGCACGCGCGGCGGCTGGACGGTGGGAGCGCTGGAGGCCGTGACCGGAACCGAGTTCGCGCGCGTCTCGGACGGGCGGTCGCGGGGGCGGATCGAGGTGGAGCCGCTCACGAACTACTTCGTGGCCCGGACCCGGCGCGAGCTGGGACGCCGGGCCGCCATCGGCTTCCTGGCCACCGCGGTCGACCGTCGGCTGCGCACGCCGGAGCTGGAGAGCCTGCTCGTCGAGCAAGCCTACGTCGGCGGCATCGACGGCCACGTCTTCATCGATTCCCGGCGGGACTGGGTCGTCTCGGGAGGCATCGCCGGCAGCACCGTCTCGGGTTCGCGCGCGGCCGTGCTGCGGCTGCAGCGGAGCGCCCTGCGCTATTACCAGCGTCCCGACGCGCCCCACGTGCATCTCGATCCGACCGCCACTTCGCTGTCGGGCTGGAACGGAAGCCTGAGCGTCAACAAGAACAGCGGCAACGTCACCGCCAACGCCGGGGTATGGGGCATCAACCCCGGCTTCGAGCCCAACGACCTCGGCTTCGCCACCCAGGCCGACCGCGGCGGC
>QHVM01000122.1 GCA_003223555.1 Acidobacteriota bacterium | reverse complement strand
GTGCACGAAGGCGAGATCGGCGTCGCTCAGCACCTCGAACGGCACGTGCAGCCGCTCGACCATCTCCTTCTGGTAATCCGTCGTCTGCGTGCTCAAGCCGAACACCTCGGCGCCCAGCTCCTGCAGCTCCTTGTGGTGATCACGGAAGCCGCACGTCTCCGGCGTGCAGCCCCGCGCGCCCGGAATGGCGTCCCAGCCGGGCGGCAGCGGCTCACCCGGCCTTCCGGTCCGCGGGTAGCAGTACACGACGATACGAGGGGCGTCGACGGCGGCCAGATCGACCCAGCGGTCCCTGGTCGACCGCAGCTTCATCGAAGGCACGGCGAGGCCGGGCAGGTGTTTGCAAGCCCCGTCGTCGACGGGAACGGGCAGGTTCGGCGGCAACGGCTGCGACGGATCGAACGTCGGCTGGGCCTGAGCTGCCGCCGGTCTCGGCCTTTTGCCCACCATGAAGAACCCCACTGGACTGGAAAAGTAGAACGGGGACCCGATGACGAGCGCGACGAGCGCGAACGGAACCACGGCGGCGATGCTAGCACGCTTCCCCGACCTGTTCGGCTGGGCTCGACCGAAGAGCTTTCTGCACTGCTCTATGGGCGGCCGGAAGCGCTTCCGCATCCTGCCCGCGAGGTAGACTGAAGCCCGTGCAGCAAACGACGCCGTCGACGCGCCGCCGCTTCCTCCACGCCTCGGCCGGAACGGCGGCCGCGGCCTGGCTGGCTCCCGTCGAGCAAGCGCTCGCCCGGGGATCGGCGACGGCGAAGAGTCCCGGGTCGGTGCTGGAAACGGTGCCGTTCGTGGGCGAAGGCGACTTCCCGCTGGAGACGACGGTCGGCGCCGGTCTCGGGCGGCGCCGCGCCCTCGATCTCTCTACTCTCTGGCCCGCCACGCTCGTCACGCCTCAGGACAGGTTCTTCATCCGCACCGGCTGCCCGGACCGGCTTCCCCCGACGGCCTCGTGGAAGGTCCGGATACACGGGCTCGTCGAGAGGCCGGTCGAGGTGGCGGCCGAGGAGCTGAGGCGCGAGGCGGCCGACATGGGCGCCCACCTCCTCGAGTGCGCGGGCAACTCCCGGGCCGCGCACTTCGGGCTCATGAGCGCCGCCCTCTGGACCGGGGTCCCGCTGGAGCGCCTGCTGGAGCGGGTCCGGCTGCTGCCGCGGGCGACGCGAGTCCTCGTCTCGGGGTTCGACGAGCACTCGGTCCTCGATCCGGCCTCGGTGCCCGGAGCGAGCTGGATCTTCGGCCTCGACCAGATCCGCGAGGCGGGTGCCTTCCTGGCGACGGGGATGAACCGCGCTCCTCTCAGTCCGGACCACGGCTACCCGCTTCGTCTCGTCGTGCCCGGATGGTACGGCTGCACGGCGATCAAGTGGGTGAACGAGATCGCACTGGTCGACGAGGACGCTCCGGCCACCGACCAGATGCGGGAGTACGCCGGACGGACGCACCAGGATCGGGGCGGCCCGCGCGACGACTTTCTCGTCCGGACGGGACGCCGGCCGGAAGGGCCGCGGCTGGCCAGGGACTTCCAGCCGGCCACGATCGATTCGGCGGCGCTTCCGGTGCGTGTGGAAAAGCTCGGCGCTGATGGCGGCAACGCCCTGTATCAGATCGTCGGGATCCTCTGGGGCGGCCGGGCTCCGGCGCGCGCCCTGGGCATCCGCCTCAACCCGGACCTGAGCTTCGCGCCGGTCGAGGCGATCGGACCCGGCGACGGGCACACCTGGACCCTCTGGTCCCACACGTTTCAACCGCCGGCTCCCGGCCGCTACCGGATCGAGCTTTCAGTCAGAGACCCCCCCGCACGCACGCGACGGCTCGACATGGGGTTCTATGCCCGGGAGATCGAGATTGCCGGCGTCTGAGGTCTCGGGCAGGGCCGCGCCAGGTCAGGGTCTCTTCGGCAGCCGCTGCTTGTAGTCCGGGTAGGGCGGACGCTGGAACCGGGGCGGAGGGTTCGCCTTGAGCAGGTCCAGGACGACGGCCACCGCCCTCTCGAGCTGCGGGTCGCGGCCCTTGCGGAGCAGCGCGGGGTCGTGGTCCACCTCGATGTCGGGAGCGATCCCGACATTCTCGACTTCCCACTCGCCCCGCGTGCCGTAGAGGCCCCAGCGGGGAGCGGTGACGAAGCCGCCGTCGAGGAGCGGCGGGTAGCCGCCGATCCCGACCAGCCCGCCCCACGTGCGGACGCCGACCAGCGGCCCGAGGCCGGCCTTGCGGAAGAGCCACGGCAAGGCATCGCCGCCCGAGCCGGACATCTGGTTGACGATCATGACCTTCGGTCCGTAGATCCCCTCCGCGGGCTCCACCACGTCCTGGCCCTCGCGCGAAGCGTTGATCATCTGGGGCGTGCGCTTCAAATAGTCCACGATGTAGTCGGCGATGGCGCCGCCGTGGTTGAAGCGCTCGTCGAGGATGACGGCCTCCTTGCCGACCTGGGAGAAGAAGTAACGGTTGAAGTTCGCGAATCCACCCGCGAAGGTGTCCGGGATGTACACGTAGGCCACCCGGCCGCCGGTCATCTCGTCGACCCGGCGGCGGTTGTCCTCCATCCAGGTGCGCAGCCGGAGGCCCTCTTCTGACGGGACCGGGACGACCGTGACCTGTCGCGAGCGCACGCCGTCGGCGCCCGGGCCCACGGTGAGGACGGTCTGCTTTCCCGCCGTCCCCTGGAACAGACGGTAGACGTCGTCGTCGCCCCGGAGGTCCTGTCCGTTCACGGCGAGGAGGAACTCGCCCGCCCTGACGTTCACGCCCGGTTGCGTGAGCGGGGCCTGGAGCTTCGGGTTCCAGTTCTCGCCCGAGAGGATGCGCGCGAACTGGTAGCGGCCGCCGGCCAGGCGGTAGTCCGCGCCCAGGAGGCCGACGCTCACGCTCTCCTGCTTGGGCTCCGCCCCGCCTCCGATGAACGTGTGGCCCAGCACCAGGTTGCCGGTCATCTCGCGGAAGAGCTGGTTCAGGTCCTCCCGGCTGGCGATGCCCTCCAGGAACGGGGCGTAGACGCGCTCCGCTTCCTTCAGGTCGAGGCCGTGGAAGTTCGGCGCGTAGAGGAAGTCGCGCTCCAGGCGCCAGACCTCGTGGTACATCTGCCGCCATTCCGCCCGCGGGTCGACGTAGACCTCGATGGAGGACTTGAGCGCCCCGTCGCTCTCCTTGGGCGCCTTCTCCGAGTCGGTGATGAACCACTTCTTGCCCTGGGAGAAGAGCATCTTGGACCCGTCGCTGGAGAGGAGGAAGGTCGTCAGGCCCCCGTACACCGGGCTGCCTCCGTCGACCTTCTCCAGCAGCTTCTCGGTCTTGCGCTTCTTCAGCTCGAAGCGAGAGACGCTCTGGGGCGGCTGCTCCTCGAACTCGGCGTAGTCCTCGTCGGTGAGCACCGTCGGGTTCGCCACCAGGAACAGGATCCCATCGGCGCCCGTCTCCAGCGCCGCGTAGTTCGCCCGGTCGATGGGAAGGGAGACGATGCGCTGGTCGAGCCCTTCGAAGTCGATCGTGACCGGCTCGGGCGGCTTCTTCTCCTCCGCCTTCTTGTCCTCGGCCTTCTTCTCGTCGGTCTTCGTGTCGCCGGCCTTGTCGTCCTTCGACCGCTCCGCCGAGGCGGATTTCTTGTCCTTGGCGGCATCCTTCGCTTCCCCGCCCTCCTCGTCGCTCTCCGGGGCCACCGGAGAAGGCAGGTCCTTCCGCAGGACGGCCGCCCAGACGCTGCTCGTCACGGAGCGGGCCATGCTCGTCATATCGAGCCAGCCCTGGGAGAGGCCGGCGCTCGTCGAGGCGAGGAAATACAGGTACTTGCCACTGCGGTCGAAGCGCGGCGAGGTCGCGTCGCTGCGGCCGTCGGTGACCTGGCGGCTCTTCTTCTCGGTCACCGAGTAGACGAAGACCGCGCGCAGGTAGTTGCGGAGCTGCTTCGTGTAGGCGATCCAGCGGCTGTCGGCCGACCAGGCGGGATCCAGGTTGTGGAACGGCGTGTCGTAGAGGTCGCTGTCGACCTTCACCGGCGTGGGCTGGTCGAGATCGACCACCCACAGGTTCATCCGCTTGTCGGAGTACGCGATCTTCTTGCTGTCGGGCGACCACCGTGGGGAATAGAAGAAGGATGGCGGCTGGCCCAGGTCGAGCTTGCGCACGGGGCCGAGGCCGTCGGGGCCTCTCACGTGCAGCGCGTACTCGCCGGACTCGTCGGAGAACCAGGCGATCCACTTACCGTCTGGCGACCAGGACGGATCGCGGTCGGCGACCGCGGGGCTTCGCGTCAGGTTCCGGACGTCGCCCTTCTCCGCCGGCACGGCCAGGATCTCACCGTGCGCTTCGAAGAGGACACGCTTGCCGGAAGGGGAAAGGGCGGCATGCAGGATCTGCCTGGCCTCCACCTTCTCGAAGTGCGGACGGAGCTGGGGCAGGTCGGCGGCCAGTGTCACCTCCACCCCGTGCGTCTGCCCGGAGCCCAGATCGTAGAGGCGCAGCGCTCCCAGCTGGTCGTAGACGATCGCCCCCGGACCGGCGCCGGCGGACTGGATGTCGAAGCCGTCCTCGTTGGCGATCACCTGGCGCACCGCGGCCGTGCGCGTGTCGTAGGCGAACAGCGTCACCGCCCCCGCCCGGTCGGAAAGGAAGTAGACCGCGTCGCCCACCCAGATGGGGTTCTTGTCGTTCGAGCCCTCGCGCGGAAGCTTGGTCACGCTGGAATCGCCGAGGTCGGCGATCCAGATCGGTGTCGTCTGTCCGCCCCGGTAGCGCTTCCAGGCCGGCTGCCACTGGAGGTAGGGCACGTAGGCGAGATGCGACCCGTCCGGCGAGTAGGCCGCCTGGTGGCCCGAAGGCAGCGGGACCTCGGTCGGGAACCCGCCCGCGACGGGGACGGTGAAGAGCTGCAGAAGGTCGCGGTAGGTCTTGCGCGCCGACCGGAACAGGATGGCCTTGCCGTCGGGGGTCCACCCGACCGCCACGTCGGGGCCGGGATGGTACGTCAGCCGCGACGGTTGGCCCCCGGCCACTGGGACCACGTAGACGTCGGCATTGTCGTCGTAGGTGCCGGTGAAGGCGATCAAGGAGCCGTCGGGAGAGAAGAGGGGCTGGCGGTTGCGCCCCTGTCCGGCCACCAGCCGGCGGGCCACGCCGCCCTCGCGAGAGACCGTCCAGATCTCGCCCGCGAAGTCGAACGCGATCGCGTCGCGGGAGAGCGTGGGGTGCTGGAGGAGAAGCGACGGCGCGGGCGCGGCGGGCGCGATGAACGCGGCCCCGAGGACGAACCCCAGCGGAACGATGGCCATCTTCCTGATCACGGTGCCCTCCCTGCCCGATCGGACCTCGCATTGTACGTGAGGACGCGTGCGCTAGAATGCGCCACGGCCTACGCCTCCTCGCCGATGCCAGGCGGATCCCGACGTGCGCGCGCTCGGACGGCTCACGGAGTCCTGCTGGCGTGCGCGCTGGCGCTGGCCCCGGGCTGCCGGCGCCAGGGCGGGCCGCCCTTCAGCCCGGCCGACTCGCTGAAGACCGTGCGCATCGCTCCGGGGTTTCGCATCGAGCCCTTCGTCTCCGAGCCCGCCATCGCCAGCCCGGTGGCCATGGACTTCGACGAGATGGGGCGGATCTACGTCGTCGAGATGCCGGGCTACCCGCTGGACACGCGGCCCACCGGACGCGTGAAGCTGCTCGAGGACCGCGACCACGACGGCCGCTACGAGCGCTCGACCGTGTTCGCGGAGGGCCTGGTCCTGCCCACGGGCGTCATGCGATGGAAGCGCGGCGTCCTGGTCACCGCCGCGCCCGACGTCTGGTACCTCGAGGACACCGACGGCGACGGCCGGGCCGACGTCCGCAAGGTCGTCCTCACCGGCTTCGCCTTCACGAACCCGCAGCACACGGTGAACGGTCCGCTCTACGGTCTGGACAACTGGGTCTACCTCGCCCACGAGGGGCCGGCCGAGGCCATCGTGTTCAAGGACAAGTTCGGCGACCGCGGCCACGGCGTCCGCTTCCCGGACCAGTCCGCACCGCCGCTCGACGTCAACGGCCACGGCGTCCGGTTCCGGCCGGATCGCCATCAGGTCGAGACGCTGGCCGGCCGGTCGCAGTTCGGCCACGCCTTCGACGACTGGGGCCACTACTTCACGCTCGACAACTCGAACCACGTCCGCCACGAGGTGATCGCCGCGCACTACCTCGAGCGAAACGCCGACCTGGCGCTGCGCTCGGCCATGCAGGGCGTGTCCGACCACGGCGCGGCGGCCATGGTCTACCCGATCACGCGTCACGCCCAGTTCGAGATGCTGAGCGAGCCGGGGCAGTTCACCTCCGCCTGCAGCCTGACCTTCGTGCCCGGCGGTCCCCTGGCCGCCGCCCTGGGCCGCTCGTCGCTGGTGGCCGAGCCGGCCCACAACCTCGTCCACCGCGACGTCTGGTCACCGGCCGGCGTGACCTTCGTCGCGCGTCGCGCGGAGGAGGGCCGGGAGTTCCTGGCCGCGGGCGACGCCTGGTTCCGCCCCGTCAACTTCGCCCCCGGTCCCGACGGCGCGCTCTACATGATCGACTACTACCGGCCGCTGATCGAGCATCCGGAGTGGGGGGTGGCCCACCACCATCACGATTCGCCCGATCTGTATCGCGGCAGCGACCGCGGCCGGATCTACCGGATCATCGCGGAGGCGCAGGGTCCGCCGGGCGAGGCCACGACCGCCGAGCGGGTCGCGATGCTCGCCGAGCCGAACATCTGGTGGCGGCGCACGGCGCAGCGGCTGATCGTCGACGAACGGCCGCCGGAGGCGCCCGCGTTGCTGCGGCGCCTCTTCCGCGAGAGCTCCTCGGCGGTCGGACGGCTGCATGCGCTCTGGACGCTGGAGGGCCTGGGCCAGCTCGATGCGGCCACGGTCGGGCGGGCGCTCGGCGATGCGGAAGCGGGAGTTCGTGAGAACGCCATCCGCCTTTCCGAGCCGTTCCTGCCCGACCCGGCTCTCGTCACGCGTCTGCTCGCCATGACGAGCGACCCCGACCCGCGCGTGCGCTTCCAGCTCCTGTGCACGCTGGGAGGGCTCGACGCTCCGGCGGCACGCCAAGCCCAGGACCGGCTGCTCTCCGCGGCCATCGACGACGAGTGGATGCAGGTGGCGGCGCTGAGCGCCTCCTCCGACCGGGCGGCGGCCGCGCTCGAACGCGCGCTCGCGCCGGG
>QHVM01000042.1:7153-53471 GCA_003223555.1 Acidobacteriota bacterium | reverse complement strand
CGGGCAGGTTGGGGTCGTGAAGCAGGTTGGGTCGGGCGTCTCCCCCGGGGATGGAGCTGCCGACGGTGACCGTGCCCGGCATGCCCGAGCGGGCCACGAACAAGCCGCTCACCTGCCAGTTGCCGAAGAGGGATTTCAGCGCGCCCCCGCGGGAGCGATCGCCTCGCCCATACGGCAAGTCGTAGACGTAGCTGAGCGAGAAGCGGTGCGGCACGTCCCAGTCCGAAGGGCCGCGGTTCTGCTTCACGTCGAAGATGTTCTGGACGCCTCCGGTGAACTGCGAGTCGAACATGGCCGAGCTGACCGTGTCGATGGACCTTGACCAGGTGTAGGAGCCGAGGAGGAACAGGCCCTCCCCGAACCGCTTCTCGAGCTTGAACTGTCCCGAGTGATACGTCGAGTCGCCGATGGCGCGGATCACCTGCACCTTTCCCACCCCGTCGAAGGGAGCCGGCGTGCCGTCCGGCCGCGCCTGGTTGGCGTTCACCACGAAGGGCAGCCGGCGGCCCGCGAGTACTGGAGGGAGTAGCCGGTCTTCAGGTCCTTGTCCACCGTCTTGACGTCGTAGCCGGCCGGGTAGGGGCCGGGCACGGGCAAGGGCGGGGGGGCGGGGTCGGAGAAGTGCCACTGGTCGTACCAGGTGGCCTGGCGGTAGAAGGGCGGGTTGTGGCGGACGTCGTCGCGCTTGGCCGTCTCGGGCGTGTAGAAGACTCCGAAGCCGGTGCGCACGGTGGTCTTGCGGTTGACCTGATAGGCGAGACCGAGCCGGGGCGCGAAATCGCTCTTGTCCGGGTTGACGATGTAGCGCGAGACGCCCTCCTGGCCGGCGATCAGCATCCGGCGCTGGTCGAGGTCGAACATCGACAGCTCGTTGGTCGGGCTGAAGAACGGGGTGCCGTAGTCGTAGCGCAGGCCGAGGTTCAGCGTGAGCTTGTTGCTGACCTTCCAGTCGTCCTGCACGAAGGCCGCGTACTGCCGATCGTCGAGGATGGGGCTGCCGAAGCGGCGGCCCAGGTAGCCGAAGCTCGGCCGGCCCAGGAGCAGCGAGGCCAGCTCGTTGCCCTGCCACCAGGAGAGCTGGTAGGAGGTGGCGTAGTTGCCCACGTAGAAGGCCCCGGCCGGAAAGACCGCGAAGTAGTCGTCCTCGCGGCGCCGGCGGTACTCCGCCCCGAACTTCAGCGTGTGGCGGCCGGCGGTGTGGGTGAGCGTGTCGTTGAACTGCCAGAACGTGTTCTTGAAGTAGAGCGGCTTCCAGTCGTCGCCCCCCATCCCCGTGTAGGCGTCGAGATACAGGATCGGCAGGCCCGAGGAGCGGGCATCCAGGTTCACTCCCCGCAGCCCGTTCGCCTCGGCCAGGTTCCGGCCGTGTGCGTTCGACTCCACGTCCAGCTCGTAGCGGTGGAAGCCGATGCGGGCCTCGTTGACGAGGCGCGAGCCGAACAGGTGCGTGTGGGCGAGGACCGCGTTGTAGTTGCGGTCGGTGTGGATGCCTCCCTGGATGATCCCGCGGTTGTCGTCGTTCACGCCCCGCGCCAGGCCGGGCAGCGGGCCGTCCGGCCGCGACATGGCGTCGCTCGTGAACAGGTGGCTGTGGTTCATCCGGAATCGCAGGAAGACGCGGTCGGCGGCGGAGAAGATGTGGTCGACGCGGAAGCCGCCCTCGTGGCCGTCGATCCGGTGGTTCTGGCGCACGAAATAGTTGCCGAGAGGATAGCCCTCCGGCAGGTTCGGCAGGTCCACCATGTTCAGGAGCGTCCAGCCGAAACGGTCCCAGCGGTCGGGCGGGATGATGTTGTTGGGGAAAGGCACGGTGCCGCCGGTGGCCGGGTCGTAGATGACCGTGTCCGGCAGCAGCGACGAGAAGTCGCCGCGCCGGAACGGCTCCTCGGGCACGTTCGCGAACGCCTCGGTGACCTTGCGGACGGTCTCCCCCTGATAGTCGAGGAAGAAGAAGGTCCTGTCCTTGCGCACGGGCCCGCCGAACGTGAAGCCGAACTGGTTCTGCTGGAGGGGCGCCTTCTGGGGATCGACGGGGTTGCGGAAGTAGTTGGCCGCGTTGAAGGCGTCGTTGCGGAGGAACTCGAACGCGCTGCCGTGGTAGGCGTTCGTGCCCCCCTTGCTCTGGATGGAGATGACGCCGCCGGCGGTGTGGCCGTACTCGGCCGAGAACGCGGAGGTCAGGACCTTGAACTCGCTGATCGCATCGACGTTGGGCCTCAGGTCCACGTCCGATTCCCGCACCGAAGCCATCTGCACGCCGTCGAGCGTCACCGAGTTGGCCTCCGGCCGCATGCCGTTGACCGAGAAGGTGACGTTGGTGGTGGCGCCGCCCTGGTCGTTGGAGGTGTCCTGCACGCCGTTGCTGAGCAGGAGGAGGGAGAAGAAGTCGCGGCCGTTGAGGGGCAGGGCCTTGATCTCCTTCTCCTGGACGATCTGGTTGACGTCGGGCTGGTCGGTCTGGAGCAGCGTGGCCGCCCCCGAGACCTCCACGGTCTCCTCCACCCGGCCCAGCTCCAGGACGGCGTCGACCCGCAGCTTCTGGTCCACGACCAGCGTCACCGGGCCCACGAGCTTGGTCTTGAATCCGGCATGCTCGACCTTGATGTCGTACCGGCCCAGTGGCATGTTCGGGAAGCTGTAGGCCCCGGTGGCGTCGGTCCGGCCGGCGCGCGTGAAGCCCGTGTCGCGCTGGGTCGCGGTCACCGTGGCGCCGGTGACGACGCCGCCCCCGCTGTCCGACACCGTCCCCAGGATGGAGCCGGTCGTGAGCTGCGCCTCGACCGCCGAAGCCCCCAGCAGCGCCAGGGCCGCGGCGTAGAAGGTCCAGAGCCATCGCCGGGTGAGCCTTGCGGTCATGGTCTCCTCCTCGCAACGAGCGCGGGCCGGACACTCGCATCGGGCCCGGTCTCGGGTATGTCGTTATCCGGGGAAGCTAACGGGGACGCCCCAGCCTGTCACCTGCCGAACGGCAGGTACGATCGCGCACGGGCGATGCGACCCTATCGAGCCATGCATCACCGCGCGTGGATAGCCGGGAGGGTCCGTGCGAAGGCAAGCTCGTCGCATTCAGGCTCACGTCACGGTTTTGCGGCGTCCGGCGAGCGGAGCGGAGCATTTCCTCTCTTGCGCGAAGCGGGATTCACTCCCGCGAGCGCACTCGATGAAGTGTTGTGCGGAGCGGAGCTCGCCGCATTCCGGTTCATGAGCACGCCGCATCCCGGTTTATGAAAGCCGTCGTCATCCGCGCTCCGAACCGGGCGTTCTTCCGCGACGAGGCGGACCCGACGGCCGGCGACGGCCAGGTCCTCGTGAAGGTGGCCCTGGCCGGCGTGTGCATGAGCGACGTCGAGGTGATGAAGGGGACCCGGCCGGCGCCCTACGTCAAGTATCCGGTCATCCCCGGCCACGAGTGGTGCGGGACGGTGGAGCAAGTGGGCTCCGGCGTGAAGCGCGTCGCCGCGGGCGACCGGGTGGCGGTGCAGGGCCACAACTTCTGCCGCGCCTGCTCCTGGTGCAGCCGGGGCGAGACGAACCTCTGCGCCTCCTACAACGAGATCGGCTTCACCCTCCCCGGCGGCTTCGCCGAGTACGTGGCCGTGCGGGCCGACCTCGCCCATCCCTTCGCGAAGACGCTGCCCTTCGAGGCGGCGGCGATGGTCGAGCCTTTCGCGTGCGTCGTTCACGGCGCCCAGCGCGCCCGGATCCAACGCGAGGACACGGTGGCGGTGGTGGGGCCGGGAACGATCGGCTTGCTGGCGGTGGGCTGGGCCGCGATGTCGCGGCCGGCGCGGCTGGTGGCCGTCGGCCTCGACCGCGGCAACGAGGCGGTGGCCCGCAGGATGGGGGCCACCCACTACTTCACGGTGAAGGACGAGCCGGCGGCGAAGGTCCGCGAGATGACGGGAGGAGCCGGCGCCGACGTGGTGTTCGAGGCGGCGGGAAGCGAGGCGGCAGTGCCCCTGGCCCTGGAGCTGGCCCGGCGGGGAGGCACCGTCGTCCTGGCCGGGATCGCCGGGGGCAGCCGGCGGATGTTCCTGGAGTCCGACCTCTTCGCCCTCAAGGACCTGCGCGTCGACGGCGTGTTCGCGTACACGACGGACAGCTTCGAGCGGGCCCTGCGCATGATCGAGTCGGGCCAGCTCGACGTGAAGCCCCTCATCACGCACACTCTCCCCTTGCGGCAGTTCGAGAAGGCCTTCGAGCTGCTGAGCAACCGGCCGGAGCCGGTCGTGAAGGTGATGCTGCGACCGTGACCCCGCGGGAATCCGCTGGGCGGCCACAACGAGGGGAGGATCGACCATGGAGAGAACGCGGCGCTTCCTGACCAGCCTGGGCTTCCCTCCGGGCGACGCCCACGATCTGCCCGCCTCGTCCCGGCGGTTCCCCGACGGCGCCCACTACCGGGTGGAGATCCCCAGCGTGGAAGGGCCGCGCGTGCTGGCCGCGGTGCTCGAGGAGGCCCAGCGGCTCTCCGTCACCATCCACCGTGTCTCCCAGGGGAGCGGGATCCTGATGCTGACCGACGCGGAGATCAAGGAGATGGGCCGGATGGGCCGCGAGACCGGCATCGAGGTGTGCCTGTTCGTCGGCCCGCGGGCGGGCTGGGACACGGGGGCCCAGGTCGTCTCCAGCGCGGGGAAGAACCTCGGGGCGCGGCTGCGGGGCATGGACCAGGTCGTCTACGCGGCCGAGGACATCCGCCGCGCCTGCGCCCTCGGCATCCGCTCGGTGCTCGTCGCCGACGAGGGGCTGCTGTTCCTCGTGAACGAGATGAAGAAGGCGGGCGAGCTGCCGCGGGACCTGGTCGTCAAGGTCTCGGTCCAGGTGGGGGCGGCCAACCCGGTCTCCGTCCGATGGATGGAGCAGCTCGGCGCCACGAGCTACAACGTGCCCACCGACCTGTCGCTGGCCCAGCTGGCCGCCCTGCGCCAGGCCACGGCCGTGCCCTTCGACATCTACGTCGAGGCGCCCGACGATTTCGGCGGCTTCGTGCGCCACTACGAGGTGCCCACCGCCATCGCTCTCGCCCGCGAGCGGGTCCACCGGGCGGCCATCGCGGTGGACCTGCTCCGGCGCTACCTTCCCGAGGCGCAGCCCTCGGCGCGGGGACCCCGCGACCTGGGCATCCCGGCGGAACCGTCGTGAAGATCACCCGGGCCACTCCCCTCGTCCTCGGCACCGCCTGGCGGGACTTGATCTTCCTCAAGGTGGAGACCGACGAGGGGCTGGTGGGCGTCGGCGAGGCCCGCTCCATGAACCGGCTCGACGCCACCCTCGGCTACCTGGCCGGCGTCCTGCCCCGTTACGTGCTGGGGAGCGATCCGTTCGAGATCGAGAAGCTCGTCCATCGGATGTCCCACGAGGTGGAGGGCGGCAGCTTCGCCCTGCCGCCCGGCCCCGGCCTCGGCGTGAAGCTCGATGAGGACGTCATCCGCGCCCATCCTCCCCGGAACGTCCACTTCGACCTGTTCGCCGAGGACTGGCACAAGCGAAGACCGCAGGGGTAGCCGCGCCCCGGTGGCTCCGGTTAGGGCGCCGAGCACTCCGGCGGCAGGACGAAGGATTCCCTGACGAAGACCCTGCCGAAGAACGTTCGGCCCCTGGCGCCCACGCCGACACCGTAGTGGGCGAAAGCGTCCCAGACCAGGCACTCGTGGCTCGGGCTGCGGAGGGCGACCGACTGCAGGATCCCGTCCCGCATGTCCTCGAAGGACGGCTTGGCGGGCGTGAAGTTCATGCCGTCCACGATGTCGTCGAGCACGTCGTCCTTCGTGAGGCCCCGCTGTAGGTACTTCTGATAGAGGAGCCAGCCAATGGCCCCGTAGACCTCGCCGTCGAAGTGGACCTCGGTCCCGGCCACGTCGCCATAGGTCCGCGGGTAATCGTCGTAGGGAGCGCTGCGGATGCCGTTCGCTTCGTCGAACGCGTACTCGCCCACGACGTCGTCGTCGTTCATGATGATCGCCAGCGTGTCGCTCATCCCCTCGCCGATGGCCCCCGACATCGGGCCGCTCATGCGGCCGATCATGCGCCAGGTCAGGCCGTGGCCGTACTCGTGGAAGACGATGTCCGAGTCGAGGTCGCCGTCGCGCTGCAGCGGAGCGGGCACGGTGAGGCGCGCGGTGACGTTGGCGGGCGCGGGCAGGATCGCCTTGAGGGCGTTGCCGTCGGCCTGCCGGATGAACACGGACGAGATGGTGACAGTCGCGTCCGTTCCGCCCATGGTGACGATCGAGTCGCCCGCGTTGTTGACCACGATGGCGGCCAGGGCACCCGCCACCTGCGCGTTCTTCACCTTGACCGTGAAGGGGCAGGTTCCCCGGTCGATGAGAGCGATCTTGCCGCTCAGGCGGCCCGCGACCGCCTCGCACGCGTCCGAGGTGGTCCCTGTCCCGTCGTTGACCAGCACCACGTCGCCGGTGACGCCGGTAGCGCTGAGGGGAGGGCCGAACGCCGCGCCCTGCGCGCGATAAGTGACGGGAGCCGGCGTGTTGACGACCACCTGGTTGGTCCCCTTGCCCGTCCACAAGTACATCTGCATCCGCCCGTGCTTGCCATCGGACGGGGTCGCGAAGTTCGCGTTGTCGGTGCCCAGGCCATCCTGGGCCTCGGCACGCACGGAGTCGCCCCCTACCCCGCCCTTGCCGAAGTTGTCTTCCTGGAAGTTGCCGGCCGCCTCCGTGAACCCGTGGCGGTAGAGCGTGTCGTGGATGACGTTGTTCAGATAGAACAGGTTCTGGACGGCCACTTCCTGGTTGCCGGACTCGATCGGGGGGGACGTCAGATCCGCCGTGGTAACGAAGTTTCCGTCGCCGATCGTCGCTCCACCCGGATCGGGCGCGTTGTTCGCGTCGCGGTCGAGGTAGGCGTCTACGTTGTTGCCGGCCATGTCGATGCTGCGCTGGCTCCCGGGAAAGACCCAGCCTGCGGGGGACTCGGTGTTGCCGTTGCCGGGACCGCTGACGACGCCCTGGACCGAGTGGCCCGGATCCTCGGGAAAGACATTGTAGGAGTCCGCATTCGTCCGCAGCTCTACGTCCAGCACGCGGCCGTCGCCACCGACCAGGGTCTCGTGGAGCAGGTTGCCGCGTCTGGTCCACGTCTGGACGCGGAAGCCCGCCTTCAGGGCGCCGCTCTCCATCGCGATGGCCAGCCGCTCCACGCGCGGCGGCTCGTAGAAGAACGTCCCCTTGTCGAAGAGCACCACGCCGTCCTCGCGGCCCACTTCGGCCGGGTCCCGCTTCAGCTGGGGATGGACGACGGCCAGCACGACCCGCAGCGCGCGGGCCTCGTCGATCCGCGCCGGCGTGACGCCCCGCGCGGGGACCTCGGCCAGGTTGTCGATGAGGTGCACGATCTGCCCGCGCTCGTCGAGCGCCGCCTTGAGGTAGGCCCCGGCCACGCGCAGGCCGCCGACCTGCTGCTCCATCCGTAGGTAGGACAGCCCGGTCGAAGCCGAGCGGCCCTGCCCCGCCTCGCGGAGCGAGGCCAGGATGGCGTCGCTCTTGCCGTGCTCCCGCAGGAACCGCGCCACCACCGCGGCGGCCGGCTCCCGTGAGGGCCCGGTGAGCGCCTGCCCTCCTTCGGAGCGGTGGACACGGGCGTGCGCCGCGTCGAATTCTGAAGGCCGTTCCTGGGCCGCGGCGACGGGCGCCGTGAGGGCGAGGCCGACGACGGTGAGGATGAGGACCTTTCGCATGAGGCGCAATCTCCCGATCAATGCGTCGGGCAGGCGGACGTCGCTTCGTTCGACAGGAAGGCGCCGGCCCGACGGCGGCGCCTTTGACGGAGGGAGACGGCAGGCGGAGCTTAATCGGGCCGGCCACCGGCGGTCAAGATCCGCATGGCGTGGAAATTCTCGTCGCCGGTCACGGCCAGGCTGCCGCCGGGTTCCACCGCGACCCGCCGAGGTATTGGGCGGCGCCGGTGGCCGGTCACCGGCGATCGGATGATCTTCTCGGACACCGACACCGGCAGCGGCCCTCCGCTGCGGTGGGTGCAGAGGATCGACGCGGCGCCGGACGGGACGCTCGTGGTCGTGGACCAGGGCGGGGATGAGTTCTGCGTCCCTACTCCCCCTTCTCCCACTTCTTCCACTGCTCGAGGTAGGCGTCCACGTTGTCCTTCGTGACCACGTCGACGCCGGAGTCGATCTTCTTCTCCGCCGGCATGCGGCCTTGCTTGATCCCGGCCAGGAGCTTCACCGGCTCGCTGCCCCAGCCGAAGTACTTCTGGCCGATGAGGACCTGCACCTTCCCCGTCTTGAGCAGCTCGGGCGCGGGGGGCACGGTGTCGAAGCAGACGAACTTCGTCTTGGCGGGGTCGATGGGATCGAGCGCGTTGCGCACGAACACCGGCCAGCCGCCGACGGAGATCCAGACCGCGAGGTCGGGGTAGCGGCTCGTGCCGGAGGCGATCATCTCCGCCGAGCGTGTCGGGTCCTCCTTGATGTCGTAGGTCTCGACGACCTCCATGTCCGGGTGCTTCTTCAGGCTCTCCTTCACGCCGTCGAGGCGGCGGGCGAGGTTCTCCGCTCCCAGGCTGGTCATGAGCGCCACCTTTCCCTTGCCGCCCACGAGCTTGGCCGCCTCCTCCCCCATGATCTGGCCGGACTTGAGATCGTCCACGCCCCAGAAAGCGATGCGCTTCGAGCGTGGCGCATCGGAATCCCAGGTGACGACGGGGATGCCGGCTTCGATCGCCTTGTTGATGGGGTCGTTGAGCAGGTCCGCGCTCGTGCAAGAGATTGCAATGCCGTCGACCCCCTGGGTGATGAACGACTCCAGGATCTCCTTCTGTCTCAGGGGATCGGCCGACTCGGGGGCGCGCCAGATCACCTCCACGTTTCCCAGCTCCTTGGCCGCCCGCTCCGCCCCCGTGCGTGCGTAGAAGAAGACGGGGAGATTGAGCGCCTTGGGCATGACCGCGAAGCGGTATTTCTTCCCGGCCGGGCTCCCGCCGGTCGCGGCGCGCTCCTCCTTTCGGCCGCACCCCGCGAACGCCAGGCCGACGACCGCCGTGACGATGAAGAAACGCGCCGCCACTCGGTGCATGCTCATGCTCCTTTCCGCGCGATGAACTGGTCGACGACGACGATCACTACGACGACCACGCCCACGATCAGGCGGTCGTAGAAGGTGGCGCCCGGGATCTGGGGCAGGGCGTTGCGCAGCACGCCGAAGATCAGCGTCCCCAGCACCGCGCCCACCACCGAGCCCCGGCCGCCGGTCAGGCTCGCCCCGCCCACGACCGCGGACGCGATGATGTCCAGCTCGTAGCCGGTGGCGAGGTCGGCCCGGCCCTGGCCCTGGATCACGACCAGGATCACACCGGAGAGCGAGGCGAGCAGGGCGGCGATGATGTACACCGAAGCCTTCACCCGGCCGACCCGGATGCCGGAGAAGAGCGCGGCCGTCTCGTTGCCCCCGAGGGCGAAGACCGCCCTTCCCCACTGGAAGCGCTGCATGAGGTACTGGAAGACCGCGGCGAGGACGATGAGGACGATCGGGGCCAGCCAGTCGGCGGGCAGGCCGAAGGGCTTCCAGCCCGCCGGCAGCCGGCTCGAGAGGTCGAAGAAGCGTCCTTCGGTGATGATGAAGGCGATGCCGCGGGCGATCCCCATCACGCCCAGGGTGGCGATGAAGGGGGGCAGGCTCACGAAGACCACCAGCACCGCGCTCAGGATCCCGGAGAGCAGGCCGGCCAGGATGCCGGCCGTCACGCCGACCGGCAGCGAGTAGCCCTGCACGACGAAGAGCTGGCCGGTGACGACACCGGCCAGCGCCATCACCGCGCCCGGAGCCAGGTCCACGCCGCCGGAGATGATGACCATGGCCGCGCCGATGGCGGCGATGCCGTAGAGCGCGGAGTACTTCAGGATCAAGACGAAGTTGCTGAGGTTGAAGAAGGGATGGCCGCGGCCGCTCTCGGGCCACAGGTACCAGGTGAACAGGGCCACCTCGAGGGCGAGGACGAACAGCGTGCTCAGCTCCCGCGTCTTCCAGACGGCCCTCAGCCGCGCCTTCATGCCCGCCTCAATGCCTCACCGCGGTGGCCAGCCGCATGACCGACTCCTCGTCGGCCTCCGCCCCCGGCAGCTCGCCCTGCACGCGGCCCTCGCGCAGCACGACGATGCGGTCGGCCAGGGCGAGCATCTCCGGCAGCTCGCTGGAGACCACCAGGCAGCCCATGCCCTGCTCGGCCTGGCGGCGGATGAGGTCGTGGATCTCCCACTTGGCGCCCACGTCGACACCCTTGGTCGGCTCGTCGAGGAGCAGCAGCCGGGGAGCGGCGCGCAGCCACTTCGCCATCACCACCTTCTGCTGGTTGCCGCCGCTCAGGCGGTCGGGCACCGCCTCGACGCCGGGCGTCTTGATGCGCCACTGCTCGACGAGCCGCTGCGAGTCGGCCCGCTCGCGGCGGACGTCCAGGCGCCACGCGCCCGAGGCGTTCTCGGCGGGCAGCAACAGGTTGTCGCGCACGCTGAGGTTGAAGAAGAGGCCCTGCCGGTGGCGCTCCTCGGGGACGAGGGCCAGGCCGGTGCGGATGGCCTGGACCGGCGAGGCGAAGCGCACCCTCGCGCCGGCGAACGAGACGGCGCCGGAGTCGGCGCGGTAGAGGCCGAAGAGAGTCTCCAGCAGCTCCGAGCGCCCCGAGCCCACCAGCCCGAACAGCCCGACGATCTCCCCCGCCCGCACGGCGAGCGTCACGTCCTCGAACCACGGCTGGCGCGTGAGCCGGTCGACGGCCAGGACCACCGGCGAATCGGACGGCGCCGAGCGCGGCACCCTGGCGGCGGGGTCGATGTCCCGGCCCACCATCGAACGCACCACCTCGCGTGGCGTGGTCTTCGCGGCCTCGAACGTGCCGACGTGCTCGCCGTCGCGCAGCACGGTGATGCGCTGGCACAGGCGGAAGACCTCGTCGAGCTTGTGGGAGACGTAGATGAGGGTCACCCCGCGCTGCTGCAGCCGGTCGAGGATCGCGAACAGGTGCGCCGTCTCCGCATCCGTGAGGCAGGTGGTGGGCTCGTCGAGGATGAGGATGCGGCACTCGAAAGCCAGGGCGCGGGCGATCTGGACGAGCTGATGGTGGGCGGTGCTGAGCGAGGCCACCTCGGCGTCCGGAGAGACCGCCAGGTGCAGCTCGCCCAGCAGGCGGGCCGTGCGCGCCCGCATCTCGGCTTCGCGGAGCCGGCCTCCCGGCCCGGTCACCTCCCGGCCGGCGAAGATGTTCCCGCTCACGCTGAGGTTCGGGAAGAGCAGCATCTCCTGGTAGACCATCCCGATCCCCTGGTCGAGCGCGGCCCGGGGGCTGTGCAGCTCGAGCCGGCGGCCGTCCCAGACGAGCTGTCCGCCGTCGGGGCGCACGATGCCCGCCAGCACGCGCATGAGGGTGGACTTGCCGGCGCCGTTCTCGCCCACGAGCGCGTGGGCCTCGCCCGGCTGCACCGGGAACGTGACGCCCTTGAGCGCGCGGACGGCGCCGAACGACTTCGTGACGCCCTGGAAGGCCAGGCCGGACATTTTCGATGCGCGGGTGATTGTACCCGAGGGCCCCCCGGTGCAAAGATTCCTCTTCCGTGCCCACCCTCCTCTTCTTCCTGCTGGGCGGCGTCCTCCCTCCGATGGGACCGGCCACGGCCGGCGATCCCGTCTTCACCACCTATGCCGCCCCCCTCCGCCGGTCGGAGTACCTGGTCGATGAGGGCTATCACCTGCGCTTCTACTCGCTGCGGGAGCCGCTGGCGCTGACCACCGATGCCGCGGGGGCCTGGGGCCTGAGCTTCCGCGCGGGAGAGCAGACGGTTCATGCCGTCGGCGACTACGCGGCGCCGCCCCGCCTCGAGTCGTCGCTCTCCAGCCTCGCCCGCCTGTCCTTCCAGCCGGCCGCCGGGCTCGACACGCGGGCGACGTTCGCCGTGTGGTCGTCGCGCGCGGCCGTCCTCGTCCTCACCATCCGCAACGTGGCGGACCGGCCGGCCCGCGGCTCAGTCATCGTCTGGTACCGCCGCCCCGAGGGCGCGCGAGGGCCGTTCGAGCGTTCCGAGCGGGGTCTGGCGTTCTCCCACGACGAGCCACCGGAGAAGGTCTCCGAGACGCCGCCCTCCGGCTTCAGTGGCCGTTTCCGTGACCTCCTCGCCGCCGATCACGACCCCGACGGCGCCTTTTCCTCCGATCGAGAGGCCAGCCTCCGCTTCGCCTTCGACCTCGCGCCGGGGGCGCGGCGGCGTCTCCGCTTCGTGCGGGCGGTGGCCCGCGAGGAGGATCCCCCGGGGAGGCTGGCCTCGGCGGCCAAGGAAGCGCTGCACAAGAGCGAGGAGGACCTGATCGAGGACGCCGAGCGGCCCTACCGCGTGGCCTGGGACCCGGGCCTGGCCGACCCGACGCGGCGGATGATCTACTGGAGCGCCCTCAACCTCGCCCGCCAGTGCATGCTGCCCGCCGAGGGCCGCACCCGCTACAACTACTACGTCTTCTCCCGCGAGCCGAAGTGGGGCTGGGGCCACGACGGCCAGGTCTTCCACGAGAGCCTCTCGATGCTGGCCTACGCGTTCCTCGATCCCGCGAGCGCGATGGACTCGCAGCGGGTGTTCATCGAGGCGCAGGACGGCACCGGCTACATCCCGTATCGCGTCGGGCCCTACGCCGTGCGGACGTTCCCGGTCGACGGAGAGAGGACCAGCTCGGCCCCGTTCTTCGCCTGGACGAGCTGGGAGGTCTACCGCGCCGCCCGCGACCTGGCGCGGCGGGGCGCGGGCAACGCCTCGCTCGAGCAGGCGCGCCGCTTCCTGAAGCAGGCCTTCGGCGGCGGCGAGAGCTTCGCCACCTTCTGGCGCGACCACCGCGACGCCGATCACGACGGACTGTTCGAGTGGGGCGGGAACGCCGTGCTGGAGTCGGTGCGGGACTCCCAGGTGCCGATCTGGGACCTGCTGGGACGCGACGACCCGAAGGCCCCGTCGCTCGTCGAGGCCCTGGACCTGAACTGCATGCTCGTGCGCGAGAGGCGCGCCCTCGGCGACATGGCCGAGGAGCTGGGCGAGACCGAGTCGGCGGTGCGCTGGCGGCGGCGCGCCGACGAGCTGTCGGCCCGGATCAACGCCGCCATGTGGGACCCGCAGACGCGCTTCTACTACAACGTCGACCGGGCGACCAACGGCTTCACGGTGACGACGCCGGCCGGCGCGACGCTGGACCTGCGGCGGAAGGAGATCATCGGCTTCCTGCCCCTCTGGGCCGGCGTCGCCACGGTCGAGCAGGCCAGGGCGCTCGTGGAGCACCTCACCAGCCCGGCCGAGTTCTGGCGGCGGTTCGGGGTTCCTACCCTCGCCGCCGACGACCCCGCCTACGAGCCGCGAGTCACCCGCTGCTGCCAGTGGAACGGCGCGGTGTGGCTGGAGTGGAACTACCTCGTCTTCGACGGCCTGCGGCGCTACGGCTACCGCCGCGAGGCGCGGGAGCTGGGCGAGCGCATGATCGAGGCCGCCGCCGCGCAGCTCCGGCGCAACCATCGCTTCTGGGAGTCCTACAGCCCGGATGATGAGAAGCTCGGATCGCCCATGAACTACATCTGGGGCAGCATCCTGGCCCGAGTCATCCTCGACCTGCAGGAAGAGGGGCGATGAGGTTGCGCGCAGGGAAGGCGCCCGCCGCCGCTCTCATTAATTAATAATGACCGTGGTTGACCGCCCGATATGATATATGATATCTACGTTTTTTCTAACTTCAGTGCCGAGAAAGGTATTGCGCCTCAAAAGCCGGCCTCGGATCCCTTGCCGCCGCGAAGAAGACTCCTCGCGTCGCCGACGACGGCCCACAACCGGTCGAATAACCTGGTGAAACGGTCACGGGCCCCAGGCCCGTCGTTAGCTCGGAGGAAATGATGAAGCAGATGAGGAGCGCCCTGGCCGCCGGCGTGCTCCGATGCGCGGTCGTCTCCCTGGCCGTCCTTCCCTGGCTCGCGCCGCGGCCGCTCGCGGCCCAGGCGGTGAGCGGGACGATCCTGGGGACGGTGCGTGACACGTCGGGGGCCGCGATGCCGGGGGCGACGGTGACGCTGGTGAACACGGAGACGGGCCTGAGCCGGACGGTGGTGACGGATCCGTCGGGGGAGTTCACGGCGCCGCTGCTGCCGACGGGGACGTACAGCGTGACGGCGGAGATGAGCGGGTTCAAGAAGGTGAGCCTGGCCAACCTGCACCTGGGGGTGGACCAGAAGCTGCGGGCGGACCTGAAGCTGGAGATCGGCCAGATGAGCGAGGCGATCGAGATCCAGGCCGAGGCGCCGCTGGTGCAGACCAACAGCTCGGAGCTGGGGACGACGGTGGTGCGGGCGCAGATCGAGGCGCTGCCGCTGAACGGGCGGAACTTCGTGAGCCTGACCCGGACGATCCCGGGCGTGCTGCGGCCGGTGCCGGGGGCGAACATCGACGGGGCGGGGTCGCTGGCCTGGCGGGCGGGGTCGGGGTTCAACGCCAACGGGCACCGCGCGCGGGACAACAGCTACCTGCTCGACGGGGTGGACAACAACGAGACCTGGCTGCAGACGGTGGTGATCTTCCCGAGCGTGGACGCCCTGGACGAGTTCAAGATGCAGACCAGCACCTACGCGGCCGAGTTCGGCAAGTCGCTGGGGGGAGTGGTAAACATCCAGATCAAGTCGGGGGGCAACCAGTTCCACGGCAACGCGTTCGACTTCGAGCGCAACGATGCCTTCGACGCCAACAACTTCTTCAACAACCGGGCCGGGCGAGCCAAGCCCGACTTCAAGCAGCACCAGTTCGGGGCCACGCTGGGGGGCCCGATCTTCAAGGACCGGACCTTCTTCTTCGCCGACTACCAGGGGATGCGGATCAACCAGGGCCAGACCTACGTCTCGACCGTGCCCTCCTTGAAGATGCGGGGAGGCGACTTCTCGGAGGTCAACCGGGTCATCTACGACCCGCTCACCAACCAGCCCTTCGCGGGCAACATCGTCCCCGCCAGCCGGTTCGATCCCGCCTCGCGCAACATCATCAACCAGCTCTACCCGGAGCCCAACGCCGCGGGATCCCGGGCCAGCAGCGGGCAGACGATCAACAACTACGTGATCAACCCCGTGCTGGAACGGCAGGACAACCAGTTCGACCTCAAGCTCGACCACAACGTCTCGAGCAACAACCATGCCTTCGTCCGGTACAGCTTCGAGAAGACGCACCGCCTGCTGCCCGCGACCCTGCCCCACGGCGACGCCGGCTTCACCTTCGGCGCCGGCAACGGGAACATCAAGGCGCAGGGCCTGGCCTTCAACGACACCCACTCCTTCAGCGCCGGGCTGCTGAACGAGTTCCGGTTCGGTTGGAACTCGGTGAAGTTCCTCAACACCCCGATCGACTATGGCACGAACCCCGCCGCCGCGGTGGGCATCCCCGGGATCAACCTCAACCAGTCCACCTCGGCCATGACGATGCTGAACTTCCAGAACATCCGCAATCTGGGGGCCAACGGCAACGTGCCGCTCATCACGAACCAGAACGACTTCCAGGTCTTCGACAGCATCACCCGCGTGTCGGGCAAGCACACCATGAAGGCGGGGGGCAGCATCACGTGGCGCTCGCGGGAGATCCTGAACGCGGACTCGATCGTCGGCCAGTTCGTCTTCGACAACAACCCGACCTCGAACTGCGGGGGCATCCTGAGCGGCTGCACGGTGAACTCGAGCACCGGCTTCGACGTGGCGAGCTTCCTGCTCGGCTACGCGAGCCAGAAGAACCGCAACCTCTTCGACGCCAAGACCTACACCGAGAAGCGGCCCGAGTACGCCCTCTACGTGCAGGACGACCTGCGGGCTTCGAGCAAGCTCACCTTGAACATGGGCCTGCGGTGGGACCTGTTCGTGCCCTGGGTGGAGGTGGACGACCGGCAGAGCAACTTCGACGTGACGACCGGCAAGTTCGTGGTGGCCTCGTCCGAGGCGGTGATGGGCGGGGTGAGCGTCGGCCGCTACCTGCAGACCTATTCCAAGAAGGACTTCGGTCCACGCCTCGGCTTCGCCTACGACCTGACCGGCGACGGCAAGACCGTCGTCCGCGGCGGGGCGGGGATCTTCTGGAACTTCACCCCCGGCGGTACGTCGTCGTCCAAGGCCCAGAACCCGCCGTTCCTGCAGTCGACCGCGCTCAGGAACAGCACCTTCGGGCTCAACCTGAAGGTCTCGGACGGGCTGCCTCCGCCGCCGGGAGTGGATCCCAACCGGGCCCCGGCCGGGGCGACGCGCTCGACCTTCGACCGCGACTTCCGCGACGCCTACTCGACCAACTTCAACCTCAACGTGCAGCGGCAGATCGGCCGGAACTACATGCTCGAGGTGGCCTACGTCGCCTCGCGGGGCCGGCAGATGCTGCTCAAGACCAACGAGAACCAGGCCCCACCCGTGCTGGGGGTGACCAACCCGAACATCAACCGCCCCTTCGCCAGGATCGATCCCGCCCTGGGCGACCTGGGCACGGTCACGAGCACGGGCTTCCTCGACTACAACGGCCTGCTCGTCAAGTTCCAGCGGCGCTTCGCCAACGGCTTCTCGTTCATGAACTCCTACACCTACGGCCTGGCCATGGACCTCAGCTCCGACAACGACGGCGGGGTGGCGCTGGTGAACACCTACAATCCGGCGTACAACCGCGGGCCGGCGGACTACGACGTCAAGCACACGTTCGTGTCGAACTGGGTCTACATGCTGCCCTTGGCCAGGCAGCGCAAGCTGGGCGGCTGGCAGCTCGGGGGGATCCTCTACGCCCGCACCGGCCGCGCGTTGAACATCACCCAGTCGCAAGCCGTCCTCTCCACGGGGACCAACGCCAGCCAGCAGGCGAACAACCGGCCGAACCGGCTGCAGCAGAACATCAACAATTCCGATCAGACCATCGACCATTGGTTCGATCCCGCCGCGTTCCAGATCGTGCCGGAGCCGACCGCGACCTTCGGCACGGCCGGCCGCAACATCGCCCGCGGGCCCGGCTACTTCAACATCGACCTGAACCTGATCAAGCTGACGAAGTTCGGACGCTTCGAGCACGAGCTCCGCGTGGAGGCCTTCAACATACTCAACCACCCCGCCTTCGCCGATCCGGCTCTGGTCTTCGGCAACTCCGCCTTCGGCACCATCACCGCGATGCTCCCCAACCCCGCCTGCGCCACCTGTGGCACCACCGAGCGCCAGATCCAGCTCTCCATGAAGCTGAAGTTTTAAGAGGCCCTTAGTCATACAAGGGGGGCGCGGCGACGCGCCCCCTTTTTCGTTTCGATCGAGAGCGCTCACGATGACGCTTCCTGCTCCAGAAGGCCGCCGCGGGTTCCTGCGCGGCTTGCTCGCCGTAGGGGCGGCGCCGGGCGTGCGGCCGGCCGGCGCGCCATCACCGGTGGCGTCGCCCTCACCCGCCGGCGGCGCCGAAGAGCGCGCCTTCTGGCGTCAGACGCTCGCGCGCGTGGCGCGGCCGGTGCTCGAGAGCCTGGCCGCGAACCGCCTCCGGGCGAAGATGCCCGTCGAGTGCCCGGCCGGCCGAATCGAAGAGCGGCGGCCCGTGACCCACCTGGAGGCGGTGGGCCGCACGCTGGCCGGCGTCGCCCCCTGGCTCGAAAGCGAGGCTGGCGACGCCGAGGCCGGGCAGCTCGCGCAGTGGGCGCGCGCGGGCCTGGAGCACGTCACCGACCCCGCCGCGCCGGACCACCTGAGCTTCACGGCCGGCCGGCAGTGCCTGGTGGACGCCGCGTTCCTCGCCGAGGGGCTGCTGCGGGCGCCGAAGCAGCTCTGGCAGGCGCTGCCGTCCCCGGCCCAGGGCCGTCTCGTCGAAGCGATGGCCTCCACGCGGTCGATCGAGCCGGGCCGGAACAACTGGTTGCTCTTCTCGGCGATGGTGGAGACGTTCCTGGCCTCCTCGGGCGCGCAGTGGCGGCCGGAGCCGGTGGAGACGGCCCTGCGCTCCCACGAAGAATGGTACAAAGGCGACGGGGCCTACGGCGACGGGCCGCGGTTCCACTGGGACTACTACAACAGCTTCGTGATCCACCCCTTCCTCCTCGAGGTGCTCGAGCACATGGGCCGCGTGACCAGGCGCTGGGAGCCGTTGCGGGAAGCCGCGCAGAAGCGCGCCCGCCGCTACGCGACCGTGCAGGAGCGGCTCATCGGCCCCGATGGCAGCTTCCCGCCCCTGGGCCGCTCCCTCGCCTATCGCTGCGGCGCCTTCCACCTCCTCGCCCAGTCCGCCCTGCGAGGCGAGCTGCCCGAAGGGCTGGCTCCGGCCCAGGTCCGGGGGGCGCTCACCGCGGCCATCCGGCGCACGCTGGAGGCGCCGGCCACCTTCGACGACGAGGGCTGGCTGCGGGTCGGCCTCGGCGGCCACCAGCCGGGCATCGCCGAGGCCTACATCAGCACCGGCAGCCTCTACCTCTGCACCGCCGCCTTCCTGCCCCTCGGCCTCTCCGCCCGCGATCCGTTCTGGGCCGACCCGGCGGTCGACTGGACGTCGCGCCGGGCGTGGGGCGGGGCGGACCTGGCAACGGACCACGCGCTGAGCGAATGACAGATCTTCTGAGGGCTTCACGATGAAGAGGGCCAGGCTCACCCCCGACGACCTCCGCGGCGTGTTCCCCGTGCCGCCGCTCGTCCGCCGCCCCGACGGCCGCCGCTCCATCGACTTCGGGGAGAACGACCGGCTCCTCCGCCACATGGCCGAGGGAGGCATGACGCGGTTCCTCTACGGCGGCAATGCGTTCCTCTACCACGTCACGCTCGCCGAGTACGAGGAGCTGCTGAGGTGGCTGTCGAGCTTCGCCGACGACCACTGGGCGATCCCCAGCGTGGGGCCGTCCTTCGGCCGCGCGCTGGACCAGGCGGAGCTGCTCCGCCGGCATCGCTTCCCATGCGCGATGGCCCTGCCGTGCGGCGACCCGCGAGACGCGGGCGGCCTGGAGGCGGGCCTGCGGGAGATCGCGCAGGCGGGCGGCCTCGGCCTGATCCTCTACCTCAAGGACGAGGGCAACTTCGGCCCCGACAAGGACGCGGGCCTCGACGCCATAGCGCGGCTCGTCGACGCCGGCATCTGCCTGGCCATCAAGTACGCGGTCGTCCGACCCGATCCCCGCCACGATCCCTACCTCGACGGCCTGCTCCGGCGCGTCGACCGCCGCCTCGTCATCAGCGGGATCGGCGAGCGCCCGGCCGTCGCGCACCTGCGGGAGTTCCGGCTGCCCGGCTTCACGACCGGCTCGGGGTGCCTGGCCCCGGGCTTGAGCAACGCGCTGTTTGGCGCGTGCGCGGCGGGCGAGTGGGAGGCGGCCGAGCGGCTGCGCGCTCTCTTCCTGCCGCTGGAGGACAAGCGCGACGCCTGGGGACCGGCGCGCGTGCTGCACGCCGCCCTGGACGTCGCGGGCGTGGCCGCCACCGGGCCCATTCCGCCGTTCGTGTCCGCCATCGGCGAATCCGAGCGATCCGAGCTGAGGCCCGTCGCGCAGGCGCTGCTCGCCGCCGAGCTCGAATCGCGCCGCGGCGCGAGCATCGGCGCGTAGCCGCCGCTCCCCGCTGAGGCGCTGCGCGCGCCGTCACAGCCGCAAGTCACGGCCGCGCCGGTCCATGTCGCGGCCGCCGCCTCCGGTGAGGGACGTCACTGATCCGGCCCGAGGCCAGACCCCAGACTCGCTGGTAGAGGGGGCGACCGCCCCCGCGCGCGCTCCTGCTCAGAGCAACCCCGGATCGATCCCCGGGGACGCAGAGCCACGGGACCTGAGTTCCCGACAGGGTCCGCCGAGCCGCCAGGAGCGGCACTTGGTTCCCGGCGGCTTCGCGCCACCGGAACGAGGGAGGAGCCCGTGAAAGCCGAATGGCAGGAACATACCCTGTTCGCAGACGCCGCGGCTGCGCGCGGAGGCGAATTCACTTCGCCGCAGCGCGCTGGGGGGTCTGGGGGGTGCGCCGCAAGCACCCCCCAGCTCAACGAGGAAGTCCCCGCGCCGCGTTTTGCGCGCCTCGTCGTGCGCGAGCCCGCTCCGGGCGCGAGCGGGCCGCCGGCGACCGATCCCGTCGCCCGGGCCGGGGAGGCCGGCATGCGGATGCTGGCCGAGCAGGTGCCCGTGCTGCTGTGGGCCACCGACCGCAGCCTGCGCGTGACGTGGGGCCTGAGGCATCCCTCGCTGGTGGGCCTGGACGCGCGCCTCGGCCAGCTTCTCCAGTCCGGCGACGCCGGCGCTTCGGCGGTGGCCGCGCACCGCCGAGCGCTGAAGGGAGAGGCGGTCGAGTTCGACCAGGCCTGGGAGGACCGCACGCTGCACGCGCGCGTGGAGCCGCTGCGCAGCCCCGGGGGCGACGTGGCGGGCACGGTGGGGCTGGCCCTCGAGCTGGACAACGAGACACGGCAGAGGCGCGAGGAGATGCTACGGGCCGGTCGCCACGACCCGCTGACCGAGCTGCCCAACCGGACGCTGTTCCTGGAGCGGCTGCGACAGGCGACCGCCGGCGCCGACTGGTGCCGCGAGGGCCTGTTCGTGCTCCTGCTCGACCTCGACGGTTTCCGGGGCGTCAACGCCCGCCTCGGCTTCGAGGCGGGCGACCGCCTGTTGGCCGCGGTGGCCGTCCGGCTGGGCCGGCGGCTGCGCCCGGGAGACACCCTCGCCCGGTATGGACCGGACGAGTTCGCGGTGTTGCTCTCGGGGCTGCGCAGCGGCGACGAGGCGTTGCTGGTGGCCCGGAGGCTGCTCGGCGAGATGGCGGCGCCCTTCGAGCTGCAGGGGGCGATGGTGACGGCCAGCGCCAGCGCGGGCCTGGCGGCCGGCGCGGCCGGCCACCGGCCGGAGGCCATCATCCGCGACGCCGAGCGGGCGCTGGAACGGGCCAAGATCCTGGGCCGCTCGCGCTTCCAGATGTTCCACCCGGGCCCCGACGCCCAGGAGACGCTGCTCTCGGACATCGAGACCGCGCTCCGTCACGCGTTGGAGATGGAGGATTTTCACCGACGCTACCGGCCGACCGTCCGGCGGAAGGATGGCAAGGTGGCGGGCTTCGAGATCCTGCTCTGGAGGCGATCGGCCGAGCAGGGCGAGGCCTCGCCGGAGCCGAGGCCCTCGCCTCGACCCGCATCCGAGATCGCCTCCTGAGCCCGGCGCGCTGAGGCCGGGCCGCCGGCGGGCGCTCTCGCGGCGGTAGAATGCGCGCGATCCAATGCGCAGCCACGCGCTCTGGCGGAGGCGGCGGCGATGAGCGTCTCCGAGACGCTGCCTGCCCGCTTCAACGTGGCCGCGCACTTCATCGACCGGAACGTCGCCGAGGGCCGGGCCGCGCTCACCGCGTTCGCATGCGAAAGCGAGACCCTGACCTACGGCGACCTCCAGGCGCTCGTGAACCGCGCGGGCAACGCCCTGCTCGAGCTGGGCGTCGAGAGGGAGGACCGCGTCCTGATGATCTGCGTGGACGCGCCCGAGTTCCTGGGCGCCTTCTGGGGCGCGATCAAGGTCGGCGCGGTCCCGGTGCCCGTCAACACGCTCCTGCGCGGCCCCGACTACCTGCACTTCCTGGACGACAGCCGGGCGAAGGTCGCGGTGATCTCGGCGGCGCTCGTCCCCGAGGCCGCGACCGTCCTCGCCCAGGCGACGCGCCTGGAGCACGTCCTCGTCACCGGCCCGCCGGGAACGTTCCTTTCCTGGGAGGACCGCGTGGCCAGGGCCTCGCCGACGCTCGAGGCGGCGCCCACGGCGCCGGAGGACCAGGCCTTCTGGCTCTATTCGTCGGGCTCCACCGGCCGGCCGAAGGGCGCGGTGCACCGGCAGCGCGACATGGTCGTGTGCGCGGAAACGTACGCCCGGCAGGTCCTGGGCATCCGGCCGAGCGATCGGGCGTTCTCGGCGGCCAAGCTGTTCTTCGCCTACGGCCTCGGCAACGCCGGCTACTTCCCCATGTCCGTCGGCGCCCAGGCCGTCCTCCATCCGCATCGACCCACGCCGGAGGCCGTGCTCGAGGTGATCACCCGGCACCGACCGACCCTGTTCTTCGGCGTCCCGACCCTCTATGCGGGGATGCTCGCCGCGAAGGACGACGAGCGCCGCCACGACCTCTCCTCGCTGCGCCTGTGCGTCTCGGCCGGGGAGGCCCTCCCCGCCGAGCTGTACGGCCGGTGGCTCGACCGCTACGGGGTCCCGATCATCGACGGGATGGGGACGACCGAGCTGTTGCACATGTGCCTCTCGAACCGCCCCGGAGCGATTCGTGCCGGATCTTCCGGCCTTCCCGTGCCGGGCTACGAGCTGATGATCGTCGACGACGCGGGGCGCCCGGTCCGGCCGGGCGAGGTCGGCAGCCTGCGCGTGAGAGGCGGCTCCATCATGGATTTCTACTGGAACCAGCCCGAGAAGACCCGGCAGACCCTGCACGGCGAGTGGCTGCTCACCGGAGACAAGTACCACCAGGACGAGGACGGCTACTTCTGGTACTGCGGCCGGTCGGACGACATGCTGAAGGTCGGAGGCATCTGGGTGTCGCCGGTGGAGGTCGAGGCGACCCTCATCGGCCATCCGGCCGTGCTCGAGAGCGCCGTGGTGGGCCAGGAGGACGCGGATGGGCTCGTCAAGGCGAAGGCCTTCGTGGTCCTGAAGGAGCCCGGCCTTGCGTCCCCGGCCATGGCCGACGAGCTCAAGCGCTTCGTCAAGGGCAGGCTCGCTCCCTACAAGGCGCCGCGCTGGGTGGAGTTCGTGGCCGACCTACCCAAGACCGCCACCGGCAAGATCCAGCGGTTCCGGCTGCGAGCCGGTTGACCTCCCTCTGCCTTGGGGAGAGGGTAGGGTGAAGGGCTCTACACAAGCGCGCCGGTCGCGAAGTTCCACTCCAGCGGGCGCCGCTGCCGGAGCGAGAGGTTGATCATGTGCGCGACGGCGGCGGCCTGGTGGCCGGTCAGGCCGTCCTCCGTCGACGGCTTGCCCTGGCGCACGGAGTCGAAGAACCGCGACATGTGGACGAAGGTCGAGTCCCGCCCGACCTCCCCGAACGCCTCGCTCTGCTTGCGTACCTGCGGAGCCCAGGTGTCGGGGCGCTCGGCAGCCTTGACCTTCGGATCGGCATAGTAGGCCTTCTCGAGGGCTTCCGGCCAGGAGGACACGACCCAGTCGTTGCCCTCCACGGCGCTCTCCGGCTTCAGGACCATCTGGTCGCCGCGGAAGACGAGGGCGGCCTCGGTGCCCAGCACCTCGAACCCGCTCTCCGCCGAGGCCTGGTTGTTGAAGGTCGAGCTGAGGTTCACCGTGAACCCCTCGGGATACTCGAGCACCGCGTTGACGGTGTCGGGCACCTCGTGCGTCTCCCGGTAGCGGTAGTTCTCGCCGAGGGCCATCACCCGCGCGGGCATCTTCGCGTCCATCATGAAATGGATCGTGGTCATCTGGTGGACGAAGAGGTCGGTGGCGATTCCGCCCGAGTAGTCCCAATAGCACCGCCAGCGGAAGAAGCGCTCGAGGCTGAACGGCCGCTGGGGGGCCGGGCCCAGGAAGGCCGCCCAGTCCACGGTCTGCTCGCTGGCGTCGGGCGGGATGGGATAGAGCCACGCCCCGCTGCGGGTGTTGCGGTTGTAGGTGGCCCGGATCATGGTGACCTTTCCGAGCTTGCCGCTCCGGATCAGGTCGCGGGCCGTCTCCTGGGTCTTCGAGCTGATGCCCTGGCTGCCGACCTGCAGCACGCGGCCGGAGGACTTCGCGGCGGCGATCATCTCCGCGCCGTCCTCGATGGCGTAGGTCATCGGCTTCTCGACGTAGACGTGCTTCCCCGAGCGCAGCGCCTCCACCACGTGGAGGCGGTGCCAGTGGTCGGGCGTGGCGACGATCACGGCGTCGATCGACTTGTCCGCCAGCAGGGACTTCCAGTCCCCGTAGTCCTTCGCCCGGCCATTGGTGCGGGCGATGGCCCGCTGCACGCGGCCCTTGTAGGCGTCGCAGACCCCCACGACCTCGACGCCCGGCACGGCCAGGGCCGCTTCGAGGAGGCCCGACTGGACCCGCGCCCCGACGCCGACGATCCCGAGCTGGACGCGGCCGTTGGGCGAGTCGGGAGGGGCGGCGAACGCGACGGGAGAACGGGAGACGACGGTTGCCGCGACCGTGCCCGCCGCGCTTCGGGCCAGGAACTGTCGGCGGCTCAGTTTGCTCGGCATTCTTACCTCCGCGGATATTGAACTGGTACGTCGGTTCCCGCTCCTCGTCAAGCCCGGGCGCCGGGTTCCTGGCGCTGTGCCCGGCGTCCCCAGGATTCACGACCCTGCTCACATCCCTTCGCGCTGACGGAAGCGACCCATCTGCTCGGCCCGGCCTGGCGGGGGGTCGACCAGCGTGCATCGACTTCTTCCTGTCGGGGGGCGCGCTGCTCGTGCCACGACCAGGACATCCCTCCGCCGTTCCCGCGAGCTCGTCAGCCAATATTCCGACCTCCCGATGGACTACGCCGACGCGACCCTCGTCGTCCTGGCGGAGGAGTTGAACACCAGCCTCGTCTTCACGACGGACCGTCGCGACTTCGCCGTCTACCGGATCAAGGGCCGGCGCCGCTTCGAGATCGTTCCCGGCTAGAATCCGTCAATGGCCGTGCGACGCAAGACGCCCACCGAGCTGCGCAGCCACCGCTGGTTCGGCCGCGACGACCTGCGCGCCTTCGCCCACCGCTCCCGCACCAAGCAGGCCGGCTTCACCTCCGACGACTGGGCGGGCAAGCCGGTCATCGCCATCCTCAACACCTGGAGCGACGCCAACTCCTGCCACGCCCACTTCCGCCTGCGGGCGGAGGAGATCAAGCGGGGGGTGTGGCAGGCGGGCGGCTTCCCCCTCGAGATGCCGGTCATCTCGATGGGCGAGACGTACATGAAGCCGACCACGATGCTCTACCGGAACCTGCTCGCCATGGAGGCGGAGGAGATCCTGCGCGCGAACCCCGTGGACGGGGTCGTGCTCATGGGCGGCTGCGACAAGACCGTGCCCGCGCTCGTCATGGGCGCCACCAGCATGAACCTGCCCGCGATCTTCTTCCCCGCCGGTCCCATGCTGCGCGGCACTGGCGCGGCCAGGTGCTGGGCAGCGGCAGCGACGTGTGGAAGTACTGGGCGGAGCGGCGGGCGGGCAACCTCGACGAGTGCGCGTGGCGGGAGATGGAGGACGGCATCGCCCGCTCGTTCGGCACCTGCATGACCATGGGCACCGCGTCCACCATGGCCTCGGCCGTGGAAGCGCTGGGCCTGAGCCTGCCCGGGGCCTCGTCGATGCCGGCCGCCGATTCCGGCCACGCCCGGCTCGCCTCCGCCACCGGCCGGCGCATCGTCGAGATGGTGTGGGAGGACCTCAAGCCCCGCGACGTCCTGACCGATGACGCCTTCGAGAACGCGGTGACGGCGGCCATGGCCCTCGGCGGCTCGACCAACGCCGTCATCCACCTCATCGCCATGGCCGGCCGCGCGGGAGCGCGGCTGGACCTCGACCGCTTCGACGCCCTCTCCCGGCGCACGCCGTTCCTGGCCAACATCCGTCCCTCGGGCCAGTACCTGATGGAGGATTTCTATTACGCGGGAGGCTTGCCTGCGCTGATGGCCCGGATCCGGGACCTCCTGCACACGGACGCGCTCGCCGTCAACGGCCGCACCCTGGCCGAGAACATCGAGGGCGCGACGGCTTCCAACGAAACGGTCATCGTCCCCCGTGAGCGTCCCCTCAACGATGAGGGTGGCCTGGCCGTCCTGCGCGGCAACCTGGCCCCCGACGGCGCGGTGATCAAGCACACCGCCATGGACCCGCGGTTCCTTCGCCATGCCGGGCCGGCGGTCGTGTTCCGCGACTACAACGACCTCGAGCGCCGGGTGGACGACCCCGCCCTGCCCGCCACCCCCGACTCGGTGCTCGTCCTGCAGAGCGCCGGCCCCCTGGGTGCGCCCGGCATGCCGGAATGGGGCATGCTGCCCATTCCCAGGAAGCTCCTGCAGCAGGGCGTGCGGGACATGGTCCGCATCTCGGACGCCCGCATGAGCGGGACTGCCTACGGCGCCTGCGTGCTGCACGTCGCGCCGGAGTCGTTCGTGGGAGGACCGCTGGCCCTGGTGCGTGACGGCGACCTCGTCGAGCTGGACGTGCCCGGCCGGCGGTTGTCGCTGCGCGTGAGCGAGGACGAGCTGGGCCGGCGGCGCTCGGCCTGGAAGCCGCGGGAGCTTCCCTACCCGCGGGGATGGGTGGCTCTCTACGCGCGCCACGTCCGCCAGGCGGACAAGGGCTGCGACTTCGACTTCCTGGAGGGCACCGCTCCGGTGCCCGAGCCCGAGATCCACTGATGGACCTGCCGGCCAACGCGTTCAAGCGGGCGATCCGGGAGGGCCGGAAGCAGATCGGCCTCTGGACCAACCTCTGCAGCGGCCTGGCGGCGGAGATCCTGGCCGGCGCCGGCTACGACTGGATCCTCATCGACGCCGAGCACGCGCCCAACGAGCTGGGCTCCGTCCTCGAGCAGCTCCGCGCGCTGAAGGGCGGGACCGCCACCCCCGTGGTGCGCCCGGCCTGGAACGATCCCGTCCTGATGAAGCGCTACCTCGACCTCGGCGTGCAGACGTTCCTGGTGCCCTGGGTGCAGAACGCGCAGGAGGCCGCGCGCGCGGTGGCCGCCACCCGCTATCCGCCGGCCGGCATCCGTGGCGTCGCGCTGGCCCATCGCGCGAGCGGCTGGGGCCGCATCCCCGACTACCTCAAGCGCGCCCACGAGGAGATGTGCGTCCTCGTCCAGGTCGAGACGCGCGAGGCGCTCGACCAGCTCGAAGCGATCGCCGCCGTCGAGGGTGTGGACGGCGTCTTCATCGGCCCCTCCGACCTGGCCGCCGCCCTGGGCCGCATCGGCGAGAACCGCGATCCCGAGGTGCAGGCGATCTTCGCCGACGCCTGCCAGCGCGGCCGGCGAGCGGGCAAGCCGGTCGGCATCCTGGCCCCGGTCGAGGAGGACGCCCGGAAGTTCCTCGAGCTGGGGTTCACGTACGTGGCGCTGGGGAGCGACGCCGGGCTGCTGCGCAGCGCGGCCGAGCAGCTCCGCGCGAGGTTTTCCGGCTGACCCCTCAGGTGCGGGCGATCAGCCAGGTGTAATAGCCCATCATCGCCGCCATGAGGATCGTCGCCGTCCACAGGCCGGCCGTCACCGCCGGAGAGGGCGCCAGCTCCGGCGGCAGGCGGCGGTGGCGGAGCCAGACCGCGCCCGCCCCCACCAGGGGCAGCATCGTGGCCTGCGCGATGCCACCCGCGATCACCATCTTCACCGGCGACGCGAAGAGCCAGTAGAGCACGACCGGCGCGAGCGTCAACACCAGCACGAACACCTGCCGCCACCGGCGGCGAGCGGCCGCGTCGTCGCGCGCGAAGAGCCCGAGCAGCCGGCACATGTCGGCGAAGATCCGCGAGTGGGCGGCGGTGGCGGCGAAGATCGTCCCGTAGAGCGTGGCGATGGCTCCCACGTAGAAGACCCACAGGGCCCACCGGCCCAGCGTCTGCGTGTAGATGTTCGAGAGCACGGGGATCATGTCGCGGGCGGCCGGGACGAGCCCCATCCCGTGCAGGATCCCGGCACCCAGGAGGTAGAAGGCCAGGGTGGCGAGCGTGTAGATGACGAGAGAGGCGAGGATGTCCACGTGCATCACGCGTATCCAGCCCCGGGCACGCCTCTGCCATTCCGGCGTCGGCTCACGCCGGCCCACGAAGCGGGCGTAACCCTTCTCCACGCACCAGTACGGGTACATGAACAGCTCGGTGGCTCCCACGCCGGTGATGCCGAAGACGGCGGCGGCGGTGGCGATGCCCTGCGGAGGCAGGCGCAGCCGCACGCCCTCCCGGAGGCCGGACCAGTTGAAGTAGCGCGGCATGCGCATGAGGACCACCGCGGCCAGCACGGTCACCAGCGTGAAGAGGCCCACCTTGACCACCGCCAGCCGCTCGATCCGCGCATACCCGCCCCCGAGCAGGAGCGCCAGCGTCAGGGCCAGGAAGACCAGGACCCACGCCCGCTCGCCCACCGCGGGCACGAGCAGCGTCATCGCCTGGGCCACGCCGCCGAACATCGCCCCCACCTGCAGCAGGGTCATCAGCACCATGGCCGCCCAGGCCCAGACCAGCCAGCTCACGCCCAGCCGGGGGCCGGGCAGATGGTCGAGCGCCTCCAGGCCCGTCTCGCCGGTGGCGATGGTGTGGCGGCCCAGCTCGGCCTGCACCACCGGCTTGACGGCGCAGCTCAGCACGATGATCCACAGCGCGGTGTAGCCGACCTGGGCGCCGAGGGTGGTGGTGGCGATCAGCTCCCCCGAGCCGACGATGGACGCGGCCAGGATCAGGCCGGGGCCGATGCGGCGCAGCGCCTGGCGCAGCGTGGGCGGCGGCTCGCGCACGTCGCGCGGGTCCAGTCGGTAGGGATCGCCCGCGGGAGAGGCGGTCGCGACGGGAACGGTGGCCGTGCTCAACTCACGCCGGCGTCCGGGCCAGCAGGTCCTCCGCGGGGTCGAAGTTCCCCTGGGCGTCGAGCGCCCACGGCCGGGGCGGGACCACGACCTTCAGGTCGCTGCGCGAGGCGATCTCCGGGGCATAGGCCTCCGAGGCCACGAACCGGTCCACGCTGAGCGTGTTGCGCACGCGCACGATCCGCGCCCGCTCGGGGTCGGCGCCCGACACGCGCAGGATCGCCTTCAGGCACTCGGCGTCGCTGTCGAAGTGCATCGGCACGCGGACGGTGGCCGGCGTCATCGCCGAGAGCGCGTTCGTGTACATGGCCTTGACGTCCATCTGCGCGATGATCTGCGAGCGTACGACCTCGGCCAGGCCCACGCCCACGGCGTTGCCGTGCGACTCGGGGGTCAGGCCGCGGACGTAGATCGTCCGCGCCCGCGAGCGGGCGGCCTGGAACGGCATGCCGTCGACGCCCCGGCCCACGATGTTCGTGTCCATGCCGGCGCCGCTGATGTTCTTCCCGATCTCGTCCAGGACGAGGACGTCGATGTCCGGGAACGGCAGCGACGGCATCCAGGTCCGGGCCTGGGCCAGCAGCGCCGGCTCGCGGGCCTCGATCTCGCCGGCCGGGATCACCTCCACGCGCGCGAGCCGGTGGTGGGGGTCCTCGAGCAGGGCCACCCCGGCCAGCAGCTTCACGCGCGAGCGGACCACCCGGGCCGCCGCGGAGATCGCCTCTTCGTAACCGTGGCGCCGGGCCGACCGGTGGGCGGCCGCCGCCCCTTCCACCTTGCCGAGGCCGATCGCCGTCATCTTCAGAAGCCCGCTGCCCACGCGGACGCTCTCGAAGTCGGTGTGGGGCTTGACGCGGTTCACGAGCAGCACCGCGTCGGCCTCCAGCGCCTCGCGGGCGGTGAAGACGGGCTCGCCGGCGCTGGTTTGCCCCAGCTCCACCACCTCCATGGAGGACCGCAGCGGCACGCCCATCGTGGCCTCGTTGATGCCGAACGAGTCCAGCAGCTCGAGCTGGCCCTCGGCGGTGCCGCCGCCGTGGCTGCCCATGGCGGGGACGATGAAGGGCCGGGCTCCCCGCGCCTTCAACGTCGCGACCGCCGCGCGGATCACCTCCGCGATGCGATCGATGCCGCGGCTGCCCGCCCCGACCGCGATGCGCTTGTCGCGACAGTCGGCGGCGGCCAGGAACGCGTCGAGCCGCCCCGCCACCTCCGCGGCCGGGTCGTCCAGGGCGTGGCTGGGCAGCTTCGCTTCCACCAGCATCTGGGCGGGCAGCATGTATGCCTCCCTCAGCCGCGCGCCGGCATGGCCTTCATCGTCTCCGGGTCCCACACGTAGGGCCGGCCCTCGAAGTAGCTCAGATTGCAGACGACGGCCGGCCCCGCCGCGCGCAGGCCGAAGACCGCATCCTCGACCATCGGCGCCCGGCTGCGGATGGACGCGAAGAAGTTCCGGAAATGGTGCTCGGTGTCGTTGTACTCCCGCGGCGGGCGGTAGGTCTCGACCTCCAGGGGCAGCAGCTCGGCGCTCGAGTCGGGATACTTGGCCCGGTATTCCTTCAGGAACTGCTCTTGAGTCGCCTTGGGGAAGGTGTCGATCGTGTAGCCCGGCTCCCGGGGCCGGGCCTGCTTGCTGAGCGTCACCTCGTTGGACACCGTCATGACCCCCTCGCTGCCCACGAAGCGGAGCCCCGAGTTGTCGCCTCCGCCTTCCGCGAAGTTGACCCGCAGGGCGAGGTTGAAGGCCGGGTGCCGGTCGGTCTTCGGGTAGTCGAACAGGCCCAGCATCACGTCGGGCACGTCCCGCCCGTCCTTCCAGAACCGCAGGCCGCCGGTGCTCATCACCCGGGTCGGGCCGAGCGAGCCGGTGATCACGTGCACGCCGGAGAAGAGGTGCACGAAGAGGTCGCCCGCCACGCCGGTGCCGTAGTCCTGGTAGTTGCGCCAGCGGAAGAAGCGGAGCGGATCGAAGGGACGCCGGGGCGCTCGCCCCAGGTAGCGCTCCCAATCCACGGTCGCTGGCGACGCGTCGGGGGGAATCGAGTACTGCCACGCCCCGATGGCCGAGTTGCGGCTCCACCAGGCGTCGATCATGTTCAGCTCGCCGATCGCGCCGCCGGCGAGCAGGTCGCGCGCCTTCAGGTACACGACCGAGCTGACGCGCTGGCTGCCCACCTGCACGATCCGGCTCGACTTCTTCTGGGCTTCGATGATCTGGTGTCCTTCCTCCCAATGCTGGACCATCGGCTTCTCGCAGTAGACGTGCTTGCCGGCGGCCAGCGCTTCGACGGCGATCGGCACGTGCCAGTGGTCGGACGTGGCGATGATGACGGCGTCCACGTCGGGCCGGGCCAGAACCTCCTTGTACTCGCGGGTGGTGACGACCTTGTCGCCGAAGGTCTCCTTGGCCCGGGCCAGGCGGCCGTCGTAGAGGTCGGCCACCGCCACCAGCTCCACCCCCGACGTCTTGAGGGCCGCCTTGGTGTCGCTCGTTCCCTGGCCGCCGAGGCCGATCGTGGCGAGGCCGACCCGCTCCCCCGGTTGGACCGTCTGCGCCTCCTGGGCGTCGAGGAAGCGGACGTTGGACGCGGACGCGACGGTGGTCGCAGTGGCCAGTTTCAGGAACTCGCGGCGCGACGTCTTCGATCCGCTGGACATCAGGTCCTCCTCATCTTCCTTCCGGGTCCTGGAGATAGGGAGCGAGGCGGCGGGCCGCGGCCAGCTCCCGGCGCGCCTCCCCCAGCGCCCCCGTCCGGCGCAGGGCGAGGCCGAGCTGGTAGTGCGCCTGGGCGTCCTCGGGGGCGAGGCGCACCGCTACGCGGAAGCTGGCGATGGCCCCCGGGACGTCGCCGCTGGCCAGCTTGCTCCGGCCGGCGCTGGCCGCGAAGGCGGCCGCCTGGACGTCGGCCTTCTTCTGGTTGAGCCGCTCGGCCTCCGCGAAGGCGGCCGCGGCGCCCTCGCGGTCGCCGCGCTGCTGCAGGATCTGGCCGATGCCGAGGTGCGGCTCGGCGGAGTCCAGGCGCACGATGGCCTCCCGGAACTGCGCCAGGGCCTCCTCCAGCCTGCCCTGCTGCTTCAGCACCGTCCCCAGCATGTAGCGGGCGGCGGCGTCGGCGGGTTGTCGGGCGATGGCGGTCTGGAAAGCCTGGGCCGCCTCTTCCGCCCGTCCCGTCTGCCACAACACGACGCCGAGCGTGTAGTGGGCCTCGGGCAGCGCGGGATCGAGGGCCACCGCCTTGCGCAGCGCCTCCTCCGCGCCGGCGAAGTCGTCCCGCTGCTTGAGGGCCATGCCCAGGTTGTAGAAGGCCTCGGCGCTCGGCGGGTCGAGGGCGGCCAGCTCGCGGTAGACCGCCACCGCGGCCTCGAGGTCGCCCTTCTGCAGCAGCGCGCTGCCGAGGTTGTGGCGGGCCACCCGGTTGTCGGGCTGGCTCTTCACGAGCGCCTGGAACGTCGCCACTGCCTCGTCCGCCTCGCCCTTCTTGACGAGGGCGAGGCCCAGGCTGTTGCGGGCGTCGGCCAGGTCGGGGTCCAGCGCGACCGCCTTGCGCAGCTCGGCCACCGCCCCTTCCGCGTCCCCCATCTCATGCAGCGTCACGCCGAGGCGCAGGTGCGCGACCGCCAGCGTGGGGGCGAGCTTCACGGCCCGGCGCAGGCTGGCCATCGCCGCGACGAGGTCGCCCTCGTGCTCGAGCGCGAGCCCGAGGTAGTAGCGGGCCTCGGCGTGGTCGGGCTTGAGCTTGACCGCCTGCCGCAGCGCGGGGAGGGCCGCCGCGGCGTCGCCCGTCCACCACCGCGTCGCGCCGAGGTGGTACCACGCGTCGAAGAGGCCGGGCTTCGCGAGGGTCGCCTTCTCGAACTCGGCGATCGCGTCCTGGGTCCGGCCCTGCTGGCCGCGGACGAACCCGAGCCGGTCGCGCGCCTCGGCCATCTCGGGCGCGTACCGGAGGGCCTCCAGATAGGAGGCCGCCGCGGCCTCGAGGTCGCCGTCCCGCTCGCGCAGCCAGCCCAGCATGTAGTGGGCGTCGGCCAACGTCGGATCCAGCCGGAGCGTCTGCTCGAAGCGGTCGCGGGCCTGCTCGATGCGCTGCGCCTGGAGCAGGCTCATGCCCTCGGCGAGGAGCGACCGGGCGCGCGCTTGTGACGCGGCGGGCTGACCGGCGGCCGGGCCCGCGGTGGCCAGGACCAGCCCGGCCAGGACCAGCCGGCACCCGGCCCGGGAGGGGATCACGGCCTAGTTCTACATCAGCGCGGACGGCCAAGCCAGAGGACCGCCCAGCAGCGTGCCGAGCGCGGAGCGGAGCGCGCCGCATTCGCGTATCTAGAATCGTCCGTCGTCCGCGGACGGTCCGTAGATCGCCGGCACCGGCACGTCGTTGAGCCGCAGGTACACGGTCAACTGGCCCCGGTGGTGCGCCAGGTGGGTGAACGTGTCGCTCAGGACGACGTGCCGCGGCTGCTCCATGACCACACGCCCGGCGACCAGCAGCCGCCAGGGCGTCATCAAGTGCTCGTCCGACGTACTCGCCAGCGCGTCCCGCCCCTTGGCGACGGAGTCGTCGAGCGCCTGGAGCAGCTCCCGGCTCGTGCTCGGCGACCGCGGCGTGGGCGGCGCGCCGCCCGGTGGCCGCAGATCCAGCTCGTCCTGCTTGACCGCCATGGCGAGCCACGACGGCATCGTCGCGACCAGCGTCGACAGGTAGCCCAGCGGCATCGACTTCTCGTGCGGCTTCCAGTCCGGGCGGCCCTCGGGCACGTGCTCCAGCGCGCGGCGTATCAGGGGAGCTTCCCTCTCCAGTTGAGCAAGGAACAGGTCGGTCATCTTCATGCGGCCTCCTTGTCGACTCCCCCATCCCTATACCATTCTTCGATGCACGTCAGGGTGTGTCATGATTGTCGGCCCGCGACTACGCGAGCGAGATCCCATGAGCGCCGATCGGCCTGACCTCGTCGAGCTCCGCGCCGCCTTCCGCCGGCTCCACGACAGCGGCTGCTTCATCATCCCGAACCCGTGGGACGCCGGCACCGCGCGCTACCTGCGCCATCTCGGCTACCAGGCGCTCGCCACCACCAGCGCGGGCTTCGCGTTCTCGCGCGGGCGGCCGGACGGGGAGGAAGCCGTGCCGCTCGACATGGCCCTCGCCCACGTCGGCGACATCGTCGCCGCGGCGGGGCTGCCGGTGAACGCCGACTTCCAGGCCGGCTATGCGGACGAGCCGGCCGGGGTCGCCGACAACGTGCGGCGCTGCGTGGAGACGGGCGTCGCCGGGCTTTCCATCGAGGACGCCAGCGGGAATGCCGGCCGGCCGCTCCACGACCTGCCGCGCGCGGTCGAGCGCATCCAGGCGGCTCGCTCCGCGATCGACGCGTTGCGGGCGGGCGTCCTGCTGACCGGCCGCGCCGAGTGCTATCTGGTCCGCCATCCGGAGCCGCTCAAGGAGTCGATCCGCCGGCTGCAGGCCTATGCCCAGGCGGGCGCCGACGTGCTCTACGCCCCGGGCGCTCGCGAGCGCGAGGACATCGAGGAGATCGTGGCCGCGGTGGCGCCGAAGCCGGTCAACGTCCTGATGGGCTCGAGCGCCGGCCTCCGGTTCTCCGACCTCGCCGAGCTGGGCGTGCGGCGCGTGAGCGTCGGCTCCGCGCTCGCCCGCACGGCGTGGACCGGCTTCATCCGAGCGGCGACCGCGATGGCCGAGGGCAGCTTCGCCGGCTTCGACGGCTCGGTGCCCTTCGCCGACCTCGACGATTTCTTCCGCGGTGACCTGAAGACGCGGTCATCCTGACCGTCGACGCGACCCCAGGTCGCATCTCAGCGAGTCGGCCGGTCCGCCGAGCCGGGCGAGGGTCCCCGCCGCCGCCCGCGCTCCGAGCGGAAGAAGGTCGGCCGCGGAGTGACGCTCACCGGAAGCCGGCCCGCGGGATCACGGCCTTCGACACCCGGGCCTCGAGAAGGATTGCCGGAGGCTTGCCCCTTGATATACAGTGCGCGACCGACAAGCCTCGGGAGGGAACCATGCTCTTCGCGGCGGCGGGGGCGGTCAGCCACCGGACCCTGGAGCCGGTGGACATCGGCATCATCGCTGCGTACTTCATGATCGTCTTCGGGATCGGCTTCTACTTCTCGCTGAAGGAGCGTACCTCGGAGGATTACTTCCTGGCCAGCCGCAACGTGGGCTGGTTCGCGATCGGGGCCTCGCTCTTCGTCTCCAACATCTCGACCGAGCACTTCATCGGGCTCGCCGGCTCGGGGGCCACCTCGGGCCTGGCCGTGGGCCACTTCGAGTGGCTGGCCTGCCTGATCCTGTTGATCCTGGGGTGGGTGTTCGTGCCCTTCTACCTGCGCTCGAACGTGTTCACGATGCCGGAGTTCCTGGAGCGCCGCTTCAACCGCCAGTGCAGCGTCTACCTGGCCAGCATCTCCGTCCTCGCCTACATCTTCACGAAGATCTCCGTGCACCTCTACGCGGCGGCGATCGTCCTGGAGCGGGTGGTCGGGTGGAGCCCCATGACGGCGGCCATCCTGCTGGTCGTCGCGACCGGGATCTACACCGTCGCCGGAGGGCTGGCGGCCGTCATCTACACGGACCTCGTCCAGACCCTGGTGCTGCTCGCCGGCGCGGTGGCGCTCACCTGGATCGGCCTCGACCGGGTGGGCGGGTTCGCCGGCCTGCGCGCGGCCGTGCCCGCCGACTACCTGAGCATGATCAAGCCGATCAGCCACCCGGCGTTTCCCTGGACGGGCATCTTCCTGGGGGCCCCCATCCTCGGCATATGGTACTGGTGCACCGACCAGGTGATCGTGCAGCGCGTGCTGTCGGCCAGGGACGAGGGGCACGCCAAGGCGGGCACGATCTTCGCCGGGTTCTTGAAGATCCTGCCCGTGTTCATCCTGGTGCTGCCCGGCCTGATCGCCTTCGCCCTCTATCCGCAGCTCTTCAAGATCGAGAACGGCCAGGTCACCAACGGCGACATCGCGTACCCGACGCTGGTCGTGAACCTGCTCCCGCGCGGCCTGGTGGGCCTGATGATCGCGGCCCTGCTGGCGGCGCTGATGGGCGCCATGAGCGCCGTCTTCAACTCCGCCTCCACGATGGTCACCCTCGACTTCTACCAGAAGCTGCGGCCGGCCGCGTCGGAGCGCCAGCTCGTGAACTTCGGCCGGATCGCGACCGGCGTCATGGTCGTGCTGGGGCTGCTCTGGGTGCCCTTCATCCACCTGCTCAGCTCGCAGCTCTACATCTACCTGCAGAGCGTGCAGGCCTACATCAGCCCGCCCATCGCCGTCTGCTTCATCTTCGGCATCCTGTGGCCGCGGCTGAACGGCACCGGCGCCATCTGCTCCCTCCTGGCCGGCTTCGTCATGGGCGCCGTGCGCTTCGTGTTCGAGGTCCTGGACAAGAGCCGCCACTACACCTCGCCCGCCCTGCGGTGGCTCGTGGACCTGAATTTCCTCCACTATGCGATCCTGATGTTCGTGGTCTGCGCCGCGGTCCTGGTGGCGGTGAGCCTGATGACGCCGGCCCCCGAGCGGAAGAAGCTGGCCGGTCTCACGTTCGCCACGGTGGACGAGAAGATCGACACCGCGGCCGTCGCGCCGGTGCACACGCTCGCGCGAGAGACCCGCTTCGAGCATCGGGTGAACGTGGCGTTCAGCGGCGCGCTGCTCGCGACCGTGATCGGCCTGTGGATCTATTTCCGATAGGCCGATCCGTGCCCGCCATCCACAGCCTGAGGCCCAACGTCACCCGGGAGGAGGCGATAGAGAAGTTCCGGGGCGGCGTCGCTGGCCTGCTGCACCGGCTCGGCGCGGGCGCGCTGCGGTCGGTGGCGGAGGTCTACCTCCCGTTCCAGCTCTACGAGGTGGAGATCGTCAACGGTCCCCGGCGCGAGCGGTCCTGGCTCGCCCTGGATGCCGTGAACGGGTCGCTCGACCTGTACCGCTTCGAGCGGCCCCCGGTCGGCGCCGATCTGGTCGCGGTCGAGACACGGAACCGCCCCCCGGCCGCCCTCGGGGAGGACCGCGCGTCCGCGCTGCTGGAGCACAAGCTCCGCCGGCAGGTCTTCCAGGCCGGCTTCTTCCGTGTCCGCGGCCTGCGCTTCCAGGCCGAGCGCATCCCGCTGGACCTCCACGTACCGTACTGGATCGGCTTCTACGCCGCGGGCAGCGGCATCCGGCTGCGCGTGCTCGATGCGGTGCGCCGCCGGTTCGAAGGGGCCAAGGTCCGGACGCTGGTCGAGGCCTGGCTCGCGACCTAGCCAGGACGGCAACGGGAGCGGCCGGCCGTCACCCGCGACCGGCTGCGGGACCGGCCGCGGCTGCCACCGAGGGCCCGCGCCGGCGTCATTGAGCAAGGGGGCGCGGCGGCGGCGGCCCCTTGAACCCCCGCGCGCTCCGGCGAAGTGAATTCGCCTCCGCGCGCAAGTTTGACATGTGCTTCGCATGTGAGTATGCTCATCACATGTCGAAGATGATCCAGTTGAGGAACGTCCCCGACGGTCTGCACCGGAAGCTGAAGGCGCGGGCGGCCCTGGAAGGCATGTCACTCTCCGATTACCTGCTCGGGGAAGTGAGGCGGGCCGCAGAAAGGCCGTCCCTCAGCGAGCTGCGCGAACGGCTCGCCCAGCGCAGTCCGGTGACGCCGCGCGTCCGCCCGGCGGAGGCGATCCGCCAGGAGCGCGAGGCGGGTTGATCGTCGTCGACGCCTCCGCCATCGTCGAGCTGCTGCTCCGCACCCCCACCGGACGCCGGGCCGAAGACAGGCTCTTGTCGAGGCGTGACTCGCTCCACGCTCCCCACCTCCTCGACGTCGAAGTAGCTCAGGTGCTGCGCCGGTACGCGGCTGCCGGCGAGCTGTCGCCCGAGCGCGGGCGAGAGGCCCTGGCCGACCTCGCCGACCTTCCCGTGCAGCGGTATCCGCATGACGCGCTGTTGCCCCGGATCTGGGACCTTCGCCAGAACGTGACCGCGTACGACGCCGCCTACCTGGCGCTGGCGGAGACGCTGCGCGCACCCCTGGTGACGTGCGACGCCAGGCTCGCCAGCGCTCCCGGCCACGACGCGAAGGTCGAGGTGCTCCGAGCTAGAAGATGAAGGCGTCGCTGAGCGCCCGGTACCGCTCCCACGGCTCCAGCCGACGCGTCTCCACGCTCTTGTCGGGCTTGCGGGGGCGTTTGTCCTTGTCGGCCATCCCTGTCCCGGCCCTCCTCAGGAGGGGGCGCGCGCGGCATAGACCGCCGCCGAGCGGGCCGGAACGCGCATGCGCAGCCGGCCGCCCTCCACCTTCACGGCCGCCGAAGCTTCCAGACGGTCCTCGAGTCCGGCGCCCTCGGCCAGGCCGGCCGGACGCGCCGGCGCGTCCATCTCCAGCGGCGTCGTGGCGTTGTTGAGCACGACCACGACCGGCTCCCCCCCGCCGACCCGCGCGTAGGCGTAGGCCTGCTCGGCCACGGCCAGGCTGACGTGGCTCCCGCGGCGCAGCGCCGGCAGGTCGGCCCGCAGCCGGTTGAGCAGGCGCACGCGCGCGACGAGGGCGTTCTCGGCCGGCGTGCGGCCGGCCTCGGTGAAGGCGCTGCGGGCGTCGTCCGGCCAGCCGCCGGGAAAGTCCCGCCGGTTGTCGGGGTCGCTCCCGCCCGGCAGGCCGATCTCGTCGCCGGCGTAGATCATGGGCGTGCCGCGGGCGGTGAGCAGGAACGTGAGGGCGAGCTGCAAGCCTTCGACACTCGCCCCCTTCTCGTTCATGAAGCGGGGAGTGTCGTGGTTGCCGGCGAAGGTCACGAGCCGGGCCGCATCGGGGTAGAGGTGGTCGCGGCCGATCGTGAGCGCGACCTCGCGCAGCGGCTTGCCCTCCGCGAAGGCTCGGCGCAGCGGGTAGAAGAGGGGGAAATCGAAGAGCGCGTCGACGCCCGAGTCGATGCCGTCGAACCGGCGCGCGCCGCCCTGGAAGAACGACACCAGCGACGGGTCGCCGTCCCACATCTCCCCCACGACGCGCAGGCGCGGGTACTCGCGCTTGAGGGCCGCCGTCCACTCCCGCCAGAACCGCCGGGGCACGTAGGGCAGCGTGTCCTGCCGGATGCCGTCGAGGCCGGTCATGCCCACCCACCACAGCGCGTTCTGGATCAGGTAGCGCGCGACCTCCGGGTCGTCCTGGTTCAGGTCGGGCAGGATGTTCACGAACCAGCCGTCGAGCGTCGCCGCGCGCAGCTCGGGGGGCGCATGCGGATCGGCGATGGTCCAGGTCTGCCACGTCTCGTCGAGGTGGCGCTCGGCGCTGCCGTGGAACCACGTCGGCGTCGGCGGGTCGGCGACCCAGGGATGATACGGTCCGGTGTGGTTGGCCACCTGGTCCTGGATGACCTTGATCCCGGCGTGGTGGGCGGCGTCGACCAGCTCGCGCAGCGCCGCCACGTCGCCCAGATGCTCGTCGACCGCGTAGAAATCGACCGCCCCGTAGCCGTGGTAGTCGGTCACCGCCTCGCCCTCGGGCCGCTCCTTCTCGTTGAGACGGTCGCTGTTGTCGTAGACCGGGGTCAGCCAGAGCGCGGTCACGCCCAGGTCCCGCAGGTACGGCAGGTGATCGAGGATGCCCTTCAGGTCGCCACCGTGGTAGTACCGTCTCTTCGCGCGGTCGAACAGGCCGCGCGACTTCGGAGGGTCGTCGTTGCCGGGATCGCCGTCGGCGAAGCGGTCGGGCATCACCTCGTAGATCACGTCCTCGGCCGAGAAGCCCTGGAAGAGGCCCGGCCGCGGCAGCGGCCTCAGCAGCTCGAAGGGAATCCCCGCCGCGCCCGCCGCGGTCGTCATCCTGAGCGTCCTCACGCCTGGCGCCGCGCCGGCCGCGATCGTGACGTCCACGAGAAGCCAGGTCCCCGCGGCGTTGACGCGGATCCTGGAGGCTTGCAGGCCGGATCCGGCCGCGACCCGCGCCCCGGCCAGATTGCGGCCGCGGACGAGAAGGCGGACGGGGTTCACGCTGTGGCCGGGCCACCAGCCCGGAGGCTCGACCTTCGTCACCTCGGGCGCCGCCGCCAGCCCGAGGGCGAGGGCGAGGCCGGCGATCATGCCGTCACGCCGCCACCGCCGTCGCGACCGCCGGCCGGGTCGCGAGGGGATCGCGCACCCTCTGCATCAGCAGCGCGGCCAGGGCGAGGAAGAGACCCCCGGCCACCACCGCGGCCAGCCGGTTGTTGCCGAGCAGGTGGGCCATCACCCAGCCGAAGCCGAGCGAGGCCAGGATCTCGGGGATGACGATGAAGAAGTTGAAGATGCCCATGTAGACGCCGGTCCGGGCCGGCGGCAGCGCGCCGGCCAGGATCGCATACGGCATGGACAGGATGCTGGCCCAGGCGATGCCGACGCCGGTCATGGAGAGCAGCAGCAGGTACTTGTCGTGGATGACGGCCACCGAGAGCAGGCCCGCGGCCCCGCAGAGCAGGCACAGGCTGTGGGTGGTCCGGCGGCCGAGCGCGGCGGCCAGGCCGGGCAGGGCGAAGGAGAAGACGAAGCACACCGCCGAGTACGTCGCGAAGCAGATCCCTCCCCACTCGACGCCGGACTGATAGAGCGGCGAGGACTCGTCGGGGGCGCCGAACACGTTGTGGGCTACCGCCACCGGGAAGTAGAGCCACATGCAGAAGAGGCCGAACCACGTGCAGACCTGGACCCAGGCCAGGCGCCGCATGGTGTCCGGCATGCGGAGGACCGCGTCCTTGATCTCGGCGGCGCCGCCCATGATCCCCACCTTGCTCGCCTTCATCGCCTGGAACGCCGCCATGTCCTCGGGCGGGTACTCCGTCGTGGTCAGGATCGTCCATAGCACCGCGCCCAGGAACGCGGCGGCGCCGACGTAGAACGACAGCCTCACGTTGAGGGGGATCGTGCCCACGCCCCCGGAGCCGATCCCGACGCCGAAGAAGTTGGTCATGATCCACGGGAGCGCGGAGGCGACCACCGCGCCGAGGCCGATGAACAGGCTCTGCATCCCGAAGCCCCGCGTGCGCTGCTCCTCCGGGAGCAGGTCGGCCACGAAGGCCCGGAACGGCTCCATGCTCACGTTGATCGACGCGTCGAGGACCCAGAGCAGGCCGGCGGCGATCCACAGGCTGGGCGCGTTGGGCATGAGGACGAGGGCGGCGGAGCTGAGCAGCGCGCCGACGAGGAAGTAGGGCCGGCGGCGGCCGAGCCATCCCCAGGTGCGGTCGCTCATGCTCCCGATGACGGGCTGGACCAGGAGCCCGGTCAGCGGCGCCGCCAGCCAGAGCATCGGGATCTGCTCGGGCCTGGCTCCCAGGTACTCGTAGATGGCGCTCATGTTCGCCATCTGCAAGCCCCACCCGAACTGGATGCCGAGAAAGCCGAAGCTCATGTTCCAGATCTGCCAGAAGCCCAGGTGAGGCTTGTTCATGGCCGTGCTCCTCGGCAAAGGCCGCGCGGCGAAGCGGGATTCACTCCCGCGCAGCCGCGGGGGGGTCTGGGGGGTGCGCCGCTAGCACCCCCCAGCTCAATGACGCCTGGCTTGTTCATTGATCCTCCGAGTGCGGCTTGTGCTTTCGGGCGGTCTTGCGCTTGACGCGGCCGTAGGTCTCGGTCATCTCGCGCAGCCGCTGGCGGATCTCGGGCGAGAGCGCGTCGGCCGTGAAGCGCCAGCGCCAGTTGCCGCCCGGCCGCGCGGGCACGTTCATCCGCGCCTCGCTGCCGAGGCCGAGAACGTCCTGCAGGGGGACGATGGCCAGCTCGGCCACCGAGCCGAGCAGGGTGCGGATGAAGTCCCAGTGGATCTCCCGCCCGTCGCTGTGCATGTAGCGCCGCGCGAACGCGCGCTCCGCCTCGACCTCCTCCGGCGTCCGGGTGCTGTCGCCCACCCCGCTCGTCCACCAGCCGACCGCGGTGTCGTTGTCGTGGGTGCCGGTGTACACGACCCGGTCTCGCGTGTAGTTGTGGGGGATGAAGTCGTTGCCCTGGGGATCGCTGCCGAAGGCGAACTGGAGGATGGCCATGCCGGGAAAGCCGAAGCGCTCGCGCAGCCCTTCCACCTCCGGCGTGATCACGCCCAGGTTCTCGGCCACGATCGGCAGCTCGCCGAGCGCCCCCCGCAACGCTTCGAAGAGCGCCGCGCCCGGCCCCTTGACCCACTGGCCGGTGGCCGCGGTCGGCGCGGAGGCCGGCACCTCCCAGTACGCCTCGAAGCCGCGGAAGTGGTCGAGGCGCACGAGGTCGACGAGGGCGAGCGTGGCCCGCACGCGGTCGATCCACCACGCGTAGCCGGTGCGGGCCAGCTCGTCCCAGCGGTAGAGCGGGTTGCCCCAGAGCTGGCCGGTGGCGCTGAAGTAGTCGGGCGGGACTCCGGCCACGACGGTGGGCCGCCCCTCCTCGTCGAGCTGGAACAGCTCCGGGTGGGCCCACACGTCGGCGCTGTCGTGGGCGACGAAGATCGGCACGTCGCCCATGATGCGGATCCGCCGCGCGTGGCAATGACGCCGCAGCTCGCCCCACTGGCGGAAGAACAGGTGCTGGGCGAAGCGCGTGGCCTCGATCTCCTCCGCGCGCTCGCGCCGCCAGCGCTCGATCGCCTCCGGCCGCCGGGCGGCGATGTCCCGCTCCCAGTCCGTCCACGCGACGCCGGCATGGGCGGCCTTGACGGCCATGAACAGGGCGAAGTCGTCCAGCCACGCCGCCTGCTCGCGGCAGAAGCGCTCCAGGGCCTCGCGCTCCGCCGGCCCGGCGGCTTCCGAGAAGCGGGCATAGGCCCGCCTCAGCAGCGGCAGCTTGAAATCGATCACGGGCCCGAAGTCGACCTCGCGCTCTGGAAAGGGAGGGACGGAAGCGAGGTCGGCCGGAGCGAGCAGGCCCTCCGCCTCGAGCAGGTCGAGGCTGATGAGCAGCGGGTTGCCGGCGAAGGCCGAGAAGCACTGGTAGGGAGAGTCGCCGTAGCCGGTCGGCCCCAGCGGGAGCACCTGCCACAGGCGCTGGCCGGCGGCGGCGAGAAAATCGGCGAAGCGAAGCGCCTCGGGCCCCAGCTCCCCGATCCCGAAGCGCCCCGGCAGCGAGGTGGGGTGGAGGAGGAGGCCGCTCGTGCGGGGCCGCGCCATCCTCAGGGCTTCGGCTTGGGCGGGGGCAGCTCGAGGGCTTCACACTGCGACTGGAACCCGACGCGGTTGTGGTTGCCGTCGCAGAAGGGCTTGGTGGCCGACGTGCCGCAGCGGCACAGGGATACCACGGTGCGGCCGGCGAGGCCGTAGGGCCGGCCCGCCTCGTCGGTGATGATGATGTTGTCGCCCTCGATGCGGTAGGGCCCGTTGTTCCGTACGACGATCCTGGTCTCGATCATGCCTCATTCTATTAGAATCGCCACTCCGTACCTGGAGGTCCCGGTGCCCATAGCTCGCCGTCCCTGCCTGGCCGTGCTCGTGATCTTCCTCGGCGGCGCCCCGCTCCATGCCGGGTGGGCGTCGCTGGGATCGATGCCGTCGCCGAGCCGCGACGGCCGCACGCTGGCGTTCCATGACGCCCAGGGCACGGTGGCCGTCAGCGTCGTCGCGCCGGAGATCGTCCGGGTACGCTTTTCTCCCGGCCCTGCGCTCGGCCGCGACCACTCCTACGCGGTCGTGAAGCCCGTCTTCGGCGATCCGGGGGCCACGTTCGACGTCGGCGCGGCGCAGTCGATCATCCGCACCCCGGCCCTCCGGGTGACGATCCGCCACGACCCGTTCCGGCTCGAATTCGCGACGGCCTCCGGCGAGTCGCTCGACGCGGACGACCCCGCGCGCGGCATCGGGTTCGTGGGCGCCGAGACACGGGTGTGGAAGCGGCTGCGCGACGACGAGCACGTCTACGGCTTCGGGGAGAAGACGGGCCGGCTCGACAAGCGTGGCCGCAACCTGGGTGGCTACGGCTTCGTGATGTGGAACAGCGACACCTACGCCTACGGGGACGACACCGATCCCATCTACGTCTCCGTCCCGTTCTTCATGGTGATGCGGGGCGGACGGGCCCACGGCTTCTTCCTCGACAACACCTTCCGCACCAGCTTCGACGTGGGACGGGAGAGGCAGGACCTTCTCTCCTTCGGGGCGCCGGCCGGCGAGCTGGACTACTACTTCATCGACGGCCCCACGCCGAAGGACGTCGTGTCGCGCTACACCGAGCTGACCGGCCGGATGCCGCTGCCCCCGCGCTGGGCCCTCGGCTACCACCAGTGCCGCTACAGCTACTATCCGGAGTCCAGGGTCCGCTTCATCGCCGACAACTTCCGCCAGCGCCGGATCCCCGCCGACGTGATCTGGCTCGACATCCACTACGAGGACGGCTACAACCCGTTCACCTGGGACCCCGCGCGCTTCCCCGATCCGCCCCGCCTGATGAAGGACCTGCGCGCGCAGGGCTTCCGGGTGGTCACGATCGTGGATCCGCACCCCAAGAAACAGCCGGGCTGGTGGGTCTACGACACCGGCCTCGCCGCCGACAGCTTCGTGAAGAACCCCGACGGATCGGTCTACGAGGCGCCAGTCTGGCCTTCCAACGCCGAGCGCGAGCCGCGGCCGAGCGTGTTCCCCGACTTCACCAAGCCGTCGGCGCGCGAGTGGTGGGGCGGCCTCTTCAAGTTCTATCTCGACGCCGGCGTCGCCGGCATCTGGAACGACATGAACGAGCCGGCGGTGTTCGTCGAACCGGCCCACACCATGGCCCTCGACGCCCGCCACGACAACGAGGGCCAGCCGACCGACGAGCGCGAGATCCACAACGTCTACGGGATGCTCAACAGCCGGGCGACCTTCGAGGGCCTGGCCCGGCTGCGCCCCGGCGAGAGGCCCTTCGTGCTGACCCGGGCCACCTTCGCCGGGGGCCAGCGCTACGCGGCGGTCTGGCCGGGGGACAACGTCAGCGACTGGGCGCACCTGAAGGCCACCATCCCGATGTTCGCCGGCATGGGCCTCTCGGGCTTCCCTTTCGTGGGCGCCGACATCGGCGGCTTTGCCGAGGCGCCCACCGCCGAGCTGTACACCCGCTGGCTGCAGCTCGGCGTCTTCTACCCCTTCATGCGCACCCACACGACCTTCGGCACCCCGGACCAGGAGCCGTGGAGCTACGGCAGCTTCCATGAGGCCCTGAACCGCCGGGCGATCGAGATGCGCTACGAGCTGCTGCCCGAGGTCTACAACGTGATGGAGGAGGCCAGCCGCACCGGGATCCCGGCCTTCCGGCCCCTGCTCCTGGAGTTTCCCGACGACCCCGCGACCTGGGAGCTGGACGACGAGTTCCTCTTCGGCCCCGACCTGCTGGTCGCTCCGGTGCTGCGCGAGGACGCCGGCGACCGCCTCGTGTACCTTCCGGCCGGCGAGTGGTACGACTACCATCGCGGCTGGCGCTTCGAAGGCCGGCGGACGCACCTCGTCCCGGTCACGCTGGAGGCCATCCCGGTCTTCGTCCGCGCCGGCGCGTTCGTCTTCCGCCAGCCGGTCGTCCAGCACACGGGGGAGATGGCCGGCCAGCCTCTGAGGGTCGCCGTCTTTCCCGCCTCTCACTCCGAGGCGAGCCTCTACGAGGACGAGGGCCAGGGCCTGGCCTACCGCCAGGGGTCCTTCGCGCGCCGCCGCTTCGTACAGCGGCGCGACGGCGGCCGGTTGGCGATCGAGGTGGCTACGATGGAGGGCTCGTGGCGACCGGCGCCCCGCGACCTCGTCTTCGAGGTGCGCGGCGCCGGGGAGCCGTCTCGGGTGGCCGTCGCGGGAGAGGCGCTCGCCCGCTTCGACGCCGCCGGCCTCGAGAAGGCCGCACGAGGCTGGACGCGCAGCGAGAACGGCCTGGTCGTGGTCAAGGTCCGCGACCGGACCGACGCGTTCACGCTCACCCTCGAGCCGTAAGCTGCTCCCCGGTTAGCCGTTTATCCGGCCGGCCAGTCAGGCCCGAGATTCCTGTTGACAGCCCGGCCGGCCGAAGCGTATAGCTCGTGAAGCCCGCAAAACCCATCACTCCAGCGCTCTTCGCCAACGAGGAGGATACGATGAAGCTTCCAGTCTTCAGCCGATTTCGGCGCGCGGGACCCCTCGGCCCGCTGCCGAGCGTCTCGCGACGACAGTTCTTCGGGGCCTCGGCCGGGGCGGCCGGTGTCATGCTCGGCTCCGGCCTCTGGACTCCGGTCCGCAGCGACGACGACGACCAGGGCGAAAACGGCGAGCAAGGCGAGAAGGGTCAGGTGTGCCCCGCGGCCGACCCGATTCCGCACATCAACAAGGTCCCGGCCGCTTTCGGCGCTTTCCACTTCTTCTTCCCCGGCCCGGCCGACGGCTCGACTGCGACCACCGACCCCGAGGGCACCACACAACCCAACGGCCGTGACCCCTCGACGATCTTCGACTTCGACGGCGTCATCGGCCAGGCCGATCTCGAGCTGAACGGGACCGGCACCGACACCACCACGATGGTCAGCACTCCCTACCGGTTCCACACCGACATGCGATTCATGGCGGGGAAGTTCGTCGGCACCGACGGCCGGGTCCACAAGGGGGCGTTCGCATTCATATGACTCGACAGCCTGAGCCCGTCGGGCTCAACGCTGAACCATTCGTGGGACCCCGGGGTCAGCCCCAGCGGCGTGATGTGGAGCGCGCCCATTCCCGTCGGCAGCGTGAAGTTCGACCCGAAGGCGGAGACGGCCTCCCTGCAGGTCAAGAACGTGCTGGTCTTCGACGGCTTCGACGTCCCGAACGCGCTCAACACGTTCCACCCGGAGGGCCACGTCAACTCGATCCTCAACTCGCTCAAGATGACGTGGAGCGGCACCATCCAGCACCGGTCGTACAGCAACTGCGACCCGAACGCTTTCCGCGGAGACTTCTTCGAGGATCTTGCGACGATCG
>QHVM01000042.1:0-7142 GCA_003223555.1 Acidobacteriota bacterium | reverse complement strand
CACCGGCCAGGCACGGCTTCCGGTTCGTTTCCGACCCGGCGGACAAGGGGACGACGACCGTCCACTTCGCCCAGATCGGACGCGAGAAGAACGGGGTGTTCTACTAGACGAATGCGGCGCGCTCCGCTCCGCGTGTAAAGTCATCAAGCGTCCCGCGGCGGAATGAATCCGCCGCGGGACGGCAAAGGAAACGCTCCGCTGCGCGCGCCGGACACTCAGGGAATCCGCACACCCGCCCGGCGCAGGCCGGGGTAAGATCGTCGGCGGGAGGGTTGCCTCATGGCAAAAGAGTTCCTGACCGACATCAAGACGCTGCGCGAGAGGGCCCGGCAGCACATCGAGAACGGGGCCGTCACCGAGGGCTACAAGGCCGACCGCCAGACCGTCATCCGCCTGCTCAACGAAGCCCTGGCCACGGAGATCGTCTGTGTCCTGCGCTACAAGCGGCACTACTTCATGGCCGTCGGGATCCACGCCCAGGCGGTGGCCGCCGAGTTCCAGGAGCACGCCGCTGAAGAGCAGGGCCACGCCGACCAGATCGCCGAGCGCATCACGCAGCTCGGCGGCGCCCCCAACTTCAACCCCGACGGGCTGCTCACCCGCAGCCACGCGGAATACAAGGAGGGCGAGACGCTGGTGGACATGATCAAGGAGGACCTCGTCGCCGAGCGCATCGCCATCGATTCCTACGGCGACATGGTCCGCTACCTCGGCAACGACGACGTGACCTCCCGGCGGATGATGGAGGGGATCCTGGCCGTCGAGGAGCAGCACGCCGACGACCTGGCCAAGCTGCTGGCCACGCTCGATCCGACGAAGAAGGGCTGAGGCGTGGCGGAGGCGCCGGCCGCGGCCCTGGTCGCCCTCGCCGACCGGGCCGTCCTCACCGTCACCGGCCCCCCGCGCCTGAAGTTCCTCCACAGCATCCTGAGCAACGACGTCCAGGCCCTGAAGCCCGGCCAGGGCTGCCGGGCCGCGCTCATGGACGTCAAGGGCCGCCTGCTGGCCTTCGTGCGGGTGCTGGTCGAGCCGGACGCCGTGCGGCTGGAGGTGGCCGGGGGCCGCCGTGACGCCGTCGAGCAGGCCCTCGCCCACTACCGGGTGGCCACGCCGGTCCGCTTCGAGCAGCAGACGGACGTCGTGCTGGCCGTCGTGGGGCCGGAGGCCCACGCCGTGCTCGGTCGCGCGGGAGCCGACGTGCCCACCCTCGGGCCGGAGGCGCACGTCCTGGCGCGCATCGCGGGAGGGCCGGTGCGGGTCGTCAGGGCGGGGGACCTTCCCGGCGACGGCTTCGTCCTGCATGTGCCGGCGGGCGCCGTCGAGCCGGTGGCCGCGGCCTTGCGGGCGGAAGGCGCGTTCCCGGCCACCGTCGAGAGCCTCGACGTCCAGCGCGTCGAGGCCGGCCGGCCCTGGTACGGGCCCGACGTCACCGAGGAGAACCTCCTCCACGAAACGGGCCTCCTCGGCGAGTACCATTCCGCGACCAAGGGCTGTTACGTGGGCCAGGAGGTCGTGGCGCGGCTGGAGGGACGGGGCGGCCACGTCAACAAGCTGCTGCGCGGCCTGAAGCTCTCCTCACCCGCCGCGGCCGGGGACGCGGTCACCGCCGGCGGCAAGGAAGTGGGCCGCGTCACGACCGCCGCGGTATCGTCACGGTTCGGCCCGGTGGCGCTCGCCTACGTGCACCGCAGCCGCGCCGAGCCCGGCAGCGCCGTCGAGGTGGGGGGCGCGCCGGCGAAGGTGGTCGATCTGCCCTTCGCAGAGCCGCGTTGAAGATCTACACCCGCACCGGCGACCGCGGCGAGACGGGCCTCATCGACGGTTCCCGGGTCAAGAAGGACAGCCTGCGCGTGGACTGCTACGGCGAGGTGGACGAGCTCAACGCCTGCCTCGGCGCCGTGCGGAGCCATCGCGAGGACGCGGGCCTGGACGCGCTCCTGGCCCAGGTCCAGAGGGACCTCTTCGCCCTCGGTGCACAGCTGGCCGATCCGCAGGCCCGCATCGGCGGGCGCAAGCCGAAGGCCGCCGTCACGGCCGAGCACGTGAAGCGCCTCGAAGATGCGATCGACGCTCGACAGGAGGAGCTGCCGCCGCTGAAGGCGTTCATCCTGCCGGGAGGGTCGCCGGCGGGCGCACTGCTCCACCTCGCGCGCACGGTCTGCCGGCGCGCGGAGCGGCGGCTCGTGAGCCTGGCCGGGCAGGAGGAGGTCGATCCGCTGGTGCTCGCCTACCTCAACCGGCTTTCGGACCTCCTGTTCGTCCTCGCCCGCGACGCCAACCGCAAGGCCGGGGTTCCCGAAGACACGTGGTGAGGGTGCGCCGGGGGTGGCCGGGCCCGGTCGCCACGGCGGCCGAAGCCCTTGACACGCCCCTTCCCCGGGCGTAGGGTTTCGGCGCGTCCCTCCTTCAGAACCGACACGGCGGCCATCCGACAGCCGGAGGAAACCTAGATGAAGGCCCAGACAATCGCCGGATCACTCTTGTTGTTCGGCGTCGTGAGCGCCGGGGCGTCCGCCTCGGCCGACGTCGTCACCGACTGGAACCACGCCGCGCTCAACGCGATCCGCACCGGCAGGACGCCGCCACCTCGGGCATCGCGCGCTCTCGCCATCCTCCATGTCTCGATCTACGACGCCGTCAACGGTATCGACCGCCGTTACGAGACATATCGCGTGCCGAGTGCCGTGGCGGCCAGCGCTTCCCGGGAGGCCGCCGCCAGCGCGGCCGCGCACAAGGCGCTGGTCGCGCTGTTCCCGGCGGGCGCTTCCGACTTCGACAAGCTGCATGCTGCCATCCTGGGCGCGATCGCCGACAGCCCTCAGAAGAGGAGCGGCAAGGCCTGGGGCGAATCCGTGGCCGGTCAGGTCCTCGCCTGGCGCGCGAACGACGGCGCCGACGCCGTCGTCCCTCCCCCGTCGTTCAGCGGGCCCGGCTACTGGGTGCCGACGCCCCCGGCGCTTGCTGCCTACCTGTTGCCGCAGTGGGGATTCGTCACGCCCTTCGCAATGACCCACAGCTCCCAGTTCCGTCCGCCGGGACCGCCTCTCCCTCTCGACAGCTCGAAGTGCGTGGCGGACTTCGACGAGGTGAAAGCGATCGGGCTGGCGGTCGGGTCCACGCGCACCGACGACCAGAGCCAGATCGCCCTCTTCTGGGCGGACGGCGCCGGCACGGAGACGCCTCCCGGCCATTGGAACAGCATCGCCCAGATCGTGGGAGCCGCGCAGGGCAACACGCTGGAGCAGAACGCCCGCCTGTTCGCCCTGCTCAACATCGCGATGGCCGACGCCGCCATCTGCGCTTGGGACGCCAAGTACACCTTCGACTTCTGGCGTCCGGTGACCGCCATTCGCAGCGCGGGCGGTGACGGCGCCACCTGGAGCTCGTACCTCGTCACTCCTCCGTTCCCCGACTACGTCTCCGGTCACAGCACGTTCAGCGGCGCGGCCTCGACGGTGCTGGCCATGTTCTACGGCACCGACTACATCTCCTTCACCACGGGCTCGGACTTCCTGCCCGGGGTGACCCGCAGCTTCGCCAGCGACCAGGACGCCCTCGTCGAGTTCCTGAAGACGCTGCAGGTGCTGCCTCCGGGGACGAAGCACCTCGTCGTGGACGAGCGCGGCAACCCGAAGCACGGGCCCCACCCCTGAAGGGCTCGGGCGACGTGCCTCAGCCGCGGGCCAGGGCCTCCTCGACCGCCCTCCGGAAGGATGCGGGGTCGAGGGCAGGGTAGCGGTAGAGCTTCGGCTCGATCGCGGCGAACAGCTCGCGGACACGGGCCGGCTCCACGAGGCCGCGCTGCAGCATGACCGCGACGTCCTGGCGGTCCTGCGCATGCCCGCGCTCGATCTTGGAGAGGGCCTGCGAATAGAGGTCGTAGTGGTGGAAGGAGACCTTGCCTTCCCGGGCGATGAACGGGCTGCGTTCTTCCCAGCCCGGCAGCTCGGGGATGAAGTGAGCCGGGGAGGCCAGCTCGACGTTCATGCGGAGGCCGTCGATAGTCGTCGGCCGCCAGCCGAGCAGGACCGCCGTCGCGCCCCCCGTGAAGTAGACGCGCGCCTCCTGGTCCGCCTCGGCGGCCAGGGCCCGCATGAAGGCGCGGAGCCGCGCGGCGTCGGTCAGCTCGCGCATTCCGCCGCGCGCTCGAAGCTCACGAGCTTCCGGAGGAGAGCGTTGTACCGGGAGTGGGCCGAGTCGGGATCTGACCGGCTCAGCTCGAGGTAGAGCCGGTGCTCGGGGTCGGTTATAGAGATGGAAGGGACGTCGACGCCCAGGCGGCGCAGGCGTGGCGCGCCGATGGCGACGAGCAGGGCGGGCACCGACTGCGTCCCCCGCGCGATATCGGACAGGCCCTGCTCGACGAGGTCGCGGCCGGGGAGGCCATCGAGTCTCAGCACGCGACTATGATTATAGATTCGGCCCCGGTCCGGCTCATTCTCCGATCACCTTGACCAGGATCCGCTTCGGCCGGCGACCGTCGAACTCCCCATAGAAGACCTGCTCCCAGGGGCCGAAGTCCAGCTTGCCCTTCGTCACCGCCATCACGACCTCGCGGCCCATGACCTGCCGCTTGTGGTGAGCGTCGCCGTTGTCCTCGCCCGTGCGGTTGTGGTGATAGCGCTCGGGGCTCGGATCGTATGGGGCCAGCCATTCCAGCCACCGCTTGTAGTCCGCGTGCAGCCCGGCCTCGTCGTCGTTGATGAAGACCGACGCGGTGATGTGCATCGCGTTGACGAGGCAAAGGCCCTCCCGCACGCCGCTGTCGGCCACTGCCTTCTCGACCTCCTTCGTGATGTTGACGAAATCCATGCGCGCGGGGACGTTCATCGTCAAGTGGACCGTGTGGGACTTCATGAGCCAGCCTCCTTCCGCATGGCCGAGCCGACGGCCTCGAAGACCCGCGTGGCGATCTCCCGGCTGACGCCTTCCCTCAGGCTGCCACAAGGGATGCGCTCGCTTCGGCCGCCGGATAGATACAGGACGACGTCCCAGTGCTCGACTCCTTGATGTTCCTCGGGGGGCGGAGGATCGGGCAGCCTCTCGCCCGGCCGTGAGGAGGAGGCCACTACGGCGCCGTTCAGCAGGAGTCGCGCCCCGGCGAGGTCGCGTTTGCGCGACTGCCGGCCGCCCCAGTAGAATCCCGCCTCGTCCTCCCCGAAGAAGACGAGCTCGTCCTCGGAGAGGGGGATCTCGGCCACCACCCGCCGTCCTCGCGCCTGCTCGGCGGCCCGGGCGGCCTCCCGGGAGACCTTCGCCCAGCGCAGCCCCATGGCGAACCGGAACACCATCCACAGGAGAAGGAGGAGGACCAGGAGCGCGGCGGCCTTCACCAGCATGCGGGCGAGCGGATTCTAATGCGGGCGGTGATCTTCGACTTCGACGGCGTGCTCGTCGACAGCGAGAAGCTGCACTTCCGCGCCCAGCGCGACGCGCTCATCCCGGAGGGCATCGCCATCGAAGAGGAGGAGTATTACCTGTACTACCTGGCCTACGACGACCGGGGCGCCATCCGCATCGCCCTCGAGCGCCACGGCCAGGCGGCCGACCGTGCGCGGGTGGCCGCGATCGCCGAGCGCAAGGCGCGGATCTTCGCCGAGCTGCTGCCGAAGATCCCGTTCTTCCCCGGAGCGCGGGAGCTGGTGCGCTCGCTCGCCCGCGATTATCCGCTGGGCGTGGCCTCCGGCGCGCGGCGGCCGGAGATCGAGGCCATCCTGGCCGCCAGCGGAATGCGCGACGCCTTCGCCGCCATCGTGGGCGCCGAAGACGTGCGGCACTCCAAGCCCGCTCCCGAGCCCTACCTCGCCGCCATGGAGCATCTTTCCGCCCGGGCCTCCGGCCTGCGGCCGGCCGACTGCCTCGTCTTCGAGGACTCGGTGCCGGGCATCGCGTCGGCCCGGGCCGCGGGGATGAAGGTCGTGGGGGTGACCAACTCCTACCCGGCGGCCAAGCTGGGCGCGGCCCATCGTGTCGTAGACTCGCTCGAGGGGCTGACGCCGGCCGAGCTGCTGTCCCTCTTCGCGGTCTGAACGATGCCCTCCCGCTTCCTCGACGCCGACCAGGCCAAGCGCCACGCCGAGCACCGATACGACTTCGGCCGGAAGGCCCTGGCCGGCCGGGTGGTGCTCCTCCCCGGCGGCGCGGGCGGCCTGGGCGCGGCGATCACCGCGCTTCTCCTCCAGGACGGCGCGCTGCCCGTCGTCGCCTACCGCTCGGCCCGCGGCCGCGCCCTCGCCTTCCAGCAGAAGCTGCAGGACCTCTACGGCGGGCCGGTGACGCTGGTCGAAGCCGACGTCGGACAGGCGGAGGGCCGGCAGCGCTGCCTCGACGCGGCGTTCGAGGTCAAGGGGGAGCTGTACGGCCTGGTGGCGCTCACCGGTGATCCGGCGCGGGTCAAGCCGCATGAGCTGGACGCTCGCGCGCTCGCGGCCTCTTTTGCCGCCAACTACGAGGCGCCGGTGCTGCTGGCTCGCGCGGCGGCCGAGCGGATGGTGGCGAAAGGCACGCGGGGGGCCATCGTCCTCTTCTCGAGCATGCAGGGCGTGCATCCCTTCGAGGGCAGTCTCGCCTACGCCGGCCCCAAGGCCGCCCTCGTCCAGGCCGCTCGCATCCTGGCCAAGGAGTTCGGGGGAGCGGCGGACATCCGCGTCAACGTCGTCGCCCCCGGCGCTACCACGGCCGGAATGGCCCGGGCCTCGATCGACTCCGGCAAGTACGACCCTTACGTCGAGCGCGGGGTGATCCCCCGCTTCGGTCGGCCGGAGGACGTGGCAAAGGTGGTGCGGCTCCTGCTCGAGCCCGATTCCTACCTCACCGGCCAGGTCATCACGGTCGACGGCGGCCTGACGCTTCGGCGGGATTTGCAGCCTTAGTCCTTCGGCCTCCGGAGCCGAAGCTTCTAGGTTCGTAAGCGGGTGCATGCCATGGCCAAGAAGCGAAGGACCACCACGAACCGAGTCCTCACGTACCATTCTTTCAAGACCTGCTGATGGACACTCGTTATGCGCTGCGCGTGCTTTGGAAGTCTCCCGTGTTCACGCTCGTGGCTTTCGTCACTCTGATGCTTGCGATTGGGGCAAACGTCGTCGTCTTCGGAGTGCTGAACGCGGTCCTGCTGCGCCCGCTGGACGTGAGCGACCCGC
>QHVM01000121.1 GCA_003223555.1 Acidobacteriota bacterium | reverse complement strand
CTCCTACTGGCGGTCGGGTTCGCCAAGCCGATCCTGGCCTGGGATCTGAACGACTCCGAGGAGCCCGGCAGCGTCATCGTGTTCCACAAGTTCATCCGTGGCTTCACGAACGATCAACCCGCGACCCAGTTCGAGATCAGCGCGACCTGCCCCAAGCAGCTTCTCGAGTCGGGACTGGGCTGCACGGCAGGGCAGAACATCCATCTGAGGGCCCACTGGGTCTGCCCGCCGCTCACCGACGAGGGCAGCTCGACCATCTGCCGGGAGCAGGACTTCAACCTCGACGTGACGGTCAACGGGACGGTCGTGTTCGACGCCGCCGGCAACGGCGCTACCGAGCCCCCCTGCGACCGCGGCTACCTCATCGCCTGGGTGATCGACGACAGCAGCAGCGGCAACCCCATCAAGTTCGACTCACTCATCGGCGATGCCGTCATCCGGGCCTCCGAGTTCGGGGCCCGGGCGTACAACGCGCTTCCCATCCAGGCCGGCGAGGGGGTCTGGACCGGTGACCAGACCGCCGCCGACACCAACGGCAACCTGGCCTTCGACGGGAACCACTACAAGATGGTCACCGGGAAGATCTTCGGGAGCGTCCGCTATGAGAGCACCGTTCCCCCGGTCCGGACGGACCTCACGCTCCTCACCCTGGACGTGCACTCCAACCTGCCCAACGAGGTGACCTCCGTCGGCCTCAAGTTCTACAGCGAGGACGAGAGGCTGGAGTCGACCGGCACGAACTTCACCTGCTGGACCGAACGCAGCCTCAGCGAGATCGATCAGAACCTGAACACGTCCTTCGCCACGAAGGGTCTGGTGGAGTCGTACTTCGCCAGGCAGCCGAGCGCCGGCGACGTAACCCTGATCGGGATCGTGGAGACCGCGGAGGACTTCACGAAGACGCTGCCCGCGGATGCGAGCGGGCTCGTGACCATCAATCTCCTCGACCTGGATAATCTGCCGGTCAACTGCAGGAGGATCACCAGATGCATCGGGATCCCCCCCAGATGCATACCCTTGGTCGATGAAATCTCGTGCCGCGTCGACACCCACACCACCGTCGACTTCACCGGCATCCGAGACTACTCGTACTCGCTGTACGACGACAGCACGCCGGTCTCGACGACCTTCGAGCCGAACCCGCCGCCGGAGTAGACTCCCGATCCGCGTTCCGCGTGGCGACGGGGGCGGGCGAGCCGCCCCTGTCGCCTTTTCGGGCGGAGTAGGATTCACCATGAGCCTTCCCCAGCCGACTTCATGAGACGACCGGTCTTCCTCATCGCGGTCGTGTGGCTCGTGGCGAGAGCGTCGGGGGCCCTCTTCTCCGCGACCGCGCCGGCCACGTATCTCAAGGCCCTCACGATCGGGTCCGAGACGCAGTGGCGTTTTCGTCCCCTGGTGCTCGATCTCGACGGAGACGGGCATCCCGACCTGGTGGCGACGGCGCGGCTCGCCGAAAACCCGCTCCGCATCTGGCTCGGCGACGGCAAGGGGGGTCTCACCGCGATGAAGCCGACCTGGACCGACACGGGCTACGCCGCGCTGGCCGCCGGCGACATCAACCGCGACGGCTTCCCGGACATCGTGGCCGCCGGCCACTTCGGGCGCGTGCAGACCCTCCTCAGCAACGGGAAGGGGAGATTCAGCGAAAGGATCCTTCGCCGAGACGACGGGTACGCAGGAGCCCAACTCGCCGATCTCGACGGCGACGGCCTTCTCGATCTGGTCCTGATGGGATATCAGAAGGCCGGCCTGGAGATCTACCGCGGCGACGGGGCCGGAAACTGGGGCCTCCAGAAGACGCTTCCCGATCCCCGGCCGGGACCCACGCTGCCGGGGCGGGACGTGCTCGTCGCGGACCTCGATCATGACGGCCACCTCGACCTCCTGGCCGCCTTCCAGCGCTGGGGGATCTACATCTACTACGGCGATGGCCGCGGAAGGTTCACCGGAGGCCCGGCCCCGTTTCGGCCGCCCGGACAGACCCCGGACTCGTTGGCTCTCGCCGATGTGAACAAGGACGGCCATCTCGACATCGCGGTCAGCGGAAACCTCGGCCGGGACCAGCCGAACGGACCGGACGTCTACCTGGGCGACGGCCACCGGGGATGGAAAGCCTCGTCCGCCGGCTTGAAGGTCCTGAGATTCACGTCAGACGCGATCGCCCTGGCCGACCTCGACCGGGACGGGAACCTCGACGTCCTCGGGGGGGGCAACCTCACCGGCGACGTGCGGGACGGGTACGGGCTCTTCTGGTTCAGGGGCGACGGGAAGGGCGGCTGGTCCCTGGTCCCCGACTGTGGCCTGCCGACCAAGGGCCTGCCGCCGCCGCAAGGCATGAGCGTGGCGGACCTCGATCACGACGGAGTGCCCGAAATCGTCGTCCTCGGCGGCGGCGAGCACGGGAGCATCACGGTCTGGAAACGCCGGTAGGCCCCGGCTGAAGTCGGGCCGGGTCGCCCCGCCAGTACCCGATCGGGCTTTCAGGGATTCCCTGATCGGTCTTTCCGGATCGCTCCAATTGCATCCTCCCGGCGGGCTCCTAACTTCATGAACGGGTGAAGAAGAGGTCACCCGCCATGCGACTGACGACATGCGGCGGCAGCACCGCCGGTCCAGCTTCTCTCTTCCGAGGACGTCCGAGCTTCCAGAGCGTCAAACCTCTTCGCCTCTACCCTCCCGTCCACTGCGGTCACCCGACCGCGGATCGGGCTCTCCCGAAACCGGGGGTCCGGAGACGCTGGCGGGAAGGCGGCGACGCAACGGGCGCTCGGACGTCCTGGGCGGAGAGCGGCCGCGGAGGACCGGAAGCCTGACCACGCCGGGCGGCCGCGAGGCCGCCGGCGCCGGCCGCCCCGCAAGAGTGGCGTTGGCATGAGGTTCCGGGCTGTGGAGGGCAGTCCGAAACCGAAGGGGGCGAAGCCTTGGCGACCGAAGTCGTGCATCCATCCGGCGGCTACCCGACGGGCTCGCCGCTATCCGGCCCGACCGCGGGCCTCGACGCGCCACGGCAAGCGCCCTGGCACGTCCTGTGGACACACAGCCACTGCGAGCAGATGGTCTACGAGCAGCTCGCCGCGAGGGGGTTCCATCCGTTCCTGCCCAGGGTCGACATGTGGTCCTTCCGGGCCGGCGCGAGGCGGCTGGTGAAGGCGCCCATGTTCCCCGGCTACCTGTTCCTGAACGAGGCGCTCGACAAGGCGGCCCACATCGAGGTGCGCAAGGCGCGGGGTCTCGTGCGCCTCCTGGGCGACCGCTGGGACCGGCCGGCGGTGGTCCCGGAGTCGGAGATGACCGCCGTGCGCCAGGTCGCGGCCTCGCGGGTTCCGGCCTTCCCCCATCCGTATCTTCACGAAGGCCGGCGGGTCCGCATCGTCTCCGGCCCTCTCGCCGACCTGGAAGGCGTCCTGGTCAAGGTCCGCCCCGAGAAGGGCCTCCTGGTGCTGTCGGTGCACCTGCTCCAGCGCAGCGTCGCCGTCGAGGTGGACGGCACCCAGGTGGTCCCCGCCTAGTTCGATGGTGAGCTGAGAGTGGAAGCCATGGGCGGACAAGGACCTCATCCCGTGCAGCGCTTCGCGGAGATATGGAGCCGGAAGAAGTGGCTGGCCCTGCCGATCTTCGCGCTGGCGGCGGCGGCCGGCACCACGCTGACCTTCAGCCTCCCCGCCCTCTATCGTTCGACGGCCACCGTGATCGTCGAGCAGGGCCGGAGCCTGGCCGGAGCCACCGGAGAGCTGGAATCGCGCCTGCAGGTGATCAGCCAGGAGATCCTCAGCCGCTCGCGGCTGGAGTCGCTGATCCAGGCCGAGGGCCTCTACCCCGACCTCCGGCGGCAGGCGTCCATGGAGGACGCCGTCAACCGCATGCGGAGCGACATCCATACCGAGTCGAAGGTCCAGCCCCAGCCGAGCGGCATCGGCTCCACGATCGCTTTCGCCATCAGCTACCGCGGCGCGGATCCCGAGACGGTGGCCCGGGTGGCCAACCGGCTGGCCTCGTTCTACCTCGAGCAGGACCGCAAGATCCGCGAGCGCCAGACCAGCGGCACCGTCCAGGTGCTGAAGGCGCAGCTCGACGACGTGAAGCAGAACCTCCAGGAGCAGGAGCGCGCGCTGGGGCAGTTCCAGGACCAGCACGAGGGCGAGCTGCCGCAGCAGATGGAAGCCAACCTGGCCAACCTCACGCGGCTGCAGGCCGACCTGCGGACGGCGGCCGACGAGCGCCTTCGGGCCGTCGACCGGCGCAACGACCTGCTGAAGGAGCTGGCCGAGGCCGAAGCGGCCCCGGCTTCGGCGGCGACCGCCGGGGGCGCCGGCTCCCCGGCCACGCGGCTGGCGCAGAAGAAGGAAGAGCTGAAAGGCCTTCGCAGCCGCTACAGCGACAAGTACCCGGACGTCATCCGTCTGAAGGAAGAGGTCGCCGCGCTCGAGAGGGAGCCGGCCCCCGGGGAGGCGGCGCCGCCCTCCGCCCCCGCCGTCGCCTCGGCCCGCGCGGCGCGGCTTCGCGACGCCGTTCCGGAGATCGAGAGCCAGATCACCGGGCTGAAATCCGACGAGGCCCGGCTCCGGGGGGAGATCGAGGAGCAGATCCGGCGGCTCGAGAACACGCCCCGCCGCCAGCGCGGCTATCAGGAGGTCGCCCGCGATTACCAGACGACGCGCGACCTGTACGACTCGCTGCGCAAGCGGTACGAGCAGGCGCAGCTCGACGAAGGCGACAACGGCTCGGCTCCCTCGCCCTTGCGGATCCTGGACCCGGCCGCGGTGCCCATCGGTCCCGTCGCTCCCAACCGCCTGGTGCTGCTGTTCCTGACGCTCGTCGGCTCGCTGGTGATGGCGGCCACCGCGGCCGGGCTGGCCGACCGGCTCGACACGTCCTTCCACAGCGCGGACGAGGTCCGCTCGTTCACCCGCGTCCCCGTCGTGGCCAGCATCCCGCTCATCGTCACCGCCGGCGATCGGCGCGCGAGCCGGCGCCGGATCTGGCTGGCCGCGGCGAGCGTGCTGCTCGCGCTCGGATTCCTCACCCACGCCGTCCACCGCGTGGCCCGGACCAGCGAAGGCAGGCATGCGAACCAACTCCCGTCCCGTGTCCATGAGCCAGTACCTGGAGCTGGAGCGGCGGTCCCCGGGCGATGCGCGGGGGGAGCCGCTCATCGCCGACTCGGCGGAGAGCCGCCCCGGGCGCGACAGTCGAGAGGCGGCTCCCGTCCCCGAAGTGGAAGAGCACCTCGCCAGCCTCCTGTCTCCCTATTCGTTCGAGGCGGACCAGTACCGGCTGCTCCGCCAGTCGGTGGAGCAGCTCGCCGCCAAGGAGCGCAAGGTCATCGCCATCACCAGCCCGGCGGCCGGAGACGGAAAGACCACCACCGCCATCAACCTCGCCGCCACCCTGGCCCAGTCGTCCCGCTCCCGGGTGCTGCTCGTCGACACCGACCTGCGCCGGCCGTTCGTGGCCGCCAACCTGGGGCTGGATATGGACGCCCCTGGCCTGGCCGACGCGGTCCGTGACGAGCAGATCGATCTCGCCGCGGTCGTGCAGGCGACTCCCTACACCCTCGCCGTCGTGCCGGCCGGGGCCGCCCCGGCCGACGCGTACCGGGTGCTGGAGTCGGCGCGGGTGGGCCAGCTCCTGGACACGGCCCGCGGCTCGTACGACTGCGTGATCCTCGACATGCCTCCCGTGCTGCTGGTGCCCGACTGCCGGCTGATGTCGCAGTGGATCGACGGCTTCCTGCTCGTCGTCGCGGCCCACCGGACGCCCCGCAAGCTCCTGGGAGAGGCCCTCAGCGCGATGGACGAGGCAAAGGTGCTGGGCATCGTGTTCAACGGCGACGACCGACCCCTGTCGGGGTACTACGGCGGCGACTACCGCAGCTATTACCACCATCCCTCGGCCCCGCGGCGGGGCGGCTGGTGGCGGTCCTGGAGGGGCCAGGCGAAGACGAAGCGCGGCCAGAAAGCGAGGCCGCAGCCGTGGCGGTGATCCTGGCCCTTCTCGACGCGATGGTCGTCTTCGCCGTCGCCTCGGCCGTCCTCCTCTGGACCCAGGCGCCGCCGGGGCAAGGGTCCGCCCCCGCCGTGGCGACCGCCCACGCCCTGGCGATCGTGCTCTGCACCGTCGCCGCCTTCTACTACTACGACCTCTATGACCTGCGCCGGCTCCGCCGGTTCCGGCAAACGGCGCCGCGGTTGCCCCGCGTCGCCGCGGTGGGCGCGCTGCTCCTGCTCGCCGGCCACGCGCCCTTCGGCTGGGGTGCGATCGGGCCGCGGCGCCTGCTGGCGAGCGGCGCGGCCGCGCTGGTCTTCGCGTTCGTCGTGCGGGAGGCCGCCTATCGCCTCATGGAGACGCGGAGGCGACTCCAGCGGGTCCTGATCATCGGGGGAGGGGCGCTCGCCCAGGAGCTGATCGCGGAGATCCAGGCCCGGCCCGACCTTCGTCACAGGGTGATGGGCTTCCTCGATGACCGGGCCGGGACGCCACTGCCGGGTTGTCCGAGGCTGGGGAGTTTGCGGGACGTCACCCGCGTCATCGCCGACATCCGTCCCCACCGCGTCATCGTCGCCCTCGCCTCCCGCCGGGGAAGCATGCCGCTCAAGCCGCTGCTCGATCTGCGGCTGAAAGGCATCGCGGTCGAGGACGGCGCGCAGGTCTACGAGAAGCTCACGGGAAAGATCGCCATCGAGGCCCTGACGCCCAGCAGCCTGATCTTCAGCAACGACTTCCGGAGCTTCCGGCTGGACCTCACGCTGGCCCGCGCCCTGACCCTGCCCCTGGCCGCGGCCGGCCTCGTCCTGGCGGCGCCGCTGCTCCTCCTCATCGCGCTCGTGATCAAGCTCGATTCTGCCGGACCGGTGTTCTTCATCCAGGAGCGTGTCGGGCGGGCGGGGAAGCTCTTCAAGCTGATCAAGTTCCGCACCATGCGCCCCGCCGACAAGGCAACCTCCGAATGGGTGAGGGACAACGACGACCGGCTCACCCGGGTGGGCCGCTACCTGCGGCGGTTCCGGCTGGACGAGCTGCCCCAGCTCCTCAACACGGTCAAGGGCGACATGAACCTCGTCGGACCGCGCCCCCATCCCGTCTCGAACCTCGACCTGCTCGTGATGGTCATGCGCAACACGCCGGATTGCGGCGAGACGATCCCCTATTACGCGCTGCGCTCGCTCGTCCGGCCGGGTCTGACCGGATGGGCCCAGGTGCGCTACCAGTACGCCAACGACCTGGACGAGGAGATCGAGAAGATGAGGTACGACATGTACTACATCAAGCACATGTCGGCCTGGCTCGACCTCCGGATCCTCTTCGAGACCTGCAAGATCGTGCTGCGCGGGCGCGAGTCGGCCTCCCGCGAGCGCGCAGGGGCGGTCCGGGGGCCGGACGCGACGGCGGCCCGGCGCTCGGCCGACCTCCGGCGCGCCTCCGGAGACGGTCTGGCCGCGGCGGCGAGCGAGACGGTCGAGCGGGTGGCGCCCCCGATCAAGCCGGTGCCCGCCCCGCCTCCCCTCGCCCTGCGGCCGCCGGCCCCGGGAGCTTGAGCGGAGCCTCCATTTGCACGGAGATGAGCGATGAGCCCCATCCCGTTCGTGCTCGCGCTTTTCGTCGCGTCGGCGGCGGCCAGCACCACGCCCGCCACCAAGCGCCGGGGCGTCCCGGCGCTGGACGATCCCGGCTACCGCATCGGGCCGGAGGACGTCTTGCAGGTGTCGGTCTGGAACAACGAGCCCATGAGCCGCACCGCACCGGTCCGCCCCGACGGCAAGATCTCGCTGCCCCTGCTCAACGACGTCGAGGCGGCCGGCCTCACACCCATGGAGCTGCGCGAGCGGCTGCTCGGCCGGCTGGCGGAGTACATGCCGCATCCGGAAGTGTCCGTCGTCGTGACGGAGGTCCGGAGCTTCAAGGTCGCCGTGATCGGCCAGGTCCCCAAGCCCGACCGCTTCGAGCTGCGCAGCGCGGCCACCGTGATGGACGTGCTGGCCATGGCGGGAGGCTTCACGGAGTTCGCCGCGCGCTCGCGCATCGTCGTCATCCGCGCCAACGGGGACAAGACCGAGCGCATCCCGTTCGACTACGACAAGGTCCGGTCGGGCGACGGCGGCCAGGACAACTTCCGGCTGCGCCCGGGCGACATCGTCGTCGTGCCATAGCGAGGATCCCATGAAGGCGTCCGCTCTCCGCTTCCTCGTCTGCCCGGCGTGCCGGGAGGCGCTCGAGCTCCGGGCCCGGGCGGAAGAAGGCCGGGAGGTGATGACGGGAAGCCTGGTCTCCCCGCGCTGCGGCCGGGAGTACCCGATCGTGCGGGGGATCCCCCGGTTCGTCGACTCGCAAGGCTATGCCGCGAGCTTCGGCTACGAGTGGAACCGCTTCAGCCGGGTGCAGCTCGATTCGGTGAACGGCACCCGCCAGTCGCAGCAGGCGCTGGAGGCGACCACGGGATGGAAGGACTCGGACTACCAGGGCCGGCTCGTCCTCGATGCCGGGGTCGGCAGCGGCCGGTTCGCGGAGGTCGTGGCCAGCAAGGGCGGCGAGGTGGTGGGCATCGACCTCACCACCGCGGTCGAAGCGGCGTGGGACAACATCGGCCGGCACGAGCGGGTCCACCTGCTGCAGGCCGACATCTTCGCGATGCCATTCCGCGACGCCACCTTCGAGCTCGCCTACTCCGTCGGCGTCCTCCATCACACGCCGGACACCCGGGCCGCCTTCGAGAGGGTGGCCGCGGTGGTCAAGCCGGGGGGAGGGCTGGCCGTCTACCTCTACGCGCGCTATGGCCCCCAGCTCTCCGACGGCATCCGCAAGGTGACGACCCGGCTGCCCGTCCGGCTCATGCTCGGGCTCTCGGCCCTCGCCGTGCCGCTCTACTACCCGTACCGCCTGCCCGGACTCGGGAAGCTGCTGAACACCCTGTGCCCGATCTCGCTGCATCCGGACTGGCGGTGGCGCTGGCTCGACACCTTCGATTGGTACACGCCGCAATACCAGTGGAAGCTGCAGTACCCCGAAGTCTTCCGCTGGTTCCGCGACAACGGGTTCCAGGACATCGAGATCTTCGACGAACCCATCCGCATGCGAGGACTGAAGGCGAACGCCCATGCTGTCGCCGCCGGCTGAGGCGTACACCCGCGCGGCCGGCGCCGGCGCCGAAGGGACGCCGCGGCCGCAGCCCCGGCTCGTCGCCCTCGGCGGCGGTACGGGACTGCCCGTCCTTCTCGCGGGACTGAAAGCCGCCCGGGGCGGCGCCGCCGAGGGGGAAACGGATCGCGAGCGCCTGACGGCCATCGTCACGGTGGCCGACGACGGCGGCAGCTCCGGGCGGCTGCGCCGGGCCTACGGCATGCTGCCGCCGGGGGACATACGCAATTGCCTGCTCGCGCTCTCCGAGCGCGGCGGCACGCTGGCGGCGCTGTTCGGCTACCGCTTCAACGGCCACGGCGAGATCTCCGGGCACAGCCTCGGCAACCTGATCCTGGCCGCGCTCAGCCACCTGGAGAGCGGGTTCGAGCGGGCGGTGGAGAGGGCCGGCGACATCCTCGGGGCGACCGGGCGCGTCCTGCCCGCGACCAGCCGGCCCGTCGGTCTCGAGGCGGAGTTCGACGACGGCAGCCGCGTCGAAGGTGAATCGCGGATCGCCGCCCATCGCCGCCGCATCCGCCGGATGCGTCTCACGCCCGGGAGGTCGCACGCGCTGCCGCAGGCGCTCCGAGCCGTCGCGGAGGCGGACTGCATCCTCATCGGGCCGGGCAGCCTCTACACCAGCCTCATCCCCGTGCTCCTGACCCGGGGACTGCCCCGGGCGATCGCCCGCTCGGGAGCCCGCGTGGTGCTGGTGATGAACTTGATGACCGAGCCGGGCGAGACGGACGGCTACGACGCGCGAGACCACCTGCTCGCCTTGCGCGGCCACGCGCCGCGTCTCCCCGTGCACGACGTGATCGTCAACTCCACGCCGCTCGGCGAGCCGGTCCGCCAGGCCTACGCTGCGGAAGGCTCCCATCCGCTGCCGGTCGAGGCCGACGCCCTGAGCGCGCTCGGTTGCCAGGTGTGGACGGCCGACCTGCTCGCGGCCGGCCCCCGGGTCCGTCATGACCCGCACAAGCTGGCCCGCGTGATCCTCGAGCTGGCGGGCAGCCCGATGTCCGGCGCGGGAGCCGCATGAGCCAGACGCCGGGAACGCGAGGCGACCTCCTGAGAGCGAGCGCGGAAGGCCTGCCCGCGGTCGGCGGCTCGGCCAGGTCCCCGGCCATGGTGGTCGAGCACGCCGTGCCGCCCCTGCCCCGGGCGCTGATGGACGCAGAGTCCCGCTTCTATCGCCGCCGCGCCTGGTGTCTCGACGCGTTCCCCACGGTGGCGGAGGCCATCGGGCGCCTGCGGGAGGAGATATCGAGCCTGGAGGGCGCTCAAGAGCGCTGGCAGATCAAGGAAGCGCTGGTCAATGTCTTCCTCCTGTCCTGCGCCGTGGCTGACGCCGTCGACGATCACCTGGCGGGCGAGGGATACGACTTCTCCCGGGTGGCGGCGGTGGTGCCGGTGCTGCGACCCCTCGCGAGCGCCGTGGAGCGCGTGCTCGCCGTCGCCGGTCGCCGCCGAGCCCGCCGGCTGGCCGGCCTGCAGGCCTGGCGTTGCGCGTGGGACGCGGCGCTCCAGCGCTTCCTGCAGGCCTGGATGGCCGCGGGCGAGCACGGAGCGGCCGCGCCGGCCGTCGGGCCGGCCGAGCTGGCCGCGCTCCTCGGGCGCGAGATGCCCGCCGAGCTGGGCGCTCGCCGCACCAAGGTCCCGGCCGCCTTCCGCACCCAGGACCTCACGCATCACGACGTGGTCGAGATGGCGGCGCGCTTCGCAACCGCCTTCCCGGACCGGCGGCGCGCGATCCTGGTCGTCGGGCTGCGCACCGCCGGCTCCTACTTCGCCCCGCTGGTCCGGGCATCCCTGGCCCGGGGGGGCTACGGCGACGTGACCGCGGTGACCCTGCGCCCCAAGAAGGGCATCGCACCGCGGGAGCAGGCGGCGATCGCGCGGTGCGGCGCCCGCGGCGGCCTGGCGATCGTGGTGGACGAGCCCGCCTTCACCGGGAACACGCTGACCCGGACGGTCGATGGGCTGCGCAGGGCCGGCGTCGCGGGCGGCGACATCGTGATCCTGATGCCGGTCCACCCGACCTGGCGCGACTGGAACCGGGGCTACGAGTGCCTGCCCCTGGCGAGCACCGCCGCCGTCACGCTCGAGCCGGAGGCCTGGCACAAGCGCCGGCGGCTCGAGATGGAGTCGGTGGGCCCGCAGGTCGAGGAGTACTTCCGGGCGCGAGGCTACGCGGCCACGACTCTCGTGGCCAGCCCGTCGGCGGAGCGCTTCAACCGCCGCCTGCAGCACTTCTCCGAGGAGAAGTTCCACACCCGCCTCAAGCGCGTCTACGAGGTCCGTCTGCGCGACCACGAAGGCCGCCCGGAGACCCGCTACGTGCTGGCCAAGAGCGTGGGCTGGGGCTGGCTCGGCTATCACGCCTTCCTGGCCGCGGAGGCCCTGGCCGACTTCGTGCCGCCCGTCCTCGGCCTGCGGGAGGGAGTCCTCTACACCGAGTGGCTGCCCCAGAAGGAGCCCGTCTCGATCCCGGCCGACCGTGCGGCGCTCGTCGGCCGGGCCGCTTCCTACGTCGCGGCCCGCGTGCGCTCGCTTCGCCTGGAGACCGACCCGGGACCGCACCTGGACGCGCGCAATCAGAAGGGCCTCGAGCTGCTCGCCACCGCGCTCAGCGGGGCGTACGGCCTCAAGCCGGTGGCGGTGG
>QHVM01000041.1 GCA_003223555.1 Acidobacteriota bacterium | reverse complement strand
AGAGCACCAGCCGCTCGCGCACCGGGAGGCCGGTGGCCCGCGCGAGGCCGCGGCCGTAGAGCTGGAGCTGCGGCGCATGGTGCGCGGCCTGGGCCCGCGCCTGGTCGGCGCTCAGGTGGTCGGTCTTGTAGTCCACGACCACCAGCCCGCCGTCCTCCTCGAAGACGAGGTCTACCTTGCCTTCGACGAGGTCCGTCCCGTCGGGAAACCACACCCCCAGCTCTCGCCAGAGCCGGCTGGCCTGGCGGGCGCGGACCATGACCGGCAGGGCCAGGGCCCGTGCCGCCGCCTCGGCCGCCCGGGCGGCCCCCTCGGCGTCGAGGCCGAAAGAGGGAGCCAGCGCGCCGGCCATTCGAGAATGCCGTGAACGAGGCTGCCGAAGTCGCGACCACCCTCGCTGCCCACAGCGACCACGGCAGGGGGCGCGATGCGGGCGGCCACGTGCGACGCAGAGATTGGCTGGAACTGACGTTCCTTCGCTGTCTCTATCAGCGCGTTACGCTTGTCTTCCCAACGCTCCGCCACCGCGTCGCCGCCCTCGGCGGCCGCCAGCGCATGAAGGTCGACCTCGTCGCGGCTCCGCGCGTCGACGGCGAGGGTCGTCGCGTCCACCACGGCAACGTCCTCGGCGGGCGAGGAGCCGAGATGGGGCAGCAGCTCCCGCCAGAAGTCTCCCACCTGCGCGTGCGCCGGCGGCTGGGGCACGACCAGCAGATCGCGCGCCCGCGTGCAGGCCACGTAGAGCAGCCGGCGTCCCTCGGCCCGGGCCTTGGCCTTGTCGTGATCCGACAGCGCCTTCCAGTCGGGCGGCCGGCAGCCCGCGCGGAAGCCCACCGCCACCCGGCCCTCGTCCCACAGCGCGACGACCGACGAGTCGACCTGGAGGCTGGCCGCGACGTCATGGAGGACCACGATCGGCGCCTCGAGCCCCTTGGCGCGATGGATGGAAAGGATGCGGACGGTCGTCGGATCGCCGGGCCGCGTCGCGGGCAGGTCGGGCTCCTCGGTGCCGTCCTCGATGCGGTCGGAGAGCAGGCGGATGAACCCGCGCAGCGTCAGCACCCCCACGTTCGAGGCCTGGCGGGCCAGGGCGACGACCTTCTCGAGGTTGGCCACCCGCGCCGTGCCCCGCCGCGTTCGGGCCAGCGAGGCCAGCACGCGCGTCTCGTCGTAGAGCCGCTCCAGCAGCGCGGGTGCCGACACCCGGAGCCGTTCCCCATGCAGCCGGCCGAGCAGCGCGAGGGCGGGTTCCACCACGCCGGCCCCGGGCAGCCCCGGCTCCAGATCGCGGCCGATCCAGAGCCGGCCCGCCGCCAGCCAGCACTGCACGAGGTCTCGGTCGCTCACGCCGAAGAAGCCCGAGCGCAGGGCGGCCACGAGCGAGGCCCGGTCCTGCGGGTCTTCGATCGCCCGCAGCGTGGCCAGCGTCTCGTGGGTCTCCTGCCGGCTGAAGAAGCTCTTGCCGCCGTCGACGGCGAAGGCGATCCCGGAGGCGTCCAGGGCGTCCTCGAGGTGCCGGATCTGGGTCAAGCGGGGCGCCAGGACCATGACGTCCCCCGCCCGGCTTCTCCGCGTCTGGCCGGTCAGGGGATCGCGCACCTCGTAACCCCCGCCGGCGGCGTGGGCGACGAGAGCCGCCTCGGCGGCGGCTTCGGCGTGGAGCAGCTCCGCTCGCTCCGCGTACTCCTCGACCGGAAAGCTGAGCGCGACCACGGCCGGTCCCTCGGCCAGGCCCGGCATGGGGAGGACGGCCTCATAGGCCGGCTGATCGGCCTCGACCGAGCCCTCGATCAGCTCGGAGAAAGCCCGGTTGACGAAGCGCAGGATGGCGGGCCGGGAGCGGAAGTTCTGGGTGAGGTGGAGCACGGCGTGCCCGGGCCTTCCCTGCGCCGCCTCGGTGAGCCGCCGGAAGAGGGCCACGTCCGCGCGCCGGAAGCGGTAGATCGACTGCTTGGCGTCGCCCACCACCACCAGCCGGCCGGGATCGTCCCCCGCGATGAGTTGCGCGATCTGGACCTGCAGGGGGTCGGTGTCCTGGAATTCGTCGATGATGAGGTGGCGGAAACGCTCGCGCACGTGGCGCCGCACCGACTCGCTCCCGCGGAGGGCGTCGCGGGCCTTGACGAGCAGGTCCACGAAGTCCAGGGCGCCTTCGGCCGCCTTCTTCTGCTCGTAGCGGTCGAGAACGCCCTGGAGTGCCTCCACGAGCTGGGCGTGCAGCTGCGAGCCCCGCTCGGTCCTCCATCGCTCCGGCGCCTCGGCGGCCCAGCGGGCGAGGTCGCGGGCGCGGGAGAGGACCTCGGCCGTGCGCCAGTTTCCGCGGCGGCCGAGATCGCCGCGGATCTTCGGCAGCCGCAGCAGCCGCTGGACGAGCGCCTCGCCTTCCAGGCTCCGGCACGACTCGGCGAACGCCTCCAGGCCTTTCAGCGCCTCGGCCAGGGTGTCGCCCGCCACCGCCGCGTCGCGCAGCGCCCGGGCCTCGGCGGCCTTGGCCAGCAGCTCGGCCCGCCACGCTCCGGGGTCGACGGGCGTTGCGGAGACGAGCGGACGCAGGTCGCGCTCCCAGAGCAGCGTCCGCGCCAGCCCGCGCAGCGACGCCCGCTCCTGCTCCTCCATCCATCCCTCGAGGGGGATCTCCCGGCTCAAGGCCTCGGCCAGCACCGGGTCGGAGGCGTCCAGCCGCTCGGCCAGCCACTCCTCCCACGCCTGGGCGAAGAGGGACTCGGCCTCCGCTTCGTCGGCGACGCGGAAGCCCGGGGCCACCCCGCACTCCAGCGGCCGCTCCTGGAGGATGGCGCCGCACAGGGCGTGGATCGTCGACACCTGGGCGCGCTCCAGCACCTCGAGCGCGTCCGCCGCCCGCGCGCGCTGGCCCTCCGGCGCCCCGCCGTCCACCCGCACGCGCTCGAGCCTCTCCCGAAGCCTGAGCTTCATCGTGGCTGCGGCGTTCTCGGTGAAGGTCACCGCGGCGATGTCGAGCAGGCCGGCGTCGCCGCTCCGCACGAGCGACTCGATGCGGTCCACGAGCAGCGTCGTCTTTCCCGTGCCCGCGCCCGCCTCCAGCACGAGGCTCGTCCCCCGCGCGTCGCGCGCCGCGCGGCGGGCCTCCTCGTCGCCGGGCCGGAAGCTCATCGGTAGTCCCGCAGGCGCAGGTAGCGCACGACCCGCGCGTCGCCGCGCTTGAAGCGCTGCCTCAGCTCGAGCAGCGGCTGGGGCCCGCAGGTGGCCGTGAAGTCGCACCACTTGCAGGAGGCGGGCTCCTGGACGAAGCAGCCGTCGGCGATGGCGCCGGTCATGTCGCCGAGCAGGCGCCGGAACTCCTCGCCCGCCACCGAGCCGGGATCGAACGGCACCGGACGGCCCCCGTTCACGTAGTCGAGGAACGCCTCGGCCACCGGCCGGTCGGGAAAGAGCATCCGCGTGGCCAGGACGTAGATGGGGATCTGCAGCTCCCGTCCGCCGCGGAAGACGCCGCCGTCGTCCTTGGGCGCGCGACCGGTCTTGTAGTCGCGCAGCACGAGCGCTCCGTCGGGCCGGGTGTCGATGCGGTCGATCTTGCCCGAGACCCGGAGCATCCGGCCGTCGCCCAGCTCGATGACCAGCGGGTCGGGGGAGTGAGGCTCGCTGGTCGCCCCGGCGCGCGCCGACCCGAAGCCGACCTCGAAATGGGCGGGCGTCCACTTCTCCGCCGTGAGCGCCTCGCGGGCCAGCCAGCGCAGGAGCAGGTCCTCGAAGGCCCGCCACCGCATCTCCCACACCAGCCGGTGCCGGGGCGGAGTCCCCGCCACCAGCCGGTCGACTCGCTCCCGGGCGAGCTGGAGCAGCCGCTGGCGGGCCGGCTCGTCGTCGGCGACCGGCAGCGCTCCGGCGTCGCGGCGCTCGCGGAGGTACGCTTCGGCCACTTCGTGGAACAGCAGGCCCTGCTCCAGCGGATCGAGCCCCAGCCGCTCCACGGGCTCCTGCGCCGCCTCCAGGCCCAGCACGTTCTTGAGCAGGTAGAGGAAGCCGCACCTCGCATAGTTGGCGAGGCTGCTCGCCGAGACCGGGCGCGGCGAGGTCAGGGGGTCCAGCCGTCGGGCCACCTCGGCGGGCAAGCCGTGGACCGCCCCGTCGAAATGCGTGAGCGTGGGCGACCAGCGCGCGCGAGCGGCGAGGTGGGATCCCTTGAAGAACGGCGATCCGGCGGCGATCGCGAGAACAGCCTCGCTCCCTCCGCGCACGACGCGGGCCCGGTCGCGCTCCGAGGCGTCCACCGCCTCCTCGCCGGCCAGACCGGCCAGGTCGTCTTCGACGACCGCCGCCGTCATCTCGGCCGCCGACAGGGGCCGGCCGGCCAGCGCCGAGGCGGCCGCGGCGAAGAACAGCGACGGCAGCCGCTCGCGTCCGGTGCGGGCGTCGGCGCGCGGATAGGAGAGTATGAGGCGCTCGGTGGCCTGGCGCAGCGCGCGGTGGAACATCCGGCGCGTCTCCCGCAGCCGGTCCTGCGTGGTGGGCATCGCCGCCTTCCGGTCGATGGAGGACGAGCCCACGCGCTCTCGCGCGCTGTCCTCGAAGAGCGAGAGCTGTCCGCGTGCTTTGGGCTTGGCGGGCGCGCCCGTCCGCCCGGGCCCGGGGCCCAGTGCCTCACGTTCCGTGTCCAGGAGGAACGGATCGGGCCGCAGAACGCCGGGATAGCCGCCCTCGACGAGGCCGGGGATGGCGACGACGCGGAAGCTGAGTCCGGCCATGGCGTCGAGCGCGCCGACGTGGATCCCTCCGCTCGAGAGCGGCTCGGCCGGCATGCGCTCCCATTCGAAGCGGGTCTCGAGCACTCCTTCGACCTCGCTCCACCGCGCGCGCGGGCTCACCGAGGCCAGGCCGGCCAGGTCGGCGAGCATCTCCGCGACCGCGGCCCGGTCGCGCTCGCGGTCGGGGCCGATCCAGAGGTCGAACACCTGGCCGAGCCGCCGTGACCATTCCGGCCAGGGCGCCTCTCCGGCCAGCCCGGCCAGCGTCTCGGCCAGCGACTCCACGACCTGGAGCAGCGCCTCCGCCTGCTCGGCCGCGGCGAGCCGGCGCCGCGCGCGCTCCGCGTCGGGCTCCGCCTCGGCGCCCGCGCGCTCGGAGGCCGCGTAGGACTCCAGCGCCACCCGCCAGCGCTCCAGGCCCCCCACGATGCCGGCCTCCCGGCTGATGGCGTCCCACTGGGCCAGCCAGGGCCGCGCCCGTTCCTCCCCGAGCAGGCGCGCGAACGGCACCGGCGCGAAGGTGAGGAATTCCATGACCGCCGCGCGGGCCAGGCCCCGGCAGCGGAAGAGCAGGAGCAGCGAGCGGGCGGAGCGCCCGCAGCGCAGCGGCAGCGACGGATGGAGCCGGTGGGGGATCGCCAGCCGCTCCAGGAGATCCGTCACGAGCGTCGCGTATTCCTGGGGCCGGGGCAGGATGAGGCCCATCTCCTCGAACGGCACGCCGTGGGCCGCCTCCCGCAGCACGCGCCGCACCAGCGCGCGTACCTCGGCCGCCTCGCCGGCTGCGGTGACGAGCTCCACCGCGCCGTCCCGGACCGCATCGCCCTCCGGCGGCTCGAAAAGGCGCGTCCGCAAACGGTGCAGCGACGCCGGGACGGGGGGAGCAGCGAGCGGGGCGAGCGGGGTCCGCTCGACGGCCGCCTCGGCCACTCCGTGGGCGGCCGCCCAGTCAGCGAAGGACGCTGCCTGCAGGCCGGGCGGCCGCTCTCCGGCGATGAGACGCACCGGCCGCAGGCGGGCGAGGGTGGCCACGAACTCGAGCTCGCGCCGCTCCGGCTCCAGCTCGTCGACGATCAGGACCTCGGCGTCTTCCAGCCAGCGCGCCTCGCCCAGCCTCTCGATCGCCGCCTGCAGCAGCGTCACCGGGTCGGCGAAGCGCCCCTCCACCTCGGCCAGGAATCGGCGGTAGAGGCGGGCCAGGTCCTGGAGCCGGCGCCGGTCTTCCTCCGGGGCGCGGGAGGCGAGCTGGTCGAGGGATCCTGCCTCCACTCCCGCCATGCGGAGGGCGGAGAGCGTCCGGGCGAGGGCCGCCGCCACCGGCGCCCGAGCGACGTCGGGCCGGACGAGCGGCGAGGGCTCCTCGTCGAGGAGCCGCGCGGCGAGCAGCGCGTCGTGGCCACCGTCCCACGCCTTCAGGCCTCGGCCGAGTAGCGCCGGCTCGGCGACCGCGCGGGCGAGGTCCAGGACCCGGAAGGGATAGACTCCGGCCAGGCCCGGGCCGCGGGCGGCCAGCCGCCGGGGCAGCTCGACCGCGGCGGCCAGGGAGGGGACGAGGAGGACCACGGGCCGGATGCCCACCGCAGCATCATAGGCCCGCGCGGTGCGCAGGCGGGTCGATCCTCAGGCGGGGCGGGACACCACCGGGAGGCTCACCGCGTGGGGGCTCTTCCACCCGCTCATCTGCTCCTCGCTGCAGAGCAGGTCGCGCAGGCTGAGCCGGCCCAGCACCTCGTCGACCGCGACCTGGACGAGCCGCCAGACCGAGCGGATCGAGCAATCGGGCATGTGGGTGCAGAGGCGCTCCACGCCCGAGTGGCGCTGGCAGAAGGCCGGATCGTAGAGCCGGCCGCCCAGCACGGCCAGCGCCTCGCCGAGGTTGATCTCCTCGGCCGGCCGGGCGAGCGTGTAGCCGCCCTCCTTGCCGCGCGTGCTTCGCACGTAGCCGCCCCGGCGGAGGACGCGCATCAGCTTGGCCACGTTGGGGGCGGAGATGCCTTCCCGGCGGCTCAGCTCCGAGATGGTGAGGCTGGCTCCTTCGCCCTCGCGTCCCAGGCGCAGGAGGCAACGAAGGCCATACTCCTCTTGCGCGCTCAGCTTCATGCGACCCCCTTCACATGAGCCCCAACTGCAGGCGGGCGGCGTCCGACATCCGGGTCTGGTCCCACGGCGGGTCGAGCTGCACCTGAACGTCGGCCTCCTTCACGCCGGGCAGGCCGATCACCTTCCGTTCGATGTCCTGGCGCAGGATGTCCCCCATGCCGCATCCCGGAGCGGTGAGCGTGAAGCGGACCGAGACCCTGTTTCCGCCCTCGGTCAGCGGGGAGACCTCGGCCGAGTGGACGAGACCCAGCTCCACGATATTGACGGGGATCTCCGGGTCGTAGCAGGTCCGGAGCTGTTCCCAGACGAGGTCCGCCAGCGGCCGATCGGCGAGATCCTCCGCGCTCGGCGCCGCGACGAGCTCCTTGCCGATGGCGTCCGCGTCGGCGCCATCGATCCGGACCATGTAGCCCTGCATCGTCACCACGGTATACGACCCGCCCAGGGCCTGGGTGACGATCACCGGCTCGCCCGCCTTCAGCGGGATCTTGTCCCCGTAGGGGATGGCCGTCCCCTCCACGTCGCGGGCGAGCAGCGTCTCTTCCCTCATGGCCGTCCCGTTCCCGCCTTGGCTTCGGCGTCGCCGCGGCTGGCCTCGGTCTCCTCGGTGGAGACGCGCGCGTCTCCGCCCTCCAGGGCCGAGCGCAGCGTGTGCCAGGGCAGCGAGGCGCACTTGACCCGCACCGGGAACTCGCACACGCCGGAGAAGGCGGCCAGCTTGCCCAGCTCGGGCGCGCTGTTCTCGGCCGCCCGGGACGGGTCGCTCGTGATGAGCCGGTGGAAGCGGTCGAAGAGCGACTCGGCCTCCGCTCTCGTCTTGCCCTTGAGGGCCTCCGTCATCATCGAGGCCGAGGCGGTGGAGATCGAGCAGCCGGCGCCCTTGAAGCTGACGTCCTTGACCAGGTCGCCCTCCAGCTCCACGTAGACGGTGGCGCGGTCGCCGCAGAGCGGGTTGTAGCCCTCGGCCCGGCCGGTGGCGGCCGGGTTGTCCCGGAAGTTCCGCGGTCGCTTGCTGTGGTCCAGGATGACCTCCTGGTACAGCTCCCGCAGCTCTGCGCTCATGCGAACATCTCCCGCGCCTTCTGGATTCCCTCGACGAGCACGTCGATTTCCTCCTTCGTGTTGTAGACGGCAAGCGAGGCGCGGGTGGTGGCCGGCACGCCGAATCGCTCCATCACCGGCTGCGCGCAGTGGTGGCCGGTGCGGACGGCCACGCCCTCGTAGTCGAGCACGGTGCCCATGTCGTGGGGGTGCACGCCTTCCACGACGAACGAGAGCACCGCGACCTTGTCCCGCGCGGTGCCGATGATCTTCAAGCCCGGCACCTCCTGGAGGCGCCGGGTGCCCTGCTCGAGAAGGCCGTGCTCATGGGCGGCGATGCGGTCGAGGCCGATCCCGCCCACCCAGTCGAGGGCGGCTCCCAGCCCGACGACGCCGGCGATGTTCGGGGTGCCGGCCTCGAACTTGTAGGGCAGCTCGTTGTAGGTCGTCTTCTCGAAGCTGACCGACAGGATCATGTCCCCCCCGCCCTGGTAGGGCGGCATCTCTTCCAGCAGCGACGCCTTGCCGTAGAGGACGCCGATCCCCGACGGGCCGTAGATCTTGTGGCCGGAGAAGGCGTAGAAGTCGCAGCCCAGGGCCTGCACGTCGACCTCGACATGGGGCGCGGCCTGGGCCCCGTCGAGGAGCACGGGCACGCCCCTCGCGTGGGCCATCTCGATGATCTGGGCCACCGGGTTGACGGTGCCGAGGGCGTTCGAGACGTGGGCCAGGGCCAGGATCCGGGTGCGCGTGGTCAGCCGCTTGGCCAGCTCGTCGAGGACGATCTCTCCGTCGTCGTTGATGGGCGCCGCGCGCAGGCGGGCGCCCTTCTCCTCGCACACCATCTGCCAGGGCACGATGTTGGAGTGGTGCTCGAGGCCGGAGACCAGCACCTCGTCGCCCGCGCGCACGCGGGAGCGGCCGAAGGTCGCCGCCACCAGGTTGATCGCCTCGGTGGTGCCGCGGGTGAAGATGATCTCGCGCGGGGAGCCCGCGTTCAGGAAGCGCTGCGCCTTCGACCGCGCGGCCTCGTAGGCGTCGGTGGAGGCCATGGAGAGCGTGTGCACGCCGCGGTGGACGTTGGCGTAGTACTCCTCGTAGAGGCTCCGCTCGGCCTCGATCACCGCGCGGGGCTTCTGGCTGCTGGCCGCGTTGTCGAGGTAGACGAGCGGCCGGCCGTGGACCTGCCGGGACAGGATCGGGAAATCGCGCCGGACGGCGGAGATGTCGATGGCCACCGCCGAGGAGGGACGGACCTCAGTGGCCGGCCGGAGGTCGGGGGACGCGCTCATAGGACCGCCTCCTGCATGTCCCGGTCTTGCAGGCCGGGCAGTCGCTCCCGCAGGTGCCGCTCGAGGCCGGCCCGCAGCGCGGGGACGCGCACGCGGCCGGTCACGTCGCCGGCGAAGGCGGACACGAGCATGCCGCGGGCGGCCGCCTCCGGGATGCCCCGCGAGCGGAGATAGAACAGGGCGGAGGGATCGAGCTGGCCGGTGGTGGACCCGTGCTTGCACTTGACGTCGCTGGCGAGGATCTCGAGCTGGGGGACGCTGTCGACGAGCGCCTCCCGCGACAGGAGCAGGTTCTTGTTGGTCTGGTGGGCGTCGGTCTTCTGGGCCCCCTCGCGCACCAGGATGCGGCCCACGAAGACTCCGCGGGCCCTCCCGTCCAGGATCCCCCGGTACAGCTCGCGGCTGGTGCAGTGGGGATGCGCGTGGTCGATGAACGTGTGGCTGTCGGTGTGCTGGTCGCCCGCGACCGCGAACAGGCCGTTCAGCACGCACTCGCCGCCTTCGCCGGCGAAGAGCTGCCGCACGTCGTTGCGGGCCAGGCCGGCCCCGAGGGCGAACGAATGGGAGGAGAAGCGGCTGGAGCGCGCCTGGACGACGGCCGTCGTGGCCACGTGGAAGGCGGCCTCGCTCTCCCGCTGGAGCTTGTAATGGTCGACGACCGCCCCGTCCTCGACGGCGATCTCGGTCACCGCGTTGGTGAAGTAGGCCGCTCCGGGGACGCCCGCGTAGCTCTCGACGATCGTGGCCTGGCTCGCCCGGCCGGCGAGGACGAGCGTGCGGGGATGGCTGACGACGGGGTCCGGAGTCCCGGCGCCGGACGAGAGGAAGACCAGGTGGATGGGCCGATCGGTGACGAGGCCCGGCGGGATGGAAACGAAGGCGCCGTCCTCGACAAACGCAGCGTTGAGGTCCGCGAAGGAGGACGATCGCCCGCCGGCCAGCCGGCCGAGGTGCGGCTCGAGCCGGTCGGGCTGCCGCGCGAGCACGTCAGCGAGGCTGCGGATCTCCAACCCGTCTTCGGCCTCGATGGACGACAGCCCGGGGGCGTGCCGGCCGTCGACGAAGACGATCTGGCGGCCGTCGAAGACGTGGTCGAGGCTCAGCGCGGCGACGTCGGCGGCCCGCCCGCGGACGCCCGGCCCCGGGACCGCGCGGCGGAACGCGGTGCGGGCGATCGGGGCCACGCTCGTGAAGCGCCACTCCTCGTCGCGGGTGGTCGGAAACCCGCGCTTCTCGAACCGCCCCATCGCCTCCTCGCGACGCCGGGCCAGCCAGCCTGGCTCGGCCGACGCGCGGCGGGCGGCCAGAGCCTCGAAGTCGGCCCGGTAGAGGTCGGTCTCCTGGGCGAGGGGCGTCATGCTATGACCTCGCGGCGGGGGCCGGCGCCTCCAGCCACTCGTAGCCCCGGGCCTCCAGATCGCGGGCCAGCTCCTTGTCGCCCGACTTGACGATGCGGCCCTCGACGAGCACGTGGACGAAGTCGGGCACGACGTAGTCCAGCAGCCGCTGGTAATGGGTGACGAGCACCATCGCCCGCCCGGGGTCCCGGAGCTGGTTCACCCCGGCCGCCACCACGCGCAGCGCGTCGATGTCGAGGCCGGAGTCGGTCTCGTCGAGGACCGCCAGCTCCGGGTCGAGGATTGCCATCTGGAAGATCTCGTTTCGCTTCTTCTCCCCGCCCGAGAAGCCCTCGTTCACCGGGCGCTTGACGAGGCTCTCGTCGATGTCGACGAGCTGCGCCTTCTCCTTGACGAGAGAAAGGAAGTCCATCGCATCCAGCTCGCTCTGGCCCCGGTGCTTGCGGATCGCGTTGAGGGCCGCCTTCAAGAAGTAGACGTTGCTGACCCCGGGGATCTCCACCGGGTACTGGAAGGCCAGGAAGACGCCTTGCCGGGCCCGCTCCTCGGGGGGCATGGCCAGCAGGTCGCGCCCCTTGTAGACGACGCTGCCCGCGGTCACCTGGTAGCCGGGCCGGCCCGCGATCACGTGGGCCAGGGTGCTCTTGCCGGAGCCGTTGGGGCCCATGATCGCGTGGATCTCGCCCGCCTTCACCGAGAGGTCGACGCCCTTCAGGATCTCCTGTCCGTTGACGCTGGCGTGCAGGCCGCGGATCTCGAGCATCAGCCGACCGACCCCTCGAGGGTCACCCCGAGCAGCTTCTGGGCCTCGACCGCGAACTCCATCGGCAGCTCCTTGAAGACCTCCTTGCAGAACCCGTTGACGATCATGTTCACCGCGTCCTCGGCCCCGATCCCCCGCTGCTGGAAGTAGAAGAGCTGGTCCTCCCCGATCTTGGAGGTGGAGGCCTCGTGCTCCATCTGGGCGGTGGAGTTGAGGACCTCGATGTAGGGGAACGTGTGGGCCCCGCACTGGTCGCCGAGCAGCAGCGAGTCGCACTGAGAGTAGTTGCGCGCCTCCTCGGCCCCCTTGCCGATGCGCACCAGGCCCCGGTAGGTGTTCTGGCCGTGGCCGGCCGAGATGCCCTTGGAGATGATCGTGGAGCGCGTGTTCTTCCCGATGTGGATCATCTTGGTGCCGGTGTCGGCCTGCTGGTAGTTGTTCGCCACCGCCACCGAGTAGAACTCGCCCACCGAGTCGTCGCCCTGCAGGATGCAGCTCGGGTACTTCCAGGTGATCGCCGATCCGGTCTCGACCTGCGTCCACGAGATCTTCGACCCCCGGCCCAGGCACTTGCCGCGCTTGGTCACGAAGTTGTAGATGCCGCCCTTGCCTTCCTTGTCCCCCGGGTACCAGTTCTGAACCGTCGAGTACTTGATCTGCGCGCGGTCGAGCGCGACGAGCTCCACCACCGCCGCGTGGAGCTGGTTCTCGTCGCGAACCGGGGCCGTGCATCCCTCAAGATATGAGACGTACGCCCCCTCCTCCGCGATGATCAGCGTCCGCTCGAACTGCCCCGTGTTGGCGGCGTTGATCCGGAAGTAGGTCGACAGCTCCATCGGGCAGCGAACGCCCTTCGGGATGTACGCGAACGAGCCGTCGCTGAACACCGCCGAGTTGAGCGTCGCGAAAAGGACCAGCTCGGGATGCTGCTGCACCGCCTCGGAGAAGGAGGAGAAGATCACCCCGGCCTCTTCAAGCTTCTCCTTGAATGTGGTGGCGACGGACACGCTGTCGAAGACCGCGTCCACGGCCACCCCGGCCAGCTTCTCCCGCTCTCGCAGGGGGATCCCGAGCTTCTCGTAGGTCTCGAGCAGCCTGGGATCCACCTCGTCGAGGCTCTTGGGCCGGTCCTTCTTCTGCTTCGGCGCCGAGTAATAGACGATCGACTGGTAGTCGATGGGCGGGTGATGGACGTTGGCCCACGTCGGCTCCTTCATCGTCAGCCAGTGCCGGTAGGCCTTCAGCCGCCACTCCAGCAGCCACTCCGGCTCCTCCTTCTTGGCGGAGATCAGGCGGATGACGTCCTCGCTCAGGCCGGCCGGGACGGACTCCGACTCGATGTCGGTGACGAAGCCGGCCCGATATTCGCGCTGCGCGATGTCCTGCGCGCTGAGAGACTCCGAGCTCATGGGATCCAGGGCCCTCCAACTGCGAATATATGGAATCTGTACGAAAAAGTCAATGATAGACAGCGGAACTTTCCGGGCAACCATTTGTCTACGAATCACGTCGTATTGGCGAGCATGCCCCTGTCCCGGGCGTCCAATATCCTGTTTTTCCTGGCCGGCACTGCCGCTTCGGCCGCCGCGGCCGAGCCGGAGTCGACCCCCATCGCCATCCATCGCGCGGCGGGCCCGATCACGATCGACGGCGACCTCTCCGACGAAGGCTGGAAGGGCGCGGCCCGGGTGGACACCTGGTACGAGACCAACCCCGGCGACAACACGCCACCGAGGGTGAAGAACCTCGGCTACCTGACCTACGACGACCGCTTCTTCTACGCGGGCTTCGAGTTCCAGGACCCGGAGCCGTCGAAGATCCGCGCGCCGTTCGGCGACCGCGACAACCTGTCCGGCACCACGGACTACGGCGGCATCCTCCTCGACACCCGAACCGGCGGGAAGACGGGGATCCTCTTCGTCGTCAACCCGCGGAGCATCCAGTACGACTCGGTCATCGACGACCCGTCGGGCAACGAGGACTCCTCCCCGGACTTCTTCTGGAACGCCAAGAGCCGCATCACCAGGGACGGCTGGGTCCTGGAGATGAGCATCCCCTTCTCCTCGCTCCGCTACCCGAAGAGCGAGCCCCGCACGTGGCGGATCATGCTCTACCGGAACTACCCGCGCGATTACCGCTACCAGTTCTTCACCGTGACCCTGCCCCGCGGGGGGAGCTGCTTCGTGTGCCGCGCGGCCGCGCTGACCGGGCTCGAGGGGCTGCCGTCGGGCGGCCACCTCGTGCTGGCTCCCTACGCCACCGGCAGCGAGACCGGCAAGGCCGACGACCCGGACGCGCCCCTCCAGAACGGGGCGGTGAAGGCCGACGGGGGCCTGGACGTGAAGTGGACGCCCACCGCGAGCACCGCCATCGACGCCACGATCAACCCCGACTTCTCCCAGATCGAGTCCGACGTGGCCCAGATCGGCGCCAACGAGCGCTTCGCGCTCTTCTTCCCCGAGAAGCGGCCGTTCTTCCTGGAGGGGATCGAGTTGTTCTCGACGCCCATCCAGGCCGTCTACACGCGCACGCTGACCGCCCCCCGCTGGGGTGTGCGAAGCACCGGCAAGTTCGGATCCACCGCCTACACCGCGCTCCTGACGGAGGACGACGGCGGCGGCAGCGTCATCCTGCCCGGGCCCAACGGGTCCGACCTGGCCGACCAGGAGTTCCGCTCCTTCGTGGCCATCTCACGGCTGCGGCGAGACCTGGGCCAGTCCTTCGTGAGCCTGCTCGGCACCGACCGCGAGATCCGCGGCGGCGGTCACAACCGCGTCGCCGGCCCCGACTTCCAGTGGCGGCCCAACGCACGGGACACGGTGACCGGCCAGGCGCTCTTCAGCGACAGCCGGACGCCGCTGCGTCCCGAGCTGGCCGCCGAATGGGACGGCCGGCGGCTGCGCGACCACGCGGCCCAGGCCTGGTGGCTGCACAGCACGAAAAGGGTCGACTGGTTCGCACGCTACGACGACGTCGGCAACGACTTCCGGGCCGACGACGGCTACGTGCCCCAGGTCGGCTACCGTCGCGAGGACCTCGAGGGCGGCTACACCTTCCGCCCGAGCGGCTTCCTCCGGCGCCTGCGGACGTTCTTCATCGCCGACCGCTCGACCAACCGCGACGGCGGCCTGCTGAACCGGCGTCTCTCCGTGGGGACGGGAATGGACGGCAAGTGGAGCTCGTTCCTCCGCTTCTGGTACGCCGTCGACCGGGTCCGCGCCAAGGACGTGGTGCTCCCCCGCCAGCAGCTGCTCTACGTCGTGCAGTTCAGCCCGTCGCTGAAGGTCAACGACGTCGGCGTGGACGGGTTCATAGGACAGGAGATCGATTTCGACAACGCCCGCACCGGCCGCGGCGCCAACGTCAACCTGCGGGCGACGCTCCGGCCCACCGACCACCTGGAGCTGCGCTTCAACGAGGCCCGACGCTTCCTGGACGTCGACGCACCGGCGGGGGGACGGGCCCGCCTCTTCACGGCCAGCGTCGACCGGCTGCGGGCCACCTACACCTTCACCGCCCGCGCCTTCCTGCGCGTCATCGGCCAGTACGTGGCCACGAAGCGCGACCCGCGCCTCTACGCCGCGGAGATCGCGGCCAAGGACGGGGCCTTCAGCGGCTCCGCGCTCTTCGCCTACAAGCTCAACTGGCAGACCGTGCTCTTCCTGGGCTATGGCGACAACCGGGAGCTGGACGGGGCGGGAGAGCATCTCGGGCCGGTCGAGCGGCAGTTCTTCGTCAAGCTCTCCTACGCCTTCCAGCGCTAGGCACGTCCGGACCCGGCCGGGAGCCTCGTCCCCCTACAATGCGCCTCGTGTTTTTTCCGGGAGGTCCCTCGGTGAAGATCAGCCTTTCCCTGGCCGCCGCCGTGTGCTGCGGGATTTCGCTTGCCGGATGCGGTTCCAGCGGCAAGAGCCCGACGAAGAGCAATCCCGTCCCCACGCCGACGCCGGCGCCGGCCGCGACCCCTCAGGCCTTCTCGTGCCCACTGCCCGCGATGCCCGACCTGCACAACACCTGCCCCAAGCTCACGCCCCAGCTCAGTCAGTTCGTGGACAAGGCCATCGCGGCGACGGTGAAGAATCACCCTGAGCTGTTCGACCTGAGCGACGACCTGTTCGAGGGGAACTACCGGGTGGTCGACCGCGGCAAGTACGTGAAGGCGGTGGTGGAGGCGATCCACGCGCAGGGCGCGTGCGCGGTGGAGGAGTTCGAGGAGATCGCGGTCAAGACCACCAACGACTTCAACGAGCAGTACAACGTCTGGGTCTCGACCGGGGGCTACATCCGCAAGGGGCCGGGCGCCTACATCACGACTTGTTTCCCCGCGCAGTTCTGATCGCGCGCCCGGCGGCATCCTCTCCCATCAATTGCCGCCGCTGCGGTCGCGGCGGCCGGCCGGCGCCGGAGGTACGTAGGGATCCGGCGTGCCTACCTTGATCGGCGGGTATGTCTCGAGACTGGCGTCGAAGTCGCGCACGATCTTCATCATCGGGTAGGCAACCCAGCCGCTGTAAATGAGCACGTCGCGCTCCTCCTTCAGGTCGGTGAGGAGGTTGATGATCCTGGGCAGCGGGAGCTTCTGCGGGGCGTCGTACATGTGATCCTGCCGGATGAGGTGCATCTTCCAGTTCCGCCACTTGACTGCGGTGAGCCGGTCGGCCACGTAGGCGGGGAAGCCTTCGCGGTTGGAATTCGCCTGCTTGCCCAGGAAGAAGTCCAACTGGTCTACGCCGTCGATCGGCCGATCCTTCGGGATCTCGGCGCCGCCCACGCGCGCCAGCGTCGGGTACAGATCCACGATGTGCACGATCTCGTTGCTGACGCTCCCCGCCGGCACCCGGCCCGGCCAGCGGATGATGAAGGGCGCGCGCAGCGAGGCTTCCATGGCCGTGAAGTACGTACCCCGCCACGGCCCGCTGTCGCCTTCCCAGGGATGGGTAGCCTCCGGGCCGTTGTCGCTGGCAAAGATGACGAGGGTGTTGTCCGCGATCCCGGCTTCCTGAATCGCGTCCAGGATCTGGCCGGTGCGATGATCCAGCTCGTTGAGGCAATCGGCCCAGTCCCCGTTGCCGGTCTTGCCGGTGAACTCCGGATGCGGCGTCGTGGGCATGTGAACCAGCCTCATCGACACGTACGCGAAGAAGGGCCGGCCCGAGCTCGCCTGTCGCTTGATGAATCCGACGGCACGGGATGTGATCTCCTCGTCCATCCGCCGGTGTCGTTCGAGGTCGAGTTGAGCGACCTGGCGGGCGTCTTCTCCCTTGCGTGCCTCGTAGACGGGCTCGAGCGGAACGATCTCCGGGTTCCAGCCCTGCCGGGTGCCGACCGAAGGCCAGGCGCTGTCGGTCTCGTTCAGGGACGGCCACAGGGCCTCGGTGTATGAGCGCGGGATCCCGTACCACTCGTCGAAGCCCTGATGGGTGGGGAAGCGCGCCTCGATGCTGCCAAGATGCCACTTGCCCCAGGTGCCGGTGGCATAACCCCTCGCTGACAACAGCTCCGCGATGGTGATCTCCCACTGCGTCAGACCCTCCGGAGCTCCGCCTCTCGGGACCTGGTAGGTCCCGGACCGGATCGAGAAGCGACCGGTCATGAGCGCGGAGCGGGAGGGGGTGCACTGCGCCTCGACGTTGAAATTGAGCAGGCGCATGCCCTCGCCGGCGAGCCGATCGATGCGGGGTGTGGGCGCCCCGCGCAGGATCCCGCCGCCATAGACGCCTAGCTCTCCATAGCCGAGGTTGTCCGCGAGGATGAGCACGATGTTGGGTTTCGCCTCCGCGGCCGGCGTCCGGCTCTCCCCGGCGCGCAAGGGGACGGTGCTGCACACACCCAGAAATAGGATTCCGGCCTGCTTCAGGCCACACGTAGAAATCATGGGCCTCCCCAGTGACGGCAATCTGACTCGGGTGAACTGGTCCCGCGCGATCTCATCCCCCGGAGTCGGCGGCTTCCGCCTCGATCCCCGGCGGGGTGTCGTCCTGCAGGTCGTCCAGATAGCCTTCCGGCAGGGCCACCTTCTGCCGGCCGGCCGTCTTCCCGCGGGGAACGCGCACGGCGTCGGGCGGGAACGGCTGTCCGCGGTCGACCTCGGAGAGCGTCTCCCGCAGATGGGAGAGCCGGCTCACGTGCATGAGCCGCTCCCTCAGGGCCGCCCCGCCGCGGAAGCCCTTGGTGTACCACGAGCCGTGCTTGCGGAACGAGCGCAAGGCCGCGGCCTCCTCGCCCAGCCACTCCACGAGCAATCGCGCGTGCTCCAGCATCACGTCGACGACCGCGCCGAGGCCGGGCGGGTCGGCCGGCTCGCGCCCTTCGAACACGTCCGCGAGGTCGCGGAAGAGCCACGGCCGGCCCAGGCAGCCGCGGCCGACGACCACGCCGTCGCAGCCCGTCGTCCGCATCATGCGCAGCGCGTCCTCGGCCTCCCAGATGTCGCCGTTGCCGAGGACGGGAATGCGCCTCACGGCGTCCTTCAGCCTCGCGATCGCGTCCCAGCAGGCCTCGCCGTCGTAGAGCTGGGCGGCCGTGCGCGCGTGCAGGCCCACCGCCGCGCAGCCCTCCTCCTCGCCGATGCGGCCGGCGTCGAGGTAGGTGAGGATCTCGTCGTCGATCCCGAGCCGGAACTTGATCGTGACGGGAACGCGGCCCGCCGCCGCCACCGCCGCCCGCACGATGCTCCGGAGGAGGCGCGGCTTCACGGGGATGGCGGCCCCGCCCCCGCGGCTCGTCACCTTGCGGACCGGGCAGCCGAAGTTCAGGTCCAGATGGTCGACCCGGCCCTCGCCGACCAGCAAGCGCACGGCCTCGCCCACGTAACGGGGATCGACGCCGTACAGTTGCAGGCTTCGGGTCGCCTCCTCCGGACCGAAGCTGGCCATGAGCAGCGTCTTGCGGTTGCCTTCCACGAGTGCGCGGGCGGTGATCATCTCGCTCACGTAGAGGCCGGCCCCAAACCTCCGGCACAAGGTCCGGAAGGGCGGGTTCGTGACGCCGGCCATCGGGGCCAGGACGACCGGCGGCCACACCCGGAGCGGACCGAGCGGGACGGGCACGAACTCGCCGGGGCGAGCGGGGGCCACGTCGCGGTTCAGGGGGCTGCGGTAGGTCGGGTGCATGCCGTGGAGCCCATGATAGCCTGGCGCCGGTGAAGAGGCTGGTCGCGGTGAAGGTGGTATCGGGCCTGACCCGGCCCAAGCCCTAGCGCGGCGTAGGCGTGACGACCTCGCCGTGCAGGCAGCCCTGGACTTCCTTGACGATCGCGCACAGCGTGAAGTTGCCGACCTCGAGGCCGACGACGCTCTTGTTGAACGGCTGGTCGGGGTAGTTGATGAGCTCCGCCGGCTTGCCGCTCTCGACCTCGAAGGTCCAGGTGATCTGGCTGCCGTGGATCCGCGGGTCGACGTCCTGGTTGTCCTTGTTCTTCGGCGTCGCGGTCACGTTGCCGGTGCAGCCCACGGGCAGGCGGTTCCCGCCGTTGTTGGGCACGGCGACGTCGTCGGGGCATTTGAACCCGAAGAAGGCCACCCGCACGCTGTCGATGAGGTCCTTGGGGTCGAGCGGGAAGTTGGCCGGAGTGCACGTCTGCCGATAGGAGCTGGCCCCGCGCCGGATGAAGCCGGAAGAGAGCAGGATGTCGTAATCCTCGCTGAACGCGTTGCTGCTCTTGACCTGCAGGTTCTGGAGGTCGAAGCCGGCGCAGAAGTCCCTGGCCTGCAGGTTGGCGATGACACCCGCGTAGTAGCGGTCGGCGTCGAGGACGCGCCACGCCCCCTCGCCGGACGTGTCGTTGAAGTTGAACAGCTCCGGGTGCTGCTGGCCGAGCAGGTTGATCGCGGCGTCGACGTCGCCGAGGAAGGCCGGCGTCTGGCGCAGGCAGTCGGCGTCGACCGTCCCCATGCCGTAGCGGCACGAGGTGGCGGCGGGCGTGGCGCTGGCGGTGGGGCTCGGCGTGGGGGTGGGCGCGGCGTTGGGGGTCGGGGTCGCCGGCTGCGGCTGGGTCGGGGTCGAGCCGCTCGAGCAGCCGGCGAGGGCGGCGAGGGTGACCGCCAGCAGCACGCGATGGGGCCTGGGCAAGATCGTCTGGGGCTCCTCTCCGTCCCGACGAAACGCCTAGACTAATGCGGAGAAGGCCGCTGATCAAATCCCGGCGGTGCAGCGCGACCTGGAGGCGTTCCTCAGCCGGCTCGTGCCCGACGGCGACCCTCTCTTCACCCACGTCGCCGAGGGCGACGACGACATGTCGTCCCACGTCAAGGCGACCCTGACCCGCACCTCGGAGCAAATCCCCGTGCGCGAGGGCGAGCTGGCCCTCGGGAACTGGCAGGGCTCTACGTGTGGGAGCACCGCGGCGGACGCCACCGCCGCGAGGTCGTGGTCCAGGTGATGGGCGAGTGATCAGCCCTTCGCGGCCGCCTGACGGAGGACGCTCGTCAGCGGCCGGGCCGCCTTCTCGTAGCCGGCCCAGGGCTCCCTCTTCTTCAGGCCGGCCAGCCGGCCGGGCAGGGTCTCCACGGTGTACTCGTCCGGACGGGTGCGCGGCAGCTCTTCCCAGGTGATGGGCGTCGAGACCGGCGCCCCGGGACGGGCCCGGGTCGAGTAGGCGGCGACCGAGGTGGCGCCGCGCGTGTTGCGCAGCCAGTCGATGAAGATCTTTCCCTTGCGGGCCGCCTTGGAGACCTCGGTCAGGTACTGGCTCGGATGCTCGCGGGCGATGCTCTCGGCCAGCAGGCGCGCGAACTCCGCACATTCGTCCCATCCCGCCCCCGGGCGGAGGGGAACGACCACGTGGACGCCCTTGCCCCCGGTGGTCTTGACGAAGGCGGCCAGGCCCAGGCCTTCCAGCCGATGCCGCACGCGCCCGGCCGCTTCGACGACCGCCTCCCACGCCACCGCGGCATCCGGATCGAGGTCGAAGACCACGCGGTCCGGTTGCTCGAGGTGGTCCACCGTGGAGTTCCAGGTGTGGATCTCCAGGATGCCGATCTGGGCCAGGCCGATGAGGCCCGGCAGATCCTCCACCACCAGGTACTCGCCGACCTTCTTCTTCTCCTGGATGCGCACGCGGCGCAGCGTGTCCGGCGCCCAGTAGCCGATGTGCTTCTGAAAGAAGCAGGGCTTGCCCATGCCTTCCGGACACCGGACGAGGGTCGTCGGGCGGCCCGTCAGTTGGGGCAGGATGGAGCCCGCGATCGACTCGTAGTAGAGAGCGACGTCGCGCTTGGTGAGGCCCTGGCCGGGATAGATCACGCGGTCGGCGTGGGTGATGCGCACGCCGGCGATCTCCGCCGCGTCGGATCTTCCCGCGGACCCGCCGCTGGTCCGGCCGCCCTGGCGCTCCGCGGGGCTGGCCTTGCGCCGGGCGACGCTCGCCTTGGCGGCGCCGTGCTTGGGGCGCGAGGCCTTGCCTCGTGGCGCAGCCTGCGCTTCCGCCTCCTCCGCCGCCTCTTCCACCGCCTGGGCGGTGGGCTCCGGCGTCTCCCGCACCACCTGGGCGGCCGGCTTGTCTTCGCGCAGCCCCTGGAAGGACGGATGCCGCAGGTGACCGTCGCTCGTCCACTCGGAGAACACGACCTCGGCCACCAGGTCCGGCTTCACCCAGTGGGCCTGGCGAGGCAGGCCGGTCGCCGCCGCGAAGGGCGAGGCCTTCTGCTCCCGCGCCTCCAGCTTGCGCCGCAGGTCGCGCAGGAGCTTGTCGCTGAAGCCGGTGCCGACCTTGCCCGCGTAGACGAGCCGTCCCTTCCCGTCGTGGACGCCGACCAGCAGGGCCCCCAGCCCGACCCGTGTCCCCTCGGGGTCGGTGAACCCGCCGACGACGACCTCCTGCTGGAGGTGGCACTTGACCTTGAGCCAGCCCCGGGTGCGGCCGGCGGCGTAGGGCAGATCGCGGCGCTTGGAGACGATCCCCTCCACCCCCATGCGACACGCGTTGGCGAAGACTTCCTGGCCCTGGCCGACGACGTGGTCGCTGTAGCGGAGTGAGCCGGGCGCGCCGGCCACCAGGCGCTTCAAGGCTTCCTTGCGCCGCTCGAGCGGCGCCTCGGAGAGGTCGTATCCGTCGAGGTAGAGCAGGTCGAAGACGTAGTAGACGAGCTGGCCTCCGTCCATCCCGCCCATGAAGTTCTGGAGAGCCTGGAAGCTCGTGTTGCCTCCCGGCAGCAGCACGGCCACTTCGCCGTCGACGACGGCCCGCTCGGCGGGCAGCGAACCCAGGGCGTCCGCCAGCGCGGGAAAGCGCTCGGTCCAGTCCTTGCCGTTGCGGCTGATGAGCCGGACCCGTCCCTTCTCGAGGCGGGTCAAGATGCGATAGCCGTCGAACTTCATCTCGTGGAGCCACTCGTCCCCGGGCGGCGGATCCGTCACCGGCGTGGCGAGCTGGGCGTGAACGACGGCGGGCAGCGCCGCCTTGCGCGCGCCAGGAACGTCGGCCGGGCGCACGGTCACGGCGGTCGGGCGCGCCCGTCCGGCCTTGGTCCTCGCCCGGGCCGCCGCCGGCAGCTCCCTGGTCTCCTTCTTCGGGACCTCGACCTCCCCGACCCCGGAATCCCAGACCCGGTCGCGATCGACGGCGATCTGCTCCATGCTGCGCCCGGTGGTGACGCTCTCCGGCCGCGCTTCGGTGACGTCGTAGCCGGGACGCACGAAGTCGTCCTTTTCCTTGATGAGGAGCCACGTCTTCTCGGATTCGCGGGCGTCCCGCCCCTTGATCTTCACGAGGGCGAACCCGCCGGCCAGCTTCTCGCCTTTCAGACGGAACTTGAGGCTGCCCTTGCGCAGGCCCGCATGGGGGTCCTCGATCGGCTCCCACGTCCCGTGGTCCCAGAGCAGGACGGTGCCGCCGCCGTACTGGCCCTTGGGGATGATCCCCTCGAAGTCGCCGTATTCGACCGGGTGGTCTTCGGTCATCATCGCGAGGCGCTTGTCCTTGGGATCGAGGCTGGGGCCCTTGGGCACCGCCCAGCTCTTGAGGACGCCTTCCATCTCCAGGCGGAAGTCGTAATGGAGCCGGGTGGCGGCGTGCTTCTGGATGACGAAGGACCGGCCTTCGCTCGGCTTCTCCTCGCCGCGGGGCTCGGGAGTGATCGAAAAGTCGCGCTTGTGGTGGTACTCCTTCAACCCCATGCGGCGGCGCGCCTCCTGGCTTCCATGTTATCAAGCGGGTCGGGTTGGCAAGGGCCTTGCTCGTAGCCCCGTGTGGATCCTCGGGCCGAGTCCCGTCCGCTCGTCAAGCAACGGTTGGCCGCTTTCTGGAGGCGGCAGCCGCCGCCGGTCCGCGTCGCGATCGCGGGAGGCGCCGTGGTCCTGGTCCTGCTCGGCGTCGCCTGGCTACGGTGCGGCCTCCTCGGGTGCCCGGACGTCCGGCGCCTGACGTCCTATCAGCCGGGCGGGGCGCCGGTGCTGCTCGACCGCACCGGCACGCCGTTCGCGGACCTCGCCCCGGTCGAAGGCGAGGTGGTCCCGCTGAAGTCGCTGCCGCGGCTCGTGCCGCAGGCGTTCCTGGCCGCCGAGGACCGGCGCTTCTACGAGCACGGGGCGGTCGACGTGCGCCGGATCCTGGGCGCGCTGGTGGCCAACCTCAAGGCCGGCGAGGTCGAGGAGGGATCCAGCACCCTCACGATGCAGCTCGCCCGCAATGCATTCCCGGACCGCATCCCCGGCCAGCGACGGACGCTCGGGCGCAAGCTGCTGGAGGTCCGGGTCGCGCAGGACATCGAGCGCCGCTTCAGCAAGGACGAGATCCTGGAGCTGTACCTGAACCACATCTACTTCGGCAACGGTGCCCGGGGGATCGAGGCCGCGGCCCGTCACTACTTCGGCATCCCGTCGAGCCGGCTGAGTCTCCCCCAGGCCGCCCTGCTGGCCGGACTGCCGAAGGGCCCGGGCCTGTACGACCCGCGCCGGAATCCCCGTCAGGCGCGCGCGCGTCGCGACCTGGTCCTGACCCTGATGGAGGAGCAGAAGCGCATCACCCCGGCCGAGGCCGCCGCCGGGCGCAGCGCCCCGCTCGGCGTGGTGCGCAAGGCCCGCACGGCCCAGGGCGGCGACGGCTTCGCGCCCTACTTCGTCGAGGAGGTGAGGCGGGAGCTGGAGGAGCGGTTCGGTGACAGCCTCTACGACGAACCGCTCAAGATCACGACCTCCCTCGACCCCACGCTGCAGCACGCGGCCGAAGAGGAGCTGGACCGACAGCTCAAGGCGGTCGAGACGGGCGCCGTCGGCCGTTTCGCCGGGCCGCGCTACGCGCCCGGGGCAGACGTGGGAGAGGAAGGCACCCCGTACCTGCAAGGCGCGGTCGTGGCGCTGGCCCTGGACGGCGGCGACGTGCTGGCGTGGGTGGGCGGCCGCGACTTCCGCCAGTCGCGCTTCGACCGCGTCAAGGCCGGACGCCGGCAGGTGGGCAGCGCCTTCAAGCCGTTCGTCTATGCCACCGCGCTCGCCGCCGGGCACAGCCTCGCTGAGCCGCTCTCCGACGAGCCGCTGCGCATCAGCCTGGGCGGCCGGCGCACCTGGGCCCCCCAGAACTTCGACGGCCGCTTCGAAGGCCAGGTGACGCTCCGCGAAGCGCTCGTGCGCTCCAAGAACGTCCCCACCGTGCGACTGGCCCAGGCCGTCGGCGTCTCGGAGGTCGCGGGCATGGCCGAGCGGGCTGGCATCGAGCCTCCGATCCCCGAGGAGCCGTCGATGGCCCTCGGCACGGTGGCGGTGAGCCCGCTGGAGCTGACCGTGGCCTACACGCCTTTCGCCTCGCTGGGCGAGGCGGTGAAGCCGCGGCTCGTCCTCCGCGTGGAACGCCCGAACGGCAAGGTGCTCTGGGAGCCCAAGCCGGAGCGGCGCGGCGTCCTCGACCCGGCGGTGGCCTACCTCGTGACGGACGTGCTCCGCGAGGCCGTCACCCGCGGCACCGGCGTCGCCGTGCGCCAGGCCGGCTTCCAGGGGCCGGCGGCGGGCAAGACCGGCACCACCAACGACGGCGCGGACACCTGGTTCGTCGGCTTCACGCCGGAGGTGGTGGCGAGCGTGTGGATCGGCTTCGACCAGCCCCAGCCCATCGTCCCCCAGGCCACCGGCGGCCACGTGGCGGCCCCCGTCTGGGCGCGCATGATGGCCCGCTACTACCAGTCGCGGGCGATGCCGCCGGCCTGGTCACGGCCGGCCGGCGTCATCGAGGCGGCGATCGACCCGGCGACGGGCCTGGTGCTCGCGCACGGCTGCCAGCCGCAGGGTGCCCCGGCGCGGCGCGAGGTCTTTCTCTCCGGCAAGTCGCCCCGCGAGAGTTGCCCGTCGACCGGCGAGCCGGTGCTCTACGCGCCCAGCCCCGAGCCCGCCGACGCGGAGCTGACCGCCAACCTGCCGCCGGAGACCACCGAGGAGCCCGCCGAACCGACGCGGGTCGAGCGTACGACGAGCGAGGCGGCGTCTCCACCGCCCCGCGAGGCCTCTCCGCGGCCGTCGGAGCCTCCAGCGGCGCCGTCGAGAGAGCCCACGGCTTCCCCGCCCGCCGAGCCAGAGAACGCCGCCCCGCCGACGCCCGCTCCTCGCCCGACTCCGACTGCCACGCCGACCCCGCCGCCGCCAGGCTAGTGAATTATGGCTTCGGGATCCGCAGCGTCTTGCTGATCATCAGGGAGCCGGAGAGCACGAAGACGAGCGCCAGGGGGTGCAGATCGAAACCCGCGATGCGCCAGACTCCCGCGAGCATCGCGTCCTCGATGCGGCCTGCGCGGGCCAGGCCGAGGAGCAAGGCGACGAGAAGCACGCTGGTCGGGATCGGCGTCCCCTCGAAGTACGTCACCTTGCCGGTCTGGGCCGACATCGCTTCGGCGGTGACGTTGTAGCGGGCGAGACGACTGATGCCGCAGGCCACGAAATAGACCAGGCACAGGGCGTCCCAGAGCCCGGTCATCCCCGCGGCGAATGCCAGGCCGGCGGGCGCGACGCCGAAGCTGATGACGTCGGCGAGCGAGTCGAGCTCCCGGCCCAGGGGCGAGGCATGATGCCGCCAGCGGGCGACGCGGCCGTCCATCACGTCGAATACGAGCGCGGCGACCACGCATGCCCCTGCCGCGTAGAGCTTGTCCACCCGCGCCTCGCGCACATGGTCCATGGCCAGGAAGAGCGCCGCGGTGCCGCTGCCGCCGTTGGCCAGGGTGAGCAGGTCCGCGAGGTGGAAGTCGCGGATCATCGAGAAGTGCCGTTCGCGCTCCCCCCCCGGTCGCTCGCTCGCGAGTGAATCGCTCGCTCGATGCTCAGTGGCGGATCGGCTCATCCTACGGAAGCACCCCCCCGCGCGCGGCCGGTCCTAGAATGCAAACCCCGCCCGGAAGTACACGCGGACGTGACCCTCGCTGCGGGCGGCGGCGAGGCTGAGCGTGTTGTCCGGCTTGAGGAAGGCGACCCACATCCCGCCCCCCGCGCCGTAGTGGATCTTCCGCGAGTCCTCGTCCTTCAGCCACACGCGGCCGGCGTCGCCGAGGCCGAAGATCCCGAAGCGCGAGGGCACGAGGGCGCGGAAGCGGAACAGAGCCAGGCGCAGCTCGGCGCTGGCGTAGGCGGAGGCGTCGCCGGCGTAGCGTTGCGGCCGCAGTCCCCGCAGCGTGTCCGGCCCCCCGAGGAAGGCGGACTCCTCGAAGGGATAGACGCCCCACACGCGCTTGCCGCCCACGCGCAGGGCGAGGGTGGGATCGAGCGCCATACGGGGAGACAGGTAGGTGGAGGCCTCGCCGTGCACCTCGCCGAAGCCCTGCTTCACGCTCCATACCTTGGGGTAGTAGGTGCCCCGGACCCACAGGAGGCCCCCGCGCGTCGCCGCCCGCTGGCGGTTGCGGCCGTCGAGGAAGACCGTCGTCCCGGCCCCGACCTCGCCGAAATCCTGCACGCCGTACGGCCGCGCGGCGCTGATGAACCGGCCCCCCGGGAGGGGAGTGGAGGTGAAGCGGACGACGGGCCCTACCGAGACATTGGCCGCGTCGCCGCCGATCTGGAACGAAGGGGCGAGGCTATAGCTCCGCTGCTTCACCTGGTGGAAGACGTCTCCTCCCGCGTCCGTCGTCTCGTTGCCGAAGCCGTAGAAGCGCAGCAGGTCGACGTCGGTGTATCGGGCGAGGAAGTGCCAGCGACGGTTCGAGTGGGTGCGCACGAACTCGCCCTCGTACTCGGCCCGCACGCCCCGCTGGCCCGTCGAGTAGCCGGCGCGCAGGGCCTGGCGGTTCTGGTGCGGATCCTTGCGGAAGCCGTAGCCGGTATGCTGGAGCTACGCCCCCACGAACACGCCCAGGTCCCCGCCGGCGTCCAGCCAGGGGAACTTGAGGTCCATGTGTCCCCAGTCGCGCTCGGGATCGCCTCCCCCGTCCACCGGCCGCACGCAGGGCTCGTCGCTGAAAACGGTGCCCGGCCCCTTGATCACCCGGTTCTCGCCGACCGAATCGTAGAAGTGGGTGTGGCCATCCTTCGAGTCGTCGAGCAGGTCGTTGCCGTCGCCGCCGATGACCCTCACGAACAGGCCGTCGGTGCCGGGGCCGCGCACCGCGCGGTCGTCCCCACCCTTGAGGTAGACGCGGACCTCGTCGGTCTCCTTCGGATCGTACCGCCGGCGGAAGTAGGGCTCGCCGGGCGTCTCGGCCGAGGCGACGGTGATCTCCACGCGGCCGTCGTCGGCGCGGTGGATCTCGACGAGGTCGGCCTTGTCGGTGCCGTGGACCTCGGCGTCCTTGGCCAGGATCTCGTAGAAGCGCCGGGCCGCCCCCGGCAGGAGGTTCCGGCGGCTCTTCAGCTTGGCCGCCATCTGCCGGCCGACGATGCGGTGGTATTCGGGGGGCATGCGCTTGACCGCGGCGTCGATGGCGGGATCGGTCAGGCTCGCCTGCAGCTCGGCCGCGACCTGCTGCCACACCGGCCATTCCAGCCCGGCCAGGTGGCGGCGGTCCAGGAACCGCCCCTGCCAGGTCAGCCCCACCATGTTCGGGTAGTGCGTCTCGAACTCCACCAGCTTGGGCTGGCTCGGCCGGATGAGGGAGAGGATGAAGCCGTCGAACTTCGCGAAGGCCTCGTCGCGATCTTCGGGGAGGGGCTCCCAGACCGGCTGATCGGCGCGCCTCAGCCATTTCCACTGACCGTCGTGGCGGTCGAAGTCGCCGATGAGGACGTCGAACAGGCGCTCCTTGAGGAAGGCGCGCGCGTCGATCTGCTCCTCGGGGTGGGCGTCGAGGCGCTCCCACAGCTCGACCGTGTCCAGCTTGTCGGTGAATCCCTGGAAGCCGGGCGTGACGGGGGCCTCGACCCGCACGTCCTCCTCGATGATCCCGATCATTCCCGCGAACTCCTTCCGGAACTCGCCCAGGAGAGGGTCGTCGGGGATCACCACCAGCCGGTGCGGCACGTAGGGGATCCCGGCCGCGTCGGCGAGGCCGTCCACGATCAGCGGGCCGGCCGGGTTGGCCGCGCTGATCTGGTCCTGCGCGAGCTGGTCCACGAACGTGTCGCGCAGCTCGAGGGGGAGGGCGCGCGTCGGATCCTTGTCGACCGAGCGCACCCGCCACTCGCGGCCGTCCTTGCTCTCGAAGCGGAGGGACCGGGTGGTCTTGCCCGCGCCCCCGCCCTTCTTGACCGGCTTCAAGCCTCCGCCGAAGCGGCTCAGGTCGAGCACCTCCACCGCGACGGGTGTGGTCCACAGGCGCCGGTAGGTCGGGCCGAGGAAGAACTTGTGGATCGGCCCCGCCCGGTAGCGGGGCGCGGCCACCACGTTCACCTTTTCCGGCGCCGCGGCCGGCGTGTCGGCGGCGCGGAGCCCGCCGATCGGGAAGAGGGCAGCCAGGATGCCGACCATGGCCCGGCCGAGGGAGTGCACGTTCATGGGTCCCGTTCCTGCGCGGGCCGGCGCCCGCCGGCCCACAATTCCATGTTAAGACCCGCGGCCGGCCGCGTCTGGTGCTCGTGCACGTTGTGTTGTGCGGTCCGGCGCGGGCTTGCTATAACGGTGGACCCTCAACGGAGGTCCGATGAGCCGTCGCCGATTCATCAAGTCGCTCGCCAGCGCTCCCCTGCTGCCGGTGGCCTTCGCCGCGCCTCAGAGGCCGGCGCCCCTCCCGCCGGCCTCCACCCCGGCCCCGCCGCCGCCTCCACCCACGGCCGCGCCGTCGCCCACCGGCACGCCACCTGGACCGGCCGCCCAGGCCTTGGGTGAGGTCGTTCGCATCCGTTACGGCCCGCAGCTCGAGGAGGCGGATCTCTCGGAGGTCAAGAAGGCGATCGACAGCAACCTCCAGGCCGCCGAGCGCCTGCGCAGCCGCATGAAGCTCGTCAACGCCGACCAGCCGGTGGCCGTCTTCCATGCCCGGCTGGCCGCGCCGCCCCCTCCGCCGGCCCCCGTCCGGAGGCGCCGTTGATCGGAGAGGATGTCCTCTTCTCCTCCGTCCGCGACCTCGGTCAGATGCTCCGCACCCGGAAGATCTCCTCGGTGGACCTGACCGAGGCCTACCTGAGCCGCCTGGAGACGGTCGGCCCCCGGCTGGGCGCGGTGGTGACGGTGACCCGGGAGCTGGCCCTCAGCCAGGCCCGCAAGGCGGACCGGGAGCTGGCCATCCCACGCCGGTATCGCGGGCCCCTGCACGGGATTCCCTTCGGCGCGAAGGACCTCCTCGCCACCCGGGGCATCCCCACCACCTGGGGCGCGGAGCCCTACCGCAACCAGGTCTTCGACTACGACGCGAGCGTGGTCGAGCGCCTGCGGGAAGCGGGCGCGGTGCTGCTGGGCAAGCTGGCGATGGTGGAGCTGGCCGGCGGCATGGGCTACAACAACCCCGACGCCAGCTTTACCGGTCCGGGCCGCACGCCCTGGAACCCTGACCACTGGAGCGGGGGCAGCTCGAGCGGCTCGGGCGCAGCCACCGCCGCCGGCTGCGTCGCCTTCGCGATTGGCTCCGAGACGTCGGGCTCCATCATGACCCCCGCCACCCATTGCGGCCTTTCGGGCCTGCGGCCGACCTACGGCCTCGTGTCCCGCCATGGAGCGATGGCGCTGTGCTGGACGCTCGACAAGCTGGGACCCCTTTGCCGCACGGCCGACGACTGCGGGCTCGTGCTGGCCGCCATCGCGGGCAAGGATCCGAAGGACCCCACGACCGGCGAGGGGAGCTTCGAGTACCCCACGCGGGGCGCGCGGGCGGTCGGGCCCAGCCGGCGCTTCCGGCTCGGCGTGCTGAAGAACGCCACCGAGCGCGCCCAGCCGGAAGTGAAGGAGAACTTCCGGCGGTCGCTCGACGTGCTGCGCAGCTTCGCCCGCCTCGACGAGGACGTGGAGTTCCCCGACTTCCCGTGGGGGCCCGCGGTGGGGATCATCGTGGACGCCGAGGGGGCGAGCGCCTTCCGCGACCTGATCGAGAGCGGAGGGACGCGGAAGCTCAAGGCGCAGGCCGATCGCGTCGGCGGCTATTCCGCCGTCATGACGCTGGCGGTGGACTATCTGGAGGCCATGCGGGCCCGCGTGCCGATGCGAGCCGCCCTCGACGGGCTGCTCTCGCGCTACGACGCCCTGGTCGCCCCCACCCGCCTCGCGGTAGCGCCGCCCATCGGCTACGACTTCGACAAGCCGCCCGGCCCCTCGCCGACGCCGAGCCCGACACCCTCACCCTCTCCCGACCGCCCGTCGGCCCCCGCGACGATCCCGGCCGGGAACCTGGCCGGCGTGCCGGCGCTGTGCGTTCCCAACGGCTTCGGCCAGCACGGCCTGCCCACGTCGTTGCAGCTCATCGGCCGGGCGTTCTCGGAGTCCACGCTGCTCGCGATCGCCGATCGCTACCAGCAAGCCACCGACTGGCACACCAAACGCCCGCCGGCCCTGGGCTGAGTCGTTCGGGCCGTCAACGCGAATGCGGCGCGCTTCGCTGCGCACGAAGCTTCGTCAATGCGCGCTCGCGGGCATGAAGCCCGCTTCGCGCGGCCAGAGGAAATGCTCCGCTTCGTACACCGAATGCGGCGCGCTTCGCTGCGCACGAAGCTTCGTCAATGCGCGCTCGCGGGCATGAAGCCCGCTTCGCGCGGCCAGAGGAAATGCTCCGCTTCGTAAACCGAATGCGGCGCGCTTCGCTGCGCACGGAGCTTCGTCAATGCGCGCTCGCGGGCATGAAGCCCGCTTCGCGCGGACAGAGGAAATGCTCCGCTTCGCGCGCCGAACACAGGTTCTAGGCGCGCCGAACGCGGGTTCTAGCCCGGGTCCACTCCCACCGGAGTCACCGCCGCCCGATCTTCTTCACCGGTGCGGATGCGGTAGACCTTCTCGACCGGCAGCACGAAGACCTTGCCGTCGCCGACTGCCCCCGTGCGCCCGGCCGCCAGGAGCGCCTTCACGGTCGGCTCCACGAAATGGTCGGAGACGCCGATCTCGAGGCGCACCTTCTCCGACAGCTCCATCTTGACCGTGGTGCCGCGGTAGGTCTCCACGCGCTCCATCTCGCCCCCGTGGCCCTGCACGCGACTGATCGTCAGTCCCTGCACCTGGGCCCGGAAGAGGGCCTCCAGCACCTCGGCCAGCTTCTCCGGCCTCACGATCGCCACCACGAGCTTCATCAAGACCTCTGAGCAGGGGGCGCTTCGGCGCGGCCCCCCGGGAAACGCCGCGCGTCTTCTACGGCGCCGAAGTGAATTCGGCGCCGCTCATCGCCCGGGTCCGCTTCGCGGCCCCGGGGCGAGTGAATCCCGCTCCGCGCGCATTCTGTTACAGATCGCTGCTGAGCCTAGTGCACCTTCTCTTCCGCCTGGACCTGGAAGCGCCGGAAGTGGTCGTAGCTGAGCACCACCCGCGTGCGGAACGTCTTGAGCAACATCACGCGGCCGCTGGCCTGCGTCTCCTCCCGCACCGGCAGCCAGACCGTGTCGCCCACCTTGCGGAACTCGAAGGTCGCGCTGACCGTGGAGACGGAAGCGCCCAGGCCGAGCAGCACCTTCACGCCCGCGGTGTTGCGGATCTCCGCCCGGACGACCTCGCGCTCCGCCTCGTCCACCCACACGCGTCCGGCGAGCACGCGCAGGACGTTGTCGTGCTCAAGGGGTCGCGAGCCCGGCCGGGGGCTGAAGTCGAGGACGATCGCCGGCCGCCCGTCGAGGCTCTCCCGCTCCACGGCGCGGAAATCATAGCGCTCCAGGATCGCCGACAGGCGTACCCCGGCCAGCTCCGCGGCCGAGCGTCCTTCGTTGATGGCGTCCACCTTCTCCTTCACGGCGCGGTCGACCTTGGCCTGGCGGTCGGCGTCGAGCGGCTGTCCTTCGTCCCTCACCAGCCGCCAGACCGGGCGGCCCTTCACGTAGAAGACCTCGTAGGCGCGGATCCTCCGCTTGGCCACCCGGCCGTCCTTCTCCAGCTCCTCGCGCAAGACCTCGACGTCGTAGGTGTAGCTGTCGAGGACCTCCTCCCAGTGCCGCTGCTTCCGGGCCAGCTCGCGCACGAGGCTGTTGCCGTCTGGCAAAGAGGGCTCGGCGGGCCCCAGGAGGACCCCGGCCAGCAGCAGCGCGCCGCTCATCAGAACGGGAAGCGGAGCTGCCCGTACACGCGAGCCCGCCGCCCGGACCCGCCTCGGTCGAGGGGGAATCCCACGTCCAGCCGCACGTAGCCCGGACCTCCGCCGGGCCAGTCGAGACCCAACCCCAGGTCGCTCTTCCAGCCGGGCCGCGGCCGGCCGCGCGTCCAGGCCGTGCCGCCGTCGTAGAAGAAGACGAGCCCGGGCCACGGCGAGGCCGGATAGAGCCAGTACTCGGCGGTGCCGAGGACCGCGCGGTCGCCGGCGAACTGCTTCAGCGCGTAGCCGCGCAGGGTGCCCGCGCCGCCCAGCGCGAGCGTCCGCTGGGGAGGAACGTCGCCGCTGCCGACGCCGGCCAGCCCCCGCAGCAACAGGATGCGGCGGGGGGAGAATACGTGGGCGGCCCGCGCCTGGCCGATGAAGCGCCGGAAGGAGAAGTCGCCCCCCAGGCCGGGCGAGGCCACCTCCCACGTCGCCTCCACGCGCGCCTGCTGGCCGCGCTCGAAGGGGGTGCCGTAGGGATTGCGCTGGAGCAGCGAGGTGCGCTCGCCGGGCCAGTTCTCGAAGAGGTCCCGCTTCCCCGACCAGCGGGCGGTGGCGAGGATGGACCGCATGCGGCCTGCGGCGACCGGCGGGTTGGGGGTGCGGTGGCGGGAGAAGACGAAGGAGTCGTCGCCGGCGACGGGCAGGCTCTCGTAATCGTCGCTCCGCCAGGCGGCGCCGAGCTGGAAGCGCGAGGTGGGCCGCACGAACGCGTACGCCTCGTGGCCGCGGCGCCGGTAGTAGTCCTCGAAGATCGACGTATAGAGCGTGAGGCCGGGCGGGCTCTCCACCGTCCGGCCCCGGAACGCGTCGTCGGTTGCCGTGAAGTCATGGTGCTCGTAGCCGACGACGGCCTGCCGGCGGGGGCCGAAAGGCTTCAGCGCGCCCACCGCGTAGCGCACCTTCTCCGCCGCGAAGCCATAGGAGGCCCCGGCGTAGACCTCGGCATGATCGAAGGAGACGGGGTCGAAGAGGGTCAACCGGACGTTCGCACCGAGGTTGAGGCCATCCACGCGGTTGTAGAGGTCCGGGATCGTCGAGGCGCCGGGACGCACTTGCAGCGCGGCCACGCGCCGCCGCAGGTGGAGGACCAGCTTGACGCCCTCCGGGCCGGGCTCGACCTCGTAGGGAGGCATCGCGGTGGACGCGAAGGCTCCGCCGGAGGTCTTCTCCAGCCGCGCGAGGGCGCCGGAGATGTCGCGCTCCTGGACCGCCTTCCCCGTCCGGAGGTCCAGCACCTTCAGCACGCGCGCCTTCGTCTCGCCCTCCAGACCCTCGACGTCCACCGCGGCCAGCCTGCCCTCGTCGACCGTGAGGCTGAGCGTTCCCGTCGCCGGGTCGAAGCGGCCTTCGACGCGCGCGCCGGGGAAGCCCAGGATGTGGTAGCGATTCTCGAGCAGGGCGGCCAGCGCCGGCGCGGGCTGGCGCAGGGCCCCGCCGGGCTTGACGCGGAGGATGCGCTGGACGGCCTTGAGGTCGTACACGGTGGCGCCCCGGACCTCGAGGCTGCGCACGACGGGGGCCGCTTCCACGGCCGGCGGCGCGGCCTGCGGGGCGGCGTGCACGTCCGCCGTCGATAGCCGGAGAACGAGCGCGCACGTCACCGGCAGGGCCCGCACGCTCCCTAGGTTAATACGGGCGGACAGCCGCGCGGCGACCCGCGGCCGGTCGCGGGACCGGCGTCAGGCCTGGGCGGTCAAGGCGCCCGCCCGCCGCAGCACGGTGAGGGCCTGGGCGGCGCCGGCGATCAGCCGCACGCCGACCTCGTACATCCCGTCACCCGCGCGCTCAGCGCCATGGGGGCCGAGCCGGCCGGGCGGATGACGAGGGTGACGCTGCTGCCGACGGGCACCGGCTCGCGCAGGCTCACCAGCAGTCCGCCCTCGGAGACGTTCTTGGCCCGCGCCGCGCGGCGCGTCGAGCGCGCCCGGAGCAGGATGGGGTGGCTCAGCGGCACGCGCAGATGACGGCGCCGCTCGCTGGCCACGATCGTGATGCGGTTCTTTCCGGCGGCCTTGGAGCGGTAGAGGCCCTCGTCGGCGCGACGGAGGAGGTCCTCGGCCGAGGTCGCGTCCTCCGGATAGGTGGCCACGCCGCCGGAGATCGTCTCGTGGACGGAGCCCCGCCGGTGGAAGCGCTCTTCGACTCTCCGGCGGATCCGGTCGGCCACGACGTGCGCTCCGGCCCGCGACGTCTCGGGCAGGAGCACGGCGAACTCCTCGCCGCCGTAGCGCGCGGCGGTGTCGATCTC
>QHVM01000040.1:74240-90273 GCA_003223555.1 Acidobacteriota bacterium | reverse complement strand
CCGATTCGTGCGCGCGCCAAGGTTCTCCATCGAGATCCCGTTCTACTTCCGGCGTCGCGGCGAAGCTAGCTGGCGGCAGGGCATGACCGACAACATCAGCCGATCCGGCGTCCTGTTCCGGACCACGGAGATGCTCGAGGAGAGCACTCCGGTCGAGATGCACTTCGCGCTTCCGCTGGAGGTCTCGGGTCAGCCGGGCGCGCTGGTCGCTTGCCGCGGCCAGATCGTCAGGACCGTGCCTCCCGAATCGTCGGACGCTCTGCCGGCCCTGGCGGCCACGATCGCCCGTTACCGGTTCGTGCGCCGCAAGGGCCTCACAGGTGCGTGAGGAGTAACCATGTTGTTCACGTTGGCCTTCCTCGAGGCGGCCTCGGTCTTCGCCGCCGTGTGCGTGTTGATCATGATGCGACAGCATCCCTCGATGCTGGGGCTGGGCGTGCCCGCGGCGGTGGCGCCGGCCCTGGCCGTGTCCGGGTGCTGCCTCGTCTCGTTCTATTACAACGACCTGTACGAGGTCGGGGCCCTACGTGACGTCAAGAAGGTGGCGCCGAGGCTGCTGCAGTCCCTCGGCCTCACGTTCCTGCTGCTCGGGGCCAGCGAGACGCTGCTGCCCGGGGTGAAGCTGAGCGCTCCGCTGCTGGCTTCGACGTTCCTGGTGGTCGTCGGCCTGGTCGTGCCGCTGCGCGCCGTCTCCCACGGGCTCATGACGCGGCGGGCGGCGGCCCAGCGGGTGGTCATCCTGGGCACGGGCCCGCTGGCGTGCAAGATCGTCGAAGAGATCGAGCGCGCGCCCCGCCTGCCCTACTCGGTGGTCGGCATGATGGACGACGGCGGCCCCGCCGCGGCGCCGCCGTGGCTGTCCGGCGCGCTGCACCCCCTGCCGGTCCGGGCCCTGGAGGACATGGAGCGGCTGATCGGCCAGTTGCGCCCCGACCGCCTGGTGGTCGCGCTCAGCGAGCGGCGGGGCCGGCTGCCCGTGTGGACGCTGCTCTCCTCCTGCGCGACCGGCCTGCAGGTCGAGGACGGGATCGAGTTCTACGAGCGCCTGACCCGCAAGCTGGCCATCGAGAGCCTCAGACCCAGCTTCCTGATCTTCCACCGGGTCCTGCAGAAGAGCCGGCTGCAGCTCGCCGTGCGCCGGACGCTGAGCCTGGCCGTGGCGGCGGCGGGCCTGGTCCTGGCCACGCCCCTGATGGCCCTGGTGGCGGTGCTGGTCAAGCTCGATTCCCGCGGTCCGGTGTTCTTCATCCAGGAGCGGGTGGGCCTGCGCGGCCGCATCTTCCGCCTGATCAAGTTCCGCACGATGCAGGGCGATCCGCCCGGCGACCACGACGTGTGGCGGCGCGACGACCAGTCACGGCTGACCCGGCTCGGCGCGTGGCTGCGCGACCAGCACCTCGACGAGCTGCCGCAGTTCTTCAACGTGCTCAAGGGCGACATGGACATGGTCGGGCCGCGGCCGGAGATGGCCTGCAACGTGCAATCCATGACGGAGCACATCCCCTACTACGGCCTGCGGCACACCGTGCGGCCGGGCATGACGGGCTGGGCCCAGATCAAGCAGGGCTATGCGCTGAGCCAGGCCGAGGTCACCGAGAAGATGCGTTACGACCTGTACTACATCAAGCACATGTCGCTCTGGCTGGACCTGCGCATCCTGCTCGCCACCGCGCGGATCGTGCTCTTCGGGCGGAACGCATGAGCGCCTCGCCCTGGGAGGCTCTCTTCTGGACCAGCCTGCTGCTGGTGGCCCACACGTACCTCATCTACCCGGCGGTGCTGTTCGTCGCCTACGGCGTGGCCCAGCTCCGCCGCGACTGCCGGTACCTGGCCCGCGGCTCCGACCGCCGGTGCCGGGACCTGCGCGACCACGAGCTGCCGCCGGTCAGCCTGGTCATTCCCGCGCACAACGAGGCGGAGGCGCTGCCGGCGAAGCTGGGCAACCTCGCGGAGCTGGACTACCCGGCCGACCGGCTGGAGATCGTGTTCGTGTCCGACGGGTCGAGCGACGGCACCAACGAGATCCTGGCGGACGCCGAGCGGCCCGGGCTGCGCAGCGTCGTGCTCCCGTCTCGCGGCGGCAAGGCGAGCGCGCTCAACCGCGGGGTGGCGGAGGCCGGCCACGAGATCGTCGTCTTCTCCGACGCCTCCACGATCTTCGCCGGCGACGCCGTGCGCAAGCTCGTCCGCCACTTCTGCAACCCGCAGGTCGGGGTGGCCTGCGGCACGCTCCGCTTCCAGGGCAACGCCGAGTTCCAGCGCACCGAAGGCGTGTACTGGCGCTACGAGAAGGCGCTGCGGGTGATGGAGTCGCGGCTGGGCGCCACCCTCACCGCGAGCGGGGCCATCTACGCCCTGCGGCGGGCGGCCTGGCGGCCGCTCAAGGCCGACGTGATGATCGACGACTTCGTGGTGCCGTTCAACGCGCGCCGGCTGGGCTACCAGGTCGTCTTCGACCCGGAAGCCGGCGCGGTCGAGTTCGCCGCCGAGTCCGTCGCGGACGAGTTCGCCCGCCGCGTGCGGCTGGCCGTGGGCAGCTTCCGGGCGCTGGGCCAGCTGGCGCGGGTGCAGCTCGACGCCTTCACCTCGCTGGCCTTCTTCTCCCACAAGCTGCTGCGGTGGGTGCTGCCGTTCCTGATGATGGCGCTGCTCCTCTCCAGCGCGGCGCTCTGGGATCGGCCGTTCTACCTGGCCGCCTTGCTGGTCCAGCTCCTGTTCTACGGCTGGGCGGCCGCGGGCTACGTCTTCCGCGACCGGATGGCCCCCTTGCGCTACGGGCTCATCGGGTACTTCCTCCTCGCCATCAACGTGGCCTTCCTCGTCGGCTTCGTGCGGTTCCTCTACGGCCACCAGGAGGTGAAGTGGAAGCGCGCGGCCTGAGCCGGCCGGCGCGGCGACGGCTGGGCCTGGATGGCGCGCGCGTGCTCCTCTACCACGGCGTGGGGAAGAGTAAAGGCGCAGATCCGCGCTATACCGTCACGCGGAACCAGCTCGCCGGCCACCTGGAGCAGATCGGCCGGGGCGGGCATCGCGTCCTGCCCCTGTCGGCGGCCTGGTCGGCCCCGGCCGACGAGGCGCGGGCGCCGGCCGTCGCGCTCACCTTCGACGACGGCGGCGCGTCCGACTATGAGCAGGTCTTTCCGATCCTGTCGGAACGCGGCCTGCCCGGGGAGTTCTTCGTCAACCCGGGCACGATGGGCCGCCGCGGCTACCTGAGCTGGGACCAGGCGCGAGAGATGGCGCGGGGCGGGATGCGTTTCCAGTCGCACGCCTACGACCACGTCTATCTCACCCCGCTGCCGGCGCCGTCGCTTCAGCGCCAGCTCGGCGATTCCAAGCGCCGGATCGAGGACGAGCTGGGGCGCCCGGTCGAGTTCCTGGCCGCGCCGTATGGAGACCTGAGCCGGCGCGTGCGGCAGGCGGCGCTGGCCGCGGGCTACCGCGCGATCTGCACGTCCTGGAGCTGGCCGGCCCGCGCCGGGGCGCGGAGCGTCGACCGGGTGGCCGTCTATGCGAGCACCACTGCGGAGGACCTGGCCCGGCTGCTGCGCGGCGACGTCGTGCCGTACCTGCGGCGGGCGGGCCGGTCGGCGCTGCTCTACCCGGTGAAGCGGGCGGTGCTCCATCTCCGGCCCGCGTGGCGGAGCGACCAGGCGGTGGAGGGCCCGGCGTGAACGGCCGGCTGCACGTGTCCGTGCTGGTGGACGCGCTGGGCTGGCGCCTGCTCGAGGGCCGGGCGTTCCTGGAGGAACTGCTGCCGCACCGGCAGCCCCTGCGCACCGTCCTGGGTTACAGCTCGGGAGCCATCCCCACGCTGCTCACCGGACGGCCGCCGGCCGAGCACGGCCACTGGAACCTCGTGTACTACGACCCCGACGGCTCGCCGTTCCGCTGGCTCCGCCATCTGGCCTTCCTCCCGGAGCCCGTCCTGGACAATCGGCTGGCGCGCAAGCTGCTGAGCGAGGCGGGACGCCGGGTCCTGGGGCTCGGACCCCTCTTCGACTGCGCGGTGGCGCCGAGCCGGCTGCCGTGGTTCAACTGGGTCGAGAAGCGCTCGCTCTACGAGCCGGGCGGCGTGAGCGGGACTCCCACCCTCTTCGATCGGCTCGCCGAGGCGGGGGTGCCCTACCGCAGCTACTCCTACCACGACTATTCGGATGCGGAGATCCTGCGGCGGGCCGCGCGCGACGTGCGCGAGTCCGAGACGGGGGTCTTCTTCCTCTATCTGAGCGAGCTGGACCACGCGCTGCATCGCCACCTCCAGGACCGCGCGGTGGTGGACGGCCGGCTGGCCTGGTACGCCGAAGGCTTGCGTGCCGTCTTCGAGGCGGCGCGGGCCCGGGACGCCGCGGCGGCCCTGTCCGTCTTCTCGGACCACGGCATGACGCCCGTGCGCCGGCATTACGACCTGGTGGCGGAGGTGGAGGCCCTCGGCTTCTGCACCCCGGACGACTACCTGGCGGTTTACGACTCGACGATGGCCCGCTTCTGGTTCTTCAGCGACCGGGCGCGGCAGGCGGTCACGGGCCTGCTCGCGTCGCTGCCCTGCGGGCGCGTGCTGGACGATGCGGAGCTGGACCGGCTGGGGATCCTGTTCCCGGACCGGCGCTACGGCGAGCTGATCGCGCTGCTGGACCCCGGATGGCTGCTCGCCTCGAGCGGCTTCAACGGCAGCCGCTGGCGGCCGGCCGGGATGCACGGCTATCACCCGGACGACGCCGACTCGGACGGCGTGTTCCTGGCCAGCGCGCCCCCGTCCCTCCCGGTGCGCTCCCTGGCCGACGTGCACGCCTGCCTGAGCGAGGCCGCATCGTGAGGCCGCTCACGGTCGCCTACTTCGACAACGCCGAGGTGCGCGGAGGAGCCGAGGAGCACATCCTCATCCTCCTGAGGGGCCTCGACCGCGCGCGCTTCCGCCCGCTCCTGGTCTGCACGCCGCAGGCGGCGTCCAAGCTGGGCGCCGACGTGCCCCGGGACGTGACGGTCGTCCCGCTGCGGCTGCAGCGCCTGCTCGACCTGGGCCCGGCCCTCCGCCTCGCGCGGCTGCTGCGCCAGCGGCGCGTCGACATCCTGCACTCGCACATGTTCTGCAGCAGCGTGCTCGCCTCGCCGGTGGGCCGGCTGTGCGGGGTCCCGGTGGTCCTCGAGACCCCCCACGTGCGCGAGCGCTGGCGGCGGGGCCTGAAGTCGAGCTACGTCGTGGACCGCGTGGCCGGCCGCTTCGTGGACCGCTTCATCGCCGTCTCGCGCGCCAACGCCCGCTACCTCGTCGCCGAGAAGGCGCTGCCGGCGGACAAGGTCGTCGTCATCGAAAACGGGTGTGACCTCGGACGCTTCTCGCGCCGGTCCGAGCCCGCCCCGGGCCTCCGGCCGGGCCTGGGCTTCGCGCCGCGGGATCCGGTCCTCGTGGTGCTGGGACGGCTCGAGCCCCAGAAGGGCCATTCGGTCCTCCTGCAGGCGCTGCCGCTCGTGCGCCGCGAGTTCCCCCGAGTGCGACTGGTCTGCGTCGGCGAGGGCGGCCAGCGTGCGGCCCTGGAGGCGCAGGCCGCGAGCCTGCAGCTCGACGAGGCCGTACGCTTCGTGGGCTACCGGTCCGACGTGGAGACCTGGCTGGCGCTGGCGGACGTCATGGTGCTGCCGTCGTTCTACGAGGGGCTGCCCCTGGCCGCCATCGAGGCGCTGGCCGCGCAGCGGCCGGTGGTCGCCACGGCCGTGGACGGCACGCCCGAGGTCGTCGTCCACGGACAGACAGGGCTCACGGTGCCCGCGGGAGATCCCCAGGCTCTGGCGGAGGCCATCATCCGCCTGCTGAGGGAGCCCGAATGGGCCCGCCGACTGGCCATGGCCGGCCGGCGCTGGGTCGAGGAACGCTTCAGCGCGCAGCGTCAGGTTCGCCTGACCGAGGAGCTGTACCTCGAGGCGTGGAGCGCGGGCCGGCGGACAGGCCGCGACACATCCGCGGGCGCGGCCGAGCCGCCGCCGGCCGCGCTCGCCTCCTGAGATGGAGAGCCGGGCCGTGGCGGCGGGTCCCGCCATCCCCGTCGAGACGCGGGCCGCCGGGCCCCTTCACCAGGGACACTCGAGCCTGATCCGCGCCGTGGTCACCGAGGGCTGCGCCGATGTCTTCGCGCGGGACCTGCGGGCCCTGATCGTGACCGGCAGCGTGGCCCGCGAGGAGGGCACGTTCCAGCCGACGGAGAACGGGAACGTCCTGCTGGGCGATGCGGAGTTCCTGCTGCTGTTCCACGACCGATCGCCTCTGCCGCAGGCCGCCCGCGTCGAGGCGCTGGAGTCGTTGGTCGAGGGGCGCCTGCAGCGCGAGGGACTGAGGGCCGAGGTGGAGCTGAGCCCGTGCCATTCCCGTTACCTGCGCGCGCTGGAGCCGAGCGTGCTCGCCTACGAGCTCAAGGCCTGCGGCCGCGTCGTGTGGGGCGACCCCGGCGTGCTGTCGCTCGTCCCCGCCTTCGCCCCTGAGCAGATCCCGCGGGAGGACGCCTGGCGCCTCCTGTGCAACCGGCTCATCGAGCAGCTCGAGCCCCTGTCCTCGCTGACGTGGCCGTGCCAGAGCCCGCCCCCCCCGGTCCGCTACCGTACGGCCAAGCTCCACCTCGACATGGCCACCTCGTTCCTGATCTTCGCGGGGGCGTACGCGCCGACCTATCGCGAGCGGGCCCAGGCCCTGCGCCGGATGGCGGAGCGGGGGAGACCGCCCGTTGGCTGTCCGCTGCTCCTCGACGCGTTCGCCTCCCGCGTCGAAGCGGGCACCCGCTACAAGCTGGGTGGGACCGGCGGGGAAGAACTCGGGAGCTGGGCCCGCTGGCGGGAGGCGATCGAGCAGGCGCACGCGCTGTGGCGGTGGGAGCTGGCCGGGCTCACCGCCGCCCCGGAAGGCGCCAGCGACGACGTCCTGCGGCAGCGATGGCGGAGGCGCCAGAGCGCGACGGCGCGCCTGAGAGGCTGGCTGCACGCGCTGCGCAGCCGCGGCTGGCACCGGAGCTGGCCGCACTGGCGGCGGTGGGCGCGCCTGGCTCTGCGCAGCAATCCCCGGCTGTGCGTCTACGCCGCGGGCACGGAGCTGGTGTTTGCCTTGTCCAGCCGCCTCGGCGCCAACGCCGCGCCCGACCTCGACTGCGCGGAGCTGACGAGCGGGCTTCCGGTGCGCATGGTCCCATCGGCCCGCAGGGGAGTGTCCTGGCCGGAGGCCGCTCGCGACGTGTACCTGAACTACCGGGAATTCCTGGTGGGCACGCGGTCATGACCGGGGTCCGCCTGGAGCCGCTCGGATCGGACGAGGCCCGGCGCTGGGACGAGCTGCTGGCGCCCTACGCCAGCCGGCAGCTCTTCCATCGTCAGGTCTGGCTCGACTACCTGGCCGCGACCCGGGGCGCCGAGATCCACAAGTGGTCCATCGAGGCCGGCGACCGGCGGCGCGGGTATTTCTGCGGCGGCATCGTCCGAAAGGGGCCGTTCCGGATCCTGGGCAGCCCTCTGCGCGGGTGGGGCACGAACTTCATGGGCCCGGCCATGGACGATGACGAGCCCATCGACCAGCTCGGCCTGCTCGGCGCTCTCGACGCGGTCTCCCGGCAGGAGCGGTTGGCGATGATCGAGCTGGAGAGTCCCCTGCTGCAGCCCTCGGCGCTCTCCGCCCGCTCGTACGAAGACGATCCCGGCCGCACGTTCCTGGTGTCGCTCGTGCCCTTCGACCCCGACGCCACGTTCGAGCGGATCCATTCCAAGAAGCGGAACCAGATCCGCAAGGCCGTCAAGTCGGGGCTGACGGTGGAGGACACGGACGATCCGGCCGTCGCCGACGAGTTCTACGACCGCTTCCAGGACCTGATGCGGCACAAGGGCCTCGTGCCCCCCTATCCACGCGAGTACCCGCGCGCGCTGTTCCGCTGCCTCAAGCCGGCGGGGCTGCTCTTCAGCCTGCGGGTCCGGGACGCCTCCGGGCGCGTCCTGGCCAACGGCCTGTTCCCCCACGACGACCGCGCCGTGTACTTCTGGGGAGGCGCGAGTTGGCAGGACGGCCGCGAGTTGAACCCCAACGACTACCTCCAGTGGAGCGTCATCCGGCTGGCCTGCGAGCGGGGCCTGCACGTCTACAACATGTGCGGTCCCGGCCGCTTCAAGGCCGGCTTCGGAGGCGACCTCGTCGACATCCATCGCTGGCACAAGTGCTACTCGCGCGCGGCCCGCTGGGCCCGCCGGGGCTACCAGGTGTGCTTCAACGCCGGCCTGCGGCTGCGGGCGCGGTGGACGAGGCTGGGCGGGATGGCCGAGGAGAGGGTCTAGTGCGGTTGCTCTTCGTGTCCATGACCCTGCCCTGGCCGCCGGACAACGGCCACAAGATGAGGACCTGGTCGCTGCTGCGCGCGCTGGCCGCGGAAGAGCACGAGACGACGCTGCTGGCTTTCGCCTACCCGGCCGAGCTGGGCCGGGATCCCGGGCCCTTGCGCCAGGCGTGCCACGACGTGGAGGTCGTCCCCCTGGAGGTGGCCAGCCTGGCCGGCTGGATCGGCGCGGGAGACCGGCTGCGCGCGCTGCCCGGCGGCGCGCCGTACGCCGCTCGTCGCTACCGCTCGCCCGAGATGGCGCTGCGCATCCGTTCCCGGCTCGAGGCCGGCCGCTACGACGCCGTGATCGCCGATACCATCTTCGGGACGGTCAACATGCCGCCCACCGACGTGCCCCTGCTGCTCAACAACGTGGACGTCGAGCACGTCATCCTGGAGCGCTACCTGCGGTGCGAGCGCAACCCGGCCAAGCGGCTCTACGCGTGCCTGGAGGCGCGCCGGCTCCGCCGCTTCGAGGCGCAGGCCTGCCGCCGGGCCGCGGTGGGCATGCCGTGCTCGCCGGCCGACGAGACGCGGCTGCGCGCGCTCTGCCCGGGCCTGCCCCTGGTCGTCGTCCCCAACGTGGTCGACGCCGCCGAGTACGCGCCGCCCGGGCACGATGCGGAAGACGTGGTGCTCTACCAGGGCGGCCTGGACTGGTACCCCAACCGCGACGCGGTCGAGTTCTTCGCCGCCGAGATCCTGCCGCTGGTCCGGGCAACTCGGCCTCGGGCGCGGTTCGTGGTTGCCGGCCGCAATCCGTCGCCCTCCTTCCGCCGCCGCCTGGAGGCCATATCCGGGGTCGAGCTCACGGGGACGGTACCGAGCATGCTGCCGGTCCTTTCACGTGCCTCCGTGTGTGTCGTTCCCCTTCGTATCGGCAGCGGCACGCGCATGAAGATCCTGGAGGCGGCTGCCATGGCCCGGCCGGTCGTTTCGACCCGCCTCGGGGTCGAAGGGCTCGACTTCGTGGAGGGCAAGGAGATCGTCCTCGCCGACGACCCGCCGGCGTTCGCGGAAGCCGTGGTGGGACTCCTCGGCGACGCCACGCTGCGGCGGCAACTGGGAGGGGCGGCGAGGCGGCGGGTGGCGGCCGCGTACAGCCCCTCGGTCCTGCGAAGGCAGGTCGGCCGCGCGCTGGCTCGTGTCGCCGCCCCGCCCGACCGCGCCGGACGTGAAGCGTCGCCCCCGCTGATGCAGATGTCGCGATGATCTTCTACTACGTGCTCGTCCTGTCGCTGCCCCTCGTCTCCCATTCCGTGTTCGGCAGCGAAGCGGCCGGGGTGACCGTCGTCAAGTACCTCGGCCTGGTGTGCCTGGCCTATGCCCTGTTGAGCCTTCCGCGCCGCCGGCGGCCGCCCGATTTCCTGGCCACGGCCCAGTCGCGCGCGTTCCTGGCGTTCTTCGCGCTCGTCGTCCTGTCGTACGTGATCCACGGTTCGGGGCCGGGGGGCGCGACCCAGAGCGCGTTCATCGTCTACGCCTCGCACCTGGCGTTCTTCGTCATCACCCTGGTGGTGGTCAGCTCGCTCGAGCGCCTGCGCCGGGTGCTGCTGGTCGCGATTGCGTCGATGGCCCTCGCCTCCCTCTACGTGTTGCGCGATTGGCAGGCCGGCAGTACGGTCTACGGCGCGGGCTACCGCCCGGGTTACGTCACCGGCGATCCCAACTTCTATGCCGCTTCGACGCTCTTGTGCCTTCCCCTTGCTTTCGGTTGGATGCTGGAGCGCCGGCCGGCCTGGGAGCGGCTGTACTGCTTCGGGTGCGTGCTGCTGGGCCTGGCCGGGAGCATGGTCGCCGCATCGCGGGGCGGCTTCATCGGCCTGCTGGCGGCCATGGGCTTCATGGTCTGGCACTCGCCCCGCCGGGGCAGGAACTTGACGCTGGCGGCAGGGATGCTTCTGCTGTTCCTGGCCGTGTCGCCCACCTCGCCCCTGCAACGCCTCATGAACCCGCGCGAGGGTGACCAGGGGGCGAGTGAAGCGCGGCTGCAGCTCTGGTCGGCCGCCTGGCGGATGGCCCGGGAACATCCCCTCACCGGAGTGGGGGTGGGCAGCTTCAAGGCTTGGGTCGTCTTCTACGGAGACCTGCCGGAGAACCTGCAGCTGGCGGCGCACAACGCCTATCTGGAAGTGGCCGCCGAGATGGGGCTGCCGGCCCTGCTCGCGGTCGGGGTCATGATCTACTGCAGTTGCCGTGGGCTCGACCGGCTTCGCCGCCAGACGCGGCGCAGCGGTCCGCCCCTGCTCCACCAGGCTGCGCTCGGCATCGAGGCGGGACTCATCGGTTTTGCCGTGGCCCTGGTGTTCGTCTCCGGGCTCTTCCTGAAGGTGTTCTGGCTGATGGTGTTCCTGTCCATGTGCCTGCCCGCGCTGCGGCCCCCGGTGCACGCCGAGCTGAAGCAGGAGGCTGCGTGAGGGGGGACGGGCTCCGGGTGCTTCATGTCGAGGTGGGCGGCAGTTATGGCGGGTCGCTGCGGGCGCTCGAGGTCTACCTGGCTCAACGCGCCGGCAGCGACCAGGAGCACGACGTCCTGCTCTATTACGCTACGGCCGGCACCGAGAAGCTCGAACGCCTGGCCCGGCGTGTGTGGTGGCTGCGCGACCGCCGGCGACCACGGGTGACCCGCGCGCCCGTGCTGAAGCGCCTGGGGCGGCGCGCCCTCCGCGTGCCCGCGCTGGCCGAGGTCGAGGCCTGGACCGCGCTGGTGGCGGACATTCCCCTGGCCCGGCGGATGGGGCCCATGCTGCGCGCAGGCGCCTACGACGTGGTCCACGTCAACAACACCTTCGTCTACCAGGTTCCGACGCTGCTGGCGGCGCGCTGGGCGGGGATTCCGCTGGTGGCCCACGGGCGCAACCCCGTGCGCGGGGGGCCCTTCGCCCGGACCATGATGCGCATGGCCGACTGGGTGGTCACCGACAGCGACGCGCTGCGCCGGGCGCTCGAGCGCTGGAACGCAGGGGTCCCCATGAGCACCTGTTACAACTGCGTCGACCTGCCACGCACGGACGACGGCCGGGCGCAGGCGGTGCGGGCCGGCCTGGCGCCACCGCGGGCGACGCTGGTCGGCTCGGTAGGCCGGCTCGACGAGCAGAAGGGGTACGAGTACCTGGTGGGGGCCGCGCGACGCGTGGTGGACCAGCGGCCCGACGTGTACTTCGCCGTCGCCGGCGAGGGCCCGAGCCGGCCCGCGCTGGAGCGGCTGGTCGCCGAGTCGGGCCTGGACGGCCGCTTCCGGCTGCCCGGCTTCGTCGACGACGTCACGTCCTTCCTGTCCGCCCTCGACGTGTTCGTCAGCTCCTCGCTCTGGGAGGGCCTGCCGCTGGCGATCGTGGAGGCCATGTTGCTGGGCAGGCCGGTCGTGGCCACCGACGTGGGGGGCAGCCCGGAGGCGGTCATCCCCGGCCGCACCGGCACCCTGGTCCCCGCGCGCGATGCCGACGCACTGGCCGAGGCCATCCTCGGTAGCCTGGACCCGCCGGGAGGCGCCGCGCTGGTCGTGCGGCACGCGAAGCAGAGGGCCGCCGCGCTGGCCGATCCCGCCGGCAACGCCGACGCCTTCGACCGGGTCCTCTTGCAGGCGGCCGGCGCGCGCTCCCGCCGGCGCGTTCTTGCCGCGAGCTCCGCGTGAGCGCATCGGCGGTGAGGGCGGCCCGGGCGGCGACGATGCAGCATGCGGCGTTTCGCTTCTCCGCGGTCGATGCCGCGCTGCCGGCCGTCGCGCTGCTTTCCGTGCTGCCCCGCCTCACCCAGCTCGGCCGCAGCCTCTGGAACGACGAGACGTTCGCCACCCACCTCCGGCTCGGCTTCAACCGCGGGACGCTCGCCTGGATGGCCTACGACACGCATCCCCCCCTCTACAGCCTGCTCATGCTCTTGTGGACCCGCGCCTTCGGCGACAGCGAACGCTCGATACGGATGTTCCCCCTGTTGTGCAGCGTGGCGAGCGTGCTCCTCATCGGCAAGGTGGCGGCCTCCCTTCTGGGACGGGGGGGCGGGCTGCTTGCGGCCGCCGCGCTGGCCCTCTCCGGGGCCAGCGTGTTCTATGCGCAGGAGGCGCGGTCCTATTCGTTCCTCGTCACGGTGCTCCTGCTCATGACGTGGTTCCTCGTCCGGTACTGGCGGGACGGCCGCCCGCGGGACCTGCGGGGGTTCTTCGTCTGCGCCGTGGTGGGCGGCCTCACCCACGTCTACGCCCTCCTGTTCGTGACCTTGTTCCTCGTGCTCCTGGCCTTGACCGTGCCGCGCGACGCGGGCGCCGGCCCCCAGGTGCTCCGGCTGGCGCTCGCGGGGGTGGCTCTGGCCGTGCCGACCTATTTCCTGATCGCGCTCATGATCCTGTTCACGGGCGAGCACTCGTACCTGTGGCGAGGCATCACGTCCGAGTTCGGCGGCCGGGAGGCGGCCGCGCTGATCTCCTTCTACCTCTTCGGCCACGGAGGCCTGACCGGGAAGCCGCTCGTGGGCCTGGCCGCCTGCGCGCTGTTCCTGGGCGGCGTCTACGCCGCCTGGCGGCGGTCCAGCGAGAGGCCCTCCGGACGTGAGCCGTCGGCACACGACTATCGGCTGCCCGAAGCGCGGTGGCTGTTCGCCACCGCGGTGGCGTTCGGCGTCGTTCTCGTGCTGGCGGCGGTGGCCGCTCCCGTCTGGCTCACGCCCGAGGCTCTCGGCCGACTCGTCGGCCCCAACCGGCACCCGGAGCTGCTGGCCGCGCTGCCGCCGCTGCTCCGCCGCACCGGGCTGCTCTACCTGGCCGCGTATGCGGGGCTGGCTGCGGCGTGGGGACTGCTGTCCGGCCGCCACGGCGCCCGCCTCGGCCGAGCCTTCGACGGAGCGCGCGCGCGACTCGGCCTTCCCGCGCCCACTCCCGGACGCGTCATCACCGGCTTCCCCCTCTTCGCGGTGGCCCTGGTGCTCTTCATCAGCCGGTTCAGGCCCACCTACAACAACCGGTACATGACGGCGCTGATGCCGTTCGTGGTGATCGGCGTGTCCGCGGCGGTGTGGAGGTCGATGGCGTCTCGAGCGACGAGGGCCGCGCTCGCGGCCGCGCTCCTGGCCGCGCAGGCCTACTCCCTGACCCGACAAGAGGAGGCGTATGCCCTGTTGAAGCCGGATTACCGGGGCGCGCTGAAGTACCTGGGCGGCACGGAAGCGGCCCGGTATCCGATCACCGGGACCGCCCAGTGGGAGCTGGAGAACTTGAGCCGCTACTACGCGGATCGGGGCGAGATCGGCCGCCTCAAGATCGTCACGCGTTCGGAGGCGCTCGGCGAGGAACGGGTGGCCGTCATCGTTCCCCAGGCCTATCCCCTGGAGGCCCCCCATCTGGCCGAGCTGCGCGAGCTCGTGCGCTCGGGGACGACCACGACCGTGCGCTTCCCCGGCTTGACGGTCTACGAAGTCAGCCGAGGCGCCCATTGACCGCGGCGGCGTCCCCGCGACGTTCGTTCGCATGGTGAAAGCCCTCTCCGCCGTGCGCGAGCGATCGGAGCCGATCACCCCCCTGGCCGCCCCCCGGGGGGCGCGCCACGCGTCCTTCTTCATCGCGGTGTCGCTGACCTGCGCAAGCACGCTCATGTACGAGGTGGTCCTGACAAGGTTGCTGAGCGTCGTGTCCTGGTACTACCTCGCTTTCGTCTCCGTCTCCATCGGCATGTTCGGGATGACCGCCGGGGCTCTCGTCGTGCAGCTCCGATCCGACCTCTTCCCTCCCGTCGCGGTGCCGCACCGGATGTCGCAGGCGGGGCTGGCCATGGCGGTGAGCCTGCCCGCGACACTGCTCACGATGCTCGCCGTCCCCATCGAGGTGTCCCTCTCGGTCCAGACCCTCTACAGCTTCGTCCTGTTCTCCGCCGTGATCTCGGTGCCGTTCTTCTTCTCCGGCATCGCGGTATGTCTCTCCCTGACCCGCACCGCGCTCCCCGTCGGCCTCGTGTACTTCGCGGACCTGCTGGGCGCGGCCGCGGGGTGCGTCTGCGCGATCGCGCTCCTGAAGGTGCTCGACGGCCCGAGCGCCGTTCTCGCCATCGGCGCGCTGGCCCTTCTCGGCGCGGCCGCCTACGCGGTGCACGCCGGCGAGTCGAGCCGGGGGAAGCGGCTGGTGGCCGGAGCCGTCGCCCTGGCGGTGCTCGCCGTCCTCAACGCGTCCACGCTCTACGGCGTCCAGCCCATCTGGGTGAAGGGGAGGATCGACCGTCGGACCCAGATCCTGGCCGAGGTCTGGAACCCGATCTCGAAGGTGCGGGCGTGGCAGCCGACCGTGGGCACCCCGCTCATGTGGGGCCCGAGCTCCCGGATGCCGAGGGTCGAGCTCGAGAGCATCAACCTGGACATCGATAACGACGCGGCGACGCCGCTCATGCGGTTCCGCGGCGAAATGGGCGAATTCGCCTTCCTCGGCTACGACGTCACCTCGCTGGCCACCCGGCTTCGGCGGGGCGGCAGCGCGGCGATCATAGGGTTCGGAGGGGGCCGGGACGCCCTGACGGCGGCCTTGTACGGATTCCGCCGCATCGTGGGCATCGAGGTCAACGATGCGGTCGCCGGTCTGTCCACCCGGCGGCTGGACTGGTTCTCGGGGCTCAGCCGGCTGCCCGGCCTGGAAGTCCACGTCGACGAGGGGCGGAGCTGGCTGACCCGCTCCGGCGAGACCTTCGATGTCATCCAGGCCTCCATGGTCGACACCTGGGCCGCGACCTCCGCCGGGGCGCTCTCCTTGTCCGAGAACGCGCTCTACACCGTCGATGCCTGGCGGGTGTTCTACCGCCACCTGAGACCGGGGGGGCTTCTCACCTTCACCCGCTGGAACACGGGGCCGGAGGTATCGCAGACGCACCGCATGTTCTCGGTCGCCTGGGCCACGCTTCTCAGCGAGGGCGTGGAAGAGCCGGGCCGGCACCTGGCTCTCGTCAGCGGCGGTCCGGTCGCCACGCTGCTCCTCAGCAACCGCCCCCTCGACCCCGGCGACTTGCAGGCCCTGCAGGGAATCGCGCGGGAGATGGACTTCCGCATCGAGTTCCTCCCCGGCCAGGCGCCGGTGACGCCCGAGTTGCGTCAGATCGCCGCCGCGCGCACCCTCGACGACCTCGCACGGCTGCGCAGCGCCGGCCTCCTCGACTACTCGCCCGTGTACGACGCGTCGCCCTTCTTCTTCAATTCGGTTCACCTGCGAAAGCTACCCGAGCTCGTCCGGACGACCCATCCCGGAGGCAACCTGCGCGCCCTGGTGTTCGTGCTCTGCTTCATGGTGGCCGCCGTCATCCTCCTGGTGGCGACCGTCCTGCTCCCCCTCGGCCGGGGCGTGCGGCTGCGGGTCTCCGGGGGCGGCGTGGTGGGGGGGGGAATCGCGTACTTCATCGCCATCGGCGTGGCATTCATGCTGGTGGAGATCGGCCTCATGCAGCAGCTCTCCATCTTCCTCGGACACCCGATCTACTCGCTGGTCCTGGTGCTGGCGGTGCTGATCTTCTCGACCGGGCTGGGCAGCCTGGCCTCCGAGAGGCTGGAGGTGGCCTCGGCGCTCGCGGCGCGGGCGCCGGCGCTTCTCGCGGCTCCGCTGATCGCCCTCTGCGCCGGCCTCGTCGTCCCGCTGACTCACCGCTTCACCGCCGCCGCCCTGCCCGAGCGCGCGCTCGTCTCCATGATGGTGGTCGCCCCCTGCGGGCTCATCATGGGCTTCTGCTTCCCGG
>QHVM01000040.1:64444-74210 GCA_003223555.1 Acidobacteriota bacterium | reverse complement strand
CGCTCAACGGCGCGGCTTCGGTGGTGGCGGGTTTCCTGGCGCTGCTGATCTCCATGGAGGTGAGCATCACCGCCTGCCTCCTCACGGGCGCGTTCCTGTACCTCCTCGCCGCGCTGGCCGTGCCGCGGCCGAAGAAGGGGGAAGACGGGGCGACCGCCGCGTGAGTCCTCCGGCGTCCGCGCGCCGTCAGGCTCGAGTCTTGCGGTAGATGCCCAGCAGCGAATCCCCCAGGTTCACGGGCACCGACAACCGACGGAGCACGCCGGGACTGCGGACGCGGATCGACGGCGCCAGCAGCTTGAGCGCTCGTTCGAGGAGGTAGTCGGCGGAGAAGAACCACCCGGGCCGGTGCCGGGCGAGGGGCTGGAAGCCCGCCCGGGCGGTGGCCAGGTCCAGCGTGCGGCGGTCGAAGTAGCCGATGTGGGCCAGCCGGAAATGCCACCACCTCCAGCCCATCAGCCGGGCGGCCAGGGAGCCGACGTCGGGCGTCGCGACCGCCAGGACTCCCTCGTCCTCCAGGGCCGCGTGGGCGGCCCTCAACAGGCCGAGGGGATCGCTCACGTGCTCGATGACGTCGATCAGGGTCACGACCCCATACGGACCGCGGCACACGGGGTGCGGGAGGGTCCCCCGCCGCACGGGCAGGCCGCGCTCGACCGCGCGCGCCTGCATCCAGCGCGACGGCTCCACGCCCTCCGCCCGATAGCCCATCGCCAGGGCCTGCTCGACGAGCGAGCCCGTGCCCGCGCCGATGTCGAGCAGGCGTCCGGAAGCGTGGTGGCGCCGGATGATCCGGAGGATCCGCCGGCACTGGAGGCTCCGCGGCCGGCGTCCGGCCTCGTACGCTTCGTCCCGGAGGCCCTCATAGAAGCCGAGGACGTCCTCGAGCTCCGGGCACTGGAGGAACCCGCAGTCTCCGCACCGGTAGACGGCCGCGGTCACCCCGTATGCGCTGTCGGTCACCGCGAAGGAGCCGCTGGCCAGCGGTCCGTCGTAGTTGGCGGGCTTGATGAGCGACAGCTCGCGTGAACCGCAGAGGCGGCACGCGGGGGACGACGCCCTCATGCGGCGGCGCGCATTCAGCCTCCCACCAGGGCGTTGATGAGCTGCCTGCACTCGCCGACGCGGTAACGGGCCCAGAGCAGATAACAGGCGACCGCGGCTGCGAACGCTCCCCCGGCGGCGGTGGGGGGCAGCGGCGTCCACGCCATGGCCAGGAGGGCGGCGGCGATGGCGGTCCCCGCCAGCTTGAAGTACGTGCCGACGCCCGCCAGCTCCATGGGCACGGTGCGCTTCGCCACCGCGAGCAGCGCGAGATTCGACGCGAGCAGGGCCGCCCCGTACGAGACGACGGCTCCGGCCAGGCGCCAGCGCGGCCAGGAGAAGATGAAGAGCGCGAGATAGAGACCGAGCTGTCCGAGGCCGATCCAGGCGCTCCGGCTCTGCCGGCCCACGCCGGCGAGCAGGAACCCGCCGATCCAGGCCGGCGAGGCGAGCGTCATGAGCAGCAGGATCAGGATCAGCACCGGACGCAGCGCGGAGTAGCCCGGCCCGAGGAGCCAGGAAAGGGGACCTACGAACAGGATGAGCCCGCAGCCGGCCACGGCGTTGATCAGCAGCAGCAGCCGCCAGTACATCTTGAAGACCGCCCCGGCCGCATCGGGCCCCACCGACAGCACGTTCGTCAGGGACGGGAGGAAGGTCTCCAGGAACAGGCCGCTGACCGCCTTCATGGTCATGGGAAAGGTCATGACGGCGACGTAGCGCCCCAGCTCGGCCAGGCCGCCGAGGTTGAGCACGAGCAGCGAATCGAACTGGGCCAGGAAGAACCAGATGACGCTCACCGCCTGCGACGAGAGCGTGTAGCGCCAGAACCCGTCGGGCAGCCACAGGCGCAAGCGTCCGGGGTCCGGCTTCACCTGCGGCATCCCCAGCAGGTGCCGCAGCCCGAGCGACGCGGCCAGCAGGGCGAGGACCAGGTACACGGCCCAGATCAGCGTCCGGTAATGCGCCGCCAGCAGCGTCCGGAAGCCGAACAGGAGCGCCGCGTAGACCACGAACTGGCCCACGGTCAGCAGGCGCAGCAGGCCCTGGGCCAGCCGGATCTCCAGCAGGCCCTTCAAGGCCGCCGTGACCAGGCTCAGAAGCAGGCAGATGGACGCCAGGCCCAGGAGCAGGATCTGGAACGGTGCGCTGCCCTTGCCGAAGAGGTAGCGCAAGCCCGCCGGCCACAGGGTGGCGGCCAGGAGCCACAGGCCGAGCCATCCGCACAGGACCAGGAAATAGGCGACGAGGAAGGGGAGCCGATCAGCCGGGCGGAGCCGGGGCAGGAACCTGACCACCACCGCATCGCCCCCGAGGTAGACGAGCGAGCTGACGACACCCAGATAGACCATGAGGAGGCCGTAGGTCCCCAGCACCTCCGGGCCGGCCCGGGCGAGCAGGATGTTGGTGCCGTAGCCGAAAGGCATGGCCAGCAGGGAGAGCCAGAGAGCCCACCGCATGCCGGCGAAGATCCGCCCTCGGATCTCCGCCGGGACGGCGGCCAGGAGCCTCGTCTCGCCTTCGACCGTGGCCAAGATCCCGGGCCGTGCGCTCAGGGGGCGGCCGGAGCGCCCACCGGGTCGGTGTCGCGCTGCGCCTGGCTGACGCTGGCCGACCGGCCGTAGCGCGCCAGCTGCTCCTGCACGCGGAGGTTCGCGTTGCGCACGGCGGAGAGGAAATCGCCGTAGCTCCGCTCCTCTCCACCGGTCGGGTAGGCCCAGGGGTCGGTGCCGCGCGCCGCCACGGCTTCCCGGCCGTCATACGCGTTCTCCGAGAAGGTGACCAGTCCGAAGTTCATCTTCTCGCCCCAGTGATCCCCGTAGGACCAGAACTTCATCCCCGCGACCACGTAGGGACCGGCCCCAGAGCGGGCGCCGAAGAGGAGGTCCATCTTCTGGGCGTACAGCCGTCCCCGGTCCTCTTGATTGGAGGCCTGGGGCGGCCAGGGCGGCTGCTCCCGCGGGACCGGGTAGCGCCACAGGGCCGAGTCGGGGTTGGCCACGAAGGTGTCCCACGTGACCAGCGGCTTGTTGCCCACGTAACGCGCGGTGCGCGTGAGGGCCTCCGGGCTGCTGAGCGCGCACTGCACCACGTCCACGGTCTCGCCGGCCGCCTTCAGGATCTCCTTGCGGGTCAGACCGCCCCAGCCGTTGAAGGACGCGGGCCCGAACACCAGGTGCCGCGGCGCGTACTGCCGCATCTTCCCGGCCATCACGGTGAAGTACCTCTTCGCGTACTCGTACAGGAACGCGTCGAGATCCGCCTTCACCGCGGCCGCGGCTCCCGCCATCTCGTCGCGCTCGTTGCCCACCCATGGATGCCGCCCGTTCTCGTCGAGCAGGCCCGTCCCCTGGCCCCATCCCCCCTGGGAGTCGAAGCTCGAGTAGCTCGCTCCCCAGGCTGCGTTGAGCGCGGCGACGCTGCCGTAGCGCGCGGCCAGGAAGTCACGCAGCGCGTACTTGCTGTACACCCGGGGATCGGCGTAGGAGGCGACCCAGGGGCTGCCCGACTGCTCGAAGTCCGTCACCAGCGTGATCCACCCCAGGTGCGGGTGGACACGGGCGGCGGGCAGCTCCGGGCCCGGCCCGAAGCCGAAGAGGTTGTCCGCGTCGTCCATGGAGATGCCGAGCATCCAGGGATTGCCGATGTTCCCGTACTTCAACCCGTCATCGTTGCGCATCCATCCGTCCACGTAAGCCTCGAAGTTGGGATCGAAGACGTCGGGCGACTGTCCTCCCCGGTAGCCGGTGTAGTACTGCGGGTCCGTCGCGTGGATGAGGTCCTTGAACGGCCCGCGACCGTAGCCGTAGCGGTTGTCGAGGCCGTAGAAGGCGGGCTTGGCGATGTGGATGTAGGGCAGGCGCACGGCGTTGGGGTCGGGCAGCGGCCCCGGCCGCATCGCCCAGTGGTGGTACTCGGCGAGCGTATTGAATCCCCACGCCTTGAGACGCTGGGCGGTGTGCTGCCGCCACTTGTTCTGCCAGTCGGCGCCGTTTCCGTAGCGCGCCATCACCCGGCTGTGGCCGCTGCTTCCCAGGTCGTCGACCGAGTCGGAGTAGATCACCCCGAACACCCCGAGCATCCAGAGGCCGTTGCCTTCCGGGGTGACGAACATCCAGCGGTCGCCCACCTGCGCGACCTGGAAATACCCGGTGCGGCTGCCCACCCCCATGGCGACCCCGCCCCACTGATCCTGGGGAACCGGCTGGGCCGGCGCCGACACCGGCGCCGCCGTGGTCGCTGCGTCATTGCAGCCCGCGAGCGTCAAGGCGCCCATCGATGCGGCCAGCAGGGCGGTGGGCGCCGCGGCGCGACCGGTCATCGAGCCTCGGGGGACGGCGAGAGGGGCAGGACCCGCTTGCCGCGCAGGAGCTCGCGGGGATCGACGGCGATCGTCTGTCGTGGCGGGGCACCCATCCATCGGTACATGACGATGCCGGGAGGCGCATCCATGCCGGCGCGGTCGAGCGGGAATGAGCCCATCGGGGCCCAGCGCCCGTCGCGGGCCAGGGTCTCTCGCAGCATCCGGTGGTGGGGAAAGGCCGCGGCCGGGGCCGATTCGTCCAACACCACCGCGGCGACGCCGGCCCCTTCCAGGTACTGTTGCAGCTCTTCGGGGCGGTCATGGAGCAGCTGGTAGCCCTCGCCGTTCCAGCCGCTGCGAGCCAGGACCTTGCTCGCCCGGAGCACCAGCCGCCGCGGCCGCGGCTGGCGCCGCGCCACCTCCGAGATGAACATCCCTTCCCCCCGCTCGTCCGAGCAGACGAGGACGTTGGAGCCGTCGAACCCCTCGTCGGATACCAGGCGCTCGGCGACGCCGGAGAATCCACGCCACGCCTTGGGGGGAACGGCGAACGCGTCGAGCGCGAAGACGAGGAGCGCCGCCAGGGCCAGGGCCGCCCGCCGGGAGGCGTCCTGCGCGCGGAGCCGCTGCTCGATCCAGGCCAGGCCGGCCCCGGCCAGCAGCAGCAGCGGCGCGACCGCCATGATCATGTGCCTCGGCTCGCGGCTGCTCGGCATCAAGAGATGGAATACCCAGGTGGCCAGGACCAGCGCGGCGGCCGCGGCCAGCTGGCCCCGGCGCCGCACCCAGGTGGCGCGCGCCGTCGCCGCCAGCCCGAGCGCCGCCAGGGCCACCATGCCCCAGCCGACAGCTCGGGCGAGGTGCCACAGGTAGAACCAGGAGGCGAAACGCGCGTAGCCGAGGTTCGGGCCGGGGCCACCCATGAAGTTCTGCTGGGCCATGCCGGCGGTGAGCCAGTACCAGGGCCCACAAAGCACGACCACCATGGCTCCCGACGACCAGAGCGCGGGCCGCAAGGCCAGCGGCAGGCGTCCGGCCAGCAGCAGCGCCACCGGAACCATGAGGACGAGGGCCATCGCGTTGCCCTTCGCGAGGAGGGCGGCCACCGTCCACGCCCCGAACAGGACGGCGTGCCGCCACTGCCCGCCGCCGTCGATGAAGCGTCCGAAGCCGAGCGCAGCCTGGAAACACAGGAGCGCCACGAGCGTTTCCGCCATCACCATGCTGCTGGCCTTCTGGACGAGCGGGCTCGCCACCAGGACCAGCGCCAGCGCCAGCGCCGGCAGCGCGCCGCAGTGGCCCCTCGCCGAGAGGAAGAGCGACCAGGCCAGGCCGGTCGTGAGCGCCGCCATCAGCAGCAGCACCGAGTGACGCGACGGCGAGAAGGGCAGCGTCCAGCCGGCCTGCACGGCGTAGAACAACGGCGGCCATTGGCCGAACGCGACCTTGGGGTAGTGGATGTAGTAGTCCTCGGCGAACGACATCGGCGAGCTCCACGACCCGGAGGCAAGGTACTGCCGGACCATCAGCCCGGTGACGTAGTGGGCGCTCTCGTCGGGATGCGCGCCGAACTCGCTGTCGAACGCTCCTGCGCGCGCCTGCAGCAGCACGACGCCGGCGAAGAGGAGACCTGCGGCGGCCACGGCCTGCGCCGAGCGGAGCAACGCTCCTGGAGCTGCGCGCGGCGCGGCGGGAAGAGGCGCTTCCACGGGTCGGCCGGCCAGGGCCAGTCCCATGTCAACCGAGCGCTCGCCCGAGGGCGGCGAAGGACGCGACGCGCAGATAGCGGCCGTCGGACCTCCCGGCCGCCGGCCAGGGGCCGGGCGACAGGATGGCGCAGGGCATGCCGGCCCCGCGGGCGCCGGGCACGTCGACGTCGGGCCGGTCGCCCACGTAGAGCACTTCCGCGGGATCCAGGCTCCACCGGGCGCAGGCCTGCTGGAAGCCCCGCGGGTGTGGCTTGAAGGCGTTCACCTCGAGATCGGTGGCGCTGAGGGCGATCGAGAAGCGTCCCGAGAGGCCCAGGGCTTCGATCTTGGCCGCGGATGGATGGTCGGAGAAGACCCCGGCCGGAAGGCCCCGCCGGGCGAGCAAAGCCAGGAAGCCCTCCAGGCCCGCCCGGCGGCACCAGCGGAGGTACTTGAGCGGCCGCCGGTACATCCATTCCTCGACCAACTGCGCCAGCTCCGCCGGCTCCGTCCCCAGCCGGCCGGCCGCGACCTCGTATTGGAGCTGCGCCAGCGGGGAAGGCGGCCGGCCGACCGACCTCAGCTCCTCGCGCACGCGGCGAAAGCCGGCGAGCGCGCGCCACGCTCGGCCCGCTCCGCGCCAGGAGCGCCGGGCGGCGGGGAGGGCGGCCAGCTCCAGCGCCATCAGCATCCTGAGCGGACGCTGATCGTAGAGCGTGCCGTCCACGTCCATCAGGACCGCCCGCACCGCCCGCAGCTCCCGGGAGCCGGGGTGGACCGCGAGTGGCGCGGACGCGGTCATGGGGCGCTGATGAAGGAGTTGTTGAGGAACCAGCGCAGGCTCGGTATGTCGACGAAGAGCAAGGCCGCCATGACGACGACGACCAGGGCCACGAAGCTGATGAACGAGGTCTCCCGGTACAGGTGCTCGGGCCGCTGGGCCGGCGAGTCGGGCTTCATCCCCAGCCAGAGGTACCAGGCGAACATGCAGGCCAGAAGCGGCAGGCTCAACAGCAGCTCGATGCGGTACTTCACCAGGAACACGCCGAGGAAGAAGCTGGCACAGAGCGCATAGAAGAAGGACGAGATGAGGAGCGTCTCTTCCGTGTAGAAGCGGAAGGAGCGGCGGTAGAGCCCGGCCGTTTCGACGTCCTCGAGGAAGCGGTACTCCGAGTATCGCTTGACGCCCATCAGGAAAGCGCCCCCCATCCAATAGGCCATCAACAGGCTCGAAGGCGGCAGCGGCCAGTCGCTGACCACGAACCAGCCCAGCAGCAGGCGGATGGGGTTGTTGACCGATTCGGACAGCACGTCGAGGTAGACGCGGTCCTTGGACCGGAAAGGCCGGACGTTGTACAGCACGCCCATCACACCGAGCAGCGATGCGGACGCGAAGAAGAAGGGCGAGATCAGCCACGCCAGGGCCAGGCCGGCCGCCAGGAGCAGGCCGTACTCAGCATAAACCGCCTCGGGCTCGAGCCCGCCGGCGACCGAGGGACGGTTCCTCTTCACCGGGTGGAAGCGGTCGAACTCCGCATCGAGCCACTCGTTGATGACGTAGTTGGCCGAGGCGATCAGGCACGCGCTGAGGAGACCCAGGGCGAGCCGTCCCGCGAACCGCTCGAGAGGGACCCGGATCAGCAACGCGGCGACGACCGTGCCCGGCAGCATGAACACGTTCTTGAACCAGTGATCGGGCCGGGCGATCGCGACGTACTTCGCCCACCGGCGGCCCCCGGCCGGTTCGGCCGCCGGCCAGGGCCGTGAGCTGGCGAAGATGCGTGAGAGCGTCCGCAAAGAACAGTCCCCCGTGCTCAGAGTTACGAGCAATTATGGCGTTCGGCCTCCGGCGGCGGGAGGGCACGAAGGTGCCCCATGATCGGCACCTGACACTAGCGCGCGGCGAGCGTCCAGTGGTGGCTGGCGGCCGTACAGCTGCCCGCCGACCGGGGGTCCGGGTCGTCGGCCGGGGCCAGGGCGATGGCGCCGTTGTAGGTGCCGTCCCGCACTTCCCCGCGGCCGGCGGGGCCGGTGGCGATGGTGGCCAGCGCCGCTCCGGCGAGCGTCACCCGGAGCATCTCGTCTCCGAACGCCGCCGAGCGCGCGGTGAGGGTGCCGCTGGCCACCGAGTTGGCGCCGGCGGTGAGGCTCAGATCGACGGTGGCGTCACCCGCCGGCAGTGTGGCCCGCACGAGCAGCGTCTGGCCGGCCGTCGTGCTGCTGCCGCTGGACGTCGCTTCCATCCCCCAAACGAACCGCGACACGGGCAAGCGACAGACGTCCGAGGCCTCGACGGTCAAGGTGTAGGAGCCGGTGAGCGGGGGAGGCGGGCTGGGCGCCGTCGGCGCCTGCTCCACGCATCCGACCGCGAGGGCAGCGAGCACGACGGCGGCGTACGCCTCAGCGGTCGCGGGGACGTGTCGCATCCATGGACGATTGTATCAGCCGTCTTTCCATCCGGAGGTGCTATGGAGCGGTTGCCGGCGCGGGCCCCGGCGTTCCCGGCGGTGCCGGCGCAAGGCCGCGGCCAGGAAGAGGAGGGGCAGCAGCGTCAGCGCCCATACGCCCTTTCCGATCGTGTGGTGGGGCATGCCGGCCGCCTGGGGCCCGACGTAGTACGCGGCCAGGCACACGGCGACGACACGCCCGGCATTGGCCAGGATCGCGAGCGGGACGGCGAAGGCCGCCAGCACCACCTTGCGCGTCAGGGTGCGCTGGGTGGCCTGGGCCAGGGCCGCGGCCAGGGTGACGAGCGCCATCAGGAACCTCAGGCCGTTGCAGCCCTCGGCGATCTCGAGCGTGCTGCGGGGCAGCTCGATGACGATGCCGTATTGATGGTGCGGGACGCCCACGGCCGACAGCACCACGCCCGCGAAACGCGCCACCAGGTTCTGCAGATCGGGAGTGACCGCACGGACGATCGAGCGAGGCAGCGGTAGCATGAACACGAGGAACGCCACCGGGAACGCGGCCGCGCGCAGCCGCCGCGGGCCCTGGGCCCAGAGGACGAGGCCGGCCACCGCAACGACGAGCGAGATCCCCTCCAGCATGATGCTGCTCAGCGACCGCCCGGCCGCCAACACGCCCAGCGCGCCCAAGACCACGAGCGCGCCGCCGGGCGCGCGGCGCCGCGGCACGGCGGCCAGGCGGTGGCGATCCGCCCAGAGCAGGAAGCGCGCCAGCGATCGACCAGATCCTTCAGGAAAGGAACGTAGGCGATCGTCACCGACAGGACCGCGAAGAGCCATAGAAGCTCCGTCCGCGCGGGGCTGCGCGCGGGTGCCGCCTCGCCCGCGGCTACCGGCGCCGCCTGTTCCATCGCCGGGTGACCACCCTCTTGTCCGCCTCCCTGTCCACGACCTTGCACCCAGCATAACCTTCCCGCTGCGCGCGGAGGCGGGTCGTGGCACGGAAATCAGTGAGCCGTATCACGATATCGCGCGGCCGATTTGCCGTATCATTCAAGTTGCTGCTGCAGGCCGCGCGTCGCGGCCGACTTCCCGAGGCCCAGGGATGTCGGCCCCAGGGTCTGAAGGGTGCGCCACGGCGGTTGGGCTCCTGAAGGAGATACCGTCCCATGCGCACCAACGCCCTCTGGGCGTCTCTCGCGGTCTGGCTGGCATTCTTGGGCGGCACGTCCTCGGCCGCCGCCGTCACCCCGGTGGACAAGTACGGCGGCGTCGTCGCCGGCGCGGCTTCCGCCACCGGCTACTTCCAGGTCAAGCAGGTC
>QHVM01000040.1:16421-64404 GCA_003223555.1 Acidobacteriota bacterium | reverse complement strand
ACGGCGTCATCTACTCGACCTCGGTGGACGACCTGGGCACCAGCGGCCTGACGCGCATCGTCGCCAAGTACGGAAGCGGAACCGACTGGCAGAACCTCTGGCGCATCAACACCGCCCGGCGTCTCAAGCGCTGGGGCTTCAATACGCTGGCTGAATACCATCACTGGGTCATGCGGCCAGGGCCTCTCTCGGATCCCAACCCGGAGCAGCTCCCCTACGTCCACATCATCAAGCCCGCCTACTACGCCCTCGACAACCGTTACGGTTTCGGGAACGGCCCGGTGAAGGACATGATCTCGGGCACCGATCCCCGCTATTACACGGGCTACCGCGGCGGCCAGTCGCCCGATTTCTTCGATCCGAACTTCGAGAGCTACGTGGACGGCTGGATGCGAGGTGACGACGGGTTGAAGTACGGCAACATCGGGAACCCCTGGATGCTCGGCATCGCGATGGACGACACGGACGACCTGTTCGGGTTCGGTCCCGGGCCCGACGTGCCGGCTCCGCGGCTCCACCCGCACCTGGGCTGGATCGCGCTCGTCACGAGCTTCGAGCAGTCGAGCAGCCGCTGGGTCACCTCCTACTCGGACCGCACGGTCTACACCAAGTATGCGCTGCGGGACTTCCTGGCCGCGCGGTACGGGACGATCTCGGCCCTCAACGCGGCCTGGGGGTCGACCTACACGACCTTCGACTCGGCGGGAGGCTGGGGCGTCGGGTCCGGGCTCCTCGACGAGAACGGGCGCAACGCCTGGGTCGGCCGCTGGGAGGACGAGCTCGCCACCGCCGCGGCCGCCGTGCGCGCCGACCTCGGAGATTTCCTGTACCAGTACGCAAAGCGCTACTTCACGGTCATGGCCACCAAGATGCGCCAATACGCGCCGCAGCACCTCGTCTTCGGGCCCGCCGCACTGAACGGATGGAACGGCGTCACCCGGAAGGAGATCCTGCGCGCGGCCGGCGAGAGCGTGGACGTCGTGCAGGCGGCCATCGGCAGCCAGCAGGCGCTGGATCTCACCGCGAGATACGTGGGCAACCGGCCGCTCGTCACCTGGGACAGCTTCATCGCCAACCCCGACTCGGGGCTGTGGCGATATCCCAACCCGGAGGACCTGGCCGGCTGGTCGCGGCTGGCTTCGACCCAGGCCGAGCGCGGCCAGCGCTACGCCGACAAGGTGGGCTTCCTGTTCAACGCGGTGACGTCCGACGGCACCCACCCGGTGGCCGGCATCAAGCTGTGGTCCTGGACCGATCACTGGGGCGAGAAGGCCAACTTCGGCCTGGTCAGCTTCTCCGACAACGCGTACGACGGTCGGGAGGCGGTGGTCGGCGCCGGCACCGATCCCGGGGGTTGGCCGACCGGCGGCGAGGAAAGAGACTACGGCGACTTCCTGTCGCCCGCAGTCGGCGTGAACCTGCAGATTCCCCAGTGGCTGGTGCCGACGCCGCCGCCCCCGCCCCCGCCTCCGACGCTGCCTTGCGCCGGCTGCCTGTACTACACGGGGACGCTGTCCGGCGCGGGCGATCGCAACTATCAGCCCGACGGCGAGGCCTTCTACAGCCGCCGGAGCGGAACGCACAGCGGGTGGCTGCGCGGAGTGACGGGCACCGATTTCAACCTCTCCCTGCTGAGCTTCGACGGCACTTCCTGGTCGGTCGCGGCGAAGTCCGAGGGGTCGACCTCCTCCGAGTACGTCACGTACACGGGCCCGCCTGGTTACTACGCCTGGAAGATCTACTCCAATTCCGGGAGCGGCGGCTACGACTTCTGGATGAAGCTCCCATAGGCGCCCGCGGGTCCGCCGCGCGAGCGGCGGACCCGAAGCCGCTCCCCGAGCCGAGCCCGCCACCCCCACCGCCGTCGATGGGCCGCATGCCCTGAAAGCGCGGCCGCCCCTCCCAGTCCGCCCGGCGGCCGATAAACTGGAATTGTCCGGTAACGATCCCGGCCAGGAGGTGCGGCTTGGCCTTCATAGCGCGTTTCGTCTTCATAGCTCGTGCGTTTGCGGTGACGTTCGCCTTCGCGCTCGCGTCTGCGCGATGGGGGGTGGCGCAATCGGCGCCCGCGCCCGTGGACCCGTACGGCGGCTTCGCCCGCGGTGTGGCGCCGGCCACGGGCTATTTCCAGGTCAAGCAGGTCGGAGACCGCTGGATGTTCATCACTCCCGAAGGCAACGGCCTGTGGATGACCGGCATCTTCGCCGTCATCTATTCGGACTCGATCGATGACTTCGGCACCAGCACCAACGCTCGCCTCGTCGCCAAGTACGGCGGCGGATCGGACTGGCAGCAGTATTGGCGGATCAACACCGCGCGCCGGCTGAAGAGCTGGGGCTTCAACGCGCTCGGCGCGTACCACCACTGGGCCATGCGCTCCGGCACCGTCCCGGACCCGAACCCGGAGCCGATGCCCTACATCCACATCATCAACCCGGCGCGCTATGCGCTGAAGAACGGCTTCGGCCTCGGGCCGGGGCCAGTGAAGGACCTCATCTGGGGGACCGGCCGGTACTACGACGGCTGGAGGGGCTCGCAGTCGCTCGACTTCTTCGATCCGAACTGGGAGAGCTACGTGGACGGCTGGATGCGCGGCGACGACGGCCTCATGTACGGCAACAACGGCAACCCGTGGATGCTCGGCATCGCCATGGACGAGGGGGACAGCCTGTACGGCTTCGGCCCCGGCCCGGAGGTCCCCGCCCCGCGGCTCCACCCCCACCTGGGCTGGATCGCCCTCGTCACGAACTTCGAGCAGGCGGGGAGCCCCTGGGTCTCGTCCTATGCCGACCGCAAGGTCTACACGAAGTATGCGCTGCGGGACTTCCTGGCCGCGCGGTACGGGAGCGTGTCCGCGCTCAACGCCGCCTGGGGGTCGGCCTACACGAGCTTCGACTCCGAGGGCGGCTGGGGCACGGGGACCGGGCTCCTCGACGAGGACGGCCGGAACCCCTGGGTCGGCCAGTGGAGCGACGAGATGGCCAGCGCCACCCCCGCGGTGCGGGCCGACCTCGGCGACTTCCTCTATCAATACGCGAAGCGATACTTCACGGTCGTGGCCGCGAAGATGCGGCAGTATGCGCCCAAGCACCTCGTCCTGGGCCCGACCACCCTCAACGGCTGGAACGGCATCACCCGGAAGGAGATCCTGCGCGCGGCCGGCGAGAACGTCGACGTCCTGCAGGCGGCCATCGGCAGCCAGCACGTGCTCGACCTGACGGCGGCGTACGCCGGGAACAAGCCGATCGTCACCTGGGACAGCTTCATCGCAAACCCGGACTCGGACCTCTGGCGCTATCCCAACCCCGAGGACTTCGCCACCACGCGGCTGGCCGACAGCCAGGCCGGGCGCGGCCAACTGTACGCGAGCAAGGCCGACTTCCTCTTCAACGCGACGACCTCGGCCCACGTCCACCCGGTGGCCGGCATGACGGTCTGGGGCTGGTGCGATCACTGGGGAGAGAAGTCCAACTTCGGCCTGGTCTCGCTCTCCGACAACGCCTACGACGGCCGGGAAGCGGTGGTGGGCCACGGCAGCGATCCCTGGGGCTGGCCCACGGGAGGCGAGGAGAGGAACTACGGCGATTTCCTGTCCGCCGCGGTCAGCGCCAACACCAGGATCGCGCAATCGATGGTGGCGGCGTCGGCCCCCCCGGCGCCGTGCACGGGCTGCACGCACTACACCGGGACGATGAGGGGCATGGGCGACGTCTCCTACCAGCCCAACGGTGGTTACTACTACAGTGGGGTCACCGGCGAGCACAAGGGCTGGCTGCGCGGTCCGGCCGGGACCAATTTCAACCTGTACCTGATCCGGTCGGACGGCGCCTCCTGGTACGTCGTGGCCAGCTCGATGGGCTCGAACTCGTCGGAGGACCTCACCTACGTGGGGCCGCCCGGCACCTACACGTGGCGCGTCCTCTCGTTCTCGGGGAGCGGCAGCTACGACTTCTGGATGAAGCAGCCCTAGGCCGCGGCTTCATCCCTGCGACGTGCCCGGTTGCGCCAACAGCGCCGCCACCGCGGCCACCAGGGACTCGCACGTCATGTCGGGCCGCGCCGCCTGCAGGGCATCGCGGTTGGGAAAAGGCCCGGGCACGCCGACGACGAACACGCCGGCGGCGCGGGCCATCTCGACGTCTTCGGGGCTGTCGCCGACGTAGGCTGCCTCGGCGGCCGGCATGCCGAGGAACTCCAGGCCGCGCCGGAGCGGCTCGGGATCGGGCTTCCGCCTCTCGACATCCTCCGCCGACACTACCACGCGGAAGAGCCCGCCCATCTTCAGCCCCTCCAGCTCGCGTGCGACCCGCGAGCGGGTCCCGCTGGTGACGAGCCCCAGCCGGATGCCCGCCTCGTCGAGCCGTTTCAGCGCCTCCCGCGCCCCGCCGAGGATCACGTTCTCCTCGCCGGCATAGAAGCCGAGCCAGCGTGCGTCGGCCTCGGCCCAGCATTCCCTCGGCAGGCCAAGGGCCTCGTAGGTGCGGTACCAGTCCGGGGAGTAGGTGCGCTGGAAGCGCTCGCGGTCGAAGGGGATGCGGTACGAGTCGAACAGGCGGACGTAGCAGCGGAAGCTGGCCTCGGCCGAGTCGACGATCGTCCCGTCCCAGTCGAGGAGGACCGCTCGCAGCCGCCGCGGCGCCGGCCTCAACCGCGCACGAACCCCCTCTCCACCAGGTGGCCGAGAATGCGGCGGGCGTTCTCCTCGACCGTCGGCCGGACGGTGTCCAGCACCAGCTCGGGGTTGTGGGGCGGCTCGTACGGGTCGTCGATGCCTGTGAAGCCCTTGACCTCGCCGCGTCTGGCCTTCGCATAGAGGCCCTTGATGTCGCGGCCCTCGCACACCTCGAGCGGGGTGTCTACGAACACCTCGACGAAGCGGTCCGGACCCACCATCGTCCGGCAGCGGTTGCGCGCCGCCCGGTAGGGACTCACCGCCGCGCACACCACCGCTCCCCCGTGCCGCGCGATCTCGGCGGCCACGAAGCCGATGCGGTGGATGTTGGTGTCGCGGTCCTCGCGGCTGAAGCCGAGACCCTTCGACAGGTGCGTGCGCACCACGTCCCCGTCCAGCACGGTGATCTGCCGGCCGCGCTCGAGCAGGAGCGACGTCAGCGCTTCGGCGGTCACCGACTTGCCGGCGCCGCTGAGGCCGGTGAACCAGACGCAGAACCCCTGCTCGTGCTGGGGCGGCGACATCTCGGCCAGGATCGCGGCCGTCTCCGGGCGGGTGAACCAGGCCGGAAGCGGTTTGCCCTTGGCGAGATACTCGTCCCTCACCTGGGTGCCCGAGATGGCGAGCGTCCGGACGCCGGCCGGGACCCGGTCGGTCTCCTCGTACCTATCCTCGTCGGGCAGGTAGACCATCTCCTGGAAGGGGATGATCCCCATGCCGATCTCCTGCGCGTGCTTCTTGGCGAGTTCCTGCGCGTCGTAGGGCCCGTAGAAGGCCTTGCCCTCCGAGTCCTTGCCCGGCCCGGCGTGGTCGCGTCCGACGATGAAGTGGCTCGCGCCGTGGTTGCGGCGGATGATCGCGTGCCAGATCGCCTCGCGCGGCCCGGCCATGCGCATGGCCAGGGGCAGCAGGGCGAGCATCGTCCGGCGCCGGTCGTAGTGGTTCTCGACGAGCGCCTTGTAGACCCGCACGCGGGTGTAGTGGTCCACGTCACCCGGCTTGGTGAGGCCCACCACCGGTTGGATCAGGAGCGAGCCGCCGACCGCCGCCGCCGCCCGCTTGGTCAGCTCCTCGTGGCTACGGTGGAGCGGGTTGCGCGTCTGGAAGGCGACGACCTTGGGCGAGCCCATTTCGGTGAGCCGGGCCCGAACCTGGGCGGCGGTCAGCCGCAGCTCCGCGAAGTCATAGTACCGGGGCAGGTTCACGACGTGCAGCGGGCCCGCGGCGTAGCGCTTTCCCCAGCCCGCCATCTCCGCCACCAACGGGTGGCGCGGGTCGGGCTTGCCGGCCATGACGGTCGCCTCCCGCTCGAAGTTCCAGGGGTAGACCTCGGCCACGCGCATCACCGCCAGCAGCTCGTTCTTCGAGTTCCGGAGGGCGACGCTGGCGCCGGCCTGCACGGGTGCGTCGTCCGCGACCGGGAGCGTGACGGGTAACGGCCACAGCGTGCCGTTGGCGAGCCGCAGGTCCTTCAGCACGCCTTCGTAGTCGGCTTTGCCCATGAAGCTGCGCAGCGGGGAGAAAGCGCCCGTGGCCAGCAGCTCGAGGTCGTGGACGGAGCGGTCCGGGAGCTGGAGTGACGGCAGGGTGTTGGCTTCGGCCAGGAGAGCCTCGCGCTCCCGGCCCTCGGCCACCAGGTTCACCAGCTCGCCCCCGTACGGGGTGTTCAGTTCCATCGCCTCGTCGCCTCCAACTGTCTCCCGGCGAGCCGGGAGGAAGGGCACAAACGACGGAATCTACGCCGGCCCGGCGCGGCGGTCAAATCACCGCGCGTTCCGGATCACAGCCGGCCGGCCACGTAGATGCTGGACAGCAGGACGGCGAGGACGAAGAACGAGACGGCGGAGAACAGCCAGTCATGATCGAGGACGAGGCCGATCGTCACCACGACCACTCGCACGAGCGGGGTCAGGATCAGGAGGAGGACTCCCCACCACAGGAGATGGGGAGCGCCCACGACCAGCCCGGATACCAGCAGCAGGCCGCTCAGGCCCACGCCGACGGTGAGGGCGGCCTCGATCGCCCGCTCCAGCGCGCGGGTCCGGGAGCTCAGAGCGCCTCCAGCGCCATCCGGAGGCCCACGACGAGCAGGACGACCGCCATGATCAGCTTGAGCGAGCGGGCCTGGACCCGGTGGCTGAGGCGCGCGCCGAGCAGGCTGCCGGGCAGGGCGCCGATGGCCACCGCGGCGGTGAGGGGCAGGACGACATCCCCCCGGCCGAAGTAGATGAAGGCCGAGGCGGCACCCGTGACCCCGATCATGAAGGCGCTGGTGGCCGCCGCGACCCGGATCGGGATGCCGCAGAAGGCGTTCAGCACCGGGACCTTGATGATGCCTCCGCCGACGCCGAGCAGCCCGGAGATCGCTCCCGCCCCCAGCGAAGCGGCCAGCCCCACCGGCAAGCGCCGCATCCGGTAGACGTAGGTCTCCTCTCCCTCCTGGAGCCGGCCCCCGAGCCGCCCCGGCTCGAGGCCCGCGTCGGCGATGACGTTGCGGCGGCCGGAGCGCACGGCCATGACCACGCCCATGAGGCCGAGGGTGGCGCCGAAGGTCAGGAAGAGCTGGCGCTGGCTGAGGGCCGCGGCGACGAGGCCTCCGGTCAGCCCGCCGAGGGTCGTGGCGACCTCCAGGGCCATCCCCAGACGCATGTTCACCAGCCCGCGCTCCAGGTTGATCGTGGAGGAGGCGGAGGCGGTCGCGATCACGGAGATGAGGCTGGCCGCGATGGCGGCCCGGATCGGCACGCCGAGGGAGAGCGTGAGCAGGGGCACCAGGAAGACGCCGCCGCCGAGGCCGAGCAGCGCGCCGACGAGGCCGGTGGCGGCCCCGGTCAACACGAGGACGAAGGGGGAGATCGCGCTCACGCTGTAGCGTATACCGGATGTCCCGCGCTGGCGCTCCGCGTCTGGCATCACGCGCATACAATCCGCTCGTGACACCTCTCGTCCGCGGCGCGGCCGCCCTGGCCGCGCTGCTCCTGCTGCCCGGCCTGCTCGGGGTGCGTGCGCCCTGGACCGCGGTCCCGTTCCTCTCGCTCTCCTTCTGGATCGCCTCCTGGTGGTGGCTGCCCTTCGCCGGCCGCACGCGGCTCCTCGCGGGATGCCTCGTCGTGTTCGCCCTGGCGGCCGGGCTCCGCCTGCTCCGCCCCGACGCGCGACGCCCGTCGTGGCCGGCGCTCGTCGTCCTCGCCGCGGCCGCGAGCCGCGCCGGCGCCGGCTTCCTGCCCGCCTTCGCGCGCGCGGAGAGGCTCGACCCGACGTCGGCCCTGCTCATGGCCTGGCACGACGGCCTGCCCGCGACGTACGTGCCGCTGCGCGAAGGAAGCTTCGCCGCCCACGCCCACGGCTTCGACGCCCTAGCGGCCGACCTGTCGCTGCTGTCGGGCTCGAGCGTGCCCACGGCGGCGGCGGTCGCCGCCGCGGTGGCGCGCGCCCTGTCCTCGATCGGCCTCTACCTTTTCCTGGCGCGGCTTTTCGCGGCGGGGCCCGCCGCCCTCGGGGTGGCCGCGGCCACGCTCGCGGCCGCTCTCTTGCCGCCGACCTGGGCCGCCGGCGATCCCGCGTGGTCGCTGGCTCTCGGCTTCCTGCTCGCCGCCGCCGGGCTGCTCGCCCGCGGAGCCTCGCGCGCGGCCGCCGTCGCGGCGGGCGCTTTCGTGGGCGCGGCGGCCACGACTGCGCCCGGCCTGGCCGCGCTGTGCCTCGCCGCCGGCCTCCTTCTCGGCATGTTCACCCAGGGGGGGGCGATGCGCGGGCGAGTCACCCTCGCGGCGGCCACGGCTCTCCTCACCGCCGGACCGTTCCTGCTGCAGGCGGCCCTCGCCTTCGTGCGCGAGGGCCGCTTCCGATGATGGACGGCCCGACCCGGTGGCTCGTCCGCCCGCGGCCGGACCCGGGGGCGAAGCTGCGCCTCTTCTGCTTTCCCTACGCCGGGGGCGGCGCCGCCGTCTTCCACCGATGGCCGAGCCGTCTCACCGCAGGCGTCGAGGTCTGCGCGGTGCAGCTTCCCGGCCGGGGCGCGCGCTACCGCGAACCGGCCTTCACGAGCATGGCGGACCTGGTGGAGGCGGCGGCAAAGGCCCTGCTACCGTACCTGGGCCGCGCGTTCGCGCTCTTCGGGCACAGCATGGGCGCCCTCGTCGGCTTCGAGCTGGCCCGGCGGCTGCGGAAGGACCATCACCTCCGGCCGGTCCACCTGTTCGTCTCCGGTCGCGAGGCGCCGCAGACGCCCTTTCACAACCGGCCACTTCACGCGCTGCCCGACGAGGAGTTCGTGGCGGAGCTGGCGGCCCTCAACGGCACGCCGAAGGAGATACTCGGCAACCGCGAGATGCTGGAGTTCGTCATGCCGGCGCTCCGCGCCGACTTCCGGCTCAGCGAGACCTACCTCTACCAGGCGGAGCCTCCGCTGGACTGTCCCATCTCCGCTTTCGGCGGCATCGCCGACCCGCGCGTGCGACCGCCGTACCTGGACGCCTGGCGGGAGCAGACCACGGCGGCGTTCCGGCGCACGATGATGCCCGGCGATCATTTCTTCTTGAGCTCGGCGGAGCCCCGGCTGCTGGCCGCGCTCTCGCGCGAGCTCGACGCCGACTGACCGGGTCCCCTCCGACCCGGCCTCACATCGTTTCACATCCGGGAGCGGAACCTGCCCGCGCGGGCTGCGTAGAATCGCGTGAGCGCCAGGAGGGACGTGCTCGAAGGCCGAGAGGCCCGCCGGCTGGCCGATTCATCATTGCCCCCGCGGCGGCTGCGCGGCGCCCTCGGCGGGAAGCGCGCCCCTCCGGCGCTCATCTGTTATCATCACGGGGGCCTTTGAGCTTTCCCCTGGGGCGCAAGCCCGCCGGATGAGCACGCCGCGCGTCTTCAAGTGGGCGGGCGTCGTCCTGCTCCTCGTCGTCTGCGGGGTCGTCTTCGGCTGGGTACCGTACTGGTTCGGCGGCCTGGCCACGATCCGTCGCTTCCAGTACAACGACCGGGCCAACAAGGGGCTGACCCCGGTCTCCTTCGGGCTCGCCTTCGAAGACGTGTCGTTCCAAACCCCGGACGGAGTGCCGCTCAAGGGCTGGTGGATCTCGGCGCCGGAGCCGAAGGGCACCGTCGTGCTCATCCACGGCTTGAACCGTTCCCGGCTGGAGATGGTGAAGAAGACGCCCTTCGTCCACCAGCAGGATTGGAACGCGCTGCTGTTCGACCTCCGGCATCACGGCGCCAGCGGAGGAAGCGTCTCCAGCTTCGGCTGGTTCGAGAAGCAGGACGCGGAAGCGGCCAAGGCGTACGCCGAGTCACGGTCCAAGGGACCGGTCGTCTTCTGGGGGGTCTCTCTCGGCGCGGCCACCGCCGTGCTGGCCGCCGCCGACGACCGCTCGGTGGCGGGGGTCGTCTGCGACAGCAGCTACCGGAGCCTGCCCGACACGGTGACGCACCACCTGCAGCTCTTCCGCGGCTTCCGCTGGTGGATGCGCATCGTGCCCCCCTGGCCGCTGGGACCCGAGGTCCTCTACTGGATGGGACGGCGGGGCGGGTTCGACCCCGCCGCAGTGAACGTCCAGGCCGCCGCCGGCCGCCTGTCCGGGCGGCCGGTCCTCTTCGTGTGCAACGCGGGCGACCGCCGCATGCCGCCCGACATCGCCTTCGACCTGAAGACGGCAGCCGGCGAGCGGGCCAAGGTGCTGGTCGTCCCCGGCAACACCCACGGCGAAGCGTACCGTGACGGCAAGGCCGCCTACGAGAGCGCGGTGGCCGACCTGCTCCACGAGGCGGCGGCCGGCCCCGCCACGCGGCTGGCGTCCGGACGACCTAACTGAAGGAGTCCACGGTGAGCGAGCAAAAGAAGCCCCACCATGTGCCGTTCCCCGAGGAGGACAACGGCGCTCCTCGCTCGCCCGACCAGACGGGCTCCTACACCATGGTCGAGCCCCGCTTCCGCGAGATCTATTTCCAGTTCTACAAGGAGACCTACAAGCCGTCGGTCCTCGACCGCAAGACCAAGGAGCTCATCGCCATCTCGGCCAGCCTGGCCGCGCGGTGCCAGGGCTGCCTGGAGGGGCACATCAAGAAGGCATTGAAGTTCGGCGCCACCCGCGAGGAGATCTCGGAGTCGATCGCGATCGCCATCGGGGTCAACGCCGCCGCCATCGTGGACCTGACCGACATCGCCGCCGACAACATGGACCTGAAGCTGTACTGAATGGAAGGGCCGAGCCTCCAGGAGCGCTATGCCCCCGGAAACGCGTGCTTCGGCTGCGGCCCGGCCAACCCGCAGGGCCTGCACGTGCGCAGCTTCGTCGAGGGGGACGAGTGCGTGGCCGAGTGGACACCCCAGCCCCACCACGAGGCCTTCCCCGGCATCCTGAACGGCGGCATCATCGGGACCCTGCTCGACTGCCACGCCAACTGGACCGCCGCCTGGCACCTCATGAAGAAGGCCGGCGCCGCGACGCCGCCGTGCACGGTGACGGCCGACTACGCGGTCAAGCTGTTGCGGCCGACGCCGAGCAACGAGCCGGTGACGCTCCGGGCCCGGGTCGTCGAGTCCTCCGGCGACCGCGCGGTGGTGGAGGCCAGCCTCGCCAGCGGGGGCAAGGTCTGCGACACCTGCCGCGGCACCTTCGTCGCCGTCAAGCCGGGCCACCCGGCCTACCACCGCTGGTAGGCGCGGCTTCCATCGCGGCCTCGAACCGCTCCCGCAGCCATTCCGGCACGGCCGTCGGCCGGAACGTCCTCATGTCCACGACCACCGCGGTGTTCCGAGCGCGGAAGACCGGCCGGTCCTGCACGCGACCTTCGTAGCGGATCTGGACCGAGGAGCGCCCGACCTTCTCCACGACCACCGAGACCTGGACGTGGTCCCCGTAATGGACCGGCCGCAGGAAGTCCATCTCGACCCGGACGGTGGGGAAGCCGAGGCCCTCGCGGAACACGTCGGGATAGGGCTTGCCGACGTGGCCGACGAAGAAGTCCTCGAACGACTCGTGGAGGAAGTTGACGAGGTTGGGGTAGTAGGCGATCCCCGCCGCGTCGAGGTCGCCGAAGCGCACGAGGATGGTGGTGGTGAACATGTCAGGAAAGCTCGCTCATGAGGTTGAGTATTCGGATCGGCTTGCGCTTACCGGAGTCCAACTTGTCTTCGCAATCGTCGTGGCCGCCAACATGCGCGCGCGTGACCCTTGAACTTGGTCCGGACCAAGTTGTCCGCGCGGCGTACGACGCGCGCCGCTCGCTGACGACTCCCGCGTACTTCAGCTTCACAGGCCCATAGACGCCGGCCTCGTAGCGGTTGTGAGCCGCGCAGCGGAGCTGGATGTTCTCAGGTGTAGCCGGACCCTGGGGATCGACGTGGTGGTACTGCACGCACGACCTCTCGTTGCAGCGGCGGCCCGTCTTGGCGACAAAAGCGCATCGGCCGCCATCGCGCTTCGAGACGATGCGCCTCACTTCCGCCGAAGGGTGACGCGAGCGGGACTTCGTTTCCCGGCTGGGCCACGGCCGGTCCGTGGCGCCGTTCTTCTTCCGCTCGATGTCCTTGATGAGCAGGGTCAGGGCCCGGTCGAGGACCTCGCCGGGATCTAGATCGCGAACGGCGTGACTGAGCAGGTGCCGAGCCTGCTCGAACTTGTCGTACGTGCTGCGGTTCGCAGTGAAGCGCAGCTCGCAGCGGCCCGGCGAGAGCGGAGTCATGATCAGCCGCGGGATAGCCGGCGGCGGTGATGCGGGCGCACTCAGCGCAGGCGGTGACGAGGCAGTCGCCGCGAGCGATCGCTGCGGCGGGGTCGGATCCGGCAGCCAGCTGACCGCCAGGGGAGTGTCGGGCCGCGGCGCGAGGGCCGCCACCTGCTCCTTCACCTCGCGCTTGCTCTTGCCCGAGGCCTCGTCGAGCAGCTCCTGGTAGTTGTCAGGCCGGAGCTGCGGGGCGAGGAGGCGCACGCTGGTGAGGTGCAGCGAGCCCTCGGCGAGCTTGGTGAGGATGAGCGGGTACTTCCTCGCGAGGCGAGCGACCTCGATGCGCAGGTAGGCCTCGAACTCGGAGAGCTTCAAGACCTCCCGGCAGTAGAGATAGAGCGAGGAGTAGCCGGCGGCCAGGTGCCCGTCGCGCGCATCGAACTCCGCGATGTCGGGGATCAGGCAGGCGACGTTCTCGCGCTCGGCGCTGGCGTGGCGGTTCATATCCGCCATCAGCTCGTCCGTCGTGAGGTGAGAAGGAAATTTGATGATCATGAAGTTGTCTATCACGAAGCGCGGACAAGGCAGGTCTCGATCAACAACCGACACGGGCCTTCCAGTCATCCTTCCGCGTTCGCGCCGCGCGCTCAGCGCGAATGCATCCAGCAGCACTGACGCCGGCTCGTCGTTTGAGTCCTGGTCGACCCCTTGCCCCTCGAAGGCCCATTTGAGGATGGCCTGGGGCAGCCTCTCACATCGACGTTCGGCTGAAGTGGCGCCTTGCCCCCTGCCTTCAGCCGTGACAGCTCGGCCTCCTCCCACCGACGCCGACGCTCGGCGAGGATCCGCTTCAGCAGCTCAGATGCCGGTAGTCGGCGGATGGCCACACCGCAGGCCGCGCTCAGGTTGATTTCGTCCCTGCGCGGCCCCGTCTGCCTACGCCTTGCTCCCCAGGTGCTCCATGACCGACAGGCGCAGGATCTCGGCCAGGGCCTCGTACAGGTTCTCGCCCTCCTCGGCCGAGGCCGCGGTGGGATCGCCGAAGTACGCGTCTTCGCCGCCCGCCTCGGCGAACGACCGGGCCCCCTTCTTGAGCGCGGGCATCAGGCCGTCGACGGGCGGCAGGCTGATGCGTTCGCGCTCCCGGACCATGTCCGGCGCGGCCGCCATCATCAGCGAGGTCTCGAACGCGCCCCCGTGGTCTCCCTCCTGGAAGGCCTCGCCCAGCGTCTCCACCCAGCGCTTCTTGGTGATGTCCGGGTAGCACACGCTGATCCCTGTCTTCTTCCCGTCCTCCACGACCTTCTTCAGGCACTCGACGTGCCGCGGCTCGAGGTGGATGTTGACGAAGGCCACCGCCCGGAACCGCTTGACCGTGGCCGCGCACACGTCGCGCAGCAGCGCCACCGAGGTGTCGGGCGGGATGGAGATCGTGCCCGCGAAGTCGGCTCCGAAGTCGGCCACGGTGAAGGTGACCGGGGGGAGCACGAGCGCCGGCACCCCGTGCTCCTTGAGCTTGGCCGCGCCCCGCTTGGCCATCTCCACGGCGATGACGGTGTCGGTGGAGACCGGCAGGTGGGGCCCGTGGGCCTCGGTGGCGCCCACGGGCAAGAGCGCGACCGGACGGTCCTTCATCGCGTCGTCGACCTCGGTCCAGGTCATGTCGGGGATCACGAAGTTCTCGGCCATGCTCCTCGAAGGAAGGTCCTTCCTTCTCTCCTTTCCGTTTGGCTTGCGGGGATCAGCTTCGGGGGCCGGCGGCCTCCAGCTTCCTGCGGTCGATCTTACCCCGGTCGTTCTTGGGCAGGGAGAGGGCGAACTCCACCCAACGGGGGTACTTGAACGGCGCCAGCCGGGCTTTCACGAAATCCTGGAGCTCACGGGCGAGGCTCTCGTCGCCGGTCCCCGCCCGGCACACCACATAGGCCTTGGGCTTGATCAGTCCGTCCCGGTCCTTATACCCGATCACGGCGCATTCCGCCACCCGGGCGTGCTGCAACAGGCAGTTCTCCACCTCGTTCGGGCTCACGAAGATGCCGGCGACCTTCAACATGTCGTCGGTGCGGCCTTCATACCAGAAGAGGCCGTCCGCGTCACGGCGCACGTGGTCGCCGGTGACGACCCAGTCCCCCCGCAGGACCTCCTTGGACTTCTCGTGGGCCTGCCAGTACATGATCGCCGCCGATTCTCCCTTGACCCACAACGTCCCCGCCTCGCCGCCCGCCACGTCGCCGCCGTCCGGGCCGACGATGCGCGCGTCGTAGCCGGGCACGAGGCGCCCGAGGCTGCCGGGCACCACCTGGCCGGGGACGTTGGAGATGTAGATGTGGAACATCTCGGCCGAGCCGATGCCGTCCAGGATCTCGACCCCGAAGACCTCCATCCAGCGACGGTACAGTTCCACCGGCAGGGCCTCCCCGGCCGAGAGGCAGAGCCGCAGCGAAGAGAGGTCGCGCTCCTTCGCCCCTGGCTGATTCAGCATCGCGTTGATCATCGTGGGCACCGAGGTGAGGATCGTGGGCCGGTAGCGCTCGATGGCGTCGAAGAGCGTCGCCGGCTCGCTCCGCTCGCTGAACAGGGCCGTGGCGCCGCCGACCGCGAACGGGAACAGGAGGTTGGTGCCGGTGGCATAGCCGAAGAAGAGCTTGGGCACCGAGACCGTGACGTCGTCCTCGCGGATGCCCATCACGAGCTTCGCGTAGCGCTCGGTGTTCCAAGGTAGGTCCTGCTGCAGGTGGACGGCGGCCTTGGGCCGGCCGGTCGAGCCGCTGGTGAAGAGCCAGATCGCCGGGTCGTCCCGGTGCGTGTCGGCGTTCTCGAGGCGGTCCCACGCCTTCGCGCACGCCGCGGCGAAGGACACGTGCCGGCCGGGCCGGTCTCCCACGACGACCAGGTGACGCAGGTGGACGAAGGAGTCGCGGAGCGGATCGAGGCGGTCGAGGGTCGACTCGTCGACGACCGCCACCTTGGCCCTGGTGTAGTGGAAGTAGTAGGCGAGGTCGTCGGCGGGCAGGGTCGGGTTCACCATGGCGATGACCGCGCCCACCTTGGCCGCCGCGAACCAGGCGAAGGCGAACTCCGGCCGATCGGGCAGGGCGAGCAGGACCCGGTCCTCGACGTCCACCCCCAGCGCCCGCAGCGCGTTGCCGAAGCGGTTGGCCCGCGAGAGGACCTCGCGGTAGGTGTAGGCCTCCTCGCGCCAGAAGAGGCAGGTCTTGTCTCCCCGTCCCTCCTCGACGTTGCGGTCGAGGAAGTACCAGGCCATGTTGAACCGCTCGGGGAACTCCATCGGCCCCGTCATTCCCTCTTTCCGCCCGCCAGCCGCCGGTAGTCGCGGTCGTGGTAGAGAAGCGGCCGTCCCGGCCGCACGGCCAGGCAGATCACCTCCCCGACGTAGATCGTGTGGTCGCCCGCCTGATGGGTCGCGCTCACCCGGCACTCCAGTTGGGCCAGGGCGCCGGGGATCAGGGGGACGCCGCACGTGCCGTCGACGAGCTTCAGGCCGGCGAACTTGGCCGGCCCGCCGCCGGCGAAGCGCCGCGAGACCTCCTCCTGACCTTCGGCCAGGATGCTGACCCCGAACAGGCCCGCATGACGGAAGCCGACGTGGGTCTCCGACCGGTGGTCGACGCACACCAGGACGAGGGGCGGGTCCAGGCTCACGGCGCAGAAGGCGGTGACGGTCAGCCCCAGCGCCCGTCCCTGCCCGTCCCGCGTCGTCACCACGGTGACCCCCGCCGCGAACTGGCCGAGGGCGCGGCGGAAGTCGTCGGCGTCGACGGGCATGGACCTCAGGCGGCCGAGGCGAGGGCCTCCGGGGCGGCAAGCCGGCGGTAGAGGGCCAGCTGCCCGCCCATCAGCATGAGGCGGAGCGACAGCCGGGCGAGGACGAACGCCTCGAAGAACAGCAAGGTGACGAGCTGCGTCTTGTAGCCGGTCGTCGCGTAAGCGCCGTCGACCAGTCGCCAGACCGCCACCAGCGCCACCCCCAGCAGCGCCACCGCCAGGTAGTGGCCGAAGGCGCGCGCGAGGTTCCGCCCGCAGAAGGACAGCGCGGACAGGAAGGCGAGGATGGCGCTCGAGCGCTCCTCGAGGACCACGATTGCCTTCGCGTAGCCGGAGACGAGGTTCACGAAGAGGAGGGCGAGAAGCAGCAACGCGTGGCGGCCGAGGAGCCATGTCAGGCGAGGGGCGCGTCGACCCTGAAGACGAGCCAGGCCCCGAAGAGGGCGACGAGGGCCACCCGCAGCAGCCGGCCGAAGTAGAAGCCCGAGCCGTGGAGAAGGCCGCGGACCGTCCAGCTCCCCTGGACGCCCCGCAGCGTCGAGAGGATCCCGCCCGCGAGGTAGGTCTGAACGAGCAGGTAGATCAGGCCGACCCCGAGGATGACGGGATCGAGCGGCGGACCGGCGTCACCGCGGGCGCCGAAGAGGTTGACGGGCAGCGCCCCCTTGAGGAGCAGGTCGAGGTTCCGGAACACGAAGCCCACGCCGAAGATCTCGGGGCCGAAGCTCGTCGTCCATCCCGACTGGGCGTCGGACCATTGGCTCCACCAGGGGTAGTCGAACCCGTACATCATGTTCTGGGAGGCCTGCATCTGGTGCAGGTCGCGGCGCAGGACGCCGGCCAGGGGGACGGCCAGCAGCAGCGCCAGGCCGAGGTTCACCACCAGCAGGAGCACGGCGAGGCCGAAGCTCCGCCGCAGCAGCCGCCAACCCTGGACGAGCGCGTAGAGCATGGCTATCCCACCAGCATGTGCATCTCGAGGAGGTTCTGCAGCCAGAACATCCAGCGCGCGGACCACTTGAGCGACGCGCGGCGCGACCAGCCGTCCTCGTCCACCCAGTCGTTGTTGGCGGGGTTGACGTCGATGGCCAGCTTGCCGCGCGGATCGACGATCGCCCGCACCAACTTGGCCGGCCCGCGGTACTTGAACATGGTCCAGCGATACTGCCCGTCCCACGATTCGTCGATCGTGCGGCCGTCGGAGAAGGCCACCATGACCTCCACCGGCATCCTGACGCCGCCCAGCCGTCTCACCGTCACTTCGGAGTCCCACACGCCGCCCTTCTTGTCTTCCGGGGGGACCGCGCGGGGCGAGGTCAGGAACGGCACGCCGTCGGGACCGGCGTCGCCGTAGCCTTCCAGCGTGCGCGCCTTCTCGGTCTTCACCGACACGGCGTAGTCGCACCGGTCGCTCGAGAACCACGTCTGGTCGAAGTACCAGCGGTAATCCCTGCCCGTGACCTCGTTCACGGTGGCGATGAAGTCCTCGCTCGTCGGGTGGGCGAAGCGGAAGCGCCGGGCGTACCTGCGGAGGATACGGGTCATCGTCTCGTCGCCGACGAGGTTCTCGAGCGTCTGGATGCTCAAGGCCGGCTTGCCGTAGGAGTTCAGGCCGTAGGCCTCCGCGTTGCGGTATTGCCAGCCCGGGCGGGCCATCACGTCGGTCTCGCCCGAGCGGCGCAGGCCCGAGAGCTCACCCTCTCCGCGGCCGATCCACACGCCGGGGGCGACGACCGGCCAGCCGCCGCGGGTGCCCCGGCCGGGTGTCGCGAGCCCGAAGTAGCGACGGCCCCAGCCGATCGGCCCCAGGGCGAGCGCGGCCGCCTTCTCGTCGTGGTAGCTGTTGAAGCCCTCGTCCAGCCACGCCTCCTCGAACTCGTTGTTGCCGACGAGGCCGTACCAGAACTGGTGCCCGCACTCGTGGATCGTCACGCCCTCGGGGCTCTGCAGCGCTCTTGGCGCCCAGAGGCTGGCGCCGCCCGTGAACAGCGTGGGATACTCCATGCCGCCCGAGGCCGAGCTCCAGGCCGGGTCGATGACCGTGATCTGCGGGTAGGGATACGGCGCCGACCACGCGCCGTAGCTGCGGAGCGAGATCTTCGTCGCCTCGAGGTAGCGGTCGGCCAGGTGCTCGTGCTCCGGCTGGTAGAGCAGCCGGATCTCCACCGGCGGGTACCCCGGGTCGTCGAAGCGAGCCTTCTTCTCCCGGTAGCGGGGGCTGGCCGTCCAGGCGAAGTCGTGGACGTCCTCCTGCATGAAGCGCCAGGTCTCGGCCCCGTCGGCCCCGTCGGTCTTCTCCTGCAGCCGGCCCGTCGCGCCCACCACGAAACCGCGCTTCGGCAGCGTGAGCCGGACGTCGTACACGCCGTAGTCGGCGAAGAACTCCGTCCAGGGATGGAACTGGTGGGCGTTCCAGGCCCCCTTCCACCACACGCCGATCTTGGGGAACCACTGCACGATGAAGAAGTAGTCGTGCACCCAGCCCGCCCGGCCCACGTCGCCGTGCGGGACGTGGGAGGTCCAGTCGATCTTGAAGCGCACGGTCGCCCCGGGCGGCACCGGCGAGGGCGTGGAGACCTGCATCACCGTGCGGTCGTCGGGGTTGTTGTCGTCGGGGGACACGTACTTGATCGACGGCGTGAGGTCGGTCTCCGTCCCGTCCACGAGGCGGATCGACCGCACCTCGGTGTAGCCGTAGCCGCGCTCCTTCTCCTTCTGGTCGAGCGAGCGGGCGGCCCGGCGGCCCTCGCCGCGGGCCGAGGTCGACAGGTTGTTCCGGAACGCGTTCCAGTAGAGGTGGAAAGGGAAGGTCGAGAGAGCGGTGCCGCTGGTGTTGCGCCACTCCAGGACCTCGCTGCCCTGGAGGGTGTGCTGATCCGGATCGAGCCGGGCCTGGATCGTGTAGTTGGCGTTGCGCGGCGAGCGGGTGGGCAGCGCCGGCAGCGAAGGGTCGTCGACCAGCGGGGGCAGGCCGCGGGCCGCGGGCGGCGGCGCATCTCCACGGATCGCTGCCCAGGGCGCGAGGAGCACGGCCAGGCCGCCCAGGACGATCGGAAGCTGCAGCCGCATCGGAGTTCTGCCGGAGGATCATACAATGGCCCTTCATGCCGCCGGAGCCGAGGCGCGTCGTCCTCTCGGTGGACCTCGACGAGTGGTACCACTGCCGCTGGGCCACCGGGTCGCCGCGTTCCCGCTGGCGCGACACCGCCCAGTTCTTCCGCGAGCACTACGGCGCCGACCGGCCGGCGGGCGAGCTGGCCGAGCCGACCCGGCGCATCCTCGGCCTCTTCGACCGTCTGGGCGTGAAGGGCTCGTTCTTCGTCCTCGGCGAGGTGGCCCGCTTCTACCCCGACCTGGTGCGGGAGATCGCGGGCCGCGGCCATGAGGTCGGCTGCCACGGCTTCCACCACGTCGACGTGGACCTGCTGGGACCGGACGGCTTCCGCCGCGAGCTGTCGGAAGCCAAGGGACTGCTGGCCTCCATCGTCGGCCGGCCGGTCGTCGGCTACCGCGCGCCCAACCTGCTGCTCCGCGACTGGATGATTCCCATCCTGCGCGGCGAGGGCTTCCGCTACGACGCCTCGGTCTGCACGGCCCGCCCTCTCCTCGGCAAGGACTTCGGCCACGGGCACGTGGCGGCCAACCCCTACCGGTTCTCGGAGGCGTTCTCCCGTCCCGATCCGTCCGGCGACATGGTCGAGATCCCGCTGCCGACCTTCCCGGTGCTGCGCCTGCCGGCCGCCACGGGGATCCTGACCCGCGTGGCCGGCCGCGCCTGGACCCTGGCCGCCCTGCGCCGCGCGCTGCGCACGGGCGACGCTCAGTACTACTTCCATCCCTACGAGCTGGGCCCGCGGCCGAGGATCCGCCTGTCGCTGCGCGAGCGGCTCTTCCTCCGGCGGCTGGGACCCTGGATGGAGGAGGCGGTGGAGGCGATCGCGCTGCGGCTGCGGTCCTGGGGCGCGCGGTTCGTGACGGCGGGGGAGCTGGCCGCCGCGGTGAGCGCCTCGTGAACGTCCTCGGGCTCATCGCCGTCGACGTCGGCGGCCATCCCTCGGCGTGCGTGCTCCGGGACGGGAGGCTCGTCGCTTTCGCCGAAGAGGAGCGTTTCGTCCGCGTCAAGCAGGCCCTCGGCTACTTCCCGAGCCGCGCCCTCCGCTTCTGCCTCGACGAGGCGAAGATGGACCTGAAGGACGTCGACCTCATCGCCTTCGGCTGGGACGCCACCGCCTACCGGTGGCGCTTCCCGCTCTTCCTGGCCCGATCGTTCGTGAGCCACCGGCTCTCCGGCCGCCGCTCCCGGCCGCGGCTGCGCGCTCCCGGCCGCCCCTCCCTCGGCTCGGCCGTCCTCGGCGGCGTGCGCAGCCTGGTCGCCTTCCAGCCCCGGACGCTGACCGAAGGGATCGTCCTCGGCCTGCGCGACGCCGGCTTCGGGGGCGGCCCCGTCCCACCCATCGTATTCATCCGCCACCACCTCGCCCACGCCGCCAGCGCGTACTACTGCTCGGGCTTCGACGAGAGCGCGATCCTCGTCTTCGACGGCCACGGCGAGGAGAACGCGACCACGGTCTTCCGGGGCGAGGGCCGGCGCATCGTGCGCCTGAAGGAGATCAACATCCCGCACTCGCTCGGCTGGTACTACTCGGCCTTCACGGAGTTCCTGGGCTGGAACCCCAACGAGGGCGAGGTGAAGCTCATGGGCCTCGCTCCCTTCGGGGAGCGGGACCCCGAGGCGGAGGCGCTCGTCCGCGACGTCCTGCAGCTCACCGAAGACGGGTACCGTGTCGACGCCGACTACCTCTTCTACGGCCGCCGCAGCTATGGGAAGTTCTTCTCCGACGCGGTCGTCGAGCGGCTGGGCCCGCCGCGCGGCCGGGACGAGCCCCTGACCGACCGCCACCGCGCGATCGCGCGCGCCGTGCAGGACCGGCTGGAGGAGGCCGGCGTCCACCTGGCCGGCCTGGCCACCCGCCTGGCCGGCAGCCGCCGGCTCTGCCTGGCCGGAGGCGTGGCGCTGAACTGCAAGATGAACGGCGAGATCCACCGCCGAGGGGTCGCCGAGGAGATCTTCATCCAGCCGCTGGCCTACGACGGCGGCGTCTCGCTGGGGGCGGCCCAGGTCGTGGCGGCCGAAAAGGGCGACGACCCGCGCTTCGAGATGGATCATCTCTACTGGGGGCCGAGCTACGGAGACGACGAGATCGAGGCGGTGCTCCGGTCGAGCCGCGCCGCCTACCGCCGCTCGCCGCGGGTCGGTCACGAAGCGGCGCGGATGATCGCCGCCGGCAAGATCGTCGGCTGGTTCCAGGGCCGGATGGAGGGCGGACCGCGGGCCCTCGGCGGCCGCTCGATCCTGGCCGATCCGCGACGGCCGGAGATGAAGGACCTCGTGAACGACCGCGTCAAGTTCCGGGAGAGCTGGCGGCCCTTCGCGCTGTCGATCCTGGAAGAGCACTTCGCCGACTACGTGAAGCAGCCGGCCCGATCGCCGTTCATGATCATGGCCTTCGACGTGGCCGAGGCGCGGCGCCGCGACATCCCGAGCGCGATGCACTCGGCCGACCAGACGACGCGGCCCCAGACCGTGAGCCGCAAGACGAACCCCCTCTACTGGGAGCTGATCGACTGCTTCCGCAGCCTCACCGGCGTGCCGGGTGTGCTCAACACGTCGTTCAACGTCAAGGACGAGCCGATCGTCTGCACGCCGCGCGACGCGGTGCGCTGCTTCTACGGCACGGGGATGGACAGCCTCGTCATCGGCGGCTTCATCCTCGACAAGCCGGCCTGAGCCTCGGTGGGCGTCCTGGGCCTGCTCCGGCGGGCAGGGGGGCGGGTCTCACGTTCCCGGGCCCTCGCGCGGCGGCTGTTCGGCGTCGACTTTCCTCCCCTCGAGGGCGGCGCGCGCTACTTCGACCTGACCACACCGGCGCTCGTATCGGTGGCGGGGCGCCGGCTCGGCCCCGGCCGGCGCCTGCTCGACATGGGCACGGGCGCCTTCGCCACGGTCGGCCTCGCCCTGTGGCGGCGGACGGGCTGCGACGTCGTCGCCACCGACGTGCGCCCCGACCTGGTACGGAAGGCGCGGGCCAACGTCGAGGCGAACCGCGCGCCGATCCGCGTCGTGGAGGCGCGGTTCTTCGACGGAGTCGAAGGCGAGGGGCAGTTCGATTGCGTGACCTTCAACGTCCCGTACGTGCCGTCGGCGCTGCTGTCCGGCCCCGACGTCCAGTCCGACGGAGGGCCCGAGGGCACCAGCGTGATCGAGGGCTTCCTCGATGCGTTCGCCGAGCGGGGCGGCCGGGCCATCGCGTGCCTGGGCGTCAACCGGCTGCTCGTGCCTCGCGCGAAGGTCGTTCGCGTCGTCGAACGGCGTCCGCGCCTCGCCCTGACGGAGGTCCGCCGCCGCTGGCCGTGGCCGGCGGACGTCTACATCATCACCCGGAAGTGATCAAAACCTCAGGCTCAGGCCGCCGGTGACCTGGAAGAACGTCGGCGTGAAGCGCACCGGCCCCAGGCTGGCCAGCGTCTGCTGCAGCAGCAGCTGCTCGGTCGGGGAGAGCGTCAGCCCGGGCTCGCCGGTCCAGTTGAGGGTTTGGCGGGCGAACCGGAAGTAGCGTCCGTCCACCTCCATCGAGAGCCGTCGGAGCATCGGCCACTGAAAGCCTCCCCCGGCGTTGAACCCGAACCGGCTCTCCCCTTCGGGACGGGCTTCGGCCCTCACGGCCAGCCGGGCGAGCTGGAGCGGGAAGCCGAAGAACGTGGGTCCCGTCGTCTGCAGGGCGGAGCGGATGGACGCGCCCAGCGAGGGCAGGTAGCTGAGACCGGCCGAGGCGTGGGCCCGGAAGCTTCCCCGCGTCCGGGCGCGGAGGTTCAAGGACAGCGGCTTCGGGCGGTCGACCTGCACCGTCGAAGGGATCGAGAGGTCGGTGGCGATGAGGGGGAGCAGCGGCGCGAGGTCGACGCGCACGTGAACGACGGCCTCCTGGGCGCGCGCCTTCAGGTCGACGCTGTCGACGCGCCATTCCACGCCGAAGTGATCGCGCGGGTACCAGGCCAGCCCGCCGCCCACGGTCAGGCCTCCCCGTGCGTCGATGCGCAGGTCCTGCACCGGATCGACGCTCACCCCGGGCAGGGCGGGCAGCAGCAGCGGGCCGGGGTCGAAGCGGAAGGACTGCTGGTAGAAGGGGAAGGCCTGCCCGGCGCGGGCGGCGATCTCCACGTCCCCGGCGGCGGCCAGGCCGGGGGGTGACGCGAGGCAGAGCGCGACGATCCAGTTGCGCATCGCGGACATTCTAGGGGGCCTCTCCGCGGCGACAAAGGCGTCGCTCAGGCGGTAGTGACGCGCGTCGCATCGGCGAAGCTGAAGACGTGCCTGGAGTTCCAAGGCGCATCGGGACGCCAAACGCCCGGCGTGAGCCGGGAGCGACCGCCGTCAGGGCCCTTGGGCCAGAGCGTGCAAGTCACCACGCGGTGGCGCTGGTCTTCCTCCTCGCAAAACGGGCAGAAAACGCACGCCCGCAGGTCGGCATCGGACCCGGCCCGCCACTTGCGGGGCAGGTCGGGATCGGCGAGGAGAGCCCGTGCCATCCCGACGAGGTCGGCCCGGCCTTCCTGGAGGATCGACTCCGCCTGATCGAAGGCAATGATCTTGCCGGACGTGACGACCGGCGTCGTCAGGCCGGCCGCGCGCACCGCCTGCCGGATGCCCGCCGCCAACGGGACGTTGACGCCGACGGGATCGCTCTTGCCTCGCGGGATGCAGGTGTGGCCGCTGTGGCCCGTGTAGGGATACATGGCCTCGCCCACTGGGGGCTGCTTGGCGTCCTCGAACTTTCCCCCCCGGGAGATGGAGAGGAAATCCAGGCCGGCGCGGGCCAGCTCGACGCCGATCGCCTGGGCGTCCTCGAGGGTGTTGCCATGGATGGCGCCGTCCGCGCCGAGGATGTCCTCCGAGCCGAGGTAGCGGCAGCCGACGAGGGGGTCGCGACCCACCTCCTCCCGCACTGCGCGCACGACCTCGAGCGGCAGGCGCATCCGGTTCTCGAAGCTCCCCCCGTACCGGTCGGTCCGCGCGTTGGTCACGGAAAGGAACGCGGCCATCGTGTACGCGTGGGCGAAGTGCAGCTCGACGCCGTCGAAGCCGGCGGCCTGGGCCCGGCGGGCCGCGGAGGCGAACCAGCCCGGGATCCGGCGGATCTCGTCGAGGGAGAGGTCCTCGATCGTCTGCCGGTAACCGTAGAAGAAGTCGCGCTGGTGGCGCGGGCTCGGCAGGTAGCGGGGCAGGGCCGCCTCGAACTGGGCCTCGCTCAGGCCGAGGACGCTCTCCGCGAGCAGCCCGCGCCGGAACGCGTCCTCCATGAACACCCGGGTGGGCTTGCGGGTGGCGATCTTGAGAAAGTCGATGATCTGGGGGATGACGACCGAATCGGAGACGGCACGCATCTCGTCGCGCAGCGCCTTCAGCCCTGGCACGAAGCGGTCGTGGGACAGCCGGAGCAGGGGGCCGCTGGCGATGTCGCGGATGCCGGTCGCCTCGAGGACGATCATGCCCGCCCCGCCGAGCGCGTAGCGGAGGTAGATCTCGCGCACCGACGGCGTCACGAAGCCGTCCTCGGTGCCGCGCCACGTCACCATCGCCGGCAGCCAGATGCGGTTCGGGAGGACCAGCCCGCCCTTGCCGATCGGGAACGGCTGGAACAACCGGGAACGGCTTCGCTGCGCCCCCTGCGGATTCACTCGCCTTCGTCTTCGTCGTCGGGCATGGTTGCCTGCGCGGTCCTCCCCTGCTCCATCTCCTCCTCGATCCCCTGGTCGGCCAGGCGCCGCCGCAGCGCCTCGAAGCCGCGCCGGTCCGGCGGTGTCCCCTCGCGGTAGGACTCCAGGACCTCTTCCAGCCGCGCCACCCGCCGGGCGAGCTGTCCGATCACCTCCAGGCTCAAGACCGCCTGGCCGGCCTCGGCCCGGCGGAACGCCGGCGTCTCGCCGAAGGTCCCCAGCAGGTCGAGGAGCCGCGCACTGAGGCTGTCGGCCGCCTCCACCAGCTCCGATTGCATGAGGCTGTCCTGGACGAGGGCGAGGGCGTCCTCGATGTCCTGCTCCTCCCACTCCGCCCGCAGTCGCTCCCACGCCTCGGGGGGAAGCACGAGCCCTTCCGGCCCTTCTTCCGACTCCGACGCGACCTCACCGCACAGCTCCACGATTCGTCCCATGTCAGCTCCAGTCGATGTCGTCCGGTAGTTCCATCTTCAACGATGCCGGTCGGGGAAAACGCAGGCCCGCGTCACGGACCGACGGCCGGATGTCCTCGATGAAGTCCTTCATGCACTCCCCGGAGTCGCGCTTCTTCAGGCCGTGCTCGATGGCGAAACGGTTGCCGGGCGTCCCGGGGCGCCCGAAGGACAGCAGACCGATGCGTAGCCATTTCTGGAACAGGGCCTGCTTCACGTCCTCGTGATCGCCCGACCGGCACAGCTCCACCACGATCTTCTCACCCAGGTCCTGGTGGCCCGCTTCCTCCTTCACGATCTTCTGGATCACGCCCCGGTAGGGCACGAACGAGCACTCCTCGTATTCCTTGAGCTGCCAGAAGCCGCCCCGGTCGTAGAGGAACTGGGCCATGGCCAGCTCGAACCAGCTCTCCGCGAAGGGCACGGGTTTGTCGGCCAGCCGCTCGCGGACCCGCGGCTCGACCTCCTCCTTCGTGAAGTCGCGGTACATCTTCGATACCGCCTGGTAGTGCTCGGTCTCCTCCTGGATGTGCCAGACCATGAACTTCATCCACTTGTCGGGCACGAAGCGCAGGCCATAGCCGAACATGTGGGCGGCGGCCAGCTCGCGGTAGGCCTGGCTCTCCATCATCTGCACCACCATGCGGCGGTACTCGGGGCTCATCTCCTCCTCGCGGAGGACGTCTCCGGATCTCATCGAGTGTCCTTCAGGATGTCCCGGGCGATCACCAGCTTCTGGATCTCGCTGGTGCCTTCGTAGATGCGCAGCGAGCGGACTTCCCGGTAGAGCCGCTCCACGGTGGCCCCCCGCATGACGCCCTGCCCGCCGTGGATCTGCACCGAGCGGTCCACGACCCGCTGGGCCATCTCGGTGGCGGCCAGCTTGGCCATGGCGCCTTCCCGCGTGATGCGCTCGGCGCCGTTGTCCCTGAGCCATGCCGCCCGATGCACGAGCAGACGGGCCGCCTCGAGGTCCACGTACATCTCGGCCAGCGCCATCTGCACGGCCTGGAACTCGGCCAGCCGGTGGCCGAACTGGCGCCGCGCCTGGGCCCACCGCAGCGCCTCGTCGAATGCGCGGGCGGCGAAGCCGCAGGCCGCCGCCCCCACGCTGGGCCGGAACGCGTCGAGGGTGGCCAGGGCGAGCCCGAAGCCCTTGCCCTCCGCGCCGAGGAGCACCGCCGGCGTGGCCTCGAAGCGGACCTCGCCGAGCGGGTGGGGGGCGATCGCCTCCAGCGGCTTGACGACCAGGCCAGGGGCTTCGGCGTCGACCAGGAACAGTGACAAGCCGTGATGGTCGTCGCCGTCGGCGCTGCGGGCAAGCACGGTATAGAGCCCGGCGATGCCGGCATTGGAGATCAGGGTCTTCACGCCGCGCAGCCGCCAGACGAGGCCGTCGGGGCGGGCGCGCGTGCGGACGGCGGCCAGGTCGGAGCCGGCCTCGGGCTCGGTCACGGCGAAGGCGGCCAGCACCTCGCCCCGGGCCACCGCCGGCAGCCAGCGCTTCTTCTGCACGTCGGTGCCGACGAGGCCGAGCGCGTACGAGCCCAGGCCCTGCATGGCGAAAGCGGTATCGGCGAGCGAGGAGAAGTAGGCCAGCGTCTCGCGGACCACGACCACCGAGCGAAGGTCCATGGCGCCCCAGGGAGGGGCCACCGCCACGACGAGGAGGTTCTCCTCGGCGAGCTGGAGGACGAGCTCGCGCGTGCGGCCGGCGGGGTCGGCCTCGTCCCGGAGCGCCGCCCGCAGGCGCTTGTCGCCGAAGGCGCGCACGCGCTCGGCCAGCTTGAGGTGGCGCTCTTCGAGGAACGCGCTCTTTGTCATCTAAACGCGGCGCCTTGCGGGCGCTCCAACGGCGTTTGCCGATTGCTCATTCCGGCGCGCCGTCGAAGCGGGGCGGGCGCCGGGCCATGAAGGCGGCGAAGCCCTCCCGGAAGTCGGGCCCCTCCATGAGCGCCGCCTGCACCGCCGCCTCGTGGTCGAGGGCGGTCTCGAGGCTCATGGGCACCTCGCGGTCGAGGGCGTCCTTGGTGGCGGCCAGGCCGGCCGCCGGCCCGCGGGCCAGGCGGCCCGCCAGCTCGGCCGTCTCCGCCTCCAGCCGGTCGGGAGGCGCCACGCGATGGTAGAGCCCGATGCGCAGCGCCTCGGCCGCCTCGACGAACTCGCCGGTCATGAGCAGCTCGGTCGCCCGCCCCAGGCCCACCAGCCGCGGGAGGAGGTGGGCCGCGCCCATGTCCGCGCCGGAGAGGCCCACCTTCACGAAGAGGAAAGCGATGCGGGCGGTGTCGGCGGCGACGCGGAAGTCGGCGGCGAGGGCGATCGCGGCGCCCGCCCCCGCCGCCGGCCCGTTCAGCGACGCGACGATCGGCTGGGGCAGGCCGCGCATGGCCCGGATGAGGTCGCAAGTGAGGCGCGTGAAGGCCTCGAGCCGCAGGCGGTCGTACTTCAGCAGCTCGCCGATGATCTCCTTGACGTCCCCGCCGGTGCAAAACGCCCGGCCGCGGCCCGTGATGACCGCGACCCGCACCGGCTTCCGGCCGGCCAGGGCGCGGAAGGTGTCGGTCAGCTCCCGGTACACCTCGAAGGTGAGGGCGTTGAGGACCTCGGGCCGGTCGAGGGTGATCCTCGCCACCGGGCCGTCTTCCTCGTAGCGGAAGGAGCGAGGGCTCATGGCCGGGACTCCAGGGCGCGGCCGAGCGTGCCCAGCAGGTCGCGCAGTCGGGCCAGGTCGGCGGGAACGACGCCGGAGAGGAGCGCGTCGAGGTCGCGCCGGTGGCGCGGGATGGCGCGGCGCATGAGCCGGCGGCCGCGCGGCGTCAGGCGCACCCGGACGGCGCGGCGGTCCTCGGGCACCGGACGGCGCTCGGCCAGGTCCATGGCCACCAGCCGGCCCACGATCCCGGTGACGTTCCCCGCCGTGACGAGCAGGGCGCGGGTCAGCTCGCCCGGCGTCATGCCCTCTTCGCGCCGATGGAGCTGGATGAGGACGTCGAACTGGGGAAGAGTCAGCCCCTCGGGCACGCGCCGTCGCACCTGCCTCAGCACCAGGCCGTGGGCCTTCAGCAGCCGCACCCAGACCGCCGTCGCGAGCGCGCCGCCGGCCGGAGCAGGTGTCCGCCGTGGCCGGCTGGCCCGACGGCTCACAGCAGCGCCACCGCTTCGATCTCCACCTTGGCCCCGTCCTCCAGGAGCGAGCGCACCTCCACGAGGGCCATGGCCGGATAGTGCTTGCCCATCCGCCGGCGGTACTCGGCGCCGATGTCCTTGGCCCGCTCGCGGTACTCCCGCTTGTCGGTCACGTAGAGGACCAGGCGGGCCACGTTCTCCGGCGAGCCTCCGGCCGCCCACACGACGTCGAGGACGTTGTCGAGAGCCTGGGCGAACTGCGCGACCAGGTCTTCCGAGACCAGCACCGCGCCGCGGTCCCAGCCGACCTGGCCGGCCACGAAGAGCACCTCGCCCTGCCCCTTCATCCCGTGGCTGTAGCCGCGGGGCTTGGCCAGCGACTCCGGGTTCACCGCGACGAGCGTCATTGCTTTTCAACGCAGAGGCCGCAGAGGATTCGCAAAGGCCGCAGAGAAACGAGAAGAGAGATCTGGGCCAATGGTTTGCTCTGTTGATACCTCTGCGGTCTCTGGGCGCTCTCTGCGGTCTCTGCGTACAAAGGCAACTCCGCTCTAGACCAGCGTGCCCCCGTCCAGGCTCAGGGCCTGGCCGGTGATGCCGCGCGCCTGCTCGCCGCACAGGAAGAGGACGAGGGCCGAGACCTCCTCGGCGGTGAAGAGACGCTTCTGCGGGCTCATCTCCTCCAGCCTCCGGCGGACGTCGCCTGGCGGGTGGCCCGTCTTCTCGGCGAGGCGGGCCACCGAGACGTCGGTCATCGGCGTATCGACGTACCCGGGGCAGACCGCGTTCACCGTCACGCCCTGCCCGGCCACCTCCAGCGCCGCGCACTTCACGAGGCCCAGGACGCCGTGCTTGCTGGCGGCGTAGGCGCCGACGTACGGATAGCCGGTCTTGCCCGCGATCGACGCGACCGCCACCACCCGGCCCCAGCCCTGCCCGGCCATCGCCCCCAGGGCCTCCCGCAGGCAATAGAAGCAGCCGGAGAGGTTGGTGTCGAGGGCGGCCCGCCACTGCTCATCCGTCGTCCGGGCCACGGTGGCCGAGGGCGCGACACCCGCCCCGCACACCAGGACGTCGATGGGGCCCAGGGCTTCGCGAGCGGCGCCGAACATCTCGCGCACCGACTCCGGACGCGTCACGTCGGCCACCAGGGCCGCCGCCGGCGCGCCGAGCCGCCGGGCCTCCGCGGCCACCGCCTCCACGTCGGCCCGGGTGCGGGCGGCCACCGCCACCGCCGCTCCCGCCCGGGCCAGGTCCAGGGCCACCGCGCGGCCGATGCCGCGCCCGCCTCCCGTGACCAGCGCCCGCCGGCCCGCCAGGCCCGCCATATCCTTTAAACTTAAAATACATCCGGGCCGCCCTCCCCGTCAACCGCCCGTCTATAATCGCCGGCGGAGGTCAAGCGCGATGCTCAAGCCCGGCGACGTCGCCCCCGACTTCGCGGTCCAGGACCACCTGGGCCGCACCGTGCGGCTCTCGGACTTCCGGGGGAAGGAGGTCATCCTGTGGTTCTTCCCCAAGGCCGACACCCCGGGCTGAACGAAGGAGGGTTGCGGGTTCCGCGACCTCAAGGACGACTACGCGAGGAAGGGAGTCGAGATCCTCGGCATCAGCTTCGACACCCCCCAGGCCAACGCCGCCTTCGCCCGCAAGTTCAGCTACAACTTCCCGCTGCTGTGCGACACCGACCGCAAGATCGGCCTCGCCTACGGGGCCTGCGACGACCCCAAGGCCGGCAGCGCCCGGCGGATCAGCTACCTGATCGGTGCCGACGGCCGGGTGAAGAAGGCCTACGCCACCGTGAAGCCGGCCGAGCACCCCGCCCAGGTCCTTCAGGACGCCTGATCGCGTGGGCCTTCAGGCGCTGTGGAAGTCCTGGACCGGCTGGGGCACCTCTTCCTCGGGCAGGCTCAGCACCCGGTAGAAGCACCAGCCGCACAGGATCGTGACGAACGAGACCGACAGCGTCATGAAGATCCAGCCGCCGATGGTCATGCTGCTCCTCCTACGCCGCCCGGACCTGGTCGTCGGGCCCCCGTAAGCCGTCCAGGTCCAGTCCGCGGGCCCGCCACCGGCGGCTGCCGACGACGGTCACCGCGAACAATCCCGCCATCACGGCCACGATGACCAGCCAGGCGAGCTGGGCGTCGTGGTCGGGGGGGATCCCCCGCGCCGCGTCGCCGAGCACGGTGCGGACGTAGCCGGGCACGGCCTGCAGGCAGAAGCCGACGAAGACCACGATGAGGTACAGCGGCGAGACGTACTTGATGATGAACCGGTAGACCCGGGGGATGCGCATGTGGGCGCCCTCGTGCGCCTCCGCCATGCCCCGCTCCATCCCGAACACCCAGCCGAAGTAGATGATCTGGGCCGCGGCCACGATGAAGATCATGAAGCTGCCCACCCAGAAGTCCAGGGTGTCGAGCGCGACGAGCCCCTGGCTGAAGTAGAGCACGAAGAGGTTTCCCGCGAGGCAGACCACGGTGAGGAGGGCGGTGGAGGGGCCGCGCCCGATCCCCAGCGCTTCCTCGAAGAAGGCCTTGGCCGGCTGCAGCATCGACAGCGAGCTGGTGATGGCGGCCAGGAACAGCATGAAGAACCAGATCGCGCCGAAGAAGCGCCCGGCCGGCATGTGGGCGAACACCACCGGCACCGCGAAGAAACCGGTGGAGAAGGTCCCGCCGGTGTTGGCCCGGGTCAGGGGCTCGCCGAGGAAGACGATGGCGGCGGTGAGGGTGATCATCCCGCCCAGCGCCACCTCGAAGAACTCGTTGGTGGCGGAGGCGGTCAGCCCCGACAGGACCACGTCGTCCTTCCTCTTCATGTAGGACGCGTAGTTGATGATCACGCCGAAGCCCACCGACAGGCTGAAGAAGATCTGGCCGGCCGCGGCCAGCCAGGTCTTGAAGTTGCCCAGGCTGGCGAAGTCGGGGTTCCACATGAAGGCGAGGCCGCTCACGACGTTCTGCTCGGGATGACCGGGATCGGGAGTCCCCAGGGTCAGGACGCGGATGAGGACCAGGATCCCGCACACGGCCATCGCCGGCATGGCCCACTTGCAGAACTCCTCGATGCCTTTCGAGAGGCCCCGGTAGACGTAGTAAACGTTGAGGGCGAAGGTCACCAGCCAGAAGACGAACACGCCCGCGTGCCTCCCCTGGAAGAGGGAGCCGTTCGCGGCCTGGCCGGTGAAGCTCGTGAAGAAGCCGGTGGAGGCCTTCACCTGGTCGGCCACCGCCTGGCTCGAGTCGATGCCCAACCCCCCCTGGGTCAGGTAGTAGTAGGTGTAGCCGAGGCACCAGGCCTCGATGATCACGTAGTAGAAGTAGACGACGAGCGGGATCAGCACCCCTAACACGCCGAGGTATCGGGCGGCGGCCCCTCGCCCGATGACCCCCATCACACCCGGGGCGGAGTGGAACCCCTTGCGGCCGCCGTACCGGCCGATCGTCCACTCGGCCCACCCGATGGGGATGCCGAGCAGGAGGAGGGCGCAGAAGTAGGGGATCATGAACGCGCCCCCGCCGTTCTGGGCGGCGTTGCCGGGGAAGCGGAGGAAGTTCCCCAGGCCCACCGCGGAGCCGGACACCGCCAGGATCACGCCCAGACGGGTGCCCCACTCCTGCTTGGGCTGGGCCATCGGCGAAGGATAGGGGATCGAGTTCGAAAGTCAACGGCGCGGCCCGCGTTGACTTGGACCATGGAACACTTATCCTCAGGGTCTGCGGGCGGCGTCCCGCGGCGGAGGTGATTTCTTGGCCCATCCTCTCCTCGCCCGAAAGCCCTTGAGCCTCCTCCTGGAAGAGATGAAGGGGGAGAACCGTCTGCGGCGGGTGCTCGGCCCGGTCCAGCTCTCGAGCCTGGGCATCGGGGCCATCATCGGTACCGGCATCTTCGTCCTCACCGGCGTGGCCGCCCACGACCGGACCGGGCCCGCGCTGATGCTCTCGTTCGTGGCCGCCGGCATCGCATGCGTCTTCGCGGCCCTGTGCTACGCCGAGTTCGCCTCCATGGCCCCGGTGGCGGGCTCGGCCTACACCTACGCCTATGCGACGCTGGGCGAGCTGTTCGCGTGGATCATCGGCTGGGACCTGATCCTGGAGTACGCGGTGGCCTCGTCCACCGTGGCCCACGGCTGGTCCCACTACTTCCAGGACTTCATCGGGATCTTCCACATCAAGCTTCCCCACATGCTCACCAACGCCCCCTTCGACTACGACCTGACCACGGGGAGGCTGGCCGGGACCGGGACGTGGTTCGACCTGCCCGCGATCGTCATCGCGGTGCTCGTCACCATCGTGCTCGTCATCGGGATCAAGGAGAGCGCCGGCGTGAACACCGGCATCGTGATCCTCAAGGTCACCATCGTGCTGTTCGTGATCGTGGTCGGCGCCTTCCACGTCAACCCGGCCAACTGGCACCCGTTCGCCCCCTTCGGCCTCACCGGCATCAGCTTCTTCGGCAAGACGGTGGCCGGCCAGTCCGGCCCCGCGGGCGAGCCGCTCGGCGTGCTCGCCGGCGCCGCCATCGTGTTCTTCGCCTACATCGGGTTCGACTCGGTATCCACCCATGCCGAAGAGGCGCGGAATCCCCGGAAGGACGTGCCGATCGGGATCATCGCCTCGCTGCTCATCTGCACGACGCTGTACATCGCGGTGGCGGCCGTGCTCACCGGCATGGTGCCCTACCAGAGGATCAACCTCGACGCGCCGGTCTCCGACGCCTTCCGCCAGGCCGGCCTGCCCTGGGCCCAGTTCCTCGTCTCGCTGGGGGCGGTGGCGGGGATCACCTCGGTGCTGCTCGTGATGATGCTCAGCCAGGCCCGGGTGTTCCTGGCCATGGCCCGCGACGGCCTGCTGCCGACCGGCTTCTTCGGCGACGTCCACCCGAGGTTCCGGACCCCGTGGAAGGCCACCATCCTGACCGGCGTCTCGGTGGCGACCCTGGCCGCGTTCCTCCCCCTGCGCATCCTGGCCGACCTCGTGAACATCGGGACGCTGCTGGCCTTCGTGATCGTCTGCGCCGCGGTGCTCATCATGCGGCGCACCAACCCGGCCGCCGAGCGTCCGTTCCGCGCGCCCTTCGTCCCGTTCGTGCCCATCGCCGGGATGGCCACTTGCCTGCTGCTCATGTTCTCGCTGCCGTCCGAGAACTGGCTGCGGCTGTTCGTCTGGCTCTTCATCGGCTTCTGCATCTACTTCGGCTACAGCCGGAAGCACAGCGTGATGGCGCGGATGGCGGCGGGGCCGCCCGTGACCGCGCCGGTGGCCGGCGAGCCGGTCCGCACGCGCTGAGAGCGGCGGTCCCGGTTCTTGGAGCTGATCCAGGAGTTCTTCCGCCGGGTCTACAACGTCCCCGAGCTGATCCGGCTGGGGGGCCTCGCCGGCCTGGTGGCGGTCGTCTTCGCCGAGACCGGCCTCATGGTGGGCTTCTTCCTGCCCGGCGACTCGCTCCTCGTCACCGCCGGGCTGTTCGCCGCCAAGGGCGATCTGAACATCGTCTGGCTGAACCTGGCCGTCATGGCGGCCGCGGTGGCCGGCGACGCCACCGGCTACTGGATCGGACGGCGGGCCGGACAGGCCCTCTACAGCCGGCCAGACTCGTTCTTGTTCCGGAAGCAGCACCTCGTCAAGACCCACGAGTTCTACGAGAAGCACGGGGGCAAGACGATCGTCATCGCCCGCTTCATGCCCATCGTCCGCACCTTCGCCCCCGTGGTGGCGGGAGCGGCCGAGATGACCTACCGGCGGTTCGCGCTCTACAACGTCGCGGGAGGGATCGGCTGGGTGGCGAGCATGACCCTCACCGGGTATTTCCTGGGCCGGACCGTCCCGGACATCGAGAAGAACATCCACATCGTGGTGGCGGTCGTGATCTTCCTGTCGCTGTTGCCGGGCCTCATCTCGATCGCGCGGGAGAAGATGAAGGCCCGTTCGGCGGCGGCCTCGAGCTGAGAGACGTCGGTTGCGGACGGACCACGTCGACCTGTGGGCATCATGGCCAAGTCGGCCGGCGACGGCCGTTACGAGCTGTTCAAGTCGACCGTGACGTTCGACGGCCCCTACCACCGGCGGCAGCACGGGTTTTCGGTCTGACGAGGCCCGCTCCGGCGCTTATTTGACCTGCGAGGCGATCCCGGATTAACCTCCGGCCTCCTGCACTCTTGTCGGTCCTCTCACCCTAAGCGGAGGCTCAATGGGCGTCGAAGCGGTTCTGGCCGTTGTGCTTGCCATCAGCCTGCTTTCGCTGGCCGTCGCGTTTTTTCTGGCCCGGCAGGTCCTCGCGGCCCCCACGGGGAAGCCGGAGATGGAGGCGATCGCCGCGGCCATCCGCGAGGGGGCAGAGGCCTTTCTCCACCGGCAGTACCGGACGATCGCTCTCCTGGCGCTGGTGGCGGCGGCGGTGATCTTCGGCTTCTACCACCTCAACCGGAACGTCCCCAACATCGCGGAGATGGGACGCGGCACCGCGCTCAAGGTGACCCTCTCGTTCGTCACCGGCGCCCTCTGTTCGGCCATCGCCGGCTACATCGGCATGTTCGTGTCGATCCGGGCCAACCTCCGGACCGCCGCCGCGGCCATGACCAGCCTCAACCGGGCGCTGCAGATCGCGCTCCGGGGCGGCGCGGTCAGCGGCCTGACCGTGGTCGCCATGAGCCTGCTCGGCGTGGGCGGCCTGTTCTACCTCTTCGGCGGGACCCACGACTACGAGCACGTGCCGCTGCAGATCGTGGGCTTCGGCTTCGGGGCCAGCTTCGTGGCCCTCTTCGCCCAGCTCGGGGGCGGGATCTACACCAAGGCCGCCGACGTGGGGGCCGACCTGGTCGGCAAGGTCGAGGCGGGCATCCCCGAGGACGACCCGCGCAACCCGGCGGTGGTGGCCGACCTGGTGGGCGACAACGTGGGGGACTGCGCCGGCCGCGGGGCCGACCTGTTCGAGTCGACGGCGGCCGAGAACGTCGGGGCGATGATCCTCGGCATCGCGCTCTTCCCGGTCTTCGGCATGGGGGGCATCGTCTTCCCGCTCCTCGCCCGTGCCTTCGGCCTCATCGCCACGATCGTCGGCGTCTTCACCGTCCACTGCCGCGAGGACGAGGACCCGATGGACGCCCTCAACCGCGGCTACCTGGTCACCACGGTCATCGCCATGGCCGGCTTCGCGGCCGCGGTGTTCCTGCTCCTGCGGGCCACTGCGGGAGCGAACGTAGCGGTGCACCGGGGCTACCTGCTGGGGGCCGGCATCATCGGGATCCTCACCGCGTACGCGTTCGTGTGGATCACCCAGTATTACACCGAGTACCGGTACCGGCCGGTGCGCTCCATCGCCGAGGCCAGCCGCACCGGCCCCGCCACCAACATCATCAGCGGGCTGGCGGTCGGCTTCGAGTGCACGGGGCTGCCCGTGATCGTGATCTCCGCCGCCCTCATGGGCGCCTACTGGTGCGGCAAGCACGCCCTCGGCGACCTGCCGGGGGCCGGCCTCTACGGCACGGCCATCGCCACCATGGGCATGCTCGCCCCCTGCGCCTACATCCTGGCCATGGACACCTTCGGCCCCATCACCGACAACGCGGGCGGCATCATCGAGATGTCGAAGCAGCCGGAGGAGATCCGGCGCAAGACCGACCGCCTCGACTCGGTGGGGAACACGACCAAGGCCCTCACCAAGGGCTATGCCATCGGCTCCGCGGCGCTGGCCGCCTTCCTGCTCTTCAGCGCCTACCTGAACGAGGTCACGAAGATCACCGGCCTGCACATGGCCGTCGACCTGACCCGCGTGCCGGTCTTCGTGGGCGGCCTGCTGGGGGCGGCGCTGGTCTTCGTCTTCTCCGCGCTGGCCATCAAGGCGGTGGGCAAGGCGGCCCAGGTCGTCATCACCGAGGTCCGCCGGCAGTTCCACGAGAACGCCGGGATCATGGCCGGCACCGCCAAGCCGGACTACGCGCGCTGTGTCGACATCGTGACCGCGGGCGCGCTCCGGGAGATGGTGGCCCCGGGCCTCCTGGCCGTGCTCACGCCGGTGGCGGTGGGCTTCAGCTTCAAGTACCTCTCGCCCTACGGCCAGATCGGGGCCGAGTCGGTGGCGGCGCTGCTGATGGTGGGAACCATCGGCGGGATCCTCATGGCCACCGCCATGAACAACGGCGGCGGGGCCTGGGACAACGCCAAGAAGTACATCGAATCGGGGACCTTCGTCGTGGACGGCCAGGTGGTGGGCAAGCGCTCGGAGCCGCACAAGGCGGCGGTGGTGGGCGACACCGTGGGCGACCCCTTCAAGGACACCGCCGGCCCGTCGCTCCACGTGCTGATCAAGCTCCTCTCCACGATCACGCTCGTGCTGGCGCCGCTTTTCATTCGTTGAGCCGGGGGGTGCTAGCGACGCACCCCCCAGACCCCCCGCCCCTCGCGCCGGAGTGAATCCGTCGCTCGGGGTTGGCGGTCGCTTATGGTGCTAGCGGCGCACCCCCCAGACTCCCCGCCCCTCGCGCCGGAGTGAGTCCGTCGCTCGGGGTTGGCGGTCGCTTATGGTGCTGGTGGCACGCCCCCTCAGGCGGTGCGGTGGATCTGGTTCCAGTGCCGGGCGCGGTGATAGGCGGTGGCGGCCGCGATGACGTGGCAGATCCAGCCCAGCGTGCCGCCGCTCCCGATCCACAGGCCGGGGGTGACGATGAGCCAGAAGATCCCGCGCAGGAAGTCGCCGTTGTAGAACTGGCCCACGCCCGGGATGACCAGGCTGAGCACGGCCGCGGTGCCGGGATGCTTCATGCCCGTCCCCAGTATGTCAGACCCGAGCCGCCCGGGAAGGCCGGCTCAGTACTCGGCCATGGCGTCGTGCGGGTAGCAGTAGAGCCAGCGCTCGCCCGGCTCCGCCGAGCAGATCACCGGGTGGCTGGAGGCGCGGGCGTGCTTGCTGGCGTGGCGGTTCGGCGACGAGTCGCAGCAGCGCGTGCCGCCGCAGGTCTGGCAGGTCCGCAGGTGCACCCAGGAGCTGCCGATCTTCACGCACTCCTCGCACTCGCGGCGCTTCGCCTTCTTGACGTCGGTGACGCTCTCGATGTGGGCGCAGGCTCCGTCGGCGGCCATCTTCGCTGCTCCTTCCGGCGCTACGCCGGCCCGGGTCGCTCGAGCGCCGGCCGGTCCCACTTCGCGAGGTCCGCCCCCGCCTCGTATGTGGTCTGGAGGAACTCGAGCAGCGCCGCCCGGGGATCCGGCGCCGCCCGCATGTCGTCGTAACGGTAGATGAACTCCTTCATGTCGGGGCTGTAGAAGGCCGCCCGGGGGCCGATGCGGGCCGCGGCCAGGCCGGCCGGCTCGGGCGCCGAGTAGGCGTAGAAGGCGGGCCCGTCGATGGCGCCCCCGCCCGGCCACCACCCGGCGCTGTTGCACTCGTGCGAGTACGCCTCGCGGGTCATGGCGTCGGCCCGGCGCGGGCCGGCCGGAGAAGCGCGTGACGGCCAGGTCGAAGCTGCCCCAGAAGAAGTGCACCGGGCTGCACTTGCCGATGAACCGGGCGCGGAACTCGTTGAACACCGCATCGGTCTCGAACAGGATCCGCCAGCAGCGGCGCGCGGAATCGGCGTCGTACGCGCCCGAGGAGTCGCGGTCGAAGCGGACCGGATCGGGCACCTCGACGGGCATCGGCCAGATCCGCGCCTCGATGCCGAGGGCGCGGAGGGTGGCCATGAAGTGCTCGTAGAAATGGGCCACCGGCTGGGGAGCGAGCGGGATCTCGCGCCGGTCGCCGCGGTCGCGGTCGATGCGCAGCACGTGGTCCACGAAGTCGAAGGCGATCGTGCATGCGCCCGTCCCGACGGGCATCGCGGCGGTCGTCAGCCCGCGCGCGGTGGCGTGCAGGGTGACGTTCCAGAAGTGGTTCGTGCGGGGGGTGAGCGCGAGCTGGACCTTGCCCGCCATCTGCGTCCATCGGTGCAGGGTGCGATAGGTTTCCTTCCACCCGGCGAGCGGCAGCGGCGGCCAGGGCTCTCTCTCGGCGGCGTTCGTCATGGTCATCATCGTCGACGGCTCTCGTCAGTACGTCAGACCGAAGCCGTAGGGGAAGAGCGGGTCGTAGCCCGGGTCGCCCACGTTGATGGGGATCTGGGCCATCGACCGCGGCCAAGAGAAGGAGAGCTTGCCGGTCGGCTTGTAGTCGCCGAACAGCACGTCGGCGACCCCCGCTCCCTCGGTCCCGGGCAGCCACGCCGCCACCAGCGCGTCGGCCTGGCCGAGGGCGTCGCCGAGGATGAGCGGCCGGCCCGAAACCACCACCACGACGACCGGGATCCCCGCCTTCTTGACGTTGCCGATCGCCTCCAGGTCCTCCCGGGCCAGGCCCAGGTCCTCGCGGTCGCCGAGCATCTCGGCGTACGGCGTCTCGCCGACCACGACCACGCCCACGTCGGCCCCCCCAGCGCCCGAGCCGTCCTTCGAATAGGTGATCGCGGTGCCCGGTCCGGCGGCGCTCTTGAGCGCGGCGAGGATCGTCGTGCCGGTGGTGGGCGAGCCGCTCTTGCCCTGCCAGGTGATGGTCCACCCTCCGCACTGGTTGCCCAGGTCGTCCGCGTTCTTGCCCGCCACGTGGATGCGCCGGGCGGACTTCGAGAGAGGCAGGGCGCGCCGCTCGTTCTTCAGGAGCACCAGCGATTCGCGCACCGCCCGGCGGGCCACCTCGCGGTGCTCGGGCGAGCCGAAGCTCCGGTGGAGGCTCCGGTCGGCTAGCGTCGAGCGGCCCTCGGCGAAGAGGCCGAGCGCGTACTTGACCCTCAGGATGCGGGTCACCGCGTCGTCGATGCGCGCCATCGGCACCTCGCCCTTCTCGGCCAGGTCCTTGAGGTCCGCGTAGAGCTCCTTGTACTTCTGGGGGACCATGAACATGTCCATCCCGGCGTTGGCGGAGAGCTTGACCTTGCTGCGGTAGTCGCCGGACAGCGCGTCGATCGCGTTGTAGTCGGAGATCAGGAAGCCGTCGAAGCCCAGCTCGCCCTTCAGCACGTCGGTGAGCAGGTACTTGTGGCCGGACATCTTCTCGCCGTTCCAGGCGCTGTAGGACGGCATGATGGATCCGACGCCGGCCTCGATGGCGGTGCGGTAGCCGGCCATGTGGATCCGCCGCAGGTCCGCTTCGCTCAGCCGGGTGTCACCCTGGTCGAGGAGGAACGTCTTGCCCGGGTTCCGCCAATCGCCGACGGTGCTGGACCCGAACGTCGTGCCGCCGTCTCCGACGTAGTGCTTGGCGCAGGCGAGCACGCGCCGGGGGTCCTTCAGGTCGGCGCCCTGGAGGCCTCGCACCGCCGCTCCGAATAGCTCTCGTAGGTCCGGCCCCATCTCTCGTCGCGGGCGACCGCCACGCACGGCGCGAAGACCCACTGGATGCCGGTGGAGCGGACCTCCTCCGCGGTCACGCGCTCGATCTCCTCCATGAGCTTCCCGTCGCGGGTGGCGCCGAGGCCGATGTGGTGCGGGAAAAGGACCGCGCCCAGCACGTTGTTGTGGCCGTGCACCGCGTCGATGCCGTAGAGGAGAGGGATCTTCAGGCGCGTGCGCGCGGTGTGGGACTGGAGGCGGTCGTAGAGGTCGGTCCAGTCCTGCAGGCTGTTGGTCTTGGGGTCGGAGTCTCCGCCCGAGAGGAGCGAACCCAGGAAGTAGGTCTCGATGTCCTTCCCGTCGGCGAGCTTGTCCTGCTCGGGCTGCACCATCTGGCCGATCTTCTCTTCCAGCGTCATCTGCGCGAGGAGGGCCCGGGCCTGCGCGTCGTAGGCCGAGAACCTCTTCCGCGCCGGGGGGACGGCGGCCGATCCCGACGGCGCGGCGGCCACGGCCAGCAGCGCGGATGCGATCGCGGCGAGGGCGGCGAAGGCGGGAAGCCAGGCTCTCATGCAACCTCCTCGGGTCCCGTTAAGCTATGCGGCCCGGGGCCGCCTGGCAAGGCCCGGGCCATCTTCGACCGCGTCCTCGTCTCCGGCTCGAAGCGGATCGACTATTGCCGGCCGGGACGCGATAGACTCCCGTCCATCTCGGGAGGTGGCCGATGGCCGTCGCCAAGCCCTCACTGGGCAGGTTGATCCTCGTCCCGTCCCTCATCACGCTGGCGGTGACGCTGCTGCGGCTCGTCGGGGAGCTTTCGCGATGGTCGCCGGCTCTCTTCAACCGGGAGGCGGGAGGCCCCGGCGCCCTCGTCGGGATCGTGTGGCTGATCCCGGTGTTCGGGATCTACTTCGCCATGCGCCTGGCCCGGGCCGGCGAAGGGCCTGTCCACGCGGGCAAGGCGGCCGGCTGGGCCGCCCTGGCCTTCGCCTTGAACACCGTGCTCGCCTTCGGCTCGTTCGCGCTCTTCCCGAAGTCGCTCCTCGTCCAGCTCGCCGTCTTCGGCGTCGGCTCCTGGCTGGCCATCGCCCTGGCCCACCCGGGCTGGCCCGCGCTCTGGCGGGTGCTGCTCGCCTACGGCCTCGCGGCCCGGCTGCCGGTGCTGGTGATCATGTTCCTCTCCATCTTCGGCGGCTGGGACACGCACTACGCCAAGCCGCGGCCCGACTTCCCGCCCATGGGCCACTGGGGGCTGTTCCTCTGGACGGCGCTGCTGCCCCAGATGTCGATCTGGATCTACCTGACCGTCGTCGGCGGCCTGCTCTTCGGTGCGCTGGCGGTGGGGATCCGCCGGCTGGCTCGCCGCGGCTCCGACCGCGACGTGCCGACGGGGTCCGTGTCCGCGGGGGCTTGAGCCGGCCGTCGGTCCTCTCGACGACCTGCGTCCGTCCAGAAAGGAAGCCGCGGCATGGATGCCTGCTTCGTGCGGATCGGCCGGGTCCTCTTGCTCGTCGCCCGCTTGCTGCCGGCCGGGGTGGCGTCCGCATCCGCCGGAGTCGATCCGGCCGTGTTCCAGGAGCTGCGCTGGCGGCTCATCGGCCCCTTCCGGGGCGGGCGGGCGCTGGCGGTGAGCGGCGTGCCGGGCGAGCCGAACCACTTCTACTTCGGCAGCGTGAACGGCGGCGTATGGGAGACGAGCGACGCCGGCCGCACGTGGACGCCGATCTTCGACGGCCAGCCGATCGGCTCGATCGGCGCGCTGGCGGTGGCGCCTTCGAACCCCAGGGTGATCTACGTCGGCAGCGGCGAGGCGGACATGCGCTCCGACATCGCCCAGGGGGACGGCGCCTACCGGACCAGCGACGGCGGCCAGACGTGGACGAAGATCGGTCTCGCCGACACGCAGCAGATCGCGCGCATCCTCGTCGACCCGCGCAACCCGGAACGGGTCTTCGTGGCCGCCCTCGGCCATCCCTACGGTCCCAACGCCGAGCGCGGCGTGTTCCGCTCGACCGACGGCGGAAGCACGTGGCAGAGGGTCCTCTTCAAGGACGAGAACACCGGCGCCATCGACCTCGCCTTCAAGCCGGGTGACCCCGCCATCGTCTATGCCTCGCTCTGGCAGACGCGCCGGCCGCCGTGGAGCGTCTACCCGCCGTCGAACGGTCCCGGCAGCGGCCTCTACAAGTCCAGCGACGGCGGCACCACGTGGACGGCGCTGAGCGGCAATGGCTTCCCGGCCCGACCGGGACGCATCGGCCTCGCGGTGGCGCCGACCCGTCCGGACCGCTTGTACGCGATGGTCGACGCGCCGGAAGGCGGCCTGTATCGCTCCGAGGACGGCGGCGCGAGCTGGACGAGGACGAGCGGCGATCGACGGATCTGGGGCCGCGGCTGGTACTTCGGCGGGATCGCCGTCGAGCCGCGCGATCCGGAGGTCGTCTACGCGTGCAACACCGCCCTCTATCGATCGCGCGACGGCGGCAAGACCTTCGTTCCCGTCAAGGGGGCGCCGGGCGGCGACGATTACCACGAGCTGTGGATCGACCCCGAGCATCCGGAGCGACGCATCCTGGGCACCGATCAGGGCGTGGTCGTCTCCCTCAACGGCGGCGAGAGCTGGAGCTCCTGGCACAACCAGCCGACGGGCCAGATGTACCACGTGATCACCGACAACCGTTTCCCGTACTGGGTGTACGGCGCCCAGCAGGACTCGGGCTCGGCGGGCGTTCCGAGCCGAACGACGACCATCGACGGCATCACCATGATGCAGTTCCGTGAGATGACGGCGGGCTACGAGAGCGACATGATCGCCCCCGACCCGAAGGATCCCGACGTGATCTACGGCGGCCGGGTGGACCGGCTCGACCTGCGCACGCAGCAGACGCAGTCGATCGACCCCACCCTGGCCCACCGCGACGTCGACCGCGCCGCCTGGACCTTGCCCCTCGCCTTCTCCCGCCGCGACCCGCGCGTCCTCTATTTCTCGCGCGAGCGGCTCTTCCGCACCGAGGACGGCGGGCGGCACTGGACGGTGATCAGCCCCGACCTCTCACGCGAGGACCCGGGCGTGCCGGCGACGCTCGATCCCGCCACCGCGGCCGACGCTCCCCGGCCGGGCCGCCGCCACGGCGTGATCTACGCCATCGCGCCGTCACGGCTGGCCGACCGCGACCTGTGGCTGGGCACCGACGACGGCCGCATCTGGCGCACCCGGGACGAAGGGGTCCGCTGGGAGGACGTGACCCCCGCCGCGCTGACGCCGTGGTCCAAGGTCGGGATCATCGAGCCGTCGCACTTCGACGCCGAGACCGCCTACGCCGCGGTGGACCGCCACCGGCTGGACGACTTCAAGCCCTACGTGTACCGCACCCACGACGGCGGGAAGAGCTGGACGCTGGCCGCGGAAGGGATTGCCGCGGACAGCTTCGTGAACGCGGTCCGGGAGGATCCCGTGCGCAAGGGGCTGCTCTATGCCGGCACCGAGAAGGGCGTCTACGTCTCCTTCGACGACGGCGACCACTGGCAGAACCTCCAGCTCAACCTGCCGGTGAGCTCCGTCCGTGACCTCGACGTCCACGGCGACGACCTGGTCGCCGCCACCCACGGCCGGGCGTTCTGGATCCTCGACGACGTGACGCCGCTCCGGCAGGCGAAGGTGGGCCAGCCGGCCGGCGCGATGCTCTTTGCGCCGGCGGTCGCCGTGCGCTTGCGCCCGGCCGGCTTCACCGGGACGCCCATCCCCAGGGACGAGCCGATGGCGTCCAATCCTCCTCCCGGCGCGGTCGTCGACTACGTCCTGAAGAGCGCCGCGTCGACGCCGGTGGTGCTGAGCGTCCTGGACGGCCGCGGCGGCCTCGTGCGCCGCTACGGCAGCGCCGAAAAGCCACCCTCTCCCGACCTCGGCCGCATCCGCGTGGCGCCGGAGTGGGTGAGGCCGCCGGGAGCGTTGTCGACCGCGCCGGGCATGCACCGGTTCGTCTGGCCGCTGCGCTATCCGGCGCCCGCCGCGCTGGCGGTGCAGCCCGAGGGCGACGTCGTCCCCGACGGCGTGTGGGCTCCGCCCGGGTGCTACACGGTCGAGCTGAGCGTCGACGGCCAGCGCCTCGCCCAGCCGCTCACCGTCGCGCCCGATCCGCGGGTCTCGCTTCCGGCGGCAGCCTACGAGCGGCAGTTCGCCCTGGCCCGCCGCATCGAGGAGCAGCGCGCGAGGGTGTCCTCGGCGATCGCCGAGGCCGAGCGGGCGCACCGCGCGCTCCTCGAGCAGGCACGGGCCGAGCTGGACGCCCAGGTGCTGGCCCTGACCGGCCCGCAGTTCGGCGAGATCCCGGGTCGCATGCCGCCGGCCGGGCTCCGCAGCTTGCGCGTGCTGGCGGGCTCGCTGTCCGCCCTCGCCAGCGCCGTCGACGGCGCGGACGCCGAGCCGACGCCGGAAGCGGAGGCGGGCTTCAGCCAGCTCCCGTCCGCCCTGGACGCCACGCTGGCGGCATGGTCGGCGCTGAAGGCCAGCGTCGACACCGCTACTCGCTCCGGAGCGCGATGAGCGGATCGACGCGGGTGGCCCGGCGGGCGGGCTGGTCGCTGGCCGACCATCGCCCGCGGCCTCGTCAGTTCTGCCGAAGGGCCGGCATGGGAATCGGGACGTTGTACGTGGTCGCGCCGACTCCCACTCCGCCCTCGCACGTGTTGGGCGGTGTGGTGCAGATCGACCGCGTCCCCTGGCACTCGGCGGCCCAGAACATGTAGCCGAGCATCCCGCTCGTCGCTCCCGCCCCGTTGGGAGCCACGGTCTGGACGTAGCTCCCCGTGCTCTTCTCGAGCGAGGCGCCGAAGTTCACGCACTCGGGCGCGGGCTTGTTGCCGGTGACGATGTACAGGCTGCCCGCGAACTTGGCCGGGGCCAGGGGCGGGATGGGAGGGCTGTACTGTGGCTTGCCGTCGACGTGCTCCTGCCAGTTCGACGTGGCGGCCGAGGCGCTGTTCGGCTGGCGGTTCGGGACCATGGCGTTGGCGTAGTCGAGGACGGGGAGCGACGTGTCGAGCCAGTCCGCGGTGGCCTTGCGGGTGAGCCCGATGAGCCAACGGTCGCCGGCCGCGAGGTCGATCGTCAGGCGGGCGGCGGGATCGCTGCCGGTCGCGTCGTAGGGATGGACCGAGCGGTAGGCGTCGATGAACGCCTGGACGCCGGCGATGTTGGGGCTGCTGCTCTCCTCGTAGTCGATCTCGATGCCGACGCCGAGCCGCGTAGCGACGTCGGCCGCGTTGAGGCCGAGCTGGGTCGCGTCGGCGGCCAGGGCCTGGTTCCAGGCGTCGACGTAGGTGATGCCGCCGATCGACAGCATCACGCGGACGTTGCGGCTCTTGAAGTAGTTCACCACGTCGGCCGTCATCCCGATGGGCACCCCGTCGGCGGTCTGGGAGTCGTTCGTCCGGTTCAGCAGCCGCAGCGGATGGACGAAGCTGAGGATGACGAGGTTGACCGAGGGGCGGCCGTCCCCGCGGTCGATGAGCCAGTGGTTCTTCTGGTCGAACTCCGTGATGCTGCGGACGGTGGACCAGGTGCAATAGTCGTTGCCGCAGTGCCACGCCCCGTAGACCGAGATGGGCGTGGCGCCGGCGAGACGGGGGACGGCGAAGGCGGCGAGGACGAGCGCGCCGACGCACGTGACGGCGAGCCTGCGGTGCATGGAGCCTCCTTGTCGCGAATTTCGACCGCCGAAGCAGCTTGAATCCAGCGTAGACCCCGTGGCTCGAACCCGTCAACGCCCGGCGCGATAATGGCGCGCGTGTCGTCCCACCGGGAGACGCCGGTGTTGGTCGTGCCCAGATCGAGGGCCCCGGTGTCCACTCCCTCCGCTCACTCGACCGTGAAGTCCACCTTGCGGAACACGGTCGCGTTGGCTTTGCGGTCCACGACGACGACCCGCAGGTCGTAATGGCCGGGGCCGAGCCCCTGGAGGCCGATCTCGTTGGTCTCGGGAAGGGGGACGCCGTCGCGCGTGCGGAACGCGACCGGCTGGGGCTTGGAGGCGGCGATGGCGCTTCCCCCCGACCAGACCTGGGCCTGGAGCACCACGTCCCTGCTCCCCTTCTCGTCGGCGGCGGGATTGTAGACGTAGATCTGGAAGTACAGGCTCTCGCCGCGCTGGAACCGGCGCCGGGCGCTCACGTCGCGCGGCGCGTCGTTCCCGCCCACCGCGCCTCCGGCTCCCGCGGCGGCCGTCGGCGAAGAAGAGAGGAAGACGCTACTCATCGCGAGCTTCCGGTCGGCCAGGTCCGGGATCTCCAGCCAGGTCGCCGCTCCGCCCGACTGGGCGAGCTTCAGCTCGCGGGCGACCAGCCGGACCTGGTACCGGCCGGGCCGGAGGGCCAGGCTCTGCTGGTACTGCAGCCCCGCTTCGGCGGCCCGCTTGTACTCCGCCGGGCCGAGGTCGAGGGGGGCGATCCGGCCGAAGGGCGGGCCAACCGCGTGTCCCTCGGCGTCGTACACGCCACCCACCAACTCGACGGTCGCCTGGCGCCGCCCCTCCGCGTCCTGCCAGCGGAGGCGCCCGAGGTCGACCTGGGCGCGGATGACGCCCTGCGGCCCGGCGGGAGGCAGCTCGACGTAATCGGCCACGAGCTGCACGGGGATGCCGCCGGCGGGAATCGGCGCCGAGAGCGCCGCCCTCGCGTCGGCTTCCTCGATCGCGCCGGCGGCGGGCGCGCTGACCGCGGCCGGCCCGGTCGGCGCCGATGGCCCGGCCACGGCCGGTCCTGGCTTGCCCGCCTTGCGATCGTCCAGCGCGAAGTAGCCCTTCCGGGTCCGCACCGTGTAGTCACGATGCGCCGGCAGCCGGAGCTCGATCCGGCGAAAGCGGCCGTCGTGTCTGGTATTGGCCGGCTCGTAGGCCAGCAGGTAGTAGGCGTCGTTGTCCTCGATCATCCGGCGCAGGCCCCCGGCGAGATCGTTCGTGCCGTGGATGAGGAAGCCGCCCGTCGTCTCGGCCACCGTCCTCAGCGTCTCCCGGAAGAGCTGCTCGCTCCTGCGATCGACGGGTGTCTGCAGGCCGGGCGGCACGGAGGCGCCGACGACGCTGGCGTCGCCTCCGGTGGGCATCAGCCCCTGGCTGTCCAGCGCGTAGACGACGGCCCCCGAGCGGGTCGCCGCATCGATGATGGCTTGCAGGTCGTAGGTCCGCTCGGCGCTCGTGCCCTTGCCGACGAGGAAGCCGTCCGAGACGAGCAGGCAGAGCTTGCGCCCGGGCAGGACCGAGAGGCCGCGGAGCACGCCTTCGACCATGTTCAGGGAGGCGGCGGAGAAGCGGAGCGCCTCGTCGAGGATGCCCCGAGCCTGGCGCTCGGCCTCCTTGGCCGCGGCCCTTTCCTTGGCGTCGGGACCCGTGAGCGCGGCGACGGTGCCGCCGCTGCCGGAGGCGGCCTCGACCGCCACCTGCGGGCTGGGCCCTTCGTAGATGCTCCCCGGCTCCGCGATCAGCATCCGCGTGGCGAGCTGCAGGGCGACGCTGTCCCCGCCCAGGATCATCTCGGCCTGGGCCGGCGTCATGCGTGAGCCGCGGGCCGGCGGGACGACGGGCTGCCGGAGCACCAGGCGGTCGATGGCCTGCTTCAGGACGGCGCGGTCCCGCGTCGGCTGCTGGACGACCCCGGGGGCGGCGGTCGTGATCAGGGCGACGTTGTCCTCGGGCGCGACGACCTCGTCCACCGCGCGCTTCAGGGCCGCCTTCACGTAATCCAGGTTGCCGCGGGCGACGTGGAGGTCGTCGACGAGCAGCACGATCTGGCGGCCGGCCTCGCTCGCGCCCGCTGCCGGCTCCGCCACGACCGTGTCGGGGCTCGGGACGGACGCCGCCGCCGTCCCGGCCGGCGCCGCGCCCCGCCGGTGGACGGCGACCACGAACTGCGCGATGCGCTGCGGCTTGCCGTCCTCGAGGACCTCGAAGTCCTCACGGCTGAGATCCGTGACGAGCTTCCCGTGGGCGTCCGTGACGACGGCGTCCAAACGCACCAGCTCGGCCCGGACCCCGGGCGCCACCTGCGGCGAAGGGGCGGCGACCGGCGCGGCCAGCGGCGCCACGAGCCCGATGAGGACGGCGAACCGCATGGGCGGAGCCTACCGCGAAGGCTCGGGGGTGACAACGACCGCCGGCGCCCCTCGCAGCTCGGCGAAGAGCGTGCCCAGCAGCGCGCCGGTCGGGTCCGCGTAGTAC
>QHVM01000040.1:0-16414 GCA_003223555.1 Acidobacteriota bacterium | reverse complement strand
CTCTTGACCTGCAGCGATTCCGGGTCCTCGTAGCTGACGAAGACCTTCTTGTCGCCGTTCCACAGGAAGGGCGCCTGCGCGGCGCGGTCCCAGCGGCGGCGGTAGCCGTCGCGGTCGACGAGGGCGGCCAGGCCGGCGTAGTGGGTGTCGATCCGCTCCGCCAGGCGTTTGGCCGGCCGGTAGAGCCCGCCGTCGGCATCGCTTCCCTCGACCGAGCCCCACGCGCGGCCGTAGAAAGGCACGCCGAGGACGAGCTTGGCCGGCGGGACTCCGGCGGCCAGGAAGTCGCGGACCGCGCGGTCGGCCGAGAGCTGCTTGTCATCGGCCGGGTGCACGTAGAGGTTGGCGTGGTGACCGGCCCGGTCCCCGCCCGACTCACGGAAGTCGTACGCCATCAGGTTCACGAAGTCCACCGAGGACTGGACCTTGTCCATCTCGGTGTGGAGCAGGAAGTCCGGGAAGGCGCCGGCCGCGAAGCTCAGGAGATAGTGGCGGCCCCGCGGCCGGCCTTCGGCGTCGAGGGCGGCGCGCAGCTCGGCCATGAGGGAGGTGAAGCCCTGCTTGTCCTCCGGGCGATGGACGTTGCCGTTGCCGGGCAGCCCCGGGTATTCCCAGTCGACGTCGAATCCGTCGAGGTCGTGGCGGCGGACGAACTCCACCGCGCTCTGCACGAACCGCCGCCGGCTCTCGGGCGTCAGCGCGGCGTCGGAGAACGCGCCCGACCACGTCCAGCCTCCCACCGAGACCAGGACCTTCAGGTGCGGGTGCGGGCGGCGCAGGGCGGCCAGCACGCGGAAGTTCTCGGCGTCGTGGGCGAACCCCTCGACGACCCGGCCGTCCGCGACGTTGGCGAACGCGTAGTTGATGTGGGTGAGCTCGTCGGCGGCGATCGTGGCCGGGTCGACGATCCCGTCCTTCGGGAACAGGTAGGCGATGATCGCCGGCCCGCCGGCGACTGCTGGCGCGAAGTGGCTGCCCGCGGCCACCGCCAGCAGGTACCAGCTCGCGTGGGGCAGCCACTGCTCGCCCCAGCGCCAGTCGTTGTCGGCCCCGGTGACCGCGTGGGGCAGGTTGAAGTCGATGCCGTGAGGGTCGGAGAAGCCGGCCGTGATGCCGTTGACGATGCCGCCCGGAGCGTTCGTGTACTCGGGCGAGCCGAAGTACAGGTACTCGGGGTTGTTGTGCCCCTGGCCTTGCAGCATGCAGGCGTCGAAGGGGTTCCGGCCCAGGATCCAGTCGAGCTGGTCTTGCGCGTAGCGGCGGAGGCGGTCCACGAGCGGCGCGTCCCGCGCGAAGCGGGGAATGGCCAGGCGGGCGGCGAAGGCCAGCGAGGCCAGCCGCGCGTTCTCGCCCTGCCACCAGGGAGCGGTCTCGGTGTCGTGGGGATAGAAGAAGCGCGTCTCGCGGACGCCGGCCGTGGTCTGGACGAGCTGGCGGGCATAGCCGAAGGGGTTGGCCACCTCGCCGCTGACCGCCATCTCCCACTCGAGCGAAGCGCGGACCGCGTCCAGCACCGCGGCCTTCGCGTCCGGGTCCGCGATGTCGAGATAGCACAGCAGGCTTACGACCGGCAGGCCGGCGTCGGCGGCGTGGAAAAAGGGACGGTCGTCCTTCGCTCGCTCGGGAGTGAATCCCTCGCTCGCTCTTTGAGCTGGGGGGCGCTCCGCACCCCCCAGAGGATCCGCGCGCCAGTAGGCCTGCGGCGCCGGGGCCAGGCGGGCCATCAGACGCCGCGCCCGCTCGTCGGCCGCCGACTTGTAATCCGGCTTGCGGGTGGCCTGGAACAGCTCGGTGGCGGCCAGCAGCGCGCAGTAATCGTCGACGATGTTCTCCCGGCCGTCGTTCGTGAGCCTGGCGTTGCTCGCGGCCAGGAAGGCCCAGGCCTCTTCCGCGGCCCGCAGGTAGTCCGCGCTGCGCTCGCCGGCCGCTTCCATCGCCGCCGCGCGGGCCAGGGCGGCGATCGCCATCCCGCCCCCGGCGCGGAGGCTGCTCTGGTAGGCGGCCTCCCCCCCGGCCCCCGTGTCCCGGCCCACGCGGCGGTCGCGGGAACGCTTCTCCGGCCCCGGCGCCGACACGGAGCGATAGAAGGAGCCTCCCGGCGCCTTGACCCGCACGAGGTAGTCGGCGCCCCACGCGCCCTCGTCCATCAGGCGGCGCAAGTACTGCCGGATGTCCGGCGCGCCGCGCCGCTGTAGCAGCTCGTGGGCCTTCAGGAGCGCCCACGCGGTCAGCGGGAGCTGCTGAGGATTGAAATAGGTCGAGGACGACAGGTGCGAGAGGTGCTTGCCGTAATCTCCGGTGGCGTCGTGCCAGCCGCCGTGCGCGTCGAGAGTCTCGTCGCGGCCCTCGAGGCTGAGCGAGCGGTCGGCCTGGTCGCTCGCTCCCGAAGAGCGCTGGCCCTTGAAGTAGTAGACGACGTCGGAGAGCGTGTGCCGCTCGAGGACGTTCTTCTCGATGCGGAACGGGAGCGAGCGGACGACGCCCGCGGCGGTCGCGCAGGCGAGCCGGAACGTGCCCTCGCGGCGGAAACTCGAGAAGTCCACCGTCCAGTACCGCCAGTCACGCCACCGATCGACCGCTCCCACCCGGCGCGGCGACGGCGTTGCGACGCGCGCCGCGCCGGCCAGGTCTTCCATGACGCAGGAGCGCACGACGTCGCCGCGGTGTCCCTGGACCACGGCGCCCTTGGGGCCGGCCGGCTCGTAGCCGGCGTGGTCGGTCAGGATGATGGGCGGCGAAGCGGCCGCGAGGGGCGTGGCGAGAAGGGCCGACCCGGCGGCGATCGCCAGACGCGGCGCCCTCACGTCACGCGACCTTGCGGCCGGGGGCCTCCGACTCGGCGAAGGCGCGCGTGCGGGCCAGCCCCACCACCGTCCCCGCCAGCAGGACGTAGGCCGCCGCCCAGTGATACGGGGTCCGCGATCCGAGCAGCGACGGGCTCCAGGGAAGGTAGATGCCGCCGGTCGGCAGCACCGAGTGGATGAGGCCGAAGGCGGCGAGCACCGCCGCGATGCCGAGCACGGCCGCCGCGCGGGCGATGCGGCGGTCGATGAGGAAGGCCAGCGCCGCGCCCCACAGCATCGCGGTGAGGATGAAGCCGTGGGCGAGCAGGACGAACACGCCGAAGTTCTCCGCGAAGGCGACCGGGATCTGGGTCGCGGAAGCGACCCGCCCCGGCTCCAGCGCCGCGGCCGGGAACAGCGGGTTGGCCTTGCCGAGCACGATGAGGAGGAGCTGGGCGATCGAGGGCAGGATCGCGAAGCAGACGGCGGGCGCGTGGTCGGGTGGCGTCTCGTGGAAGGCCTGGGAGACGATGTCGAAGCCCACGAAGACGAGGATCGGCGCCAGGCAGGCGAGCGGCAGCACCCGGGCCAGCAGCGGGATGTAGCCGAGCATTCCCCCCAGGCCCACGAAGAGGCCGCAGGCCAGCGTGTAGGCGGCCCGCCCACCCATCGCCTTGTACGCCGGGTGCCCGATGTACGGGGTGGTCTGCGAGACGCCGCCGCACAGCCCGGCGAGCAGGGTCGCCGCGGCTTCGGTGAGGAGGATCGACCGCGTCTTGTAGTCGTCCCCGGCCAGCCGCGCGCTCTCGGTGACGTTGATGCCGCCCACCACGGTCAGGATGGCGAACGGCACCGCCATCGGCAGGTACTGCGCCAGGGCGAGCGGCATCCCCTGGATGAAGCCGAGGGTCGGCACGGGCAGGCCGACGGAGAAATCGATGAGGGGCCGGGCGAGCGGCCGGCTGAGGAGGCCGAGCGCGCCGAAGCCGTAGTAGACGGCGGCGCCGGCCGCGACCGAGGCCAGCACGCCCGGCACGCGGAAGGGCAGGCGCAGCCGCGCCACCAGCGCCCAGAAGATGAGGCCCAGCGAGAGCAGGCCGACCACCGGCTCGGCCAGGATGTCGCCGAGCTGCAGGCAACCCATGAGCGCGATGCCCACCCCGGCCAGCGAGCCGAGCAGGCCGGCCTGGGGCACCGCCTTCTGGATGGCGCCGCCCAGGAAGGACATGGCGAGCTTGAAGAGGCCGATGAGCATCATGCAGGCCATGCCGACCTGCCACGCGAGCACGCCGGCCTCCGCCTCCGGCAGCCGCATCTTGGCCGCCACGAAGGCGGGGCCGAGGACGGTGAAGGCCATGCCGATCGTGCTGGGGGCGTCGAGACCCAGCGGCATCGCGGTCACGTCGCTGCGTCCCTCCTTGCGGGCGAGCCGGAAGGCGAGCCACGTGTAGACGAGGTCGCCGAACATCACGCCCAGCGCCGTGCCGGGGAACATCCGCGTGTAGACCAGGCGCTCGGGGAACCCGTAGACGAGGATCAGGATGCCGGCCAGGATGACGAGGTTCATCACGTTGTCGAGCATGAGCCCGAAGAACGCGTTGACGTCGCCCGGCGCGGCCCAGCGGTAGCGGGAGGGATTCATCCCGACCTCCCCCTTCAGGCGGAAGACGACGGACGCCGGTGTGATCAGCTCCACGTCACCCCGCAGGACCTTCAGGCTCCCCGGCACGATGGCGTCGGGATCCTGGAGATCGAATCGCCAGCTCCCCGGCTTCCCTTCGGCCTGGACGAGCATGGCCTCGAACCGGTTGTCGGCGGCGGGCATGGTCAACGCGTGCAGCGATCTCCCGCCGGCCGCGAATTCTGTTCCGCCGTTCACCGTGATCTGCCCCATCGCTCCGGCGACGTCGAGCTGGCTCAGCCAGAGGAGTCCGGGTCGCGACGATCCCACGACGCAGGGGCTGTCCTGGAACGTGGCGCTCGCCGACTTGTCGCTGTCCAGGACCAGGGTGCAGACCGAGCCGTTGGCCGTATCGGTGCCCGCACAGGCGCCCCCCCAGCAGACGAAGAGCGTGCATTCGCAGAAGGCGGACGCGTCGGCGGTGAGCGTGACCGTGGTGGGCACGGGGTGGACCTCCGTGCATGTCGTCGGCGTGGCGGGCGTGTTCACGGAGCAGTCGTTGTCCGACGGCTGGAAGTTGACGTTGCCCGAGACCGTCTCTTCGAAGCGGCCGAACGTCGCGATCGCCTTGAAGGTGAGCGTGGCCATCGGCGAGATCTTCGGCGACGGTGTCGGGGTGGGCGTGGGCGTCGGAGACGGGGCGATGTCGAATCGGGCGGTGACCGCCTTGGGGCCGTCGATGTTGACGACGCAGCTGCCCGCCCCCGAGCAGTCGCCGCTCCAGGCGCCGAAGGCGGAGCCGGAGGCCGCCGCGGGAGTGAGGGCGACCTGGGTGCCGCTGACGTAGGTGGCGCTGCAGGTCGGCCCGCAGTTGATCTTGCCGTGGTCGTCGGTCACGGTCCCGGTGCCGCTGCCGGCGAGACTCACGCGGAGCGAGAAGCTGGTCGGGGGGGCCGACCCGACGCCGATCGTCCGGTCGCATTGGCGGACCTGCGTGCCGCTCGTGACTCTGACCACCGCGTCGAAGTTGCCCGCCGAGGTGTAGGTGTGGGTGGGGTGCGGCCCGTGGGCGGTGCCGCCATCCCCGAAGCTCCAGTCGAAGTCGTAGCTCCCGGTGCCCCCGCTGGGGGAGGCCGTGAACGCGACGGTGAGCGGCGCCGGTCCCGACCGCGGGTCAGCCGCGCAGGAAAGGCCGAGGGGCGTCGTCGGGGGCGGGGTCTCGGGGGTGCCGGGAGTCGGCGCCGTCGAGGGCACGGGCGCCGGGGCCGGGGTCTGGGTCGGCGTGGGAGTCGACCCCCCGTTGCTGGCCGCGACCGCGACCGCCACGCCGGCCGCCACCGTCGTTGCGCCCACCACCGCCGCGGTCGGGAACGTGCTGATGGTGAAGCCAGCCGGCAGCGACGGGAACACGGCGGTGGGACCGGTGGGCGAGATCGGGGCCACCGGCCCCTTCTTCTCGCAATCGAGGGCGCGACGCACGACGATCGGCTGATGCTCGTCGGTGCGTCCCGTCTCGTTCCTGGGGTTCACCACCTCGATGTAGTATTCGATCCTCCGTCGGATGAGCTTGCGTGACGCGCGCGGCAGGATCCCCGTGTAGCAAGCCTCGCCGGCGGACGACGCGGCCAGCGGCTTGGCGGCCTCGCCCGCCGGGGGCACGGCCTCCCGCTGGTCGGGGCCCATCTCCACGTAGTACCAGTCGTGCACGCCCTCGGCATGGAAGAAGGTCTTGGCCCGCGCGATCTCGGAGCTGAAGCAGGCCCGCAGCTTCGGGAACTTGCCGGCGACGATGCAGGCCACGGCGTGGTGGTCGATCACGGGGGCGTCCGCCTGGAGGGGTGCGGCCCCCGCCACGATGGCCACCAGCGAAAGCGAGAGGATGCGGCGCTTCATGAGTGCTCTCCCAACCATCGACGGTTGAATTCCGGTGGAGGGCGGCGACCGCTTGCGTCTCTGGGCTGGACCGGTAGGGCGACGTTACGCCCCTGCCCGCGGCGTGTCAACCGGCCTTGCCGTACACTGGGCCCATGAGTCGCTGGATCGTCGCGGTCGCGCTGCTGGGCGTCGCCGCCCCCTCGCCCGACGCCACCTACCGGGCCGAGATCGAGACCTGGAGGCAGCAGCGGGAAGCGCGCCTGAAGGCCGAGGACGGCTGGCTCTCGGTGGCCGGCCTCTTCTGGCTCGACGAGGGACCGAACCGCTTCGGCAGCGGCCCGGGCAACGCAATCGCCCTTCCCGCGGCCGCCGCTCCGGCGGTGGCGGGCACGTTCGAGCTGCGGCAGGGCAAGGTCACGGTCCGGGTCGAGCCGGGCGTGGCGGTGACGTCGGCGGGAAAGCCGGTCGGGACGATGGAGCTGCGCAGCGACGACCCGGGTCCGCCCGACGTGCTGAAGCTGGGGCGGCTCTCCCTGCAGGTGATCGCGCGCGGAGGGCGCATCGGCATCCGGATGAAGGACCCCGAGAGCCACGCACGACGAAGCTTCGCCGGCCTGCGATGGTTCCCGGTGCGCGAGGACCTGCGGCTCCGCGCCCGCTTCGTGCCCTGGCCCGCGGCGCGGAGCATCCCGATCGCCAACGTCCTGGGCCAGGTCAACCCGCTCCCCAGCCCGGGTTACGCGGAGTTCACGCTGGCGGGGCGCACGCTGAGGTTGGAGCCGGTCGTCGAGGAGAGCGGCGCGAGCGAGCTGTTCTTCATCTTCCGCGACGAGACGGCGGGCAAGGAGACCTATCCGGCGGGCCGCTTCCTCTACTCGGCCATGCCGAGGGACGGCGAGGTCGTCCTCGATTTCAACAAGGCCTACAGCCCTCCCTGCGCCTTCACCGACTATGCGACCTGCCCGCTGCCCCCGCCGCAGAACCGCCTGCCGGTCCGCGTCGAGGCCGGCGAGAAGGACCCGCACCGGCATCCCGGCCCCTCCCCGGCGCCGTGACGCGGTCGAGCCGATGATCCTCGAGCGCCGGCGGGGTCCGCACGCGCCCGGCCAGCCGCGCGAGCGCCGGCGGCCCGGCTGGGGCGAGTTCCGCGAGGCCTATCCCCGGATCGTGGCGTCGATGGCGGTCGCGATGGTCGCCCTCACGGCGGTCGACGGCGTGCTCTTCCTGAAGCGCTGGCAGTACGGGCGGGAGATGGCGCGCCTCCGCGGCCGCATGACCGAGGTCGAGCGCCAGCGCGCCGACGCCATCTTCGCGTCTTCCGGGGAGCGCATGCAGCTCATGGTCGCCCTGGCCCGCCGGGAAGCGGTGGGCGAGAAGGGCTTGAACCTCGCCGTCTCGTCGGACAAGGGAGCGATGGTCCTCCAGCGTGAAGGCGCGCAGCTCCGCGAGATGCCGGTGAGGATCGGGCCCGAGTCCACGGTGGGGACACGTCCCGACCAGGTCCGCCTGGCCCCGCCGCTGGGCAAGCGCGTGATCGTACAGGTGGTGGACGGATCGTACGCCTGGACCGTTCCCGCGTGGGTGTGGACCCACCGCGGGCTGCCGATCCCCGCCGATCGCCGCGTCGAGGGCGCACTCGGCCCGCTGGCGATCCTGCTCGACGGGGGGGCGGTGATCTACTCGCGGCCCGGCGCGGGACCCCTGGCCGACGACGCCTACGTGCTGCCCGGCGGCATCCGGGCGGAAGCGCCCGACCTGCTGGCCATCCGCGAGAACCTGGAGCCCGGCCTGCCGGTGTACTTCTATTGAGGCTGGCCCAGCGCATCGTCCGCTTCTTCGGCCACGGCGGCGGGGTCGCCTTCTACCTCATCGGGGCCACTCTCCTGCTGACCGCCGGGAGCACGCTGCTCTTCGCCAGCACCGCCTACCGCAAGCTCCAGCGCGACGTGGCGCGCATGGTCTTCGACGACAACCTGGCGCTGCTGGAGAGCGTGCAGGCCGGCGCGCGCTCGCTCGACGAGAGCATCCGCCAGGCCGGGACCGCCGCCGAGCCGCCCCGGGACCGGCCCTACCTCGTGGTCAGCATCGAGGACAGACGCCTCTGGTACAAGCAGGGCGGAGAGCTGCTCTTCACGACCCAGGTCGCCACCGGCAGCGGCAAGACGCTGGTGAGCGAGGGCGGGGCGAGCCAGTGGAAGTTCGATACGCCGCGGGGGCGGCTGGTCGTGCAGAGCAAGGAGGAGTCGCCCGACTGGGTCCCGCCCGACTGGCACTTCGTCGAAGAGGCGAGCAAGCGGCACCTCGGCCTGGCCCGGGTCGCCCCCGGCGAGCCGCTGGTGACGTCCGACGGATCGGTGATCGCCGTCCGCGGGGACGACCTGGTCCAGCGCGGCCCCGACGGCAGCGAGACGGTGCTCACCGCCGCGGAGGGCCGGGAGATCGTGGTCGACGGCAAGATCGTCGTGCCGCCCACCGGCACGAACCAGCGCCGCTACCAGGGCATCCTCGGCACCCACCGCCTCAACCTCGGCAACGGCTACGCGATCCACGGGACCAACCAGCCGCAGACGATCGGCCACGCGGTCAGCCATGGCTGCGTGCGCGTCCGCAACGAGGACATCGACAAGCTCTACGAGATGGTGCCCGTGGGCACGCCGGTCTACATCTACTGATCCGGCCGCCGCGGCGCGCTTATCCTAGGCGGATGGTCCTCGTCGCCGGGCTGCTGGTCTTCGCCGCCGCCACTGCGGGCCTGGCGCTGCTGGTCGAGCCGATCCCCACCTGGTACTACCACCTCGCCTGGTGGTCGTACATCCTCGCCGCCGACGACCTCAACCATCGCATCTCCGGAAGCTCGCTGATGCGCGACCACCCGCGCCGGTTCCTCTGGCTGGCCGGAGTGTCGGTCGCCTGGTGGACGCTGTTCGAAGCGATCAACCTGCGCCTCGGCAACTGGTACTACGTGATGGACCCGCCCTCGCGGGCCCTCCGCTGGGCGGGAGGCGTCGTCGCCTTCGCGACCGTGCTTCCCGGCATCGTCGAGACGCTGGGACTCGTCGAGAACCTCGCCTGGGCGCGGAGCGTGAGGGTGGCGCCGCTGCGCTGGACGCGGGGCAAGGAAGCGGTCTGCGTGGCCTTCGGCGCGGCCTGCTTCGCCTTGCCGCTGGCCTGGCCCGGCGTGTTCTTCCCGCTGACCTGGGGCAGCTTCGTGTTCCTCCTCGAGCCGTGGAATCGGCGCCATGCCGCGCGAAGCTTCCTCCGGGACCTCGAGGCGGGCGAGGCCGGGCCGTTCGTCCAGGCGCTGCTGGCCGGCCTCGCCTGTGGCCTGCTCTGGGAGACGTGGAACTTCTGGGCGCGGACGAAGTGGATCTACACCGTCCCCGTCTTCGAGGAGCTGAAGCTGTTCGAGATGCCGCTGCTCGGCTTCCTGGGCTTCCCTCCCTTCGCCGTGGAGTGCGTGGTCCTGCTGCGCTTTGTCGGCGCGTGGGGCCGGGCGCGGCCCTGGACGGCCGGGCCGGCCTTCCGCGCGGCCGTCGTCGTGGCCGGAGGCCTCGCGACACTGGGCGTGTTCGCCCTCGTGGATCCGGTCACCGTCGATTCGTTCTACGTGCCGGTCGAGCGGCTGGAGGTGTTGCCGGCCCCGGCCCGCACGCGCCTGGCGGCGCTCGGGCTCGCGAGTCCCGAGAAGCTGCTCCGGGCCATCGACGACGGCGAGGCCCGGGCGCGGCTCGCCGCCGCCAGCGGCCTCGGCCTCGACGAGCTGCAGCGCGACCGCGACCGGATCGCGCTCGTGCTCCACCAGGGGCTCGGCGTGGAACGCGCGCGGCAGCTCGAGCGCGTGGGCGTGCGCCGGGTGGTCGACCTCGCGAGCTGGCGAGCCGCCGACCTCGCCACGGCCTTGCGGGCGCAGGACCCGCAGCCACGGGACCGGTTCCTGGAGCGGCGGGCGGGAGTCTGGATCCGGGCCGCGCGGCGTCGCGCGGCCGCCCTCAGCGAGCGGTGAACGCGGCGCTGAGGGCCTTCGTCCCCCATTTCAGCGTCAGCTCGCCGCGCCCCTTGTCCCCCTTCAGGTCGATGGTGAACGTCTCGACGTTCTCGGCCAGCGCCTTGGAGACGAGCGGCACCTCCACCAGCGACCCGTCCGGCTTCTTCACGTCGATCTGCCAGGCGTCCTCGGCCGTCCTGGTCGCGGTGAGCACGTACTCGCCGGGCGGGACCACGAGGCCGGCGCCGAAGGTCAGCTCGGCGGCCGTCTTCAGCCGGGTCGGTGCATCGGCGCCCATGCGCCACTGCGTTCCGACCTCGGCCCGGCCGAGCATGTCCCGTCCCTGCAGGGTGGGCCGGCCGTAGTCGATCGAGACGGCCTTCCCGGCGACGGTGGCCTTGGCCTCGCCGCGATCGGCGGGCAGCGCGGCGGCGGCGGCAAGCGACAGCGTGACGGTCAACACGGCGGGACGCAGTCTCATTCGTTGGCCTCCAGGCGCGGCCGGCCCCCGGCGAGCCCGCGCGATCCTGATTCTGGCACGTCCCGCCGGCGGCCGGTCAAGAGGAACCCCCCGGCCAGCCCGACGACTCCCGCGGTCCGGTGAAGGACCTGCAGGCCGGCCGCCGCCCCGGCGAAGGCGGGAGAGACCTTGTCCGCCATGAAGACGAGCAGCGCGCGATCGAGGACGACGCTGGCGGCGACGCTGCCGAGGGCGCCCACCACGAACGCGGCGTGCCAGGCCGACGCGGCGCCGAGGAGCAGCGCCAGGGCGACGAGGGCCGAGGCGGCCCGGTCGCGGGCCGTGAAATTCAAGTCCCGCGGCAGGCCGCGGCCCTGGCGGACCAGCCGCGCCCACGGCACCGCCCGGTCGCGCAGGTCGGAGACGAGCCAGCCCGCGAGCGTCCATCTCTTCAAGTGCGTGACCTGGGCGTCGGGCACCAGGCGGATCCGGTGGCCCGCCTCGCGCAGCCGGTAGCCCAGCTCCACGTCCTCGATCGAGGGCCGCCGGTACGCCGGATCGAAGCCGCCGGCGGCCAGGAAGACGCCGCGCCGCACGGCGCCGCAACCGGCCCAGAACGTGGAGGCCTCCCTCGCCGAGCGCTGGTGGACGAAGTGATGGGCGAGGTTCTTGTAGAGGCTGGGCCACGCCCGCGCGGCCGGCGCGTCGTCGTACGAGCCGAAGGCGGCGGCGACGGCGGGATCGTCCAGCTCGCGCCGCAGGCGCTCCATCGTATCGGGGCGGACCCGCACGTCGGCGTCGAGGAAGAGGAGGACGTCTCCGCGTGCCGCGCGCGCGCCGCGGTTGCGGGCGGCGGCCGGCCCGGCCGCGACGTCCGGCGCGAGGACCCGAGCCCCGAGCCGGGCCGCCAGGCTGGCCGAGCCGTCGCGCGAGCCGTCGTCGCAGACGATCAGCTCCGCATCCGGCGGCAGCGCGGCGATCAGGGCGGGGAGGCTCTCGGCGAGGAATGCCGCCCCGTCTCGCACGGGAACGATGACGGAGAGCACGAAGGCAGCCGGGCTACTCGTTGTCGAAGGGATTGGGAGGCCGGCGGGTCGGATCGGCGGCGGCCCGCTTGCGCGCCTCCTCGAACTTCTTCTCGAGGATCTCCTTCTGGTGGCGCGTCTGCTGGACCGAGCGGGCGAACTTCTCGTCGAGGAGGCTCTTCTGGGAGTGGACGCGGTTCACGAGGTCGTCGAAGTCCTGGGCGGGCGCCTTCTTCTTGTCGAGCCAGACCACCGAGCCGGTCTCGGGGTCGACCTTCAGCAGGGCGCCGCAGCACGGGCACGTGACGTCGAGCGCTTCAGGCACGCTCCAATTCTCCGCCCAGACGGCGGCCGCCGCAAGCGGCGGGAGAGCCGCCGCCTCATTCGGCGGGCAGGCCGCTTTCCTCGGAGTAACCGGGACGGCGCTCGGCGAGGGGGTGATAGCAGAGGCGCATCCACATGACGCAGAGCGCCGCGCACACGACGAGCGCCAGCCGGGCGTTCCAGAACGCGAGCGCGGTCGACAGCCCGTAGGCGGCCAGGCCCAGGCGGTAGGCACGTTGGCCGTTTGCGGGCCACCGACAGGAAGAGCGCCTGGTAGGCGAGGCTGGCGCAGAGGAAGGTGGCGCAGTAGAACGCGACCGCGCCGCGCGCGGCGTCGGAGCCGAGGTTCCGGGCGACGACCCCGGTGGGGAAGGGGACGAACGTCACCATCATCAGGACGAGGCCGTTGGCGAAGAGGAAAGGGTAGTCGGGCTTGCGCACCCAGCGCAGGAACTCGTGGTGGTTGATCCACATGATGAGGATGACGAAGAAGCTGAACACGAACGCGACGTACGACGGCCAGAGGTGGGCGAGAGCCGACAAGAGCCGGCCGCTAGGGGCGCCCGCTTCCAGCTCGGGCACCCGGATCTCCAGGACGAGCAGCGTGATGGCGATCGCGAACACGCCGTCGCTGAACGCCTCCACCCGGCCGGTGTCCTTTTCCATGCGATGGTCCTCGGTCTCGATCGCTTGCCGCACGATCACTTCCCTTCCTCCGGCCCTCAACCGCGCTCGTAGGCTTGCTTCAACGCCTTGATGTCGAGCTTGACCATCTTGAGCATCGCCTGCATGACGCGGCGGGCCTTCTCCGGGTCCTTGTCCCGCAACATTTCGGGCAGGACAGTGGGGACGATCTGCCATGAGACGCCGAACTTGTCGGTCAGCCAGCCGCACTGTTGCGGCGCGCCGCCCTCCAGGAGCTTGGCCCAGAAGCCATCGACTTCCTCCTGGGTCTTGCAGTGCACGATGAACGAAATGGCAGGAGAGAACTTGTACATCGGGCCGCCGTTGAGGGCCACGAACTCCTGTCCTTCGATCTCGAACGCGGCGGTCATGACCGAGCCCTTCGCTCCGGGTCCCGCTTCTCCGTAGCGCGTGACCGTGCCGATCTTCGAGTTCTTGAAGATCGAGGTGTAGAAGTGCATCGCCTCCTCGGCCTTGCCGTCGAACCACAGGCATGGACCGATCTTTTGCATGGATATCCCCTTCCGTTGAGCGTTTCGTGCGTTGAGTACGGGCCTGGCTCCCGACGTATCGCCGCCATCCATCATCCGTCATGCGGAGCCTCGTGCGCGGAGGCGACGACGCCAATGCTACGCTCCGACAACGCCATTCGCATCACCCGAGGAGCCGCTTCAAGACGACGGAACCTCCGATGAAGATCAGGATCAGCGCGCTGACGACGAGGACCGCCGCGACCAGTTGGCCGAGGGGGCCCAAGCGAGATCGGACCGGAGGCCGGCTGCCAATCGCTTCGTCGATCTCACACAGGTCGAAAGGCGTCTCGGAGCCGTCAGTCAGAAGGTAGCCGATATCCGGGGTGATCCTCGTGGGCGCCTCATCGGACCCTGGCCGAGGGTCGAGAGCCGCAGCAAGGAACTCGACGCCGAAGCGGAGGTACCCCAGACGGCTCCCGACACTCGCGTTGCCATCCGCGTCGGCGGGAATGGTGAGGTGCGCGCCATCCTTGGGAATCAGCCGCTCGAGCCGCTCGACCAACTCGCGGAGTTCGGCTTCGCGGGTTTCCTCTAGCTCCATTTTCGATCCTTCAAGAATATTGGCCCCGTCCCGTCCGGGGTATGGGCGAGCTTGCGTGACGACACGGCGATCCCGGGGTGCCCGCATGATACCCAGATCAGCGGCAAGTCCATTCTAGCCGGGCCTGGTCCGCTACCCATTGTCGGGCCGCGTCGCGCGCATTGCTCGCATGGGATCAGTCGCGACAGTGGGCTCACCGTGCCGGTTTGTTGTCCGGATTCCCCGCAAGCAGGTAGCTCAGGTACACAACCTTCCATTTTCCATCGTGCTTTTCGAAGATGCGAGTTTCGTAGCTCAGGCCGGGCATGTCGAACCGAGGCTCGCCGGTGGATATCCCGTGCTGCTCGAACGTGACCCACGCAACGTCACGGTGGATCCGGAACTCAAGGCGCTCTCGCACGAGCTCCGCCGGTGTGAGATTCGGCTTCGGATCATCCGCCATGTTCTTCTTCATCCGCGCGCCGATCGCCTCCCAGCCTTCGATGCTCGACACGCCCCCAGTCTCCGACCAGCCCAGTCTTTTGATATAGGGGGCGTGAACCCAAGTGTCCGCCCAGCGTTGAAAGTCCTTGGCCCAGAACGCCGCCGCTTGACGCTCGATGACCTCGAGGATTGCGGCCTTCTCACTCTCGAGTGCGACGTCCTCTTTCGGCGATGCTATCGAGGATTGAGCGATCGCAATTGGCAAAGGCGCGATGAGGAGCAACATGAGGGATCCGAGCGCGGCGAATGACTTCATCGGAACTCCTTTCAGGGTCGCGTCGGCCCAACACGGGGATCAGCGGCATGGAGGCGTGCGGCTCGACGCACTACGGGGTCGGCGCCTCCCAGGATCCCCTTCTCGTCGATACGATCGCCCTGCGTGCGGATTCCAACGTCTCACTTGACGGGAGGAGTCCAGATACCGGTTGTTCGACGACACGCTTGGACTACTTCCGTGACTTCCATGCGGTGTGCGCAGCCTTCACCAGCTGACTCACACCAGGCTTGCGGAGATCCGACACGCCCTGCAGCACAATGTGCCGGTGTACCTTGCCGGCACCTGCTAGTAAGCCATGTGGATCCGCGAGCTCACTGCCGCGAACCAGACCGAGCTTCACCCCAGACTTACTCAGGATTAGCGTGCACACGAGCCCCCGATATCCAGGACCATAGCCATACCCAATGACGGGCGCTGAGGAATCAGCCCTTTCCTCAACTCCAGGCAACCACTTCCGTATCGCCTTTCGCGCCGCTGATGCAAGGACCTGCACTTCGGCTGGATAAGCCCGCAGGTGCTGGTGGACGGTCGCTCGTCGGTTCAGCATTGCACACTAAAGGTGAGCGGATTCTCCGCCAAGCGGGCAACGAGAGCCTGCGCAGCCTCAAGGAACTCATCGCCTAACCCGGCGCGCTCACGCTCGTACCACCTGTGCGCCTCGTCAAGTTCCGCCGCAGCGGCCGGCCGAAAGAGGACCCGGCTCAATGCGATTTGATTCGCCTCAGGACTTCATCCCATGGGATGCCGCTTGGCCTTCCCGCCGCCACGTCACGGTCCAACTCGTCAGACCGGGCGTCGATCTCATGTAGCTGTGGCTCGGTCAGCCTCGGAAAAAGGTCCTGATTTCGCCCGAGGCGCTCCCACAGCTGGTCCAGAAGTCCGAGTTGCTCTTCGGGGGATAGAGTGCCTAGGTCAATGTCGGATTGCGCCATGCCCCATTCTCTCCCGCCCTAGCTGGAGCGCGCGTCCAATGCAAGGCTAAGAAGAAACTCTCACGCGGCGACCAGCTTCGCCCAGGGTCAGCCTCGAACTGCCTCACGCCGCCCTGAGGGAGCAGGCAGGTGACTGGCCGCCGGCGCTTCGAGCAGAACCGTTCCTGGCCAGATGCGTAGCACGGCGAGCCGGCCAGGGCTCTCTGAACCGATCACCGACTGCCAGCTCACGATCCCGCGTGGCCAAGTCTGTACAGTCGGTATCCCACCAGAAGGACCCAGACTGTGGTGAAGGCGGAACCGATGACGATGGCTAGACCGAGGGCGCGTACGAAGTAGGGGCCCACGACCGACACGATCCCAAGGCTGCCCGAGATCACCGCCAAGTAAGCCGTCAGCTTGCCGAAAGGTCCCTTCCGCATGACAAGACCGATGATCAGAATCCCCAAGGAGGGGACCAGTATCGCGTAAACACCAACCACGCTCGACGTCAGCACCGCAGACGCGTAGTGCGCTGCCGCGACGAAGGCCGTCCGCTGAACATCGTTCGCCGCGGCGGCGTATTTGCCGCTGAGGATGATGAGCGAGCAATAGTTTGGCCATGTCACTGCCAAGTCCAGGATTACGAACGACACCATGAAGCCGGCGCCTGCGAGCATGGCGTTTCTGTTGACGTGCTTCAACGCGAGGTAGAGCGACAGTGTGACCGGTACGAAGAGCAAGTCTGTCAGCACAGAGAGACCAAGGATCGTCCACCACGCCGTCGTGTGCCCGGAAAGATACTTGAGCCACTGCTCGGCTTCGCTCGGCGGAGCTCCCCCGAGAACGTATACCGCAATGATGACCACGTACGAGATGCCGAGCACGATCGCCGAGATACCACCCGCCCGA
>QHVM01000059.1:29504-35661 GCA_003223555.1 Acidobacteriota bacterium | reverse complement strand
AGGGACAGTTGCCGGGACCGCCGTGAAATATGCCTCATCACCCTTGCTCACGATCACGAAATCGAAGTGCTCGTCGGGCGCCCCGGTAACGATGCAGTCCGCGTGGCCGGTACCGTCGTCGTTCACCGAATAAGTGCACGTGAAGGTCTGCCGCAGGGCGGTTCCCCCGATGACGAGCGTGCGCGTGCCGTCTTCGAGCTTGCCGCTTCCGTCTGCCGTGAACCGGCCCGCGGCAGCGACGGGCGCGCCGGGAGAGGTGGCTGTGGTTCCTACAAATCCGTCGAAGGCGAACCCGTACGGACCCTTGATATCGTGCGCGCTGAAGCTCGCGTCCGCGAGAGCGACCGGTACCGCGCACGCCAAGCAGGCAACGGCGAACCCCAGAAACGCGCACACACTCTTCGTCATGACACTCCTCCTCTCTTTTCGTGAGCCGCACCTGACGGGCACGATGTTGATGAGCACGGCCTGTACCTGCGGAAGCCGAGGGCCCACGAAGCCCGGCCGGCCGCAGCCCCCTAAGTGGTCGCCTGGCCGCGGAAGTCGCTCGTGGAGCCCACGACTTGGGATGTGAAATGTCTGAGCGGATAGATCTAAGCGGGAATTCTACTGCGGCGGCTCGGAGCGTGTCAACGACCGGCCGAGGTCACCAGCAGGTCGTAGAGCGCGCCGCCCACGAATACCTCGATGGACTCCGACGGAAGCGTGGAGGCGGGACAGGACGGCGTCTCCAACGTGAGCGCGGGCAGGCTTCCCGTGAACGACGTCGGCGAACTACAGGTGTACCATGCGCTCGAGGAAGAGCCCGCACCGACGGTCATCATTCGAGATAATCAATCGGGCCATCTCCATCTTGGCGACTGACTCTCTCACCTCGCGCTGCGGGGCAGGAGGCGACATGCGCGGTGGCTTGGGTCGCAGGCACGTCCTCAAGGCTCTCGGCACCTCGGGCGTGGCGGCGTCGCTGCCGCTTCGTTTCGCCGGGGCCCAGCCGAATTTCTCGCGGATGCCGGCCGAAGGCCGAGGCACGCCGAAGATCTGCCTCGGCTTCGGGGGCCCGGTGGACGAGCCCGGGATGCGGCGGGTGAAGCAGATCGGCGTCGACCACGTGCTCACGGGCGGCCCGAAGATCCCGTGGAGCGAGGCCGACGTCCGCGCTCGAATCGAGCAGTTCAAGGCCGGCGGCCTGACGCTGTGGAACATGATGATCTCGGGATTCGACGACGTCATCTGGGGGCGGCCGGGAGCCGACGCGCAGACCGCCGACGTGATCGCCTCCATCCGCGCGGCCGGGAAGGCGGGGCTGCCCGTCGTGGAGTACAACTTCTACGCGCACCGGCTGACGGAGGGCTACAAGGAGGAGACGGGCCGCGCCGGCGCGGGCTACACGGCGTACGACTACGAGCTGTCGAAGAACCTGCCGCCCCGGGAGGGCGTGGGCACCCACACCCGCGCCGAGCAGCTCGAGCGCGCGGAGCGGTTCCTGAAGGCCGTGGTGCCGGAAGCCGAGAAGGCCAACGTCCGCCTGGCTCTCCATCCGAACGATCCACCCGTGCCGCTGAGCCGCGGGTCGGAGCAGCTCATGGCCACCGTCGATCACTGGAAGGAGTACCTGAGCCTCGTCGAGAGCCCTTTCAACGGCATGACGTTCGACTGCGGCGTCACGCGCGAGATGGGCGAAGACCCGGGGGCGGTCTGCCGATGGCTCGGCGAGCGCGACCGCATCAACCACATCCACTTCCGCAACGTCGTCGTCCGCCGGCCCTACGTGGACTACACGGAGGTGTTCCTCGACGACGGCCAGGTGGACCTGTTCGGCGTGATGAGGGAGCTCGTGCGGCAGAAGTACCCTCGCGCGATCTACCCCGAGCACCCGCGGGCGCTCGACGTCGACCGCGAGCGCGGCTCCAGAACGAGCCAGTATCCGGGCGGAGGCGGGTTCACCGCCGAGACCTACAACGTCGCCTACACGAGGGCCATGTTGCAGGCGGCACTGACGATGTAAAGACGTCGGCAAAGGTGTCCTGGACGCTCAGGGAGCATCAAGGGAAGTCGTCGACTCGCGTGAGGCGCACGCTTGATCGGCCGCGCATTCCGGGCCACCGCAGGGGCCAGAAAGGGAGGTCGTCATGAGGGCTTGGATGGGAATGGTCCTGGTTTGCCTCGCCGCCCCCGTCACTGCCGACGACGCGGCGGATGCGAAGGCCCAAGGGGAGGCGTTCGTGCGTGCTTGGGACAAGGGCGACATCAAGGCCGCGCTGGCCCTGTACGCCGACGACGCACGGGTGATCTGGCCGGGAGAGGGCGATGAAGGCAGGGGCAAGGCGGCGATCGAGGCTCTGATCACGAAGACCTTCAAGATGTTTCCAAAGTCGGGCCTGGTGCTGAAGTCCCAGGACACCATGCCGCTCGGCGATGGATATATCGGCAACGTGGGCTACTGGGAACAGACGGTGGCCGGTCCCGACGGCAAGCCCGCGACCTTTCGCGTCCGCACGACGGAGATCCTGAAGCGGCAGGGAAGCAAGCTCGTGTACCTCGTCGATCACGCTTCGATCGGCTTGCCGCCTCCGCCGGCTGCCTCCCCGACCCCCGCCGAGAAGCTCGCGCCGGCCGCCAAGAAGCGTTCTCCACAATGATCACGGGCCGGTTCCTTTCCATGCCGCCCTGGGTGCCGGTCATGGCGGCGATGCAGGTCGCGGCGTCCGCTCAGCCGCCGAGGGTCCTTCAGGTCTTTCGCGAGCCGTTGAAGCCGCACGTCGAAGCCGAGTACGACCGCATCGAGTCGGACACGGCGCGGAAATGCGCGGAGCTGCGATGCCCACACGCGTATCTGGGCGTCGAGTCGCTCACCGGGCCGAAGGAAGCATGGTGGTTCAACGGCTACGACTCGGCCGCCGATCAGCAGCAGGTGGCGGACGCGTGGGCGAACAGCACGGCGGCCCTCGCCGTGCTCGGCCGGAACAGCAAGCGGAAATCTCGTCTCACCGGGAAGGGGAGCAACTCCTTCGCGACCTACCGGCCGGATGTGAGTACCGGACCGCCGTGGCTCATCGGCGCGGGGCGATTCCTGGTGATCACCGTGACCAGGAGCGCGCCGCCGAAGGGCACGGTCTTCGAGACCGAGGAAGGAACGCGATTCGTCATCCGGCCGGCTGGAACCCGCGAAGAGGCCGATGCGGCCGCGGCGGCGGCGGGCGCCGGGTCCCGCGTCTTCGCCGTGCGTCCGTCCTGGAGCCATCCCGCCGACGACTGGATCGCCGCCGATCCCCAGTTCTGGCGGAGGGCACGTTAGCGGCGCCGCGCTGGGACGAGCGACGACCAGGAAACCGCCCGAGCGTCATGGCCGCGAGGCACGCTACGATCGTGGGGTGCCGCAGCTCCCGCTGTTCGAGTCCGCCGAGGACGTCCTCGTCGATGATGCTTCCGGACGGATCTCGTACACGCCTCGTTTCGTGGACGCGCCGACGGCGGCGGCCTGGTTCTCCGAACTGCGCGGGGCCGTGGCGTGGAACGCCCAGCGGCGCTGGATGTACGACCGGGAGGTGGACGTTCCCCGGCTGACCGCCCACTTCTCGCTGGCGGGCGGGGATCCGGCGCCCCGCGCCGTCACGCAAGCGGCCGAGCGCGTCATCGCGAGGACCGGCGTGCCCTTCAACGGCGCCGGCCTCAACTTCTACCGCGATGGGCGGGACAGCGTGGCCCCGCACAACGATCACCTCTACGAGATCGCCGAGGGCTTCCCCATCGCGCTGCTCTCGCTGGGGGCCACCCGGCGGATGACCATCCGCGCGAAGGAGCCGCCGCGGCGCGTGCTGCGCGTCGACCTCGAGGCGGGCAGCCTGCTGATGATGAGCTACGCCACGCAGCTCCACTACGTGCACGGGGTCCCTAAGACCGACGAGTCGGCGGGCGAGCGGATCAGCCTGGCCTTCCGCGTCCGGCCGGATCGGGGGCCGGGCCAGAACGATGGAACGTTCTACCGATGATCGGGTCATGTCCGCGGCTCGTTCCGCGGGCGCCGGGAGCGAGATGGCCGTACCATTCGGGGATGGACCCCCGCTTGCGCGCCGCCGAGTTGTTCCAGCAGGCCTACGATGCCCAGATGCGCGGCGACCTCCCGGAAGCCGTGCGGCTGTACGAGCGCTCGCTGGCCGCCTGTCCGACCGCCGAAGCCCACACGTTCCTGGGCTGGACCTACTCGTTCCTGGGCGACCTCGAAGAGGCCATCGCCTGTTGCAAGCGCGCCATCGAAGTCGATCCGTCCTTCGGGAATCCGTACAACGACATCGGCGCCTACCTGATCGAGCGTGGCGAGCTGGACGCCGCCATCCCATGGCTGCAGAAGGCCAAGAAGGCCACGCGCTATGAAGCGCCGCAGTTCCCGCGGTTCAACCTGGGGCGTGTATACCTGGCCAAGGATATGCTGAGTGCGGCCCTGCGCGAGTTCGAGGAAGCGCTGGAGGTGCAGCCGGGCTACGAACCGGCGTTAGGCGCGATCGCGGCGGTCAAGCGCCGGCTGAACTGAGCGGCGCGCAGCCGTGGTCGACGCGCCGGCATCGAGGCGCCGTCCAGGAGGTGGGTGATGGATCGTGATGCGTCCCTGCGTGAACACCTGCGCAAGCTTCTCGACTGGAAGGATGCGCACGTGAGCTTCGACCAGGCCGTGGCCGGCCTGCCGGCCGACCTGCGCGGCGCGGTGCCGGAGGGATGGGTGCATTCTCCCTGGCAGCTCCTCGAGCACCTCCGCATCTGCCAGCGCGACATCCTCGACTTCTGCCGCAACCCCCGGTACGTCGAGCCGTCCATGCCGCAGTATTGGCCGCCGGCGGCGGCGCCGGCCTCCGGCGATGCCTGGGAGCAGAGCGTGGCCGCCTTCCGCCGTGACCGGGACGAGCTGCGCCGGCTCGCCGCCGACCCCGCCGTCGAGCTGTTCGACCGGATCCCGCACGGTTCCGGCCAGACCTACCTGCGCGAGCTGCTGCTCGTCGCGGACCACAACGCCTATCACGTGGGGCAGCTCGTCGCCGTGCGGCGGTGCCTCGGCGCGTGGAGCGGGTAGGCCGGGGAACGTCGCGGCGCCCCGCCGCGCGGGCACGCGTACAGCAATAATGGAACTGGTGCCCGCAGGATTGGAGCACTGAGGAGGCGAGATGGTCATCAGCATGGCGCACCTGAGCCCGCTGCTGTCGATTCTGTTCGGGATCCTGATACTGATCTTTCCACGCTTGCTGAACTACCTGGTCGCCGTCTACCTGATCCTGGCCGGGCTGCTCGGGATCGGGCTGATCGGCCGGCCGATTCGCGCTCACGCCCAGTTCGACCAGGCCGTTCCGGCCGCCACGGCCCCGGCCTGCCGCCCCCCGGCCGATCTGGACGTGTCGCTGGGTCCGAGGACGTCTCCGCCCGTGGCCGGCCGTTCCGCCGACCGCCCCCGGACGCCGCTCGCGGTCCGTGGCCACGGGACTGAGCGGAAGATCGCGCGGGGAGCGTCTCGGGAGCCGCGTCCGCCGGTTTCCTGACCCGCCGCCAGCGCCGCCGCGAGCTTCCGGACGATGTCCGTCCAGCCCTGGCGGTGTGCGTCGATCCTCGCCGGGGGCAGAGCCGGCTGTCCCAGAACGCACGGTAATCCTCGAGCCACCCGGCCGCCTCGCGCAGCGGCCCGGCCTCCAGGCGCAGCCGGTGCTCGCGACCGAGGATCGTGCGCTCGACGAGGCTGGCCCGTTCCAACGTCGGCGACCTGGCCGGCCGGTTCCCCATCTTGCCGTTTCCGGATGAAATCCTCACCCGTTCGAGGTCCGAACGGTCGTTTCGATGAACGAACGCGGCCGGCAAGGCCAGCCGTCGGAAGTCGTTCGGCGCCGGCCGCCAGGCCTGGCATCGGTCGTGCTCATGAGAAGGCCATGCGACTCCCGACCCCGATCGCCCTCGCAGTCCTGGCAGGTGCGTGCGGAACCTGCCCGACCGCGCCTACTCCCCCGGCCAGCAGCAGCGTCGTCTTTACCGCAGTATCGCCGCCGGCCGGGAGCACGGTGGTCGTGCCCGAGCAGTACCCTCCCATCGTCGCCGGCGGGGTGATCCTCCCGCCTCACTCCGGCCTCATCTCGGTGGGACTGTCCCTCGCCTCGGCCCATGAGGTCCCGTGGGCCCAGCTCAA
>QHVM01000059.1:0-29449 GCA_003223555.1 Acidobacteriota bacterium | reverse complement strand
CGACCTGGAGCTTCTTGACGCCGGGATGGACCACCACCTTCACCGTGACCGGGTTCCAGGTCTTTCGGCTGCCGTGCGAGGTGACCGGGATCCGCGCGATGCTGCACATGAGGAACAACGGTTCGCTGACGCCGCCGACGCCGAGCGAGACGATCGCCGAGGCGACGTTCCCGATGAGCTTCCAGATCCGTCGCTAGGCTCGCTCGAAGGATCAGGCCCGCGCGAAGTAGCGGAAGAACAGCTCCTGGAAGGCCGACCAGCGGAAGCCCAGGGCCAGGGCGGCCTCCGCGGCCTTGGCCAGCAGGAAGGTCGTGCCGAAGAAGGCCAGGAAGGTGTTGGCGCCCATGAACCGCTCCAGCGCGCACTGCAGGTAAGATCCGCCCCAGCCATGTCTCCATCGGCCAGGGTCGCCCTCGTCACCGGGGCGGGCACCGGCATCGGGAAGGCAGCCGCGCGGGCGCTCCTGAAGGAGGGCTACCGGGTCGCGCTCGCCGGGCGGCGCCGGGAGCGCCTCGAAGAGACCGCCGCCGAATCGGGCGCGGGGGAGCGAGCGCTGGTCGTTCCGGCCGACGTCGCCGATCCGGGCTCGGTGCGCGCGCTCTTCGCCCGGACGAGGGAGGCGTTCGGGCGGCTCGACGTCCTCTTCAACAACGCCGGCACCGGCGCGCCGGGCGTCCTGCTGGAGGACCTCGCCTTCGACCAGTGGAAACGGGTGGTGGACGTGAACCTGACCGGCTTGTTCCTCTGCACGCAGGAAGCGTTCCGGATCATGAAGAGCCAGGACCCCCGCGGCGGCCGCATCATCAACAACGGATCGATATCCGCCCACGCCCCGCGCCCGAACTCCGCGCCCTACACCGCCACCAAGCACGCGGTCACCGGCCTCACCAGGTCGACCTCGCTCGACGGGAGGAAGTACGACATCGCCTGCAGCCAGATCGACGTCGGCAACGCCCGGACCGACCTCGCGGCCCGGATGGCGAAAGGGGTGCCGCAGGCGAACGGCGGCGTGGCGCCCGAGCCACTCATGGACGTCGAGCACGTGGGGCGCGCCGTCGTTTACCTGGCGGGCCTGCCCCTCGACGTGAACGTGCTGTTCATGACGATCATGGCCACCAAGATGCCCTTCGTCGGGCGAGGCTGATGGCTGCCGGGGCCCCTTGCATTGGCGTTCCCGACGAGCGAGAGTAGGCCACTCACTCGCGCCCCAGACGACCGGTCCCTCTGCTGGAGGTGGGCAATGTTCCGCAACGAATCGTCTCTGCACAGGGCTCTCGTCTGCTCGCTGGCCGCGTTCGTTCCCGCGCCGGCCGCAATGGCCGCGGAGGCGGCCGGCCGCGCCTACGTGCTGGATCGGGACACGCCGTCGCTGGCGGCGCTGGCCTTGCCGGCCGGCACCCTTCTGGGCAGCGTCGCTCTGCAGGGCCGGCCCGAGGCGCTCGTCCGCACCCCGGACGGCTCGAAGATCCTGGTCCTGGACCAGGGCCCGGGAAAGGACAAGGGCGACGCCGGCTATCAGGCCACGGCCAGGTCGTCGCTGACGATCGTCGACGCCGCGGCGCTCAAGGTCCTCTCCCGGGTCGAGCTGGGATTCGGGCTCCTGGGAGGCGACAACCCGACCGGGCTCCTCGGCCCGGACGGCGAGCGCCTGGTCCTGCTCTGTCCCGGCTACGAGTCCAAGAACCCGGCCGAGAGCCTGGCCCGCGAGCTGGTCACGGTGAGCGTGGCCAAGGGCGAGGTGGCGGGACGCCTGCCGATCGAGCGCGCGGTATCCGACCTCCAGTCCGATCCGGAGGTCAAGACGGCGTTCCTGTTCTCGGCGCGGCGAGGCAAGAAGGAGGCCGCCCAGCCCGCCGAGCTGCGCATCGTCGATCTCAAGGGGGACCTCCAGGGGCCGCGCCTGCTCGGCAAGGTCGAGCTGAAGGGCGATCCCCAGCCGCCCGTCTTGTCGCCCGACGGCGGCTACCTCTACCTGCTCGACGAAGGCAATCCCTCGGACAAGCCGGAGAAGAACGTCCCCGGCTCCATCCAGGTCATCTCCGTGGCCACCCGCGCCCTCGTGGCGACGCTCGAGGGCGGGACCCGGCCGCGCGAGATGACCGTGGACGCGAAGGGCAAGCGGGTCTTCTTCATCGATGACGGGGCGCCGGCCAAGGGGCTCGAAGCCGGGTTCGGCGAGCTGCGGGTGCTGCAAGGGGCCGAGCTGAAGACGAAGCTGGAGACGGCGCCCGGCGGCCGGTTCCTGCGCTTCTCTCCCGGGGGCGACAAGCTCTACGTGGTGGCGCCGGCCGCGGTGACCGTCGTCGAGCTGGCCGGCCTCCAGGCCCACCCGATGCACCTCGACCGCGCCAAGGGGGCCATCCTCTACGACGATCCCGGGCCGGCCAAGGAGCTGGCGCTCTCCCCCGACGGCAAGCGCGCCTTCGTGCTCTACGAGAAGTCGAGCAAGCTGCTGGTCCTCGACCTCGACAAGGAAGAGACCGTGGCCATGGTCACGACCGGGCGGGGCGGCATCAAGTTCATGAAGACGCTGGGAGCCGCCGCGCTCACGGCGGCCTCCTACTACGCGGCCGACCGCCAGGCGTCCCGCAGCGGCGGAGGCCTCTTCTATTACGACGTGTACCAGGTCGGGCGGGCCGTGACCTCGATCGTCGTGCGCCCGGACAGCCGCTTCGTGTACGTGCTCAACACGCAATCGGGGGACGTCACCGTGGCCGACTCCGCGAACGGCCAGGTCGTGGACAAGCTGGCCGGCGGAGGAAGCGGGTTGCGCCTGCTCCCGGGCGGCAAGCGGGTGGCGGTGCTGGCGAGCGACCAGCTCAAGCTGATCGACGCCGAGGCCAACCGGAAAGGTCCCGAGCTGGCGATGGACAAGCTGCGGTCGCTCGCTCCCTCGCCCGACGACAAGTTCGTCCTCGCCCTCACCGACAGCCAGGTGGTCACGCTCGATCCGGCCACGGGCGAGGTCCGGGGCCGGGCGACCGGGTTCAAGAAGGCCGTCCAGGTCGTCTTCGCGCCGTGATCAGTTGTCCCTCGTGCCTGGCGGCCAGCGACGACGGCGCGCCGGCGTGCGGCGCCTGTGGCCAGCCGCTCGGCCTCGGGCCGGGGGCGCTGGGCGTCGGCTCGATGGTCGCCAACCGCTACGAGGTCCGTGAGCTGCTCGGGCGGGGCGGCATGGGCGTGGTGTACAAGGCCTACGACCGCCTGCTCGAGGAGACGGTCGCCCTGAAGCTGCTGCGGGACGAGGTGGCCTCGCCCGACCTGACACGACGGTTCCGCGAGGAGATCCGGCTCGCCCGGCGCGTCAGCCACCGCAACGTCTGCCGCATCCACGAGTACGGCGAGGACGGAGCCCGCCGCTACATCTCGATGGCCTTCATCGACGGTGTCGACCTGAAGCGGATCCTGCGGGAACAGGGTCCGCTCCGCCCGTCCGAGGCCCTCGACACGGGCCAGGCGGTGGCGTCCGGCCTGCACGCGATCCACGAGGAAGGCATCGTCCACCGCGACCTGAAGACCGCCAACATCATGCGCGACCGCAAAGGCGTCGTCCGCCTCATGGACTTCGGGATCGCGAAGGACTGGAGCGCCGGCGCCAGCTCCGGCCTCACCGTCACGGGCATGATCATGGGCACGCCGGAGTACATGAGCCCCGAGCAGGCGACCGGGACCCGGATCGACCTGCGCAGCGACATCTATGCCCTCGGGGTCGTGATGTACGAGCTCTTCACCGCGCAGGTGCCGTTCCGGGGCGAGACGCCGATGGCCACGCTGCTCCAGCACATCCGGGAGCCCCTGCGTCTCGACACGGCCGAGGCGGCGCGGATCCCGGAATCCGTGCGGCCCGTGCTGGCCCGCGCGCTCGCCAAGACCCCCGAGGAGCGCTTCGCGTCGGCGAAGGAGATGGGGGAGGCGCTGGCCGGCGTGGAGCGCGCGGCTGCTCGCGGCGCAACGGCGTCCCTGGCCGTGGCGGTTCCCGACGTCCCCTTCGTCGTCCCCACGCCAGCGGCCACTCCGGTTCCTGCCGTGACCCGGGTCGCGGCGCCGACGCCGTTGCCCGCGGCGACGCCCGTGCCGGGGCCGACCCGGCGCGTGGCTTTGGAACCGCCTCGCGTCCTGAAGCCGACGTCCGAACACCGTCGCGCCCTCCGGCTCGGCGCGCCGGCCGGGGCCATGGTGCTCGCTGGACTCGCGGCGGCGGTCATCCTGAAGACGAAGCCCGCGCCTCCGTCGACACCATCCGCTCTCCTGACCCCGAGCGCGTCCACGGCGCCACTGTCCACGACCGGGATCGCCGCAACCTCATCGGCCGTGAACCCGTCCCCGGGGGAGCCCGCCCCGGTCCGGTCGCTTCCCGCGCCTCCCACCACGATCGCCCGCGCAGGATCACCGATGGCGCGGGCCGGATCCCCCGCGCCGCCCCCCGCCGCGCCGCCTGTCACGCGCCCCCCGCCCAGTGCTCCCGCCGTGCGCCCCGCGGCGTCCGTCCCGCCGACCCCGACGCCCCCGAGCGCGAGCGGCGATGCGGCGGCCGCCGCGGCGGAGGCCGCATGGATCGAGCTGCGCCGCACCGTGGACGACCCGGCGCGGGCCGACGCGGAGCGCGCCACGGCGCTGCGCAGGTTCATCACGGAGGCGGCCTCCAGCCCCCATCGCGCCGAGGCCCAGGGGCTGCTGGACCGGCTGGAGGACGATGCGCGCCGCCGGCTGCTCGCGCCTCTCGATGCGACCAGCCTCGGACGCCTGCGCCGAGCGACCTACGTCGCCGGCACCTTGCCCGGGGTGGCGGAGCATAGCGAGGGCTCGATCTCGTTCCCCGACAAGGAGCGGATGGTCTTCCTCCTGGGCGGCAGCCGCTTCATGGTGGTCCCGTACAAGGGCCTCGCCGGCATCGAGTACGGGCTCACCGACCACATCCGCGGGCTGGTGCTGAAGAAGAAGAGCCACTACGTGAGCCTCACCTATCAGGACGCGGCGGGCGATCGGCAGGGGATGGTCCTGGAGCTGGGGGCCGACGACTTCCGGCCGGTGCTGACGATGCTCGAGGCCCGGTCGGGCCGCAAGGTCCAATATCAGGACGAGAAGGCGGCCCGGGAGCGCTGGAAATAGCCCTGAAGCCCGGCCCGCCCGACTTTCTTCCAACCCGCCTTGACCACAGGGGATTCCCGCGACAGACTCTGGACATCCCTCGTAGCCCACGAAATGAACGCTCGCCGACGGACACGTGTCGAGCGCAATCCCTGCCGGGGGATACCTCCCCGGCATCCGGCAACAAGGGGAATGGAGGAGTGTCATGAGGAGATGGAGGTTTGCCCGCCTCGTCGCGGCGGGATTGGCCGCCCTCGGCCTCGCGGTGGCCGCGATCGCTCTCGTCACCACGCTGCGGTCCGGAACGGCCGGCGCCGGCAAGGCGGATGCGATCGTCAACTCGAAGGGTGACCGCGACGCGGTGACACCCGGCAAGAACGCCGAGGCGTCCGTCGGCGGCAACGAGAGGCGGGGGCCGGATGCGACACCCGAGGTCGAAGCGTACCTGCAGCGCGCCTATCCGGCGGACGAGATCCCGATCGACGCGACGCTCGCTTCCCAGCGGGCGTGGGCGTCGCTGAGCGCACGGGCGCATTCGAACGGGACGTGGCAGCTCATCGGGCCCAGCAAGGCGACCTATCCCGCGGTGCTGAACGTCCTCGGCGACGGTGACCAGTACGTCACCGCGGGCCGGGTGACCGCGATGGCCATCGCGCCCAATTGCGATCATGGCGACTGCGCGGTCTATGTCGGCGCGGCCGGGGGCGGCATCTGGCGGGCCAGGGATGGCCTCAGCGGCAGCCCCCGCTGGGAGTTCGTCTCCGGCAGCTTCGCCACCAACGCGATCGGGTCGCTGATCGTCGACCCCAACGACGGGAGCGGCAAGACCCTCTACGCCGGAACGGGGGAGCCGAACGTGTCGATCGACTCCGAGGCCGGGATGGGCATCTACAAGACGACCAACGGCGGCGACACCTGGACGCAGCTCGCGGGCAGCGTTCAGTTCCGGGGCCGCGCGGTGGCCAGCATCGCGATCACGCCGAGCGGCGACATCCTGGCCGCGATCGCGCGCGCCGTCCGAGGCTACAGCTCGGTGCCGGGCGGGGCGGTATCGAACCCGCCGCCGCCGGTGGCGACGTTCGGCGTCTACAAGTCCAGCGACGGCGGGGCGGCTTTCACCAACGTCTTCGACGTCACGGCGATGTCCGCCCGCGGCGCCAACGAGGTCCGGGTGGACCCGAACAACGGCGCCGTCTACTACGCGTCGGTCCTGCAGCAGGGCGTCTGGCGCTCGTCGAACGGGGGTGCCGCCTGGACGCAGATCAAGACGCCATTGAACCCGGGGAACAATACCGACCGCTCCGAGTTCGCCGTGGCGAACAACGCCGGAACGACGCGAATGTACGTCGGCCAGGGGGCCTCGGGCGGCCAGCCCGCGCGCTTCTACCGCGCCGACGACGCCCAGGCGGCGACCAACGCGAGCTTCGTGGACATGACCACGCCCCAGAACATCAACTACTGCACGGGCCAGTGCTGGTACGACAACATCCTGTACTCCCCGGCCGGCTACCCGGACGTGATCTACCTGCTGGGCTCTTTCGACTACGGCCAGAACGGTCGCTCGTCGAACGCGCGGGGTGTGCTGCTGTCGACCGACGCCGGGGCGACGTGGAGCGACATGACGAAGGACGGCGACCCGAACCACTCCGAGTCCACGCACCCCGACCAGCACGCGATCGTCACCAACCCCAACAACCCCTTCCAGTACTGGGAAGGTTCGGACGGCGGCGTCGTCCGCTCCGACGGCGGCTTCGCCGACGTGTCCTGGAAGTGCGACCAGCGCAACCTCAGCGCGGCCGGCAACGCCTACTGCAAGAGCCTGCTCTGGCGGGTGCCGAACCAGCTCTTCAGCTTGAACGAGGGCTTCTCGACCCTGCAGTTCCAGAGCCTGTCCGTGAGCGCGCAGCGCCCGCAGAACAACCTTCAGGGCGGCACCCAGGACAACGGCACCTTCCAGTTCACGGGCTCGAACAAGGTCGCCTGGCAGGAGATGTACGGGGACGGCGGGCAGTCCGGCTTCAGCGCCGCCGACGATTCCCTGCGCGTCAACACCTTCACCGGCCAGGCCAACGACGTGAACTTCCGCAACGGCGACCCGACGAAGTGGGTCGTGGCCACCGGCGCCATCGTGGCCAGCCCCGAGGCATCGTACTTCTACCCGCCGGTGACGGCCGACCCCAACCCCGCCAACTGGGGCCCAGGACTGGGCCGGCGACCGCGACTACCTGGAGACCAACTGCGCGGAGTTCACGACCTCCGCGGCCAACCCGGCCTGCGGCGACTTCGTCCGCATCGGCGTGCCGGGGACGAACGACCTGACGAGCGCCGCCTACGGCACCCGCGCCGGGGGCGCGGTCGCCGCCATCGAGCGCACGCCCAGCAACACCGGAACGCTCTGGGCGGCGACGGGCACCGGCCGCGTCTTCATCTCCGACAACGCCGACGCTCCGGCCGGCTCCGTCGTGTGGACGCGGATCGACACGCTCTCCGTGACGGATCCCGGCCGTTTCGTCACCTCGATCTACGTCGACCCCGCCAACCCGCACCACGCGTGGATCTCCTACTCCGGATATAACTTCAACACGCCCACTCAGCCCGGCCACGTCTTCGACGTGCTCTGGACGGGAGCGGTGGCCGCCTGGACGCCTCTCGACGGGACGACGTTCCCGGACCTGCCGGCGACCGACCTCGTGCGGGACGACGTGACCGGCGACCTCTACGCCTCCTCCGACTTCGGCGTCCTGCGCCTCGCGAGCGGCTCGGCGGCGTGGTCGGTGGCCGGCCAGGGCTTGCCGATGGTCGAGGTTCCGGGCCTGACGATCGTGCCGAGCGCGCGTCTGCTCTATGCGGCGACGCACGGCCGCAGCGCCTGGCTGCTGCGGCTGCCGTGAAAATCCGCCTCGGCTTGACGCGCCCAGGGGCAACGCCTATGATCTAACTGGTGTCATACAGTACGGGAGTTAGAGATCCCACACCGCCGGGTCCGGCGGCGGGCGCCCAGGAGATGGAAAGCGTCCACGCCGGGCCCGGCTTCGTCTTGCAGGAGTTCCGCTGTCGGGTCCCCGCCCGCGCGGCGGGCCCCGAAGAGACTGCGCGCGAGCACCAGATCTGCTTCGTTCGCGCGGGCCTGTTCGAGCGCGAGACGCGGCAGGGCCGCGCGGTCGCCGATCCCAACCACGTCCTGTTCTTCAACGCCGGCGAGCCGTACCGGGTGCACCATCCTCTGCCGGGAGGAGACGACTGCCTCGTGCTATCGTTGCCGGTCGGTGACCTGCTCGACCTCCTGGCCGAGCAGGACCCGGCGGCACCCGAGCGCAGCACGGCTCCGTTCGCCTTCACGCATGCCCCCTGCACGCCGAAGGCGGCCGTGCTCCAGCGCCGGCTGCTCAGCCTGACCCAGGCTGGTGCGGGGGCGATCGAGCTGCAGGAGGTCGCGTTTGCGCTGGCCGCGGAGGCGGTGGCCGCCGTCCCGTCCTCTTCGCCGTCCGCCGAGGCGCCCCGGAGCCCGGCCACCCGGAGGCAGCACCGCGAGGCGGCCGAAGCGGTGAAGGTCTTCCTCGCCGCGCGGCTCTCCGATTCGCCGACGCTGGCCGAGATCGCGCGCGCGGTCGGCTACGCGCCTTTCCATCTCGCCCGTCTCTTCCGCCGCGAGGCCGGCCTGCCCATCCACCGTTACCTGATCCGGCTGCGGATGCGGGTCGCCCTCGAGCGCCTGGCCGAGGACGGCGAGGACCTGACCAGGGTCGCGCTCGACCTCGGCTTCGCCGACCACAGCCACTTCACCAACGCCTTCCGGCGTGAGTTCGGAGTCGCGCCCTCCCGGCTGCGGCAAAGCCTCAGCGGCCGGCGCCTGCGCCGGATGCGCGCCCGCTTCCCGGCCGCCTCCTCGCCCTAGCGCCGGGCGCCGGGACGTGCGGAGATCGGCGCGGACAGCCCGGGGGCGGGCAGCCTTCCATCGACCTCGAACTGGCTCCGCTCGAAGCGGTGGGAGACGCGCCGGAAGACGTCCTTCTTGGTCACCTCGACGAAGCCCCGGGTGGCCACGCAGCGCCACGACTCGGGGGGCGACGGCTTGCGCGTGGCGAAGGCCCGCGGCGTGAACAGGGCCATGTTCACGCCGTCCGGCTCGCGCGCCGAGTCGTAGAGGCACGCCTCCACGCCCGCCCCGCGCATCTCCCGGGCGAGGGGTTGGGACTCGGCATAGCTGGTGGGGGAGGAGATGGCCGTGCGATGCGCGGCGAAGGGCGGCCGCGTCAGGTCGACTCCGCGCGCCGACTCGAAGGCGGCCCGGAACGCCGACAGGTCGAGCTCCAACGAGTCGATGGCCGCCGCGGTGCCTTCGAGGAACAGCAGCCGGTAGTAGGCGGCCTCGGCGAAGGCCGTGCGCGGCTCGCGCGAGCCATACCAGACCCCGGCGTCGGCGCGGCTGCGGAAGCGGGAGCCGTGGAGGAGCGGCGGGTAGCGAAACGGGGTGAGGAGCAGGTAGTGGAGTCCCCGCGGGGCGGCGGCCGGCTTGGAGGCCTCGAGCAGCTCCTCCAGCAGGCGCTGCTCGGCGTCCGAGGCCACCAGCTTGCGGGTGGAGAAGAGGTACTGGTCCTCGACGACGCGCCAGGCCTCGCCGCGCAGGCGGCGGAGCCTAGACCTTCCCTCGCATCGCGTCCAGATACTCGACGACATCGACGAGGCCGGCGACGGTCTGGATGAGGCGGGCGGGCACGCCGTCGAGGTGGACGTTCTCCGCGTGGAGCCACCGGCGCGCCGCCTCGACGTCTCCGCCTCCGAGGGCGTCCAGGCTCCGGAACATCCGCACGAACAGCACGGCCAGCTCGCCCTCCTTGGCCGCGGGATCGAGGGGCCGGTGGGCGAGGCGGGAGACAGTGGCGGGGCTGAGGCCGATGATCCGGGCCAGGTCCCTCTGGCTGAGGCCGAGCAACTCGGCGGCCCGGCGCGAAGCCCGGGTCAGCACCTCCCCGGCGGCGGCGGGCCGGGCCTGTGGACGGAAGGGCGCCGTCTTCATCAGATGAAATGTTAGCGCTGGATCGTTGCAATTGCAACAGGGCGTCCGCGCCGCGCGCTCAGGCCTCCGGTGCCTGCCGCCTCTCTCGGACAGCCTCCAGGAGACGGCCGGCCTCGAGGATGGCGTCCTCGGCAACGGCCGTCGCGGCGCTCGAAGGAACGGACTTGGCCTTTTCCACGGCCACGATCATGCGCCCTACCGCATCCACGGCCAGCGTCGCATCCTCCTGCGCGATGAGTGGCACGAGGCCGCGGTAGCGCCGGATCAGCGGATCGACACGAGACGACCAGTTCGTGACCTTCTGCCGAGCCATGGCGCCCGTATTCTACGCCGGTTCCCCGGCGGCCACGCCGTCGAGCAGGGCCGGCAGCAGCCGCTCCACCTCTCCCCGCAGGGCGACCGCGGCCAGCCCGTCGAGGGGGGTGGGCTCGCGGTTGATGATGAGCATCGGCGCCCCCTGGCTCGCGGCAGCCTCCGGGATCGCCGCGGCGGGATAGACGACGAGCGACGAGCCGAGGACGAGCAGCAGGTCGGCGGCGCGGGCGAGCGCGAAGGCCTCCTCGAGCACCTCCGGCCGCAACGCCTGGCCGAAGGAGATGGTGGCCGCCTTCAGGGGGCCGCCGCACCCGGCGCAGGCGGGGACTTCCTCGCCGGCCGCCAGCCGCTCGTGGGTCTCGGCCGCCGGGCCGTTCCAGCCGCAGCCGAGGCACTCGACACGCCGGTTGGTCCCATGCAGCTCCACCACCTTGCGGCTGCCCGCCTCCTGGTGAAGGCCGTCGATGTTCTGGGTGACGACGCCGAGCAGGCGGCCCTGCGACTCCAGCCGCGCCAGGGCCTCGTGGGCCGCGTTCGGCCTCGCCTGGGCGAAATCGGCCCAGGTCTCCTTCTTGTACGTCCAGTAGCGCCGCCTGGCCTCCGCGCTGGCCAGGAACTCGGGCAGCGTCACCGGCCGGTACCGGCTCCAGATCCCGCCCGGGCTACGGAAGTCGGGCACGCCCGAAGCCGTGCTGACGCCGGCGCCCGTGAAAGCAAGGGCCTGCCGGCTGCGAGCCAGGAGCCGGCGGGCGGCCTCGAGGTCCCGCATGGCGGTTACGCTATCTTCGCACCTCTGTGCTCAGTTGTGGGCCAGGACGTCGTGGAGGAAGCGGGCGGCCTGGCCGTGGATCCCCGGATGCTCGCTCTCTCGCGGGCCCGCCACGTTCAGCCGGGCGATCCGCTCGCGGGCGATCCATTGACGGACCGCTTCAGCCTCGGGCGACCTCGCGAGGTCGACGGCCAGCGCCGGCCGTCCGTAGCGCCCGGCCAGACGAAGGGTGAGCGCGGTCCCTCCCCGTGGCCGGCCGCGATGGAGCACCAGCGTGCCGTCGGAGTCGCGCACGTTCCACTCCGTCCGCTGCGGATAGGCCGCGGTCGGCGTTTCCCGCAGTGGGTACCGGCCGGGCAGCGGCCCATCTTCCGCCCGGCGGCCGCGAGGGCACCAGCCGCCGCAGGGAAGGCCGAGGTCCAGCGCCGTGTCGAGGGCCGCCCGATCGACGCCGGTCTGCCCCCCGGAGACGACCGCGATCCGCTCTTCCACGGGTAGGATTCTAGGCGGATGACTTCCTTCCCCGGCCCGCCCGCCGAGGTCCACGAGCGCTTCATGGGCCAGGCTCTCGCCCAGGCCCGCCGCGCCCGGCACGTGGGCGAGGTCCCGATTGGAGCCGTGATCGTCGCCGAAGGCAGGGTGGTCGGGGAAGGCTTCAACCAGCCCATCCGGGCCGTGGATCCGACCGGCCACGCCGAGGTGATCGCGCTGCGCCAGGCCGCCCGCGGGGCCGGCAACTATCGCCTGACCGGCGCGACCTTGTACGTGACGCTGGAGCCGTGCCTCATGTGCGTGGGGGCGATGGTGAACGCGCGGATCTCCACCGTCATCTACGGTGCGCCGGAGCCGAAATGGGGGGCCCTCGGCTCGATCCTCGACGCGAGGTCGCTCCGGCTCAACCACCGGCTCGAGGTGCTCGGAGGCGTGCTCGAGGACGAGTGCCGCACGCTGGTCGTGGATTTCTTCAAGTTCCGCCGCGAAGAGGCCTGAGGTAAGATCGCCTTTCGCGATTCACCCGCACGTAGCGCGCCGGGGTCTGGGGCTCCGCCGCTAAGCCTGGATCGTGGCCACGGACTGCGAGCGAAGCGCGATTCACTCGCACGTAGCGAGCAGGGGGTCTGGGGGTCCGCCGCTAAGCTCCCTGGGTAGTGACCACGGACTGCGAGCGAAGCGCGATTCACTCGCGCGTAGCGAGCAGGGGTCTGGGGGGTCCGCCGCTAAGCTCCCTGGATCGTAGCCACGGACTGCGAGCGAAGCGCGATCCACTCGCGCGTAGCGAGCGGGGGGTCTGGGGGGTCCGCCGCTAGGACCCCCCAGCTCAATGACGGAGAGGTACGCAAGTGGTTGAAGCGGACGGTCTCGAAAACCGTTATACCCGAAAGGGTATCGTGGGTTCGAATCCCACCCTCTCCGCCAGCTCTGACAACACGAATAGCTGAGTCCTTACGTAGACGCGTTCATTTCCTTGTACTCCGCTCGGCCAGGCGGGCGGCAGGCGACCGACGGCGCGCTCGCGTTGACCGCCGCGCACCCCCCATGTAGATTGGCGCCGGCTCATCCGGGCGGAACGCGCGCGGGGCTCGCACCGTAGACAGATTCAGGCGTTGCCCAGGGCTGAGCCGCGCGAGGGCGGTCGAGTGCCACGCTGGACAAAGAAGCGCGTCGTCCTCCTCGCCGTTGCCGCCATCGTTCTGCTCGCCGCGGGAGGAGCCGCCTACTCGCGCCAGAGGGGGAAGGCCGTAGCGGTCCTGGCCGCCCGGGTGGAGACGCAGGACATCGTCTCGAAAGTCACCGCCAACGGCAAGATCCAGGCCGAGAACAAGGTCGAGATGTCGGCTCTCGTGATGGGCCAGATCGTCAACCTGGCCGTGCGGGAGGGAGACGCCGTCAAGAAGGGAGACTTCCTCCTGCAGATCGACCGCAACCGGGCGGCGGCCGAGGAGGCCGGCTCGAACGCGGCGCTCCGGGCCAGCCTGGCCGACCGCGACACGGCCCGGGCCACGATGGAACAGGCCGAGCGCGATTTCGAGCGGACCCGGCGCAACTACGAGGCGCGCATCACGTCGGAGGCGGAGTTCCAGAAGGCCCGCTCGGGCCTCGAGACGTCGCGCTCGACCTTCGAGGCGGCCCAGAACCGGGTGGACCAGATGCGGGCCGGTCTGAACGCCAACCGCGACACGCTCTCGAAGACGACGGTGCGCGCGCCCATCGACGGCGTCGTGACCACCCTGCGCGTGAAGGCGGGCGAGGTGACGGTGATCGGCACCATGAACAACCCCGGCACCCAGCTCCTGACGATCTCCGACATGTCCACCGTGGAGGCGGTGCTGATGGTGGACGAGACCGACACGCCGACGGTCCAGGTCGGGCAGAAGACGCTGCTGGGCATCGACGCCTACCCGGGTCGGCCGTTCGAGGGCCTCGTCACGGAGGTCGGCAACTCGCCGATCCTGCGCGACGACCCCGACCTGCAGGGCCTGACGACGACCTCCGACGCCATCAACTTCAAGGTGAAGGCGAAGGTGGTCATGCCCCCGCCCGGCATCCGCCCCGGCTTCTCGGTCACCGCGGACATCATCACGGGGACCAAGCCCAAGGTGCCCGCGGTGCCCCTGGCCGCCGTGGTCGTGCGCGACTCGCCCCGGGGCGAGCGCACCGAGGCCGGCAAGCTGAAGACGGAGGAGGGCGTCTACGCGCTGCGCGAGGACAAGGCGGTCTTCACCCCCGTCAAGACCGGCATCTCGGGCGAGCTGATGGTGGAAGTGCTGACCGGCGTCAAGCCCGGCGAGGAGATCATCACCGGTCCGTTCAAGGCCCTCCGCCAGATCAAGGACGGCGATCGCGTGAAGCGGATGTCCGAGAAGGAGCGCAAGGCCGCCGAGGGTGAAGGCGCCGGTACCTCGTGAACGGGATGCGCCGAACGGTCGCGAGCGCGGCATGAGACTGTCCGAGCTTCTGGCCGTTTCGTTGCAGGCCTTGCGTCTGAACAAGCTCCGCTCGGGCCTCACGCTGCTGGGCGTGATCATCGGGGTGATGACGGTCGTCGCGGTCCTGTCCGTGATCAGCGGCCTCAACGACTACGTCCTGAACAAGGTGGTCAACCTGAACCCCGACGTGCTGGTCTTCACCAAGTACGGGATCATCCGCAGCCGGCAGGAGTTCATCCTGGCCCAGAGGCGCAAGCCCGTCACCGGCCGCGACCTGCAGGTCGTGAGGGCCGAGTGCCGCTCCTGCGCCGCCGTCGGCGCGCAGGCCCAGCAGATCGCGACCGTGCACGCCGGGCCCCGCAAGCTCGCCGACGTCCCCATCACGGGCTACACGGCCAACATAGCGACGCTCCTGAACGTCGACCTCCAGGCCGGGCGCTTCTTCACCAACCTCGAGGACGAGCACGCGGCGGCGGTCGCCGTCATCGGCTACGACGTGAAGGACCAGCTCTTCCCCGGCTTCGATCCCATCGGCCGGATCGTGTACGTGCGGGGCTACCCGCTGCGGGTCGTCGGCCTCCAGTCCAAGCAGGGCAACGTGCTGGGGCAGAACCGCGACAAGGCGATGTTCGTGCCGCTGTCGTTCCTGCAGAAGGTCATGACCTCGGACGAGGGGATCGCGATCCTGGTCCGGCCCGTGGGCGGCATGAAAGGCCTGGAGGAGGCGGAAGGCGAGGTGCGGACGCTGCTGCGCTCGCTGCGGAAGACGCCCTTCAAATCCGACGACCCGTTCGGCGTCGTGGGGGCGGAGGCGATCCAGGCCCTCTGGCGCTCCATCTCGGCCGGGGCTTTCGCGGTGATGGTGCTCATCTCGGGCATCTCGCTCGTCGTGGGGGGGATCGTCATCGCCAACATCATGTTCGTGTCGGTCGTAGAGCGCACGCACGAGATCGGCCTCCGCATGGCGCTCGGGGCGCGGAAGCGGGACATCCAGCGACAGTTCCTGCTGGAGTCGTCCGTCCTGGCCACCCTGGGCGGCGCGGGCGGCGTCGTGGGCGGGGCCGTCGTCGCCCTGGCCGTCAGCCAGGTATTCCCGGCGGAGGTGAAGCTGGTCTTCGTCGCCATCGGGCTCTTCACCGCGACCCTCACCGGCCTGGTTGCGGGCCTGGCCCCGGCGGCGGCCGCCGCCCGCCTGCCGCCCGTCGAGGCCCTGCGGCATGAGTGAGGCCACGGCATGAAGATGATCCGGGCCGCGTTCCAGCGCGGCTTCACCAGCAACGTGCGCTTCGCGCTCGGCGCGGTGCTGGAGCACAAGCTGCGGTCCACGCTCACGATCCTCGGGATCGTGGTGGGGGTCACGACCGTGATGGCGATGGTGGCCATCGTGACCGGCTTCAACAACAACGTCATCGGCAGCCTCCAGGCCTTCGGCGCGAACCGGATCGAGATCCAGAAGTACGACGACCGCTTCGGTCCGGGTGGCCCCCTCGGCGACGAGGAGCGGCGGCGCAAGAACCTGACCGTCCAGGACGCGGAGGGCCTCCGCGAGAGGATCCCGGAGGCCACCGTATCCGTGCTGTGTGGCTACTTCGACGCCGTGATCCACGTCAAGAACGGCAACCTGCAGGCGAACGGCCCCTACATCCTCGGCGCGGACGAGTTCTACCCCATCGCCACCGCTTACAACATCGGCCGGGGCCGCTTCTTCACGCCGGCGGAGGTCGAGCACAGCGCGCTGGTGGCGGTGCTGGGCGCGGAGGTCCAGGAGGCCATCTTCCCCAAGGTCGACCCGATCGGGAAGGACGTCACGGTGGAGGGGCTGCGGTACCGCGTGGTGGGCGTTCTGGAGAAAAAGGGCGAGCAGTTCGGCTATTCGCCCGACAACAAGGTCGTGCTGCCGTACGGCTCGTTCGAGCGGCAGTTCGCCTTCCAGGTGCGGAGGGACGGGGTGCGCCTGAACATCGTCCCCCGGCGCACGGAGGACATCGACCGCGTGATCGAGAAAACGGTGGCCGCCCTGCGCGTCCGGCGCAAGGTCCCCTTCGACAAGCCCAACGACTTCGCCGTGGTCACCCCCGACCAGCTCATCTCGCAGTTCCGCGCCATCACGGGCGGCATCACGGGCGCCATGGTGTTCGTGGCCCTCATCTCGCTCCTCATCGGCGGGGTGGGCGTGATGAACATCATGCTCGTCTCGGTCACCCAGCGCACACGGGAGATCGGCGTCCGCCGGGCGGTGGGCGCGTTGCGCCGCGACGTCATCGGCCAGTTCCTCGTCGAGGCGGTCACGCTGAGCACGATCGGGGGCGCTCTGGGTGTGCTGCTGGGCCTCTTGATCTCGGCCACGGTGAAAGTCGCGGTGCCGGCCCTGCCGGCCGCCATCCCTCTCTGGTCGCCGCTCCTGGGCCTGCTCGTCTCCATGGGGGTCGGCGTCTTCTTCGGGGCCTACCCGGCCGTCAAGGCGTCGCGCCTGGACCCGATCGAGGCGCTCCGGTGGGAATAGGCGCCGCCGGGGCGGTCCTCTATGTCCGCCGACCTTGCCTCGACGGCCAGCGGCGCGGGAGGTTCGACAGCGACAAAGGCAGGATCGCCGCGTTGATCGCGGCCGAGCTGAGGCACCAGAAGCACCAGGCCTTGACCTTGGCCGCCTGCTCCCAGGTCAGGAAAACGCTGGCCGCGGCCGCCGCGGTCGAGATGCCGGCGACGGCGAAGGCCGGCCAGGACCGCCGACGCGGTGGGGCCGCGAGCGATAGTCCGCCCATGGCCGCGTAGCCGAGGACGCCGGCCGCGGCGTTGGGGACGCCGAAATGACGGGCGTGCTGCGAGCGTCCGACCTTGTTGCAGCCTTCGCCGAAGAACGGACACATGAGGGAGTCGATGAGTCCCTCCTCGTAGGCGAGCATGTACAGCGAGTCGGCGAGCCCGAGCCCGCTCAGGGCGGCAATGGCGAGCTGGCGACCGCGCGTGGCCATCGCTCCTGCCAGTGCAACCGGCGTGCCACCATTCGAGCCACGCCGACGCAGTTGTAGACCCCCAACGAATCATGTAGCTTCGAAGAGCCAAGCATGACGGAGAGATGCGAGAGCCTGGCTGAATCGGCATGACTGGAAATCATGTGTGGGGGAAACTCCACCGGGGGTTCGAATCCCCCTCTCTCCGCCACTCCAACTGAGCCACGGGCCACGCCAACGCCGCGAAGGCGGATTCACTCCGCCGGAGCGGCGGGGGGTCTGGGGGTGCGGCGCGAGCACCCCCAGCTCAAATGACTTCGCGAGAGCCTGGCTGAATCGGCATGACTGGAAATCATGTGTGGGGGAAACTCCACCGGGGGTAGCCGCGCGCCTCCACGCAGGCGTGGAGCCGCGCAGCGTCGACCTCGCTCGCGCTCGGTCGAGCGAATCCCCCTCTCTCCGCCACTCCAACTGAGCCACCGGCCACGCCGCTGCGGCACATGGATTGCACCTCCACTCTCCCGGAGGTGACCATGGCCGACGACAACAGGACCAAGCGCTCCGACCGCGCCGGGAGCAGATCCGACCCTGGACCCCCCGCCGGCGGGCGGGCCGAGCAACGCGGCACCGTCGATCAACTCGGCCCGGAGGCGGCGCGCCGGCACGAGCCGTCGACGGAATGGGAGCGCAACGAGCAGGAGAGGCTTCCGCCGCGGGGCACGGGAGGTCAGGACAACCAGGGTCGGGGCCGGCAGCAAGGGCCGTTGCCGGCGACGCCGGGGAACGAGGAGGGGCCGCCCGCCTCCAAGGAGGGCGTGCAATCGGGCGGCACGCGGGGGCCGAGCAACGAGAATCGCTGAGCGTCGGTTCAGGGCCCCAGGTACTTGTCGAACCACTCCCCGACCCGGCGCATCATGTCCCGCACGTGCTCCGGCTTCGAGACCGCGTGGCCCTCGTTCTCGAAGATCACGAGCTGGGTCGGTACGCCGAGCGTCTTGAGGGCGTGCCAGAACTCGTAGCCCTGCGGCGTCGGGACCTCCGAGTCACGGTCGCCGTGCAGCACCAGCGTCGGCGTGTGGACGTTCTTGATGAAGCTGATCGGCGAGGATCGGGCGTACACAGCGGGGTCGTCGTAGACCGAGGCCCCGAAGAACGGAATCATCCAGCGGTCGATGCGGTTCTGGCCATAGTAGCTCTGCCAGTTCGCGATCCCCGCCCCGGCGACGGCGGCCTTGAAGCGGCCGGTCTGGGTCACCGCCCACATGGCCATGTAGCCGCCGTAGCTCCAGCCGATGAGCCCCAGCCGGCGCTCGTCGATGGGCGCCGCATGGAGAGCGGCATCGACGCCGCGGAGCACGTCCTGCAGGTCGCCGTGCCCGAAGTCCTTCACGTTGGCCCGGGTGAACGCCTCCCCCTGCCCGTAGCTGCCCCGCGGGTTGGGCAGGAACACGTAATAGCCCTGGGTGGGAAGCACGGCGGTCCAGCGTCCCGGCCACGACGGGGCAGCGGCGGACGACGGCCCGCCGTGCACGGACACGACCATCGGGTAGCGGCGGCCCGACTCGACCTCGCGCGGAGCCACGAGCCAACCCTGCACCCGCTGCCCGTCGCTCTCCCAGTGGAGGCTCTTCGCCTCGCCCCACTGCGGCGTGAGGTCCGCGTTGAGGTGAGTGACCGCGGTCCAGCGGCCGACGTCGCCGGCCCACACCTCCGGCGGTGAGCCGAACGACTGTCGGATCAGGGCCGCATGGCCGGCCTGGTCGAAGCTCAGGCTCGAGAGCGCCTCCGGTCCCTGCCAGGAGAACGATACCGCCTCGCCGGGCCGCACGCGGCCCAGCGCGAAGCCGCCGTCGGCGTGGGCCGTGAAAAGGATCTCGCCGCCCGGACGCCAATCGAGCCACGCCGCGGAAGCAGCCATGCCGGGGGTCAGGTTCTGCGGCTCGCCGCCGTCGACCGGCACCGCGTAGACATCGCCGCCGTTCGACCCCTCGTCGCTCATGAGACCGTGGATGACCGCCACCGAACGCCCGTCGGGCGAGAAGCGCGGAACGGCGATCTGGAGCGGTGGTTTCCAGATCGAACGGGTCTCCCCGGAGGCCGCGTCGACCACGAACAGCTCCGCGATCCAGTAGTTGTTGGTGCCCGATCCGGGGGCGCCCTCCACGATCAGCCGGCGCCCGTCCGGCGACCAGTCGTAGTCGTAGACGTACAGGTCGGGCGGGCTCACCTCGCGCAGCGCGCCCGTCTCGACGTCGACGATGGCGATGCGCTGCTCGTCGACCTTTTCCTCCACGACCCCCGCGTCCGGCCGGTAGGCGACGAGCGCGCCGTGCGGCTGCGTCGAGCCCCTTATATAGAGGATGGCGATGCGGCGCCCGTCGGGGGACCATCGCGGGTCAGCGAGCTGTCCGGCGACGCGCGTGAGCGCACGGGTCGGCCCGCCCGCCCCCGACGCCAGATACAGCTGGAGCTGGCCGGCGCGATCGGCGTCCGACAGGAATGCGATCGTGCGGGAGTCGGGCGAGAAGCGCACGTCGTGCTCGTGATGGGGCCGGCCGTCGCGGCCGGCCCCGAGCGTCCGCGCCGGACCGCCCGTGCGAGGGGCGAGGTGGATGGTGGAAGGGCCGCCGAATCCCTCGGGGCTCCTCAGGCGCTCGACCCAGGCCACCCGGGTCCCGTCGGGGGAGAGGGCCGCCTGCCGCAGCTCGTGAAGGCGGTCCAGCGCGTCGAGCACGGCGTCGACGCTCGGGCGTTCGGCGGCGGATGCCGCCGCCGCCAGGCCGAACGGGAGAAAGCCGGCGCACACGCGCGACCAGGTCAGTCTCATGGCCCCCTCCTTGGGAGCGCATCATATCTGTGCTAAGACTGCGCTTGCGCGGCAGCGCCATTCTCGAGCCCGAGCCCCTGAGCGAGCCCATCCCCTCCGCCGTCGGCCGCTACGAGATCCGCCGCGAGATCGGCCGCGGGATGATGGGCGTGGTCTACGAGGCCTTCGATCCCGCCCTCGGCCGCAACGTCGCCCTCAAGACGATCCACCTCGCCTTTCCCGTCACGCCGGACGAGGGAGCCGCCTTCGAGCAGCGATTCCTCTCCGAGGCGCGCATCGCCGGCCGCCTTTCACACCCCGGGATCGTGGTCGTCCACGATGCGGGGCGCGATCCGCAGACCGGCACCCTCTTCATCGCGATGGAGTGCCTCCAGGGACGCACGCTGGCCCATCCGACGCCGGAGCCGACCCTGGATATGCGGGACGTCCTGCGGCTGGGGGGCCGCCTGGCCGACGCGCTGCAGCACGCCCACGCTGCGGGGGTCATCCACCGCGACGTGAAGCCGGCCAACATCATGGTCCTGCCCTCCGGCGAGCCGAAGATCATGGACTTCGGCATCGCGAAGGTCGAGACGGGCCGGCTGCGCATCACCGCCACCGGCCAGTCGTTCGGCACGCCCCTCTACATGTCGCCCGAGCAGGCCCTCGGCGAGGAGGTGGACGCGCGGACCGACCAGTTCTCCCTCGGCGCGATCCTCTACTGGATGCTCACCGGCCGGCTGGCCTTCGGCGCCGAGAGCATGATGGCGATCATCGGGAAGGTCCTCCACCAGGACCCGCCTCCGCCCTCGCAGGTACGGCCCGGAGTGCCCGCCGAAGTCGACTACGTGGTCGGGCGATGCCTGGCCAAGGACCCCCGCGCCCGCTATGCGACCTCGGGAGCGCTGGCCGAGGACATCGCCGACGTGCTGGCCGGCCTTCCCCCCCGCCATCGAGCGACCGCGGTGCCGAAGGCGGCCGAGCGGACGGGCACCCTCCCGGGGAAGATCCCTCCGCGGCTACGGTTCGCCAAAACCGGTCTGTCGGCCCTGGTCGCGGGAACGGCGCTCTTCGTCCTCACCGCGACTGCGTTCCTCGTGGCCCGCCGCCATCCGCCGTCTCCCTCAACGGCCTCCAGTGCCACGCACACGGGGCCCGAGGCTTCGCCCTCCTCCGGCCTGGGCGCCCTGCTCTCGGCCTTCCAGGGTGAGAAGCCGGCCGAGCTGGCCATCGACGTGGAGCATCCGTTGCGGGTGGGGCTGCTGAAGCTGTGGCTGGACGGCCAGCTCGTGAAGGAGGAGAAGCTCGGCGGGCACGTCACGAAGAAGGTGATGGGCCTCAAGCTGCGCAAGGGCAGCTTCCACGACGTGCTCGCGGTCAAGCCGGGACGGCACGAGATCCAGGTCCAGGTGAGCTGGGACGACGGCGCGCGCACGGAGCGGATCTCGGGGACGTTCAACCCCGGGGCGGCTCGCCGCCTGCAAGTGAGCCTCGGCCGCGTGCTGAAGGACCTCACGCTGGAGTGGAAATAGGCGGTGGGCGGGTGCCCGCAAGCATGTCCGTTCCTCCGCGCCGGGGATTGAGGTAGGCTAGAGCCGGGGTCGCCCGCACGTGGGCCCCGGCCCTGCGCAACGCGAGGCGCCCAACCCCGCCAGGCCCGGAAGGGAGCAACGGTCAGGCGATACTCGGGTGTGCCGCAGGACAGCCGGGGTTCACGTGGGGACGGCCCCATTGATACGCTCCCTTTCCTCATTCCCTCTGCCTCTGGGCGAGGGTAGGGCGAGGGTGCCCTTTCCATGCCCTATCAGGTCCTCGCGCGCAAATGGAGGCCCAAGACCTTCGACGAGGTCGTGGGCCAGTCCACCGTCACCCGCACGCTGCGCAACGCGCTGGCCTCGGGGCGCATCGGCCACGCGTTCCTGCTCTCGGGGGCGCGCGGGGTGGGCAAGACGACGACCGCGCGGATCCTGGCCAAGGCCCTCAACTGCGTGAAGGGGCCGACCCCCGACCCGTGCGGGGAGTGCTCATCGTGCCAGGAGATCACGGCCGGGGCCAGCCTCGACGTGCAGGAGATCGACGGAGCCACCAACAACAGCGTCGACCAGGTGCGCGAGCTGCGCGAGAGCGCGCGCTACAACCCGGCCCGGGACCGGTTCCGCATCTGGATCATCGACGAGGTCCACATGCTCTCCACCGGCGCCTTCAACGCCCTGCTGAAGACGCTGGAGGAGCCGCCGCCGCGGGTGAAGTTCATCTTCGCCACCACGGAGTATCACAAGCTGCCCGACACCATACTTTCCCGCTGCCAGCAGTACGACTTCCGCATGATCCCCGCCCGCGACATCCAGGCCCACCTGCGCACGGTGGCGAGCGGGGAGGGGATCCAGGTCTCCGACGACGCCCTGACCCGCATCGCCCGCGCCGCCGAGGGCAGCGCGCGCGACGCGCTGTCGCTCTTCGACCAGGTGCTCTCCTTCAGCGGGGAGGACGTGCGGGACGAGGACATCTCGGCCCTGCTCGGCCTCATCGACCGCGAGCTGCTCCTCTCGGCCTCACGCGCGGTGGCGGCCGGGGACACGCTGGCCCTGCTCGACCTGGTGGAAAGGCTCTCCGACTACGGCGCCGACCACCGGAACTTCGCCCGCGAGCTGATCCTGCACTTCCGCGAGATCCTGCTTCTCAAGACCGCTCCCGAGGGGAGCGCCCTCCTGGCCGCCCTCGTGCCCGAGGAGCGGGAGCGGATCCGGCCGCTCGCCGAGGCGTACTCCGAGGACGACCTGCTGCGCATCCTCGACGTGCTGACCCGGCTCGAGACCGACCTCCGCTGGGCGCAGGATCCGCGCGTCACGCTGGAGCTGGCCCTCCTCAAGATGGCGCAGATGCGGCGGCTGACCCCGTTCGCGGAGCTGGTCGACCGCGTGGAGCGTCTGGCCGCCGGCGCGCCGCGCGCGGCTTCCCCGACCCGGGCCGTGCCCGCCGGCCCACCCGCGCCCGCCCCTGCCGTTTCCGCTCCGGCCGCTCCTGCCGATGGCGCGGCCGGGATCCTGGCCGCCATGATCGGCCTGGCCGCCGCCCGGCCCTCGCTGGCCCAGCCGCTGCGGGGCGCGCAGGCCCGCCTGGAAGGCGACACGCTCTTGCTCGACGTCGCGGCAGACTTCTCCGCCTTCGCATCCATGCACGCCGATGATTACCGCGAGCTGGCGCGCAAGGCGGCCGGCCGGCCGCTGAAGGTGCAGGTGGGCTCGGCGCCGGCGGCGGTCGAGGTGACGACGGTCGAGGCCAGGAGGCGGCGCCTCATGGAGGAGGCCGCGCGGGAGCCCGCGGTCCAGGAGGCCCTCGACCTTTTCGGGGGCAAGGTCGTCGAGGTCCGGGAGAACAAGCCATGAACCCCTTCGGCAACCCGAAACAGTTGATGAAGCAGCTCCAGCAGGCCCAGGAGCGCATCCAGAAGGAGATCCAGGCGCTGGAGATCGAGGCCACTTCGGGCGGGGGCATGGTGAAGGTCGTCATGGACGGCCAGAAGAACCTCAAGCGCCTGACGATCGACCCCGAGGTGGTGAGCAGGGACGACGTGGAGATGCTGCAGGATCTGATCACCGCCGCGGGCAACGAGGCCGCCCGCAAGGTCGACGAGGCGGTGCAGGAAAAGATCGGGGGTCTGGCCGGTGGGATGAAGCTGCCCGGGCTTTTCTGAGCCGCCTCTCCCTGCCGACGCCGGCAAGCGGGTCATCCTGAGCCGGGCGACTCATTCTGTCCCACTCTTCCGCAAGACGCGCGTTGACTCACAAACCCTAGAAACAGCATAGTTTCTGTGATTGTTGAGTCGGCGGGTGGCCTGAAATGAGCCAGGCGACATTTCTGGCTGACAGACCTCGCGGACTCAACTTATTGATTCAAAGCGATTTAACGAAAACAGCGCAGAGGCATGGCCATTGCTATATCCCGACACGCCCCGGTGCGTACGGGCCGCTCGTATGGGTTGCTCGCCGTGTGGCGAGAGAACCGAGGTCGAACGATGCACAAGAGTGCTAAGGGGATTCCGATGGTTTGGGCACGGCTCGCTCGCGCCGGGGCGGCGATTGCGGCGGTGCTCGCCTGGCTCGTGCCCTCGCCCGTTTCAGCCGAAACGCCGGTCGGCACGGCCGTGCTCTACGAGGTCAACGAGGCACTGCGCCTCATCAAGCCCAGGAAGCCCGTGAGTACCGCCGACCTGAGCCTGCGTCTGGCCAAGGCATCGCTCCTGGGCAAGGAAGTGCGGGCCCTCACGGATGACTCGCCGTTCGCGCTCGGCAGCTTCGTCCAGGCGGAGGCCACCTCCGGCGTCAACCTCAACACCGGCAAGGGGCCGATCGTCGGCTCGCTGCTGCTGCTCAACGACATCGACCCCACGCGGGAGTCCATCGACACGTTGAAGGTCAGCGTGGCCGGAAACGTCAGCGGCACCCTCGACCTGAGCACTGCCACCCAGGGCTTCGCGCGCATGAGCGGTCAGTGGCGCTTCCGGACGCTGAAGCGCACCGGCACGTTCGACGGGGTCTTCCTGATCCCCTTCGAGGTCGACGGCCACTACTTCTACGTGAACCTCGGCCCCGATGGGCCGGGCACCGCTTGTGACTCGTTCGACAGCCTGTGCCCGCTGGTGGATGACGAGTTCTCGCTGGGCATCCCGCTGACGAAGCTGCTCGTCACGTTCCTCGAGTAAGCCCTCTCCAGCCGATCCCCGGTCCGGCGACGTGACCCTTGCGTCGCCCGCGCGGGGCCGCATATAGTCTCGGCACACATGTCGGCCCCTTCCGGGGCAAGGAGCTGATCCCATGCCGAGGCTCGCGCGCGCCGTCTGGGCGGCCCTCACCATGATCGCGCTGGGGGCGATACCCCTGCACGCGCAGTCCCAGGCCACCACGGGCGTCATCGAAGGCACCGTCGTCGACGAGAGCGGGGCGTCGGTCCCCGGGGCGACGGTGACCCTCAAGAACACCGCCACCAACTTCGAGCGGGTGGTGTCCACCAACGCCGACGGCCGCTTCCGCGGCCTGCTCCTGCCCCTCGGTCCCTACCGCGTCACGGTGACCATGTCCGGCTTCGCCACCCTGGTCCGGGAGGGGATCGACCTGGCGGTGGGGCAGTCGGTGAACCTGCCCCTCACCCTCAAGGTCTCCTCGGTCCAGGAGCAGGTGGTGGTCACGGGCGCCGCGCCGCTCATCGAGACGTCACGGGCCGAGGGCTCGGACCGGATCGACGACGCCTCCATCCGGGGGCTGCCCAACAACGGCCGGAACTTCCTCGACTTCACCAAGCTCACCCCCGGGGTCAGCATCGTGCAGGGGCCGGACGGCGACGAGCTGACGATCAACGGCCAGAAGGGCATCTCCAACAACATCTCGGTCGACGGGGCCGACTTCAACAACCCCTTCTTCGGCGAGCAGCGGGGCGGCCAGCGGCCCCCCTTCACGTTCAACCTCGACGCCGTGAAGGAGGTGGTGGTGGTGGCCGAGGGCGCGCCGGCCGAGTTCGGCCGCAGCAACAGCGGCTTCGTCAACGTGGTGACCAAGTCGGGCACCAACGAGGTCCACGGCACCCTCCACAACTACTTCAAGAACCAGTCGCTCTCTTCGGCCCCCAAGCGGGCCGACGGGACCTCGGCCCCCAAGAACGACTCCAACCAGGACCAGGCGGGCTTCACGATCGGCGGCCCTCTGGCCAAGGACAAGGCCTTCTACTTCGTGGCCTTCGACTACCAGCGCGGCCGCTCCACCAAGCAGATCGACCCCGCGCGCATCGAGCCGCGGGTGGTGGACTTCTTCGCCAGCCTGGGCAGCCCCAAAGAGAACGGCCCCATCGACCGCACCAACGATGCCCGCGTCCTGCTGACCAAGGTCGACTGGCAGCTCAACCCCAAGCACCTGCTGACGCTGCGCTACAACTACACCTGGTCCGACCAGAAGAACGGCACCTTCGACGTCGACTCCTGGGGCACGAGCGCCAACGCCGACGAGAAGGACTATTCCCACGCCGGCAGCGGCTCGCTCCTCTCCAGCTTCTCCCCGACCCTGCTCAACGAGTTCCGCTTCCAGTTCGCCCGCGAGTACCGGCCACGGCCCTACCTCGGCCCCAACATCACGGGCCAGGGCCGGCCCCTGCCCGACACCGCGTTCGACTTCGTCCGCAGCTACCGCTTCGGCGAGCCGTTCTTCATCCCCGTCACGTACTACGACCAGCGCATCCAGCTCAACAACAACCTGTCCCTCGTCAAGGGGAGCCACGCGATAAAGCTCGGAGCGGAGCTGAACTCGGTCAAGAGCGTGCAGACCTTCATCGGCTTCGCCAACGGCCGCTACATCTTCAGCTCCACCGACGGCTTCCTGAACTACGCCCGGAACCCCGACTACGTGGAGTGCTCGAACGGGTCGACCTCCCAGACCGGGCGCTGTCCGGCCGGGGCGGACATCACGGGGCCGGTGCTGCTGTACCTCCAGCAGGCGGGGGTGGGCGGGCTGAGCGTCGAGGAGGCCGGCACCCAGGACATCCCGCAGCGGAGCGTCGCGGTGTTCCTCCAGGACAAGTGGCAGCCCAGCCGCAAGCTGACCGTCCAGTACGGCCTGCGCTGGGAGGGCGAGAAGGAGCCCGACGTCATCACCCCGGCCAGCCAGGTCTTCTTCCACAGCTTCATCGGGAAGACGGTGACCAACCGCCAGGGTAGCTTCACCTTCCCCTCGGACGGCAACATCCCGTCGGACTGGAAGATGTTCCAGCCCCGGCTGGGTGTCTCGTGGGATCCCGCCGGCGACGGCCAGACGGTCGTGCGCCTCAACGGCGGCATCTTCTACGGGCGCATCCCGGGCCTGTCGCTGGCCTCGACGCGCTCGACCAACGGGAGCCGCGGCCAGACGGTGTTCCGCAACAGCGCGCTCACCGGCATCCTGGGGCCGGTGCCCGCCTATCCGAACCTGATCCCGGCCAGCCAGATCGGCTCGCCGTTCCGGCCCGACGTCTACGTCTTCGACACGAACTTCCACAACCCTCGCACCTACCAGGGCTCGCTGGCGGTCGAGCGGCAGCTCAGCTCCGACCTCTCCGGCCTCGTGCAGTACAACCACGCCAAGGGCGTCCACATCACCCGCTGGCTGGACTCCAACGCCGCCGAGTACGGCGGCCCCTGGTCGAGCGGCCTCGACGGCGGCCCCAACGGCGTGGGCGTCCTGTGGACGGTCTCCTCGAGCGCGAAGAGCCTCTACGACGGCGTCACCTTCGGCCTCACCAAGCGCTGGTCGCACAGCTACCAGTTCCAGGTGAACTACACGCTCTCCTGGGACCACTCCGACGACGACAACGAGCGCGATCCCTTCACCCTGCGCTACGTGCGCATCACCGACCTGGCGGCCGAGTACGGCTTTTCCGACCGCGACCAGCGGCACCGCGTGAACGGCTTCTTCCTGTGGCAGACCCCGGGCAAGGTCAACGTCAACTTCCGCTACTCATACCGCTCGGCCCAGCCGCTGTCGCTGGCCGCCAACGGTCAGCCGTCCCAGACGCCCTTCGGGGCGGCGTCCGACCGCATCCGCGCCGACGGCTCGATCGTGCCGCGGAACACGGGGCGCAAGGAGAACACGTTCTCCGCCCTCGACCTGCGCCTGTCGCGCGAGTTCAAGCTCGGGAAGTCGGCGGCCCTGGAGCCGATCGTGGAGGTGTTCAACGTCTTCAACAGCACGAACCTCCTGGTCCCGCAGACGACCAACCTGATCTTCAACTTCGACGGGACGATCCGGGCCGGCCTGGGCGACCCGCGGCAGATGCAGGTCGGCCTGCGATTGCTCTGGTAGCCGCCTGGCCGAGGCGAGCTCTCCGCGACGTCGCGAGCCCGCCGCGCTGCTCGCGACGGGCTTTGCGCTCTCGCGCTGTCCGCGGTGCGGCCCCACGACTACTTCACGTGCGGGTTGGAGGTGGCGCCCATCCTCATCGGGGTCCCGATCCTGGTGGCCGCCTCCCGGCGCTTTCCCCTGACCCCGCTCCTCTACCGGCGCTTCTTCGTGCACGCGCTCGCCGAGCGGTGGACCGCGGAGGCGGCCGAACCCTCGCGCCGGAGGAGCGGCAGGCTGTTACACTCCGGCTCATGGCCGATTACCCCGCGCCGCTGGCGCGCCTCGTGGACGAGCTGCGGCGGCTGCCCGGAGTGGGTCCCAAGTCCGCCCAGCGCATCGCCTTCCACCTGCTGAAGGCGCCGAAGGAGGAGGCCGAGCGGCTGGCCGAGGCGGTGGGACAGCTCCAGCAGGCGCTGCGTCTCTGCTCGGTATGCAACGCCGTCACCGACCGCGAGGTCTGCGCGACGTGCTCCGACGCCTCGCGCGTCGACCGCGTCATCTGCGTGGTGGAGGAGCCCCACAACCTGCTGGCGGTGGAGCGCACCCGCGACTTCAAGGGCCGCTACCACGTGCTCCACGGCGCGCTCTCGCCCCTGCAGGGCATCGGGCCCGACGAGCTGAAGGTCCAGGGACTGCTCGACCGCGTGCGGGGGGGCGGGGTGGAGGAGGTGATCCTGGCCACCAGCCCCACCGTCGAGGGTGAGGCGACCGCCGCCTACCTCGCTCGCCTGCTGAAGCCGCTGGCGGTGCGGGTGACGCGCATCGCGATGGGGGTGCCGGTCGGCTCCGACCTCGAGTGGGCCGACGAGGTCACGATGGCCAAGGCGCTGGAAGGCCGCCGGGAGTACTGAGCCCGCTCGTTGCATCCGCTGTACCCGCAGGCTATAACTAAGCCTCCTGCGGACGCGTCAGCGCACGGCCCGGCCCCGCGAGGCTTTTGTAGGAGGATCACCCAAATGGCGGCGCCCGACATCGTCATGTACGAGGAGGAGTTCAACCAGATCAAGCAGATCATCTCCAAGCTCCGCACGGACGCCAACGCCAAGGTCGTCTTCCTGGTCGACAAGAACGGCCAGCAGATCGCCGCCCACGGCGACATCGAGAACCTCGACACCACGTCCCTCGCCTCCCTCACCGCCGGCAACGTGGCCGCCACCGACGGCCTGGCCCGCCTCATCGGCGAGAAGGAGTTCTCGATCCTCTTCCACGAGGGGGAGAAGGACAACATCCACATCTCCATCGTGGCCCAGCGGGTGATCCTGGTCGTCATCTTCGACGAGCGCTCCTCCCTCGGCCTCGTCCGCCTGCGCGTGAAGAAGGCGTCCCAGGAGCTGAGCGACGTCTTCGCCCGGATCATGTCCAAGGTCGAGAGGGAGAAGGCGGCCGCGGGGGCGGCCTTCGAGAGCCCGTTCGCCGAGATCACCGACGAGGACATCGACAGCCTCTTCAGCGAGTAGCGCGGCCCGCCCGAGAGCCCGATGACCTTCATCAACTACGCTTCGCGCGAGATCAACTGCAAGATCGTCTACTACGGTCCCGGCCTGTGCGGCAAGACCACGAACCTCCAGTACATCTACGACAAGACCAACCCCAACGCGAAGGGCAAGCTCATCTCGCTGGCCACCGAGACCGACCGCACGCTGTTCTTCGACTTCCTGCCCCTGGAGCTGGGCACGGTGCGCGGCTTCCGGACCCGCTTCCACCTCTACACGGTCCC
>QHVM01000125.1 GCA_003223555.1 Acidobacteriota bacterium | reverse complement strand
CTTGACGATCGCCTCCGGATCGAAGCAAGCGGGGTTCTTGGCGAAAGAGGCTCCGGCTGAGTGCTCGATCCCCTGGTCCACCGGCAGGATGGAGACGTACCCGGTGCCGGCCAGCCGGCCGTGGGAGAGGATCTGCTGCAGGCTGCGGAGCACGGAGACCGGCCGGTCCGATCCGCCGTGGACGCGGTCCACGAAGTCCGGCCCCGGCAGGTGCAGCATGTCGCGCGGGATGCCCTCGCATCGGTGCTCGAGCAGCGGACGGGCGTCGGCCCCCAGCAGGTCCTCGATGGCCTTGATGCCGCGGGCGGTCACGCCCGCGTCGATGGCCTTGGCGGTGCTCATCTGATCCTCCGCATTCAGTTCAGCCGGGCGGCCCGGGCGCGCAGCTCCCTGGCGCGGGCCGCGAGCTGCGGCGCTTCGGCGCACTGCGGCCGGAGGGCGAGGTAGCCTTCCAGGTCCGCCGCCGCCGCCGCGTAGCAGTCCAGGGCCGCGTGGAGCAGGCCCCGGTCGCGCAGCTCCTCGGCGTCGGCCCGGTCGAGGCTCCGCAGCATCTCGACCGTCCGCAGGGCCCGCGCGTAGTCGCCGGCCTTGACGTAGATGCCCTTCAGGTTGCGCAGCATCCGGCCCAGGATCGCCTTGCGGCTGCACGGCGCGAGCATGGCCGGTCCCAGCCGCAGCCGCCCCGAGTAGATGCGGTCCAGCCGCCGCTGGCAATCCTCCAGGGTGAGGAGCGCGCCCCCGTGGAAAGGATCGACCAGGACCGGCGTGGCGGCCGCCGAGACCCGCACGACGAAGTGGCCGGGCAGGCCCACCCCGTCGAGGGCCAGCCCCGCCCGGCGCGCCACTTCCATGTAGACCGTCGAGAGCGAGATGGGGATCCCCGTGCGCCGGTCGAGCACGTCGTTGAGGAAGCTGTTGCGCGGGTCGTAGTAGTCGACGGTGTTGCCGCGGAAGCCTTCTTCCTCGAAGAGCAGGCGGTTCAGCTCGGGCACGAGCGCGTCGGCCCCCGCGTCCCCGGCCCGCCGCCGCAGGTGCGCGCCCAGCTCATCCAGGCGGCCGAGGTAGGGGGCGGGATCGAGGCCGGGGTACTCCTCGCCCGCGATGAGCAGGGACGCCTCGGCCAGGTCCACGGAGGCCTCCGGCCGGGCGACCATCTCGGCGAAAAGCAGGCTGGATCGGGACTCGGTCACGCTCGGCGCCTCGGAGTGCGAGCGGAATTATAGCATCCGAGCTACCGGCCGAGCGGCACACGACCGTCGCGGGGGCCGGCCTCCCCCAGCATGTACAGGTGCCAGAGGTCGCGCCGGCTGCTCTTCAGCAGGGGCCCGATCGCGAGCAGCCCGGTCGGACCCACCGCTTTCTCCAGGTACTTCAGCTCTTCGAGGTTCGCCCGGACGTCCGCCCCGACCGGCAGGTCCAGGCCGGCCTCCCGCGCGACGAGGACGCCCTTCCCGCGCAGCGACAGCTCGAGGTTGATGCGGATGAGGCACAGCATGTCCGCGACCACGGGTCCCGGGAAGCGCGACGTCAGGGAGCGCAGGTACTCGCCGGCCCGGGTCGCCGCCACGTCGCCGGCGAGGATCGTGCTCAGGAAGTCGAGGTCGCTCGTGAAGCCCGCGCTCAGCCACTCGCGCGTGGCCTTCCGGCTCCGGTCGAAGACCGCGATCATCAGCAGGGGCAGGACGACCAGGAGCAGGGAGGTCGCCAGCAGCGGGTGGACGATGAAGTGGTTGAAGAGCGAATGGACGAGGTACGCCCCCGCTGCGCCGGGAAGGAAGACGAGCCACCGGAGGGACGGATGGCGGTCGGCGAGGACCTTCGAGACCATCGCGAAGACCGAGGTGGTGCCGCCGTGCAGGAGGCCGGTCCCGAACCCGCGCACCACCCAGAGCAGCAGGGTTCCCTTCGACACGCTGGCGAGGTAGTACAGGTTCTCGACCTGCGCGAAGCCGGCGCCCACCGCGAACCCGCAGATGGCCGCGTCCACCACGAAGCCCACGCGCTGGCGCCTGACCAGGTAGACGAGGTACAGCGCCTTCAAGGATTCCTCGACCGCGGGGCTCAGGTAGCGCGAGAAGGCCGGCTCGCCGAGCACGCTCGCGCCGAGGAGCGCGCGGTTCAGGTACCAGCTCGCCAGCGCCGCCAGGCCGCCGGCGAGCACGCACCGGACGACCGCCCGCGGCGGCACCAGCTTGAAGCTGTCGATGACCACCAGCGCGGCCAGGAACAGCAGGGCGGGTGGGAGCGACAGGAGGAGACGGAGCAAGTCCTATTTGAGCAGCTTGAGCGAGACCATGCCCTCGGGGCGGACGCCCCTGCCCTCCTCGAAGGCCAGAGCGTAGCCTCCGGACAGCGTCAGGTCCAGGCTCGAGAGGATGGTGATGCGCAGGTCGACCTGGGCGCCCACGTCGGTGACCGTCCGGCGCGCCCCGGGAGCGTCCAGGTTGGTGACGACGCTGCCCGCGAACAGCGCCGGCCGCGCCCAGGTGGCGTAGAAGCCGGGGTGGCCGAGGCGCCGGAAGCGGACCGGCGGAAGGTTCCACTCGACCATCGCCTTCACGTAGTTGCGACCGCCGATGTCGTTGATCTCCACGCCCGGGAAGCTGTCGCGGGTCCGGTACCGCTTCTCCTCGCCCTGGTCCACCCAGTTGTTGCCGAACCCGCCGAAGTAGAAGTTGGCGAACGGCTCCTCCCGGCGGTTGGGCGAGGCGCCGGCCGATCCGCGCAGCCACACCGAGGAGTGCCGGAGGGGAAGGGCGAAGCCGAGGTCGACGCCGCCCCAGGCCCGCAGGAACTCCTTGCCGTCCACCGTGTCGCCGTCGAGGGCGAGCTGCCACTTGCGCCCCTTCTCGTCGTCGACCTTCCCCAGCGACCCGCGCACGTCGCTGGAGGCGAGCCGCGCCCGCGTCGTGAGGAGCGAGCGCACGTCGGCGGCGACGTTCTGGTAGTCCGGCAGGCGGTCGAGGTTGCCGTAGTAGTCGGTGCGCACGTCCAGGTCCAGCTCCCGCGGCGCGTCGTACACGAGCGTCCGGCCCCACCCGAGGCCCATCGAGTAGCCCTTGCGGCTGCGCTTGGTGGGGCCGAAGAGGTCGTAGAAGTCGGCCGCGTTGAGCCGGAAGCGGGCCTTCCACTCCCGCCGCTCGTAGTCCGCCCGGAGGTGGAGGCGCTCCCCGGCGGGGAGGCTGCCGTCGGGCGAGTAGGAGGCGGTGAGGCCGGCCCGGTTGAGCTGGACGGGATCGGAGAAGGCGAAGTGCATGCCTGGCGCCTCCGTGTCCTTGTAGCCCTCGACCACGGGATAGAACGATTCGAGCCCCAGGCTCTCGATCGGCCGGTAGTCTCGCGTCCGCGCCCGTGACGGGTCGAAGGGAACGGCGGCCGGCGAGCCGACCATCCACCCCTTGATCACGGGGTGTCTCTCCACGAGCTGCTGGCCCAGGAACGTGATCGCGCTGACGTCGGCGACCGGGCGGCCGGCGATCCTCGCCGGCACGAAGCCTTCGCCGGTGTACCGGAACACGATCAGCGAGTCGTCGCCGGCGACGACGGGCCGGAAGAAGCCCGTCTCCGAGTTGCTCATGGCCTCGCGGGCGCCGCTCGCCACCTCGTAACGGAAGACGTTGGAGACACCCGTCTGGTACGAGGTGCCGTAGAGGTAGCGCCCGTCGGGAGAGAAGGTGAAGTTGGAGGGAGCCGAGCCCTCGAACTCGACCACCGCGCTCGGCGTGGTGTCGCCGGCCAGCAGCGACGCGATCGGGATGATCTGCAGCGACTGGCGCCCGCTCACCTCGCCCATCGCGGCCGAGAGGAGGCGACCGTCCGGCGAGACGTCGAGGTCGTAGACCACCTGCCCGTAGGGCCAGGAATGGACCTGGTTCCATTCCCGGTACGGAGGGGGGATCCGCACGAGAGTGCAGATGCCGTTGAAGTGCCGCACGCCCCAGAGCGAGCGGTCGGCGGCGTCGAGGGCCAGGTCGCCGACGCGCGCGTCCTTCATGAGCATCCGCGTCTTCTTCGTGCGCGGATCCACGGCCATGAGGTCGCGGAACGCGTTGTTGTCCGCGGTGTAGAAGAGAGTCCGGCTCGCCGGGTCGTAGGCGAGGGAGGTCACCTCGTAGATCACGGGCCCCTTGATGTCGGTGATCTTCTCGACCGAGCCGTCCGCGAGCGAGATCGCGCCGACGTGGGCGACGACGCCGGGATAGTTGAACGCGGCGTAGATCCTGCTCGCCTCCTTGTCGAGGTAGGCGCGCGAGACCGAGCCGAGAGCGCGGCGCGAGAGGTCCTTGTAGGGTGTGGTCGGGTAGCGGCGGACGGCCTCGATGTTCCTCTGCTGGAACTCCTGCTCCCAGGCCACCCAGTCGGCCCAGGCCCGCTCGAGGGACATGCCGAAGACGCTCCGGAACTGAGATGCGTAGTAGGCCTTGCTTCCCTCGCCTCGGGCCACCCACCGGACGACCGCCTCCGGCGAGTGGCGGTCGGCCAGCCAGGTCATGAACCGGGTGCCGTAGAGGTACGAGTTGATCTCGAGCTGGAAGTCGACCTTGGTCCCCTCCGAGGCCAGCCCCAGCGGGTCGTAGAAGCGGCTGCCGTCGAGGACCATCGAGCGGAACACCATCTCGTCGTACGCGCCCTGGGCCCGGCCGAGGCCGCCCGCCATCCAGGTGTCGAGGAAGACCGCGATCCCCTCGTGGTACCAGCGGGGCGCGGCCACCCGCGGGGTCGTCAGATAGAAATAGAGGATCGACTCGGGGTGGTCGGCGACGGGGTTCACCTTGCCGCAGAACAGGCGGCGGAGGAAGCGCTCGGGCCCCGAGGGCTGGTCCAGCGCGGTCACGTGGACCAGCTCGTGGTTCATGATCGTGTTCAGCCGCTCGTTGGCCGGCATCGCCTCGAGGGCGGCGCTCAAGGGGGCGATCTGAACGCCCACGAAGTCGCGCGGAACGGAGGTCGTTCCCGCGTTGCCGGCGTCGGTGAAGTCGGTGAGCAGCACCGTGACCTTCTCGGCGGGGTCGTAGCCGAACAGGCGGCGCTGGAAGCCCAGGGAGTTCTCGAACGTGCGCACGGCGTGGGGGGTGAGGTAGGACTCGGTGGCGCGGAAGTAGACGAGGCGCAGGTGGTCCGTCTCGAGCGAGGTGAGCTGGGCGGAGACGGTCACGGAGGCGCCGAGGACAAGCAGGACCACGGCGCAGCAGATCGCCAACCGTCGCACGGACGAAGAGTACCCGAAACGGAACGAGGCGAGGAGATACCGGACGGCCGCCGGTATCCCCCCCGCCTTCACTGCTGATCCTGGCTGACTACTTGCTCCGCAGGTACGACTCGAACTGGGAGCTGGCCATGGCCTCGGCCAGCGCCGGCCGGCCGAGCGCCGCCCGGAGGTCTTCGTTGGCCAGCGCCGCGCGGACGTTGGCGTCGGCCAGGGCCTCGCGCATGTCAGCCATGGCGAGGGCGTCCCGCACCTCGGCCTTGGCCAGCGCCTCGCGCACGTCCGCCTTGGCCAGGGCCTCCCGCACCTCGGCCTTGGCAAAGGCGTCCTGCACCTCCGCCTTGGCCAGGGCGTCCCGGAAGTCGGCCTTGGCCAGCGCCTCGCGGAGACCTGACCAGTCTAAGCCCTTGGCCTTGGCCAACGCCTCGCGGACGTCAGCCTTGGCCAGCGCCTCACGGACATTGGGCTTGGCCAACGCCTCGCGCACGTCAGCCTTGGCCAGCGCCTCACGCACCTCCGCCTTGGCCAGGGCCTCGCGGACCGCAGGCCGGGCCAGCGCCTGCCGCAGCTCCTCGTTCGCCAACAGCGCCCGGAACTCCGGGCTGGTCAGGGCCTTGCGAGCGGCGGGGTCGTTGAGCAGCCGGTGGAACGCGTCGCTCTGCATCCACTGCTGCGTCTCGGGGTTCTGCAGGACCACGTCCTCGCTCTTGATCTGCTCGGCGCGGTACTTCTGGGCGGTCCCGATCGCCCCCTTGCCGTCCTCTCCGACCGGCGGGTAGCCCTTCACGGCGAAGTAGCCGATCCCCAGGACCCCCACGAACGCGACGGCCAGGAGCACCCTCTTGCCCATCACCGACATCGCGTACCTCCTCCCTTCATGCGCCGCGAGAGGGCCTCTGCCGCTCCCGGTGCGTCAAGGGTTTTCCGTTCAGGCTCCTGTACGCTGTCCGAGCGCGACCGTTCCGTCGGCGCGGCCGATGCGGAAATTATGGTGCTCTCTATCACAGATCCGGCCGCGGCGTCCATGGGCCGAAGTGCTACAGTCGCGCCGAGGACGCGAGGATCAATGAAATTCGCCGTCGTCTCGCCCGCGGGACGCATCGACTCGAACACCGCGGCCCACCTCGAACGCGCCGTCTTCCAGCACCTCGACGCCGGCGAAGCTCGCCTCGTCGTCGACCTCGCCGCGGTCGAGTACATCAGCAGCGCCGGCCTGCGGGTCCTGCTGAGGGCGTCGCACCGGGCCCAGGACCTGGGGGGCCTGCTCGTGCTGTGCGACATGGGCCCGAGCGTCCGCGAGGTGTTCGACCTGGCCGGGCTGGCCGCTCTGTTCGCGATCGAGGACTCGCGCGAGCGTGCCCTCGCCCGCGTCGTCGAAGGAGGCTAGAGAGCCGCCGGATGGAAGGAGTCACCGCCACCTACGCCCGGCTGGTCCGGAACCTCGACTCGCTGCTCGAGGTGTCCAAGGCCATGGCCGCCGCCATCGACCTGGACCCGCTGCTCGGGATCATCCAGTCCAAGGCCACCGAGGTGATGGAGGCGGAGCGCGGGAGCATCTTCATCCTCGACGAAGGCGCGGGGACGCTGTGGAACCGGGTCTCGGGTGGGTTGGCCCCGGGCGTGGTGCGCGTCGCCGTCGGCACCGGCATCGCCGGACACGTGGCGAAGAGCGGCCGCCCGCTCAACATTCCCGACGCCTACGCCGATCCCCGCTTCAACCCCGAGTTCGACCGGCAGACGGGCTTCCGGACCCGCTCCGTCCTCTGCGCCCCCTTGTTCGGCCACGGCGGCACGCTGCTGGGCGTGATCCAGGTGCTGAACAAGGCCGGGGGCGGCGCCTTCACGCGGGACGACGAGGTCCTCCTGGAGGCATTCGCCGCCCACGCCGCCCTCGCGCTGGACCGGGCCCGGCTC
>QHVM01000058.1 GCA_003223555.1 Acidobacteriota bacterium | reverse complement strand
TCGATCGGCAAGAGACTCAGCGACTAGTCATTGGGCTGATCCTGCTTGTTCATGATCTTGTCTCGCTATCTCCGCCCTCGACAACGCCGCCGAGCGAGCCGTATGACGCCGGGGTCCGTAAGTTCGTCGACAGGCTGCGAAGGCAATCGAAGAAACCGTAACGGTCGGCGATGAGGCAGCAAGACATGCCGCGTCTTTCGGCGACGTTGAATGGGGTCAAGCCACGGTCAGATCAGTAGCGCAGTCTTGCGACCAGCAGGCAAGGCGGCGTATCTTACATAAGATCTCTTATAGGAAGCTAGATGCCGACTGCTAGAATACTCATTATCGGCTTCTGGATTGGCCGTGGAAAACGGCCCTTCTGGCCTGTGCCGATCAGAGGCCTCCCTTTTAAGGGGTCCTGCTCGGCGCGCGCCCCGCTCCTTGCGGTCGCCGACATCCCTCTGGAAGCTGGCCTAAAGTTAGCGCCGCGAGCGGCGCCACACCCCGGACGGCATCATGGTCGGAGTCGCCCGGCGACCATACCGCCGGTACACGTCGCGGAAGTCGGAGCCGGCGGTCACCAGGACGCAGTCGGCGTGAATCTCCGAAAGCCTGACAAGACAGGCCTCGGCCAGATCCATCGGGACGTCCCGATAGCGAGCTAGCAGGGTCTTGACGGCGGCGGCCGGCTCGTGGACAGGTCTGGCGGGCCCTTGACGGATCCCGCAAGATCGCGGACGAGATCGAGACCCGAGCTGGCGCCAGCGGCCGAGCTCTGGTCGAGGTATGCTTCGAGCGCCTCGCGTACCACGGCGGACTGGGTGCGGCCGCGCTTCCTCACCGTCAGCTGGAGCCTCGCCGCAAGGGTCTCGGGAAGCTTGACCGTGATCGTGCGCGTCCGGCTCGTGATGGCGTATTACCTCGATGCGATCATGGTAATACAGCCGTGGCCATGGGCAAGAGCGCCCCTGCGCCCGTAGGGCGATGAGATGCTGAGCGGGTGACGGATGCCTTGCCGCCACCGCCGGCGGCCTACCGCTTGGAGCGGCGACGGCGGCGTGCTGTTCGGCGGCCAAGATAGTCGCGCGGCGGCAACACCAGCACGCCGCCGAGACGCTTTCCAAAGTAGGCGCCGAAATCCCGCCGGTCGCCCGTGACCAGGTGCGGTGCGCGAGCCGCGATGGCGGCGGCGAGAATCGGGGCATCCTTGCCTCGGAGCAGCTTGATCTCGGGAAGATCGCTCGCAGGCACGTTGGGCACCACCCTGACCGTCGTCAACAGCTTCGATAACCGTATCTGCTGGACGGCATCGAGGTGGCGCTCCGCCTCGGCCACTGCGTAAGCGGAGCTGATGAGCTCGACCGCCGGGTAGCTCCAGAAACGCTGCAACGGAGCATCCTCACGATAGGCCGCCGAGAAGAGCACGTTCGCGTCGAGGAAGAGTCGATCCAAGCGTCAGGTCTAGGGCTTCCCGTGCGGAATCTTGTCCGGATCGAGCCCCAGCCGGCGCACCTCTCGGCGCGCCCATGCGTAATCCTTCGGGTCGACGGCGTTCTCGAGCAGAAAGGCCGCCTTTCGCTCTCTCGTCCACGTCTCCACGGGTACCGTCACCGCGGGACGGATGAGCACGCCGTCCGGACCCTCTTCGACGAGAACCGATGAGCCTTCGCGTATGCCGAATTTCCGACGAAGCATCGCCGGAATCACGATCGCCCCCCGTCTGCCCACCCTGGCCGCTCCGCCCATCCGTGCCATTCGTCAGATTATCTGACATTCCGACATACGCGGCAAGAGCAGGAGCTCGACGACGCGTCGGCCGTCCCCTACTTTCGCCGGGACGAGCCCATAGCGGTGCGCGTTCCGCGCGTGCCCGGAGGCTCGGAACCTTGATCGCCCGGCTCTCGCGGCTGGCCCGGCCGAAGCGAGAAGGTTGAGCTCGGAAAACGGCTCTTCCGGGGGTCGATCAGCGGTCCACTTGGCGGACTGGCCGGCCTCGGTTAAAATACTGCGTACCGTCGCCCGGCAGCCCTCGCCGCGTGATCCATGGCCAAGAAGAAGATCCTCGTCGTCGACGACCACGCCCCGACGCGAGCCCTCATCCGCACCATCCTGGAGGCCGAGAAGTACGAGAACTTCGAGCTCGTGGAGGCGGCGACCGGCACCGACTGCCTGAAGGCGGTCGACAAGAAGGGCCCCTTCGACCTCATCCTCCTCGACGTGACCCTGCCCGACATGGACGGCTACAGCGTGTGCCGGGCCCTGCGCACGGTCGAGGCCAAGGTCCCCATCGTCTTCGTCACCGCCAAGGGGGACATGAAGGACTACGCGGCCGGCCGGGCGGCCGGGGCCGATTCCTACCTCGTCAAGCCCATCGCCCGCGCCAGCCTGCGGTCGATCGTCGGCCTGTTCACCAGCATCGAGCGGACGGCGGGGAAGCCCAAGGACCAGGCGGAGCTGACCGAGAAGTGATCGCGGCGGGGTCGGCGCCGCCGGGCCAGGTCGCCATCCTGCACGCGAGCGTCGAACGCGGTGAGGCGCTGGCCCGGATGCTGCGCCCGGCCGGCCACCAGGTCACGGTGGTGCGGCCCGGCCCCGGGGCGCTCTCGACGCTGCTCGCCGCCTCGCCCGACCTCGTCCTGGGCACGCTGTACTTCGGCGACCAGCCGCTCAAGGAGACGATGGCGCTCGCCCGCGGCGCGCTTGACCCCGAGCTCCCGCTCGTGATCGTCCTCGGCCGCGAGGACGCCGACGCGGTGGTGGCCGCCCACGAGGTGGTCCGCGAGCCCGTCGACGCCGGCGAGCTGGGCCTGCGGGTGGGGTCGCTCGTCGCCCGGCAGGCCGAGCGCCGCGCCCTCCAGAAGAAGATCGACCAGCTCGCCGGCCTCAACCGCACGTCCTGGGTCTTCTCGCTCGCCGGCGGGGCCGAGGCCCTGTTCGGCCAGATCGCCCGCTACAGCGCGGAGGCGCTCCGCGCCGAGAAGGGCCTGGTGCTGCTCTACGACCCCGAGCGGCGCGAGATGGAGGCCCAGGTCCCCGGCTTCGGCCTCACCCGCGAGCAGATCGCCCGCGTGCGCTACCCGGTCGACGGCGAGCCGCGTGACCGCTGGAACTTCCGCATGAACGGCCCGCTCGTCTCCAACCAGGCCGCTTCCGACCCGCACCTGCTGCCCGAGGTGGTGGGCGCGCTCGGCCTGCGCTCGGTGATGGTCGTGCCGCTGGCCCTCGGGCCGCAGATCACCGGTCTGCTCCTGGTGGGCGACCGGCCGGGGCCGGCCCCCTTCCGGGACGAGGACCTGGGGATGCTCCAGGGAGTGGCCGCGCAGGCCGCGGTCGCGATCGAGAACCACCGGCTGCACGACGAGATCAAGGAGGCCAACATCAGGCTGCACGAATACGACCGGATGAAGAGCGAGTTCGTGGCCATCATCGCCCACGACTTCCGCAGCCCGCTCATGGCCATCCGCGGCTTCGCCGAGCTCGTCCTCGAGGACGCGGACCTCCCTCTCGACAGCCGCCAGGAGTTCATGCAGACGATCATGGACCAGACCGACGACCTGGCCCGGCTGGCCAACGACACGCTGCTCATCAGCCGGCTGGAGACGGGGCAGCTCGAGTACAACTGGCAGGACACGGAGCTGGCCCCGCTCGTCCTGGAGGCGGTGCCCCTCGGCCTCGCCCGCCATTCCCTGGTCACCGACGTGCCGGCGGGATTGCCGGCAATCGTGGCCGACGCCGACCGGCTGAAGCAGGTGGTGACGAACCTGCTGAACAACGCCGTCAAGTACTCTCCCGAGGGCGGGGCCATCACGGTGCGGGTGCGCGAGCGGGGGGACCAGCACCTGGTCATCGAGATCGCCGACCAGGGCCTGGGCATCCCCGCCGACCAGGTGGGACGCCTCTTCCAGAAGTTCGAGCGGGTCCGGACCGACGATCACCTGCGGGTCTCCGGCACCGGGCTGGGCCTCTACATCTGCCGTCGCATCGTGGAGGGCCACGGGGGGCGCATCTGGGTGGAGTCGGAGCCCGGCCGGGGCAGCACCTTCTCCATCCTGCTGCCGGTCGACGCGCGCGCCGCGACGACGCCGTCGCGGAGCGACAACACGGGCGCGGCCCGCAGCGCCTCGAAGGCCTGAGCAGCGATTGCCTAAAGATCCTTCAGCACCCGCTCCACCTCCGAGACGCGGGGAGCGATCACGACCGGCGCGCCGCGCGCCACCCGCGGGTCCTTCAGCAGGTGTCCGGTGAGGACCGCGACGACCGAGTCGCGCGGGCCCACGATGCCGCGCCGGACGAGCTGGCGCAGGCCGGCCAGCGAGGCGGCCGAGGCGGGCTCGCAGCCGATGCCGGCCCCGTCGACGACCGCCTTGGCGGAGAGGATCTCCCGGTCGGAGACCGCCGCCACCACCCCCCGCGTCTGGCGGATGGCGCGGGCGGCCCGCTCGTAGCTCACCGGGTCGCCGATGCGGATCGCGGTGGCGATCGTCTCCGCGCGCACGCGGAAGCGGCGCCGGAAGCCGGCGCGGAAGGAGTGGTAGAAGGGCGCGGCGCCCGCGGCCTGGATCGCGGCCAGGCGCGGGAGGCGGGAGATGAGGCCCAGCTCGCGGGCTTCCCGCAGCGCCTTGCCGAAGGCGGCCGTGTTGCCGAGGTTCCCCGCCGGCACCACGATCCAGTCCGGCGGCTCCCAGCCCCGCTGCTGCAGCAGCTCGAGCACGATCGTCTTCTGCCCCTCGATGCGCCAGGGGTTGACCGAGTTGAGCAGCGTCAGCCCCAGTTCGTCGGAGGCCTCGCGCGCCAGGCGCAGGCATTCGTCGAAGTCGCTCCGCACCTCCAGCACCCGGGCGCCGTAGCAGAGGGCCTGGGCGAGCTTGCCCGCGGCCACCTTGGCCCGCGGCATGAACACGAGCGCGGGCAGTCCGGCCTGGGCCGCGTAGGCGGCCAGCGAAGCCGACGTGTTGCCGGTGGAGGCGCAGGCCAGCGCGGTCGCGCCCGCGCGCACCGCTTGCGTCACCGCGACGGTCATGCCGCGGTCCTTGAACGAGCCGGTGGGGTTCTCGCCCTCGTGCTTCAAGGCCAGGTCGGCGACGCCCGCCCAGCGCGCGACGGCGTCGCGGCGGTAGAGGTTCGTGTTGCCCTCGGGGTGGGAGACAAGGGGGCCGCGCCCGGGCAGGAGCAGCTCGCGGAAGCGCCAGACGCCACTCCCCTCCCCCGCCGGATCGCCTTCCCGGCGCCGGTCGAAGGCGGCGCGCAGCCGCACGCCCCGCAGCGAAGGCGCCGGGTGCGCCTCGAGCAGGCCCCCGCACGAGCATTGCAGGCGCAGGGAGCCCCGGGGCAGGCGCAGGCCGCAGGTCCCGCACACGAGGCGGGGGCTCAAACCACCCGCGCCCCGACGGTATCGACCTCCGCCACGTGGGCGCGGGCCTCCACTCCGGCCTTGGCGTAGCCGTCGACGAGCGCCGCCGCCACCGCCTTCCGCGTCTCGCGCAGGGCCAGGGCGACCAGCGTCGGTCCGGCCCCGCTCACCGCCACACCGAGGGCCCCCGCCTCCAGGCCGGCCGTGCGCGCCTGCGGGTAGCCGGGATAGAGCGGCGCCCGGCGAGGCTCGGCGATGTGGTCCCACATGGCTCGCTTGACGAGGTCGGCGTCGCCGCGCTCCAGGCCCAGGACGAGCAGGGCCAGGCGGGCGGCCTGCCCGACCGCGTCGGCGCGCGGCACCTCGGCGGGCAGCACCTTGCGCGCCTCGGCGGTGGCCACCTCGTAGGCGGGCGTCACGAACACGAGCCCCAGGCTCTCGTGGACCCGGACCGGGGTGACCTCGGGCGGATCGAGGCCGGCCACGATCACCGCCCCGCCGAACAGGCACGGCGCGGCGTTGTCGGCATGGCGGCCCGAGACGACCGCCTCCGCCTCGACCGCGGCCACCAGCAGGTCGATGCGGGTGAGGCGGGTCTTCAGCACCTCGTGGGCCGCCAGGGCGCCGGCGACCGCGGAGGCCGCGCTGCCCCCCATGCCGGCGGCGAGGGGCAGGCCCTTCTCGACCCGCAGCTCGAGGCCGGCCTCGCGCTCGAGGCCGGCGCGCTTCAGCACGGCCGCCGCGGCCAGGGCGGCCGTGTTGCGCAGGGGATCGGTGGGGATCCGCTCGAGGGAGACCGCGGCCACCCGCACGCCGGGCTGGCCCGCGCGCGAGGCCCGCACGGTGTCGCCGAGGCCGGTGAAGGCGATGCCCAGGCAATCGAAACCGGGACCGATGTTCGACGCGGTGCCGGGCGCGAAGACGGCGACCTCGCCCAACCTACTCTTCTTCCTCGCGGGCCAGGACCGAGTAGTCCTCGGCCACCTGGGGATGGGAGACGAGCGCGCTCTCCACCTCCATCGTCCCCAGGCGGGGCCCGGCCACGTTGATGGCGTCGTCCACGCGGCCCATGATCCAGAAGTAGCCGTCCTTGTCCTGGCGCGCGCCGTCACCGGTGAAGTAGGTGCCGGGGAAGCGCTTCCAGTACTGCTCGACATAGCGCTCGGGGTCGATGCCGCTCATCGCTTCTTCTCCTCGAGGGGAATCCTCAAGGGCGCCACCTCGGGGTGCCGCTCCAGCTCGGTCTCGCCCTGGCGCAGCAGGACGCGGAACTCCAGCCGGCCCCGTTCCCGGCCGGGGATCTCGGCGACCGGAATGCCCACCTCCAGCACCGCGCCCGCGGCCGCCTTCGTCTCCGACGGCAAGGCCGTCCAGCCGTCGCCGTTGCGCCGCTCACGGTGGACGGCGAGCGTGCCCCCCGCCGCTCCCAGCCGGTACCGCACGGCCGTGCCGAAGGTCACGACGACCTCCATCTCGGCCAGCAGCGTCTGGGCGGGAGTGGAGGTCTCGACGAGAAGGTACAGCGTACCCTCGCCGAGGCCGAACCGGATCGTCTCGACGCCGTGGCCGGACCGGCCCATCGACCCCGCGCGCGGCGCGTGGTGGATGCCGGCCGGGTCCCACTCTCCATCGCTCACCGCGCCGTCGATCGAGGGGCTCAGCGGCCCGCGCGGGGGCCGGGCGGCGGCCTCGAGATGGCGGGTGGTGATGACCGTCTCCAGGAGCGCGTCCGGCACCGGGAGGCCGAGGCCCAGGTACACGGCCTGCAGGTGGCGGCGGAACAGGCGATCGAACTCGTAGTCGTTCTCCGAGTGCCGGTCGTCGCCGTACCACCAGCACCAGTCGCTCGCGCACGCCGCGCGGTACGACTCCCAGGCCTTCTCGCCCTTCTCGGGCGGCCCGGAGGCCTCGTGGGCGGCCAGCGCGTCGCGGGCGTCGCCGAGCAGGTCCCACGCCCGGCGGTCGTCGGCGTGGCCGATCCAGACCGAGAAGTCGGCGTGGATCCAGCTCCCGGCGAACACGCGCGGGAGCGCCCGCGGCGCCTGGCCCTCGAGGGCCTCGCTCACGCTCACGCCCTTCAGGTGGCGGTCGCGCGCGATGCCCTGGTAGACGGCGCGGAGGAACACGCGCCCGCCGTCGCGGTAGTGCTCCCAGGCGTTCTCGCCGTCGAGGAAGACGCCCACCACCGGCTCGCCGGCCAGCCCCGTCCCCCGCCACGACTCCCCCACCTTCCGCAGGCGCTGCAGGAAGTCCGCCGCGGCCGGCTCGGGCGCCTGGCGCGAGTAGGTGAACCCGATGAGGTCGGAGAGCACGTGGTCGCGGAAGAGCAGCGCGATCGGGCCCGCTTCGGTGTCCCGCATCCACGGCCGGTACAGCAGGTCGACCGGCTGGGCGATCCCGCCCGGGTCGCGCTGCAGGGTGCCGCCCAGGCTGCGCTCGAGCACGGCCTCGTCCGACGCCGTCCAGCGCAGCCCGGTCCGGGCCATCTGCAGCACGGCCTCGTCCGATACTGAGCCTTCCGAGGGCCACATCCCGGAGGGCGGCCGGCCGAAGACCGCGGCGTGGCGGGCCAGCGCGCGCTGGACCTGGTCGAGGGCGTCCTCCGGATGGCGGAACCGGCGGGGGACGGACGCCTCGGGATGGGCCTCGCGGTGGGCGTCGGTGTCGCACAGGAGCGGCAGGATGGGATGGTAGTAGGGCGAGGCGGACAGCTCGACCTGCCCGCCTTCCCCGGCGCGGCGGTAGGCGGGAAGGATCTCGCCGAGCAGCGCTCTCTCCCGCTCGGCCAAGGCGGCCTTGTCGGCCTCGGTGAAGCCGCGCTGCTTCTCGGCCAGTCCGCGCACGACGGGGTCCTTCTCCTGCCACTCCAGGTCGAACCAGGCGAGCTTGCCCAGGACCTGCAAGTCGAGCATGTCCTGGGTCGAGAAATGGGGAGCCGCCGCCCGCAGCCCGCCCTCGTCCCGGCGCGGCCCCCGCTGGCCGAGCAGCTCCTTGAAGCGCGGGTGGCGGCCGAGGACGTTCTGCTCCTGGGCCATGAAGAGCCACTTGAGCGCGGAGAGCCGCTGCGCCTCGTCCATGTCGGCGGCGGGGACCATCGAGGCGCGCTGGTGGGGATCGTCGGCCTCGCCCCGCGCGCAGGCCTCGAGCTGGTCGAGCAGCACCGGGACGAGGTTGAACGTGGCGTGGACCTCGTGCGTCTCCTCCAGCACCCGCAGCATCCCGAGGTAGTCCTTGAGGGCGTGCAGGCGCACCCAGGGCAGGACCACCGAGCCGTCGAGCGGATCGCGGTACGGGGGCTGGTGCATGTGCCAGAGGAACGCGACCCGCACCATTACCGGCGCCCCGCGGGCCGCATGCTAGGATTCATCGGTGAAGGCCACCGGCGCGCTGCGGCCCACGCTGCTGGACCGGTACGTGGTCCGCGAGATGGTCCCTCCCACCGCGCTCGGCCTGCTCCTCTTCACGTTCATCCTGCTCCTGGACACGATCTCGAACCTCATGCGCATCCTGGTGTCGAGAGGGGCCGACCTCGGCACCGTGCTCCGCGCGTTCCTCTATCTTCTCCCGAGCATCTTCTCCGTGACCATACCCATGGCGTTCCTGCTCGGCGTGCTGCTGGCGTTCGGGCGCCTGGCCAGCGACAGCGAGATCGTGGCCCTGCGCGCCAGCGGCGTGAGCCCCGCCCGCCTCCTGCGGCCGGTCGTGGCCCTGTCGGTCGTGGCCGGCCTCGTCACATTCTACGTCGTGGGCGTCGCGCTGCCCGCGGCCAACCAGGCCTACCGCGAGCTGATCTTCAAGCTCGTGATCAGCAAGGCCCGTACCCAGATGGCGGCCCGCGTCTTCAACGACGACCTGGTGCCGGGCATGGTCTTCTACATCTCCGACATCCCGGCCCGCAGCGGGGAGTGGAGGGACGTCTTCATCTTCGACGGACGGGTCGCCTCCAAGCCGCAGGTGATCCTGGCCCGCACCGGACGGCTGCACGTCGAGGAGGCGCGCAAGTCGGTCGGGCTCGACCTCACCGAGGCGACCGTTTACTCCTTCAACCAGATCGATCCGGCCGACTTCCACCTGGAGCGCATGGGCAGCGGCTACCAGCCGCTGCCCTACGAGCAGTTCTTCCCCAACGTGGCCCTGGCCAAGGGCGACCGCGAGATGAGCCTGGCCGAGCTGCGGGAGATGGTGCGGCGGCTCCAGGCCCGGGGCAAGGGGCGCGTGGACTGGGGGCGCTACGAGGTCGAGTACCACAAGAAGTTCGCGATCCCCTTCGCGTGCGTGGTCTTCGGGCTGCTCGGCCTCGGCCTGTCGCTGGGAAGCAAGAAGGAGGCGCGGTCGGCGGCCTTCGGGCTCTCGATCCTGGTCATCTTCGTCTACTACGTCCTCATCCGCCTCGGCGAGCAGGCCGGGGACACGGGACTGCTCTCGCCCTTCCTGTCCATGTGGGGGGCGAACATCCTGCTGGGGGCGATCGCGCTGGTGCTGCTCTACCTGAACCATCGCGAGGCGGCCTTCGACCCCCTGGACCCGTCGCATTACGCGATCCTGCTGACCAAGCGGTATGCCATCGTTCCCGGCGTCCGCCGGCGGCCGGCCCCCGCCCTCCGGTCCGTTCCCCGCCGCGGCGCGCGGCCGGTGGTGGTCGTGCGCATCCCGCGGATGCGCCTGCCCCTGCCGGGGATCCTCGACCGCTACGTGGCCCGCAGCTGGGCCGGCCACTTCCTGCTTGTGCTCGCCGCGTTCTGGTCGCTCTTCGTGCTCGTGAACTTCATGGACCTCTTCGACGAGATCCAGACCAACCACATCAAGGGCGTCACGGTCTTCCGCTACTACGCGTTCTTCAGCCCCGGCATCCTGCACCTGCTGACGCCGGTGGGGGTCCTGGTGGCGGTGCTCATCACCTACGGCGTGATGAGCCGGCGGAACGAGATCACGGCGCTGAAGGCGGGCGGTATCAGCGTCTACCGGGCCGCGGGGCCGGTGATGGCGCTGGGGGCGGCGGTGTGCCTGGCCATGTTCGGCGCCTCCGAGTACGTGCTGCCGCCGATGAGCCGCGAAGCCACCCGCTACCTCAACATGATCAAGGGCCGTCCGGTCCAGGCCTCGAGCGTCGAGAGCCACCGCTGGGTGCTGGGCAGCGACGGCCGGCTCTACAACTACGACTACCTGGGCGGATCACCCTCTACGGCCTCTCCATCTACGACGTCGATTCGCAGCGCTGGCAGCTCCGCGACGTGCTCTACGTGGCGAGCGCGGCCTGGAACGGGATGAGCTACGACGTCGAGCGGGGCTGGCGCCGCGCCTTCGGCGACCGGGCCTCCTTCCACGAGCTGAGCCGGGCCCGTACCCGCGAGATCGAGCCGCCCAGCTACTTCGGCCAGGAGGAGCGGGCCGCCGACACGCTGCGCTTCCGCGAGCTGCAGGCCCACATCGCCTCGCTGGAGGCGCTGGGGGTCGACGTGATTCCGCTGCGGGTGCAGCTCCACCACAAGCTGGCCTACCCCTTCGTGTGCGTGGTGATGACCCTGCTCGGGATCCCGTTCTCGTTCGTGGTCGCCCGCCGCGGGGCCCTCTACGGCATCGGCGCCAGCATCGTCATCGCGATCGTCTACTCACCGTCTTCGGGACGCTCGGCAACACCGCCCGCCTGCCTCCCGCCCTCGCCGCGTGTGCCCCGAACATCATCTTCGGCGCCTTGGCCCTGTACCTCGTGCTCAACCTCGAGACGTAGCGCTGCCTTTTAACGCAGAGGCCGCAGAGAGGAACAGAGAGGGCGCAGAGAATATAAAGAGCAGGGAACTATAGGGCGCGAGCGTCGTGCGGAGCGCGCGACTCGTTGATGGACCCGATATCGGAGCGCGCGTGCACGACCTCGCGCCCCGGTCACGGCTTAATACCGGTACCACTCCGACTTGAACGGGCCGTCGGGGCTGACGCCGATGTAGCTGGCCTGCTGCGGGGTCAGCGTCGTGAGCTTGACCCCCAGCTTGTCGAGGTGCAGCCGGGCCACCCGCTCGTCGAGCTTCTTGGGCAGGACGTACACCTTCTTCTCGTACGTGTCCCGGTTGGTGGCCAGCTCGATCTGGGCCAGCACCTGGTTGGTGAAGCTCGTCGACATCACGAAGCTCGGGTGGCCGGTCGCGCAGCCCAGGTTCAGCAGGCGGCCCTCGGCCAGGATCAGCACGCTGTGGCCGTCGGGGAAGGTCCACATGTCGTACTGGGGCTTGATGCCCATCTTCTTGATCCCGCGGACCTTCTTCAGGCCGGCCATGTCGATCTCGTCGTCGAAGTGGCCGATGTTGCCCACGATCGCCTTGTCCTTCATGCGGGCCATGTGGGCGGCGGTGACGATGCCGGTGTTGCCGGTGGCGGTGACGAAGATGTCGGCGGTCGCGACCACGTCCTCCAGGGTCAGCACCTGGTAGCCCTCCATGGCCGCCTGCAGGGCGCAGATGGGATCGATCTCGGTGACGATGACCCGCGCGCCCTGGCCGCGCAGCGACTGCGCGCAGCCCTTGCCGACGTCGCCGTACCCGCACACCACCGCGACCTTCCCGGCCAGCATGACGTCGGTGGCGCGCATGAGCCCGTCCACCAGGCTGTGCCGGCAGCCGTAGAGGTTGTCGAACTTGCTCTTGGTCACGCTGTCGTTGACGTTGATGGCCGGGAACAGCAGGGTCCCGCTCTTCTGCATCTCGTAGAGGCGGTGCACGCCGGTCGTCGTCTCCTCGCTCACCCCGTGGCACTCGTCGGCCGCCTTCGCCCACCGGCCCGGCTGCTCCTTCTGGACGCGGGCGAGCAGCTTCAGCACGATCGCCAGCTCCTCGCTCTCCGCGGCCGAGGGATCGGGCACCCGAGCGGCCTTCTCGTACTCCACGCCCTTGTGGAGGAGCAGCGTCGCGTCGCCGCCGTCGTCGACGATCTGGGTCGGCCCCTTCCCGCCGCCGAAGTCGAGGGCCCGGTCGGTGAACGTCCAGTAGTCCTCCAGCGACTCGCCCTTGTAGGCGAAGACCGGCACGCCCTTCGGGCTCTCCGGCGTGCCGTCGGGGCCCGCCGCCACCGCCGCCGCCGCGTGGTCCTGGGTCGAGAAGATGTTGCACGAGGCCCAGCGCACCGCGGCGCCCAGCGACTTCAGCGTCTCGATCAGCACGGCGGTCTGGATCGTCATGTGGAGGCTGCCGGTGATGCGCTGGCCGCGCAGCGGCTGGGCTGCGCCGTACTCCTTGCGGAGCGCCATGAGGCCGGGCATCTCGTCCTCGGCGAGCCGGATCTCCTTGCGGCCCCACTCGGCCAGGTCGCGGTCCTTCACCTTGAACTCGAGCTTTCCCCGGGCGGGGACGGTCGTCGTCGTCATGAGCGCTCCTTTTGTGGTTTGAGTGGCCGTCGGGCCGTCGACAGCAGCAGCGCCGGGCCTCTCGCGCCCGGCTCGGGGGGCAGCTCGCGGCAGGCGGCGCCCTCGAGGCCGGCCGCCTCCATCATCTGCTTCAGCTCCTCCGGCGCGAAGCCGAAGCCGCGCTGCCCCATCCGCCGCCGGAAGTCGTCCCGGTCATGGCGGAGGAGGTCGGCGACCACCCCGCGGCCGCCCGGGCGGAGGATGCGGGCCATCTCGCGCAGCGCCGCGGCCGGCTCTTCGAGGTAGGTGAGCGCGAGCAGGAGCAGCGCCCCGTCGCAGGTGCCGTCCTCCATCGGGAGCGCCTCCAGACGCCCCGGGCGTAGCTCGACGTTCGCCAGCCCCGCCACCCGCTTCCGGGCCGCCTTCAGCATGGCCGCCGACTGGTCGACCCCCACGACGCGGCCGACGTGGGGCGAGAGCGCGGCCGCGGCGTGACCCGTGCCGCAACCGAGGTCGGCCACTACCCACCCGCCCGGCAGCAGGCCCAGCAGCGCCGCGTCGGTGAACGCGCGGCCGTAGGCCTCTTCGCGCATCCGGTCCCAGCGCCCGGCCGCCCCGGCGAAGAACGCCTCGGCCGGCGAGCGCCGGGAGAGCCGGCGCTGCAGCCGCAAGTCGTCCTGGCGCGCGGTCGGCCAGCCGGCGGTCTGGTCGCGGGAGACCAGCCACAGCCGGCGGGCCGCCGGGTCCGGCTCGGCCCTCGTGCGGTAGAGCCGGGTGGTGCCCCGCGGCCGGCTGTCCAGCCATCCCTGGCCGGACAGGAGCTTCAAGTGGCGGCTCACCGTGGACTGCGGAAGCTGCAGGATGTCGCACAGGGCGGCCACCTCCAGCTCGTGGCGCTCGAGGAGCCGCAGGAGCCGGAGGCGGGTCGGGTCGGCGAGGGTCTCCAGCGACTCCAGCAGGGAGGCGACCGGGGAGCGGCGAACCGCGACGACCGGGGGCGCAGCCATCTCTCGATCCGGATGGAAAGATAGATGCTTCGGCCCCCGCTCGTCAAGCACAAAGATGGGCCTGACCGGGTTACCGGCGATCCCGGCCGACCAGGCTCGCGATCGCCAGCGCCAGTTCGTCCGACCGCGCCGGCTTCGCCACGTGGGCGTCGAAGCCGGCCCCGAGCGCGCGGACACGGTCCTCGGCCCGGGCATACGCGGTCAGGGCCACCGCCGGGGTCAGGCCTCCGATCGCGGGCGGCATCGCCCGGATCATCTGCATGAGCTCGTAGCCGCTCCCCGCGGGCAGCTCGATGTCGCTGACGATGACGTCGGGCCGCTTCTCCCGGACCAGGGCCAGGCCTTCGGCGGCGCCGGACGCGCAGAGGACCGCCGCCCCGAGCTGGCCGAGCATGACCGTGACCAGCTCCCGGGCATCGTCGTTGTCCTCGACGACCAGGACCGAGACGCCGTCCAGGCGCACTGCGCCTGGTCCCCGCGCGGGAACGATCGTCTCGTCCGGCGACAGCGGCAGGCGGACGCGCAGCGTGGCCCCCCGGCCCTGGCCTTCGCTGTGGGCCTCCACCTCGCCGCCGTGCAGCTCGACGAGCTGCTTCACGATGGCCAGGCCCAGCCCGAGCCCCCCGTGGGCCCGGCTGCTGGAGGAGTCCGCCTGGCGGAAGCTCTCGAAGACGTGGGGCAGGAATTCCGGGCGGATGCCGGCCCCGGTGTCGGTCACGGTGATCTCGGCGTGGGCGTCCCGCGTGGCGAGCGTCAGCTCCACCCGCCCGGCCGGCGGCGTGAACTTCACCGCGTTCGACAGCAGGTTCCATACGACCTGCTGGATGCGGTCGGGGTCGGCCCAGATGAACACCGGCTCGCCGGGCGTCGAAGCCCGCAGGTCGAGCCGCTTGGCTTCCGCGGCGAGCCGCAGGGTCTCGGCGGCGGCGGCCACGATTTCCCGCGCGTCCACGCGCCGCGGAGACATCCGGACCTTGCCGGTGGTGATGCGGGAGATGTCGAGGACGTCGCCGACGATCTGGGCCTGGACGGCGGCGTTGCGGTGGATGGCGTCCAGCCCGCGCTGGAACTGGTCGGCCGGCAGGCCGGGTGAGGAGCGGATCACCTGGGCCCAGCCGACGATCGCGTTCAGCGGGGTCCGCAGCTCGTGGGAGAGCACGGCCATGAACTCGTCCTTGATCTGGTTGGCCTTCTCCGCCTCGACCCGCGCCGCCTGCTCGCGGGCGAGGGCCAGCCGCTGCTCCTCCGCCTCGTGGCGTCCGGTGAGGTCCCGGGTCACCTTCGCGAAGCCCCGTAGCCGACCGCCCTCGTCGCGCAGCGGAGTGATGATGACGCTGGCCCAGAAGAGCGTGCCGTCCTTGCGGACCCGCCAGCCCTCCTCCTCGTACCGGCCCTCGGCGGCCGCGATGGTCAGCTCCCGGGCCGGCTTGCCCGCCTTCACGTCCGCGTCGGGGTAGAACCGGGAGAAGTGGCTGCCGATGATCTCGCCGGCGCGGTAGCCCTTGATGCGCTCGGCGCCCGGGTTCCAGCTCACGACGTGGCCGGAGGTATCGAGCATGAAGACCGCATAGTCGGTGACCGCTTCCACCAGGAGGCGGAAGCGCTCCTCGCTCTGCCGCAGCTTGTCCTCCGCCTCCCGCCGCTGGGTGAGGTCGCGGGTGATCTTGAGGAAGCCGATGAGGGTCCCGTCAGGCTCGCGCAACGCGTTCAGCACGATGCTGGCCCAGAAGCGCGAGCCGTCCTTGCGGAGGCGCCAGCCTTCATCGCGGTAGACGCCTTCCCGGCGGGCCACGTCGAGCGCGTGGGCCGGCCGGCCAGCCGCGACGTCCTCCGGGGTGTAGAAGCGCGACAGGTGCTGGCCGACGACCTCGTCCGCCCGGTAGCCCTTGATGCACTCGGCGCCGACGTTCCAGCTGGCGATGCGGCCGTCGGCGTCGAGCAGGAAGATGGCGTAGTCCTCGACATGCTCGACGAGACGGAGGAAGTCCTCCCGCGCCTTGGCCATCGGGAGCGTGGACGGAGCTGTCTTCCTGACCATTCCCTTTTCAGTATAGGTGGCCGGCTCCGGTCGGGCGGTCGCTCAAGGGCGAAACAGGACCACGGCGATCCGTCCATCGGTCTCGATCCGATCACCGGTGGAAGTGGCCGCGTCGCGGGGAGCCGGTGGCCGGTCGATGAGTCCCCACGCGGCCACTTGGCCGGTGAAGGCGAGGTCGTCGACGATCTTGCCGCGCTCGAGGTCGATCCGCGGGTCGACGCGATGGGTGAAGGTGCGCTGCTTGCGCAAGAACGTGATGTCGACGTCGTGGGTCGCCGCCGCCAGCCAGACCGGTCGCCCGCGGAAGAGCGAAGGCCTGCGCCAGATGCGGACATGATGGCGCTTGGCCAGGGTGTCGTTCTGCTTCTCGAAGACCGCGTCGGGGCGGCGGCCCTCGAGCTCGAGGAGCGAGACCGGGGCCGGCTTGTAGCCGTGCCGGAGGCCGAAGGCCAGGAAGGTCATGACGTCGGCCGCGCCCCGGCCGCCGCGGACGACCAGCCCGCCTGGACGAAGCCCGCGTGCAGGTCGGCTCCGGAGCCGACGAACATGATGTTGATGAGGTCGCACGGGGCGCGGAGCCGGGCCGCTACCGCCCGGAAGGGCGGAGCGCTCGCGAGGCGGACGAGGTCCACGTCGGCGGCGAGGTCCTCCCCCACCGCCGGGGCCACGGCAGCCTCCGCCGGCAGGCGGACGGCTTCGAGGAGGCGCAGGGTCATCTCCACCCCGGCTCCATAGGCGATGGCCGGAGGCCCCGCCTGCCTCCGGGCCAGCTTGCCCGCCTCGGCGAGGCCGAGCACCACCGGGTGCGCGTGGGCCGCGAGCAGCAGCAAGACCTCGACCTTCGACGGACGGAGGCGCGGGGGGGGCAGGCCGACGATCCGCCCCGCCGCGTCCACCGTCTCGCGCGTTGTCGACGCTGACGACCCGGCCGTCGATCTTCAGCGGGTCCACGCCCGGGCCCGGCACCAGCACCGAGAACTCGAGGCGGAGCTGCGCCCGATGGTCGGGCCCGACGCCGGCCACCCGCACCTCGCCGCGCAGCTCGCTTCCCGCCGGGAGCAGCGTGTGGCCGCCCGCGACGACGGGGGCGATCAGCCGGGCGGCCACCGCCTGTCCCGGACGCGAATGGCGGCTCGAGACCGGGGCGAGCAGGCGGACCTGGAGTTCCGCTCCCGAGGGCAGCTCCGCGGCGGCCGCCGGGCTCACGCCGACCGCGAACGGCGCCGCGATCGTCACCGCGACGATCGCCGGGACAGCCGTGATCAGTAGGCCCCCACGTCGTCGATCCAGATGGTGCCCTGGGTGCCCGGCTTGACCGCCCCCTGGTCGAGCACGAAGACGAGCTGGCGCACCTGGTCGAGGTCCAGCCGGCCGTCGCTGCGCCGGTTGATCGAGCGCAGCCGCGCGAACGGGACGGCAAGCCGCTGCCACCGCTTCGACGTGCGCACCGAGGCGAACCAGGACTCGATGCCCTCGTCGGCCGAGGCCGGGTTGGCGTCGCGCACCTGGACCCAGATCCGGTACTCCCGGTCGGCCCGGATGGAGAAGACGAGGCCCTGCCGGCCGGCCAGGTTGCGGGGCTGGCGGTTGACGAGGGCGCACCAGACGAAGGGCCGGCCCGGGCCCGGCCGGCCGAGGCGGAACGAGAGGCGGGCCGCCGCGCTGCCGTCGGGGCCGGCGCCGGGCGCGACCACGTCCCGCTCCATCGCGGAGGAGGGATCGAACTCGGCGGCGAAGCTCGAGGCGCCCTCGAACCCGTCGATCCGCTCGGCGGCCTGCGGCGCGGGCGGGGGTTCCGGCCATGCCGCCTGGCGCGCGCGGCCGGCGGCGGCGACGGGGCCGAAGACGTAGATCGGGTTGCTCACGATCCACGGCGTGGCCCATCCCGGGATCCGCACCTCGGCCCGGTACACGCCCGGCTCGGGCGCCGTCCGCGCGACGGAGCCTTCCCCCTCCACCGCCTCCCCGCCGTTCCGGAGGATCCTCACGCGCGCGCCGGCGGGCATCCGCCCCTGCGCGCGTAACTGGAGATCCGCGTCAGGCGCGACCGTGTCCCCCATCGTGAAGCGTCGCCCGGCCGTCTCGGCCACGAACGAGAAGTCGCCGGCGGGGGCGAGGGCGTCCAGGCCCACGTATGAGCGGCCCCGGGCCAGCGCGTCCACGATCGTCCGGCCGTCGGTCTCCGCTTGTCCGGTCAGTGGCTGGTCCAGGACCACGTGGTCCTGCACGAGCGCGAAGAGCGACTCGTAGGAGGGGAAGCTCACCGCCCGGTCCTTCCACATCACGAGCCGGGCGTGGGCGTCGGCCCCCGCGACGGCGGAGACGTCCCGCCGGACAAGGAGCGCGTCCCAGCGGGCGAGCGTCTCGTCGGGCGGGGTGAGGCTGCCGAGGAGCGCGTAGCGCGCGCTCAGGGGGTAGAGGGCCGCGGTGCGCATCAGGCGTGGCCACCCCGCCGAGCGCCACTGGCTGTCGCCGTTCATGACCTCGATCCCCCACGGCCCGGGCAGGTCCCACCCCGTCCAGCGGAAATCCTCGCGGGGGCTCAGCGGATGGGCGGCGAAGGCCACTCCCCCCAGGTCGCGCACGTCGTCGAGCGCATCGCGGGCGTCGCCCGAGAAGCGGAAGACGGGATCGGGGATGCCGAGGCCGACGACGTGGCCGGCGGTCGTCGAGATCTCCGTGCCCACGAGCACGAGGACGCCGTCGTGCTCGCCCTCGAAGGGCTTGGCGTCGAGGTTGTTGTGGTCGGTGATGGCGACGAAGCGCAGCCCCGCCCGCCTGGCCGCCGCCGCCACCGCCTCCGGCGTCCCGCCGCCGTCGGAAAGCGTGGTGTGCACGTGCACGATGCCGCTGACGCGCGTGTAGCCGTCCGCGGGGGCCGCTCCCTCGACGGCGAGCGGCCGCCATCGCGCGACGCGGAACGTCAGGACCGCGAGGACGCCGGCGACGAGAAGGAGGGCGAAGAAAGGCCGGCGGCGGGGCGTCGACGCGGATGCAGGCGAGCTTCGCTCCGCATGAGTCTTCGTCATACGCGCTGGCGGGAGTGGATCCCGCTTCGCGCAGCGGAGGAAATGCTCCCCTTCGCTCGCCCGGACGTCAGGCTCGACTCAGCGTCTCACGAAGCCGCGCAGGGCCTCGACCTTGTCGGCGCGCTCCCAGGTGAACTCGGGCTCGGACCGGCCGAAGTGGCCGTAGGCGGCGGTCTTCTTGTAGATCGGGCGGCGCAGGTTCAAGTACTCGATGATGCCCTTGGGGGTGAGGGGGAAGATCTCGCGGATGGCCTCGACGAGGCGCGCCTCGTCCACCTTGCCCGTGCCCATGGTGTCGGTCATGACCGAGACGGGATCCGGGACCCCGATGGCATAGGCGATCTGCAGCTCCAGCCGGTCGGCCAGGCCGGCGGCCACGATGTTCTTGGCCACGTGGCGGGCCATGTAGGAGGCCGAGCGGTCCACCTTCGTGGGGTCCTTGCCCGAGAACGCGCCCCCGCCGTGGCTGCCCACCCCGCCGTAGGTGTCCACGATGATCTTCCGGCCCGTGAGCCCGCAGTCGCCCTGGGGGCCGCCGACCACGAAGCGCCCGGTGGGATTGATGAAGTACTTCGTCTTCGAGTCCAGCAGGCTCGAAGGGATGACGGCGTGGATCACCTTCTCCAGGATGTCCTCGCGGATCGTCTCGATCTTCACCAGGCTGGAGTGCTGGGCGGAGATGATGACGGCCTCGACGCGCGCGGGCCGCTCGCCGTCGTACTCGACCGTCACCTGGCTCTTTCCGTCGGGGCGCAGGTAGTCGAGGATCTCCTCCTTGCGGACCTGGGTCAGCCGGCGGGTCAGCTTGTGGGCGAGCATGATGGGAAGCGGCATCAGCTCTTCGGTCTCGTTGCACGCGTAGCCGAACATCAGCCCCTGGTCCCCCGCCCCCCCGGGGTCGACCCCCATCGCGATGTCGGGCGACTGTTCGTGGATGGCGGAGATCACGGCGCAGGTCTCGTAGTCGAAGCCGTACTTGGCCCGCGTGTAGCCCACGCCCTTGATCGTGTCGCGCACGATCGCGGGCAGGTCCGCGTAGGCCCGGCTCGTGATCTCCCCCGCGATGAAGGCCAGTCCGGTCGTCACGACCGTCTCGCACGCCACCCGGCTGGTGGCGTCCTGCTCGAGGAGGGCGTCGAGCACGGCGTCGGAGATCTGGTCCGCGATCTTGTCGGGGTGTCCCTCGGTCACCGACTCGGACGTGAAGAGATGCCGGCCGTTCTTTGCCATTCCTGACTTCGCCTCCCGGGAGGGTGCGGTCGCCGTAAGAACGGGAGGTTATCACCCGCCCGCGTCGAGGGTCAATGATGGAGTGACACGGTCGCGGGACGCTCCTGGCATGGCGCGAGGTCGTGCCCGCGCGCTCCGTCCTGATCGGGTCCATCAACGAGTCGCGCGCTCCGCACGACGCTCGCGCCTTCCCTTGCAAGCGTCCCGCGCCGGTGAAAGGCCGGCCGGTGCGGCCTTGGCGTTGAAGAGCAGCGCCTGGCTGGCTACGCGCGGGGGTGGTATTGGTCATCAGTGAGCAAGGGGGCGCTAGCGGCGCGCCCCCTTGAACCCCCGCTCGCTACGCGGGAGTGAATCCCGCTCCGCTCGCAGCCGTTGCTATGCACGGGGGTGGTATTGGTCGTACACCTTGCGGAGGCGCTCGCGGGTGACGTGGGTATAGATCTGGGTGGTCGAGATGTCGGCGTGCCCGAGCATGGCCTGCAGCGCGCGCAGATCGGCGCCGCGCTCGAGCAGGTGCGTCGCGAAGGAATGCCGCAGCACGTGCGGGGTCAGCGTGCGCTCGACACCGGCCGCGACCGCGTGGCGCCGCACGATCCCCCACAGCCCCATCCGCGAGAGCCGGCCGCCGCGGTTGTTGAGGAACAGCTCCGCTCCCGGAGGCCGCTTCCTCCCGAGGGCGCCTCTCACCTCGTCCAGGTAGCGCTGCACCCACTTCCGCGCCGTCCGGCCGAGCGGCACCAGGCGCTCCTTGCGTCCCTTCCCGAAGCACCGCAGCAGTCCCACCTGCAGGTCGACCTCCTCCGGCTTGAGGCCGATGAGCTCCGAAACGCGCAGGCCGGTGGCGTACAGCACCTCGAGAATGGCGCGGTCACGCACCCCGAGCGGCGTGGCCACGTCGGGGGCGGCCAGCAGCGCGTCGACCTGGGCCGTGGTCAGGTACCGCGGCAGCGCGTGGAACGCGTGGGGCGCGGTCAGGTTCTCCATGGGGTCGGCGGCCAGGCGGTCCTCCCGCACCGCGAACCGGTACATCCCCCGCAGCGCGTGGACGGCGCGGGCCACCGAGCGGGCGGAGAGCCCCTCTTCCCGCAGCCGCGCGAAGAAGTCCGTCAGGTCGCGCTGCCGCAGCGCGAGCACGTCCTTGCGCCGGGCGCGAGCGTAGGCGGCGAGGCGGGAGAGATCGTGGCCGTAGGCGAGGAGGGAGTTCTCGGCCAGCCCGCGCTCGACCCGCAGGTGGTCGAGATAATCTTCGATGATCAGAGGGTCACCCTGCGCGAGCGTCCGGCGCGCGGAACGGAGCGCCGCATTTGTCTTCATGTCGCGGCCCGAGCGTCCGGCGCGCGGAGCGGAGCATCTCCTCCGTCACGGCGCGAAGCGGGATTCACTCCCGCGAGCGCCCATTGATGAAGCCTCGTGCGCAGCGCAGCGCGCCGCATTCGGTTCACCCAGCGCGCCGCATTCGGTTTACGCAGCGCGCCGCATCCGGCTTAAAGACTCAGCTCGACTCCGAAGTGCCATCCGCCCAGCCGGAAGTTCACCAGGTTGGAGCCGTCCTTCGGCTTGGCCGAGACCACCCGGTAGCCGGCCTGGACGGCCAGCCGGTCGGAGAGGTGGAAGTGCGCTCCGCTGTCGAACTCGTAGACGCTGCCGCGGTCCCCGAAGCTGAAGCCGGCGAATTCTCCCTCGACGCTCAGCCGGCCGGCATAGGCCCGGCCGACCACCCCGACGACCGGCAGAGGCTGCCGGAGCGTGTCCTCCTCGCGCTGCCCGTCCACGGGCGAGACCAGCACCCGGTCGACGTCGAGCATCCGCGCGCCGACCAGGCCGCCCAGGAAGCCGCCCGGGCCCTTGACGAAGTCCCACTCGATGTCGGCCGAGTAATAGGCGCCCTTCACGGTCGAGACGACCCGGTTGTCGCGGAAGAACCGGCTCGCCCCGAAGTTGAAGGTCTGGGTGGGCGTCGTGTCGCCGTGGTAGTTGAGCCGGGTGTACGACCCGCGGATCTTCTGCCCGGCGTGGAACTGGATGGCGCCCCGTGCTTCGAAGGTGCGCTTCTTCTCGAGGGCGAGGTCGTCGTTCACGTCGATGATCGTGCCGTCCCCGTCGCGCGAGCCCTTCTGCATCGTGCCCGTGAGGTCGGGCAGGAACTCCCGATACTCCAGCCGCAGCCCGTAGCGCTCCTGGCTGGGCAGTCCTTCGCGTCCGGGGGAGGTGGACCGGATCTGGGCGAAGGCCCCCGCGGGGAGGGCCAGGACGAAGACGGCGGCGCAGGCCTGCGTGGGTCTGTTCATTCGGCGGCCCTCCTGACGCCCGCTTTCCCTCGGGCGGGACGATTCGGCGAAAGGTAGCACGAAACCGTCCGGCGCCACAATACTTTGTGGTGCCAGTCGCGGAGATGTCTAGGGCTTGAGTCTGGCGCCGCGACGCAGGAGGCCGAGCAGCAGGCCCGCCTCCGGCACCTGGAGCAGGCCCGTGAAGGCGAGATACGCCGTGCCGCCGAGGCACACCGGAAGCAGGCCCGTGACGAGCTGGGCGTGAAGGCCGTGCGCACCCACATGGCTTTCTAGAAGGCGCGCCGCGCACCACGCGAAGGGCGCCATGATCGCCGCCGCCGCGGTCATCTTGACGATCGCGGACGAGCGGAGCGCCCGCAGCAGGCCCCCGACCCGCGACTCGAACACGGCCACGAGCACCGCGGCGTTCATGACGGAGCCGAGCGCGGTGCCGAGCGCGATGGCGCGATAGCCCAGCCGCCCGTGCAGCGTCAATATCACGATCAGGTTGGTGGCGACCGCGCCCGCGCTGGCCAGGAGCGGTACGCGCGGGCGGCCCAGCGCATAGAAGGCGGGGGCCAGGACCTTCACGCCGGTGTAGAACACGAGGCCGGTCGAGTACAGCACCAGGGCCGCCGCGGTGGCCTGCGTGTCGCCGGCGTGGAACTTGCCGCGCTCGAAGAGGAGGCGGACCACCGGCACGCTCAGGGCCATCAGGCCGGCAGTGGCCGGCAGCGTGAGGTAGCACAGGAAGCGCAGCGATCGCCGCACGGTGTCGCGCACGCCTTCCATGTCGTCCGCCGCGGCCCGGCGGGCCAGGCCCGTCGTGGCCACCGTCCCCACCGCGACCCCGAAGATGCCGATGGGCAGGTAGAGGATGCGGAAGGCGTATTGCAGCCAGGCCACCGCGCCGGCTTCGTGGGAAGCGAAGTTGGTCCCGACGAAGATGTTCACCTGCACGGCGGCCAGGCCGACCGTGGCCGGGGCCATGAGGGACGCGACGGCCCGGAGGTCGGGATCGGACGGGCCCCACTCGGGACGCGGGCGCCAGCCCACCCTCCACAGCCCCGGAACCTGGATGAGGAACTGCGCCAGGCCGCCGAAGAGCGTGCCGACCGCCCATCCCAGCGCCACCTTCGCCGGCGGGAAGCCGAGCGCCCACAGCCCTCCCGCCCAGACGATGGTCACCAGGTTGAAGACGGCGGGCGCGAACGCCGGCGTGCCGTAGCGCTCGTGCGCGTTGAGGATGCCCATGGCCACCGCCGCGAAGGAGACCAGGGGAAGGAAGGGCAGCATGACGCGCGTGAGCTGGACGGTCGCTTCCGTCTTGCCGGGCACCTGGCCGAAGCCGGGCGCCAGCGCACGCACCAGGGGTCCGGCGAAGACGAAGCCCAGCACCACGAGGGCGCCCAGCAGGACCGCGAGCGCCGTCATCAGCCGGCTGCCGAGCCGGTAGGCGCGATCGGGTCCTCCTTCGGCCAGCGCGCGCGCGTAGGTCGGGATGAACGCGGCCGACAGCGCGCCTTCCGCGAAGAGGTCGCGCAGCAGGTTGGGGATCCGGAAGGCGGCCTGGAAGGCGTCGGCATAGACGCCCGCCCCGAGCAGCGCGGCGAAGACCGTCTCCCGCACGACGCCGAGGAGGCGGGAGAGGAAGATGAGGCCGGAGATGAGGCCCGTGCTGCGCACGAGCCCCCGGGCGGGACCCCGCTCGGGGGTCGTTTCCCCTCTCTTGACCGGGTCCGCCAAATCCGCTAAGCTCCTGTTTTGCCGTCTTTTGGAGGAGGGACGTCATTGGCCAAACACGCCTCGGCCCTGAAGCAGATGAGGCAGAGCCTCAGGCACCGGGAACGCAACCGCCGCAGCCTTTCCCGGCTCAAGAGCCAGATCAAGCGGCTGCGCGCAGCCCTCGGCGCGGGCAAGACCGATGAGGCCCGCAAGCTCCTCGACGAGACGGCCGGTGAGATCGACCGCGCGGCCCGGAAGGGCGTCATCCACGACAACGCCGCCGCCCGGTACAAGAGCCGGCTCTCGCGCCGGCTCAACGCCGTGTCCGCCCCGCGGACCTAGCCCCTTCCTTCTTCGGCCCGCAGCCCTCCAGCAACGCGGCGGCCAGCGTCGAGCGCGGCTCCGCGCCTGATTTCAGGCGCCCGTCGGCCCGCTCCAACGCCGCCAGCGCTCCGGCCAGCTCTTCGTCGGACCAGCCCCCCGCGGCGTCGAGCAGGCCGTTCAGCTTGAACGCGAACGGCCCGTTGAGGCGGAGCGCCGCCAGCATCTGCTCCCGGGTCGCCCGGGCGGCCTGCAGACCGAGGGCGCCGCGGACCTGGCGCAGCGAGCGGTGGAGAGTCCCCAGGATGCGCAGCGCATCCTCCCCTTCCTCGAGCAGCTCCTCCATGAAGCCGAGCGCCCGGCCGGCCTGCCGCATGGCCACCGCGTCACCCAGCTTGTAGAGCGGCCGCGCCCGGCCCCGCCCCAGCACCGCGGCCACCTCCTCGGCGGTGAGGTTCCGGCCGCCCTCGGCGAAGGCCTCCAGCTTCTCCAACTCTCCCATCAGGCGCCGCAGGTCCGGGCCCACCCGCTCCACCAGCTCCGCGATGCCGTCCTGGGTGACAAGCAGCTTCCGCCGGCGGACCTCTTCGGTCACGTGTCGGCGCAGGGCCGCCTCCTTCATCGGCTCGGCCAGCACCACTGCCGCCCGGTCGAGGATCGTCTTCCAGATCGCGCGCCGCTTGTCGGCCATCTCGGCGCCCTCGCCCTTCAGCGCCTCGGCTCCCCGGACGACGACCGCCCGACGGGGCGCGAACAGCGAGCCGGTGCGGGCGGCTTCGACCACGCGCGCCCAGCCCGTCTCGTCACCGCGCAGGACCTCGAGGGCGTCGCCGCGATCGTCTCCGATCGCGGCCGCGACGATCTTCTCGACCGCCTGGTCCGCCAGGAAGGAGTCGAACGCCTTCCCCCCCACCACCGCATAGACGCCTCCTGCCGCTTTCACTTCTTTTTTCTCTGCGCCCTCTGCGATCCCTGCGTTTTAAAAGGCTTCAAGCATCGCCGCCACCAGGCTCCGGGCGAACGAGGTGGCGAGGCGGTCGACGGCCTGGTCTTCGCGGTCGAAGAACGCCTGCGGGTTGTCGCCCACGTCGTACTCGTCGCGGAACGTGAAGGCGTCGTTGGCCCAGATCGGCTCCTTGGCGCCGACCTTGGAGTACCTGACGCGGGCGGTGAGCGTCACCTCGTAGCGGTTGGCCTGGCTCCGGCCGGTCGACTGCTCGCCGACCCCCACCAGGTGCGGCGTGTAGGCCGTGATCTCGCCCTCGATGAGCGCGTCGACGCCGGTGGCCTCCTGCACCACGTCGAAGCGGCCGCGCTTCAGCAGCTCCTCGATGACCTTCTGGGTCACCTTCTGGTCGAGGCCCGGCTTGCCGCTGGCGTCCCGGAAGAGCGGGACCCCGATGCGCTTGATCGTGGGGTCGACGACGGTGCCCTTGCCGACCAGCGCATAGCCGCACGCGGACGAAAGCAGGGCCATCAGCAGGGCGATGGTGGGCGCCCTCATCTGACCACCAGGCTCACCAGGCGCCCCGGCACCACGACCACCTTCAATACCTGCTTCCCATCCAGGTGCTCCCGCACCTTCGGCGAGCCGGCGGATGTCGGCCTCCGGCGCCTCGCGGGGGACGACGATGTGGCCCCGCACCTTGCCGTTCACCTGGACCCCCAGCTCGACGGCGTCCTCGCGGGCCGCTTCCGCGTCGGCCACGGGCCACGGATGATGGACGAGGCTGTCCGCGTGCCCGAGCCGCTGCCACATCTCCTCGCAGACGTGGGGCGTGAAGGGGCTCATCAGGAGGACGAGCGTCTCGACGGCTTCGCGCCAGACCGGCCGTCCCGCGCCGGCCGCCACGTCCGCCTCCAGGCGGCCCATCTCGTTGGCCAGCTCGTGGAAGGCGGCCACCGCGGTGTTCAGGTGGATGCGCTCGTCGACGTCTTCGGTGACCTTGAGAATCGTCCGATGGACCTTGCGGCGAAGGCTGCGCGCGGCCTCCGGCAGCGCCCCCGGGACGGGCGCGCGCGGCTCGCGGGCCAGCCCCTCGGCGTGGCGGTCCACGAAGCGCCACACCCGCTGCACGAGACGATGGGAGCCGGCGATGTTCTCCGTGCTCCATTCCATGTGCAGCTCGGGAGGGGCGACCGAGAGGACGTAGAGACGCAGCGTATCGGCCCCGTACTCGCGCACCACGTCGTCGGGCGCCACGGTGTTTCCCTTCGACTTGGACATCACCTCGCCGTCCTTGTGGACCATCCCCTGCGGGAAGAGGCGGGTCACCGGCTCGTCGAAGCCGACCAGGCCGAGGTCGCGCATCATCTTCGTCCAGAAGCGAGAGTAGACGAGGTGCAGGATGGCGTGCTCGATCCCGCCCACGTAGAGCTCGATGGGGAACCAATAGCGCACCGCGGCCGGGTCGAAGGGGCGCTCCGCGTCGTGCGGCGAGAGATACCGGTAGAAATACCAGGACGAGTCCACGAACGTGTCCATCGTGTCGGTCTCGCGCCGGGCCGGTCCGCCACAGCGCGGGCAGCGGGCGTTCACGAACGCCGGCACCTTCTCCAGGGGGTTCCCCCCCTCGCCGGTGAAGGGCGCATCCGGAGGCAGGAGCACCGGGAGGTCCTTCTCCGCCACGCCGACGACACCGTCCTTCTCGCAGTAGACGACCGGGATCGGCGTGCCCCAGTAGCGCTGGCGGCTGATGAGCCAGTCCTTGAGACGATACGTGACGGTGGGCCGGCCGAACCCCTTCGCCTGGGCGTGCGCGGTCATCTTCTGGATGGCGTCCTGCGATCCCAGCCCGCTGAAGGGCCCGCTCGCCACGGTGCGGCCCGGGCCCTCGTAGGCCGCGGCCATCGTGGCGCCGTCGAGGGCCAGGCCCTCCGGCTGGATCACGACGCGGACGGGCAGGCCGTACTGGCGGGCGAACTCGAAGTCGCGCTGGTCGTGGGCCGGCACGGCCATGATCGCGCCCGTGCCGTAACCCATGAGGACGAAGTTGCCGACCCAGATGGGGATCCGCTCCTGGCTGAACGGGTTCGTGGCGTAGCGGCCGGTGAACACGCCTTCCTTCTCGACCTGGCCGGCCTGCCGCGCCCGCCGGTCCTGGCCGCGGAGCCGCTCCACGGCCTTCCGGGTCTCGGCCTCGTTGGGCGAACCCGTCACGAGCGCGTCCACCCGCGGGTGCTCGGGGGCCACGACCATGAAAGTGGCCCCGTAGATCGTGTCGATGCGGGTCGTGAAGACGCGAAGCGGAGGGGCGCTGTCCACCGGGAAGTCCACCTCGGCCCCCGGAGAGCGGCCGACCCAGTTCCGCTGCTGGGCGAGGACGCGCTCCGGCCAGGCCGCCAGCTCCTCCATGTCGTCGACGAGCTGGTCCTGGTAGGCGGTGATGCGGAGGAACCACTGGTCCAGCTCGCGCTCCTCCACCTTGCTGTGACAGCGCCAGCACTCCCCCCCTTCCGCCTGCTCGTTGGCGAGGACGGTCTGGCACGAGGGACACCAGTTGACGGCCGCCTTCTTGCGGTAGGCGATGCCGCGCTCGAGCATGCGGAGGAAGAACCACTGGTTCCAGCGGTAGTACTCGGGGTCGCAGGTGGCGATCTCGCGGCTCCAGGGATAGCTGAAGCCGAGGCGCTGGAGCTGGCGCTTCATGCCCGCGATGTTCTGGCGGGTCCACTTCTCCGGATGGACTCCCCGCTGGATGGCGGCGTTCTCGGCCGGCAGGCCCAGCGCGTCCCAGCCGATGGGATGCATGACGTTGAAGCCGCGCATCCGCTTGAAGCGGGCGACGACGTCGGTGATGCAATAGTTGCGGACGTGGCCTACGTGGATGTCCCCCGAGGGATAGGGGAGCATCTCGAGGCAGTAGTATTTGGGCCGCCGGGGGTCCTCGGCGGCCTCGAAGGCCGCCGCCTCGGCCCAGCGCCGCTGCCAGCGCGTCTCGATGCCCTCGAAGTCGTAGTCCGCCATGACCTGAACCGGAAATGTTAGCACACGAGCCTTGTTGCCCCGTTGTGAGGCGCGCGGTCACCGCTTCGCGCGCTCCGTCCTGATCGACCGCGACTTCCCGGAAGTCGCGGTCGATATCGGGTCCATCAACGAGGCGCGCGCTCCGCGAGACGCGCGCGCCATCCGTTGTCCATTCCGTCCGCTCGCTCTCTGCGGCCTCTGCGCGTTCTCTGCGGCCTCTGCGTTCGAAAGCAGTTGTGGGTTAGCCGTTGCCGTGGCGGCGGAGGACGGCTTTCACTTCGTCGTCCTCGACCTGGCGGAAGTCGAGGTAGAAGCGGCCGACGGCGCCGAACGGCGAAGGGGTCTCCAGCGTCTCGAGTCGAAGCCCCTCGGCCGCGAACTCCCGCACGGTCTCCGGAGGAGCCACCGGCACCGCCACCACGACCTCCCGCGGCGAGTGCCGCGAGACCGCCCGCGCGGCGGCGCGCGCGGTGAGCCCGGTGGCGATGCCGTCGTCGACGAGCACCGCCACCCGGCCCTCGAGCTTCGCCGGCGTGCGGCCCTCGCGGTAGGCCGCCTCCCGCCGCTCGATCTCGCGCCGCTGGCGCTCGATCTCGGCCTGCAGGTACGAGGAGGGGACGCCGAGCGCGATCACGGTGCGGTCGTCCACCAGGGCGATCTCCTCGCCGTCGGCGACGGCCAGCGCCCCGACCGCCAGCTCGGGGTTGCCGGGCGCGCCCAGCTTGCGCGGCACGATCACGTCAAGGGGCGCGCCGAGCGCGGCCGCCACGTACTCGCCGATGATCACGCCTCCGCGAGGAATGGCGAGGACGACCGACTCCCCGGTCAGCCGCCTCTGGAGGTGCTCGCCGAGCGCCCGTCCTGCTTCTTCCCGGTCTCGGAACATGCTTCACCCCCTTACGCAGGGCCAGTAGGTCTGCAGCTCTCGCCGGTAGGCCTCCATCAGGCGGTCCATCAGCCCGGAGGCGGGCCACGTCACCGGAGCGTGCTCGCCGCCGAGGAGGAGCTTCGTGACGGCGGCCGCCGATGCGGCGATGCCGTCCAGGTCGTAGCCGCCTTCGAGGACGAAGACGCCGCGACCTCCCGCGGCCCCGCCGGCGATCGACAGGCACACCGCCGCCATCTCCGCGAAGCCCGGCTCGGTCACCTCCATCCCGGCCAGCGGATCCGCGGCGTGGGGATCGAAGCCCACCGAGACGAGCAGGAGCTGCGGGTCGAAGGCGCGGCCGATCGGCTCCACGACCTCGCGGTAAACCCGCGCGTACTCCGGGTCTCCCATGCCGGCCGGCAGCGGGAGGTTGACCGTGAAGCCGCGGCCGGCTCCCTCCCCGGCGTCGTTGAGCGCGCCCGTCCCCGGATAGAAAGGATACTCGTGGGAGGAGAGGTACAGCACACGCGGCTCCTCGTAGAACATCGCCTGGGTGCCGTTGCCGTGGTGCACGTCCCAGTCGACGATCATCACCCGCTCGAGGCCGCGGTCGAGCGCATGGGCCGCCGCCACCGCGACGTTGTTGAACAGGCAGAAGCCCATGGCCCGGTCGGCCTCGGCGTGGTGGCCGGGAGGACGCACGGCGCACAGCGCGCGCTCGGCCTCGCTTTCGAGCACGGCCTCCACCGCCTGCACGACCGCCCCGGCGGCCTTGAGCGCCGCCGCGTACGAGCGCGGGCCGGCCTGGGTGTCGGGATCGAAGCGGACGGTCCGGCCCGCGGTGGCGGCGACGCGCGCCACGTGGGCCTCGGTGTGGACCCGCCGGAGCTCGGCCCCCGTCGCCTCCCGCGGCGCGACGACGTCAAGGCGCGCCTCGAGGCCGGCGTCCCGCAGGCCCCGGCGCAGCGCCTCCAGCCTCTCCGGCCGCTCGGGATGGCCGGGACCCCCGTCGTGCTCGCGGAAGACGGGATCGTCGTACAGCAGGACGCGGGGACGGGCCGCGGCGGGCGGAGCCATGGACCTCGCCTCAGGGCGACTCGAGCTGGGGCCGCAGGTACTTGAGCTGTCCCTCGAGCCGGCCCCGCACGAGGTACTTGAGCAGCGTGCGCTCCGGCCAGGTGAAGCCACTGCGGCGGATGTCGGCCCGCGTCCGGTTGATGAAGACGAGATACGAGCCGGACTCCTTGCCCCCCACGAACGCCGTCACTCCCAGCGACGACTCGTAGTAGTGGTTCGCATAGAGCTGCTTGGAGACGGCCAGGACGAGCCAGCCCGACGGGGTGGCGCGGTTGACGAGGACGACGTGGTTCACGCTCAGGACGTTCAGCAGCCAGAACCTCTCCTTGATCCAGTAGACGAAGTCCTCGGCGTCGGCGGGCCGCGCTTCCGGGAACCTCTGCAGGAAGGTGAAGAGATCCGGAGCCGCGTCGTACAGGAACCGCGACCGGCGGAGCAGCTCCTCGAGGCTGTCCGCGATCCGGACCGGGTCGTTGTTGTTGACGTATTCGAAGAGGGCCGGGTTGCCCTGCTTCAGGTAGGCCGCCGTGCCGGACTGGAGCATGTCCCGGAAGAGCTTGTTCGCGCGTCCCGTCCGGTACGCGGAGGACCAGTCGACCTGCGTGCGGAAGCGCTCGATGGCGTCGGCGGGCAGCCGCATGTCACAGTCGTTGACCTGGCACTTGGCGAGGTGCTTGACGTCGCCCTGGTCCAGGGTCAGCGCCTCGAAGTCCGGCGCGGAGGGCGCCGGACCGAGGCGGCCGATCTGCAGGACCCACGGCGCCTGCCGGCGCCCCTCGAGGTCGCGCAGGCGCTCCAGCACCCGGGCCGGCGTCGTCCGCACCCGCATGACCGCGAAGGAGAGGACCTCCCGCCGGTCGCCGGTGTCGATCACCCTGGCCACGTCCCCGCCGCGCTCGAGGGTCCCCAGCTCCGTGGCGGTGAGGCCGATCTCGGCGCGCAGGAACGCGACCGGGTCCCGGACGAGCACGCCCGACTCGCCGTCGGCGAGGGAGGCATCGGCGGCGAGCCTGGGGAAGCAGGCCAGGAAGAGGGCCAGCCCGGCGATGACCGTACGGGCCTCCATCAGCCGGCCGCGATCGAGCGGCCCAGCGCGGCGGGCGCCGCTCCCGCGCGCGCAGCGACGGCGGCCACGTACTCATCGCGGACCCGGCTGACGAGGCTCGCCCAGTCGTAGGCCTCGGCGCGCCGGCGGTTCGCCGCTCCCATCCGCCGGCGGCGCTCCGGCTGGCCGGCCAGCGCGGCGATGGCGCCGGCCAGCGCCTCCGCATCGCCCGGCGGCACGAGGCGGGCGCCTTCGCGGTCGGCGACCTCGCGGTAGCCGGCGATGTCGGAGCACACGACCGGCCGGCCGCTGGCCATGGCTTCGAGCAGCACGATGCCGAAGGATTCCTGGCCCGTGGCCGGCGCCACGAACAGGTCGCAGTGGCGGTAGCGCTCGGCCAGCGCCGCTTCGGAGGCGATCGCGCCATGGAAGCTGACCCCGGGCTGCTCCGGGACCGGCGACGGTCCCTCCCCCACCACGTCCACCTCCACGGCGAGCCCTTTCGCGCGGAGCCGGGAGTGGGCTTCGAGCAGGTAGGGCAGACCCTTGCGCGGGTCGCGCCAGTTCCCGACGAACAGCACCCGCAAGGGACGCCCGGAACCGTCTTCCTCGCCATCCTCCGGCGGCCGGAACGTTCCGGTCGGTACGCCGTTGGGGATCACGGACAGCGGCCCCCGCCAGGTCGCCGCGGCATAAGCGGCGGCGGGACGAGAGACGGCGATGCCGCGCTCGAACCGGGGCAAAAGTAGCCGGCCCAGCGTCGTCCGGACCGCCCGCCAGGCGGCCGGCTCGTCTTCCGTGTACATGTGGAAGGTACAGACGTGGGCCGCGCGGGGAGAGAACCACAGCGCGTAATGAGGCAGCATCGGCACGAGCGGTTCGTGGACGTGGACCACATCGAAGGCGGCCGCCCGGAAGAAGCGGCGCACGGCGAGGGGAGACGTGAAGAGGCCGAGGTAGTTGGCGGCCCCGTTGGCGGGGACGTTGACGACGCCGCCGAAGCCGCGGACCCCCGGCCCGGGCTGCCCGCCGCTCGAGGGGCCCACCAGCGTCACCTCGTCTCCCCCGCCGCGGAGCGTCCGGGCGAGGTGGACCGCGTGGCGCTTGACGCCGCCCTCGCGGTCGACGTCGTAGGGAACGACGATCGCGATGCGCAGCGACCGCCCGCCGGGCCCACCCTCCCGGATGTGATCCCGCCGTGGATGCCCGGTCCTTGCTGAGGCGCGTCGTGGCCGCGCGGGGGAAGGCGCGACCTCGCCTATAATGCCCGTCTGTCGAGCCGTCCGCCCACGGAGGCGGCAGGGAAGGCGAGGTCGTCGCTGAAAGGACCGAGAATCGTCACGGAGGTGCCGGGGCCCCGGAGCCGCGCCCTGGTGGCCGAGGAGAGCCGCAGTCTCGCGCCGGGCATCCAGTCGATCGCCAGCCTGTCCGGCCTGGCGGTGGCGCGGGCCGAGGGCTCGGTCGTCGAGGACCTCGACGGGAACCGCTACCTGGACCTGGCGGCCGGCATCTGCGTCAACGCCCTGGGTCACTCCCATCCCCGCTATCGCCAGATCCTGAAGGACCAGATCGACGAGGTGACGGTCGGCTCCTTCACCACCGAGCGCCGGGCGCGCGCGCTCTCGAAGATCGCCGCCCATGCGCCGGAAGGGCTGGGCAAGGTCCAGCTCTATTCCAGCGGAGCGGAGGCGGTCGAGGCCGCCATGCGCCTGGCCAAGTCGTACACGAAGAAGTACGAGTTCCTGTCCTTCTGGGGTGGGTTCCACGGAAAGACGGCGGGGACCCTGTCCCTCATCGGGGACGAGACGAAGGTCGGCTTCGGGCCCTCGCTCCCCGGGACCTATCACACCCCCTACGCTGATTGCTACCGTTGTCCGCTGAAGCTCACCTACCCCTCCTGCGGCGTCGAGTGCGCGCAGTTCGCCCGTCAGGTGGTGAAGCGCTCCACGACCGGGGCCCTGGCCGCCATCCTCGTGGAGCCGGTCCAGGGCACCGCCGGCAACATCGTCCCCCCGCCGGAGTTCCTGCCCGCGATCCGCGACATCGCCCGCGAGAACGAGGCCCTGCTCATCAGCGACGAGATGATCACGGGGTTCGGCCGGACGGGGCGCTGGTTCGGCTGCGAGCACTCCGGCGTGCGGCCCGACGTGATGACCATCGGCAAGGGGGTCGGCGCGGGCTTTCCCGTCTCCGGCCTCGTCTCCACCGACGTGATCACCCGGGCCGCGCCGTGGGGCAACCCGTCCGGCTCCAGCTCCAGCTACGGCGGCAACCCCCTGGCCGGCGCCGCTGCCTACGCGTCGGTGAGCGTCATCGAGGAAGAGCATCTCGTCGACAACGCCGCCCGCGTCGGCGAATGGATGCTCGGCCGGCTGCGCGAGATGCAGGAGCGCCACGAGCTCATCGGGCACGTGGACGGCAAGGGGCTGCTCGTCCGCGTCGAGCTGGTGAAGGACCGCCAGAGCAAGGAGCCGCTCGACAAGAAGGTCTGCGTCCGCATCTTCCAGGAGTGCCTGAGGCGCGGGCTCATCAGCATGATCTACAACCCGCACTTCCGCGTGAACCCCGCCCTCTCGATCGACCGCGAGACGGCGGAATCGGCGCTCGGCATCCTCGACGAGGTCCTCGGCCTCGTCGCCCGCGAAGGCGGCTGGCGGTGAGGCTGCGGGGGGCCCTCCTCGGCGCCGGCAACATCGCCCTGCGGGGACATGCCCCGCAGTGGGCGGAGGACCCCGTCTTGCGGGAGGCGGTGGACATCGTCGCCGTGACCGACCTGTCGCCGTCCAACCTCGAAGCGGCGCGAGCCTTCTTCCCGGGAGCGGCGGCCTACGCCCGCGCCGAAGAGGCGCTGGAGCGGGAGGCGCTGGATTTCTGCGACGTCTGCACGCCGCCGTTCAGCCATCGCGGCCTGGTCGAAGAAGCCGCCCGGCGGGGCGTGCACGTGATCTGCGAGAAGCCGCTGGCGCCGGGCCTGCCCGACGCGGAGAGCATCTCGGAGGCAGTCCGGCGGTCCGCCATCGTGTTCGAGGCCTGCCACCAGTATCACTTCTCGCCCCAGTGGCAGGCGGTCAAGCGGCTGCTCCTCGGCCTCGGGCGGATCTACCTGGCCGAATACGAGGTCCACCGCACCGAGGCCAACGAGGGAAACCCCCACTGGTCGCCGGCCTGGCGCACCGACCGCGCCTTCGCCGGGGGCGGGATCCTCGTCGACCACGGGGCCCACATCTTCTATCAGCTCCGCTCGGTGCTCGGGGATCCCCGGACGGTGCAGGCGACCGTGCGGACGCTCCAGCACAACTACCGCGTCGAAGACACCGCGCTCGTCGTCCTCGACTTCGGCGCGTGCCTGGCCCAGGTGAGGCTGACCTGGGCCGCCCGCCGCCGGCAGATCCGGTTTCGCTTCGTGGGAGAGCGCGGCGAGCTCGTGGGCGACGACGAGTCGGTGCGGATCCACGCCGACACCTCTCAGGAGATCCGCTTCGCGGACGGGATGAGCCGGAACTCCAGCCACTCCGAGTGGTACTCGCCCCTCTTCCTGAGGTTCACCGAGCGGGTGCGCCGCCAGGACCTCGACCCCGCCCCCCTCGACGAGGCCGTCTACGTCACCCGGCTCATCTCCCGGGCCTACGAGTCGTCTCTCGAAGGCCGGACCCTGCCCTTCATCTCCTCCCCCGCCGAGGAGCTGGAAGCGCCCGCGGAGGCGCTGGTGGCCTCGCTGGGCGCGGGACCCGACGGCGAGCGCGCGGACAGCCGGGCCGCGGTGGAGCGGCGCCGGCGCGTGCGGGTCCTCCGCGCGGGGGTCGCCGCGGCCCTGCTGGGCGCCGGGGCGTGGACCTTCCACGACATGGGGTGGGCGCACCTCGGCAGCGCGCTGATGGCCGCCCATCCGGGATGGATCGCGCTCGCCGCCGCGGTCAACCTGGCTGCCGTCGGCTTCCAGGCCGTGCGCTGGCTGGCCCTCGTCCGGCCGCTGTCGCCGCTGGCGACGCTCGCCCAGGCCTTCAAGTCGCTGGTGGTCGGCTTCGCGGTATCGACGGTCGTCCCGGCCCGGGCGGGCGAGCTGGCGCGCATGAACTTCCTCGGCCGCCGGACCGGGCTTCCCCCGGCGTCCATCTTCAGCTCGATCGTGCTCGACCATCTCGTCAACGCCACGGGCCTGCTGCTCGGCCTCGCCCTCTTGCCCTTCGTCGCCCACGTCCCCCTCTGGATCCGTCCCGGCGCCGCCTTCGCCCTGGCCCTCTTCACGGTGGGCGCGATGCTCGTGTACGCGCTGTGGCCCCTCGACGCCGGCCCGCCCCCGGCCTCGCTGCCGGTCAAGGGCGTGGGGGCCTTCCTGGCCAGCGCGCGGCAGGGGCTGGCCGCGGCCAACCGGCCGAGCGCCCTCGGGCTGTCGCTCGGCGCTTCGCTCGTCTCCTGGGCCCTCGAGGTCAACGTCACCGCAATCGCCATGAGGGCCGTCGGCCTCCACCTGCCTCTCTCGGCGGCCTTCCTCGTGCTGCTGGCCGTGAACCTCGCCCTCGCCTTCCCCTTCGCTCCCCCCGGCAACCTCGGCACGCTCGAGGTGGGCGCCACCCTCGCGCTCGTGGGCTTCGGGGTCGCCAAGGAGCAGGCGCTGGCCTTCGGCCTCATCTATCACGTCCTGCAGATGGTCCCCATCGGCATCCTCGGGATCCTGTTCGCCGGCCGCGCGGCCGATGGTCCCGTCACCGCCTGAGACGGCATCCAGCCTGATCGTCCTGGGTACGGTCGTCGCGGCCGCGCTCGTCTCCATGGGCGTTTACGCCCTGAGCAGCCGGCGGCCGGACGCCGACGCCACGGGCAAGGGCGCGCAGTTCTTCCTCGGCTTCGGCGACTTCCTGCTCCACTGGTTCCTGTGGGCGATCGACCCGCTGGTGGGATTCTCCCTCCGGCTGGGGCTGACTCCGGACTTCTACAACTTCGCCGGCCTCGTCCTGGGCGTCGTGAGCGGCGTCTTCATCGCGCGGGGAGATCTGCCGCTCGGCGGCTGGGCGATCGCGCTGGGAGGCGTTTGCGACATCCTGGACGGCCGCATCGCCCGGCTGACGGGCGTGGCCTCCGCCTACGGCGACTTCGTCGACAGCACGTTCGACCGCTTCGTGGAGGTGTTCGCGTTCCTGGGCTTCGTGGTCTTCTTCCGCGACCGCGAGGCGGGCGCCTTCCTGGCCGCGGCGGCGATGGGCGGCTCGCTCCTCGTGAGCTACACGAGGGCGCGGGGCGAGGCCCTGAACGTCACGTGCTCGGGCGGCTTGATGCAGCGGGGCGAGCGGCTCGTGATCACGTGCCTGGTGTGCCTGGTCGACCCTGCGCTCAGCGCTCGGCTGGGCCGGCCGGTCGGCACTCCGGCCGAGTGGATGCTCGGCCTGATGGCGGTGACGACGTTCGTGACCGCCGCCCACCGCACGATCTGGATCTCCCTCCGCCTGCGGGCGGGCGCCCCGGAGAGGTGACGACCCAGGCTCGAAACGTTGCATCTTAACGCAGAGGACGCAGAGAACGAACGGAGAGGACGCAGAGAAAGAAGGACGAAGAGCAAGGAACAACAGCTGCGAGCGGAGCGGGATTCACTCCCGCGGAGCGAGCGGGGGGTCTGGGGGGTGCGCCGCTAGCACCCCCCAGCTCAAAGAGGACCGGAGCGGGATTCACTCCCGCGGAGCGAGCGGGGGGTCTGGGGGGTGCGCGGCTAGCACCCCCCAGCTCAAAGAGGACCGGAGCGGGATTCACTCCCCTCGGGGCCGCTAAGCGGACCCGCTCGATGAGCGGCGGCGAATTACTTCGCCGCCGCGGAAGACGCGAGCGGGGGTTCAAGGGGGCGCGCCGCAGCACCCCCTTGCTCGATGAGGAAGCCCGAGCGAGCGTCCCCCGCGCAGGGCGCACCCTCCAGCGCCCGCCACAACCGGCCACAACCGTCCAGCGCTAGCGCTTGCCGGCGAAGTAGGCCTTGGCCGCTTCGGTGAGCTTGGGCAGCAACTCGAACAGGTCCCCGACCACGCCGTAGTTGGCCACCTTGAAGATCGGCGCGTCGGCGTCCTTGTTGATGGCCACGATGTACTTCGAGGACGACATCCCGGCCAGGTGCTGGATCGCGCCGCTGATGCCGCAGGCGACGTAGAGGGATGGCGAGACGGTCTTGCCGGTCTGCCCGACCTGGTACTGGTGGTCGACCCATCCCGCATCCACGACCGCCCGCGAGGCGCCCACCGCGGCGCCCATGGCCGCGGCGAGGCTCTCGACGAGGTGGAAGTTCTCCGGCCCCTTCAACCCGCGCCCCCCGGACACGATGATCTGGGCCTCGGTCAGCTCGAGCTTGCCGGCCGCGGTGGCATGGAGGGCGGCGACCTTCGCCCGCGCGGTCGTGTCGACGGTGCCCTTCCTCACCTCCGGCTTGCGGGCGGCGTCCGGGCTGCCGACGGGAAAGACGTTCGGGCGCAGCGTCGCCATCTGGGGCTCGCCCTCCCACCTCACCGTCGCATAGGCCTTGCCGGCGTACATCGGCCGGCGCGCCTGCAAGCGGCCTTCCTTCACCTCGAGCGCGATGCAGTCGGATACCAGCCCCGCGCCGACGCGGGCGGCCACCCGCGGCGCCAGGTCCTTGCCCATGGCCGTGAAGGGCACCAGCACGGCCGAGGGCTTCTCGCCCGAGACCACCTGGGCCACCGCGCGCGCGTAGGGCTCGGTGGCGTAGGCGGCCAGCTCGGGCTGGTCGAAGAGGTGGACCACGTCGGCGCCGTGGGCGCCCAGGTCCCCGATGAAGGCCTCCCCCTCCGAGCCGATGACGACGGCCTGCACGGTGGCCTTCAGGGGCTCGGCCAGGCGCTTGGCCGCCGAGACGGCCTCCAGGGAAGGACGGCGCAGCCGGCCGTCCCGATGCTCGGCATAGGTGACGATCGTGGGCATCAGATGACCTTGGCTTCCTCGTGAAGCAGCCGCAGCAGCTCCTTCACCTGGCGGTCGGCGTCTCCCTCGATCATCTTCACCGCCGAGCGCGCCGGCGGCAGCTCCAGGGCGACCACCCCGGTCTTCGGCGCGAGCTGCTCGGCGGACAGGCCGAGGTCGGCCGCGCTCCGGGTCTCGATCACTTTCTTCTTGGCGGCCATGATGCCCTTCAGGCTCGCATACCGCGGCTCGTTGAGGCCCTTCTGGGCCGACACGACCGCCGGCAGCGTGACCTCCCAGGTCTCGTGCGCCCCTTCGATCTCCCGCTCGATCGTGGCCTTGCCGTCCTGCAGCTCGATCTTCACCGCCGTCGTGACCTGGGGCAGGTCCAGGATCTCCGCCACCAGCCCCGGAACCTGGCTGTTGTCGCCCCCTACCCCCTGCTGCCCCATGAGGATGAGGTCGGCGGCGAGCGGCTTGAGGGCGGTCGCGAGCGCCCACGCCGTGGCGAGGGTGTCGGCCTGGTCGAAGAGCGGGTCCTTCAGGTGCAGCGCCGAGTCGGCGCCCATGGCGAGGCCGCTGCGCAGCGCCGACTGGACGCGGTCGGGACCGAGCGAGACGAGGACGACCTCGCCTCCCTTGGCTTCCTTGATGCGCAGCGCCTCCTCGATCGCGAACTCGTCGTAGGGGGACACGATCCAGTTGAGGTCGCTCTCGACGATGCCCTTGCCGTCGGGGGCGATCCGGATTCGCGTCTCGGTGTCCGGCACCTGCTTGACGCAGACCGCGATCTTCATCTAGCGCAAGCCTTTCAACGCAGAGGCCGCCGAGGAGAACAGAGAGGACGCGGAGAAAGAAAAGACGTTGTACCTTTCATGATTCCTTCGTCTCTGCGTTCTCTCCGTTCGTTCTCCGCGTCCTCTGCGTTAAGAGCCGGTCTAGCCCTCGTAGCGGCGGAACAGCAGCGCCCCGTTGGTGCCCCCGAAGCCGAAGGAGTTGGAGAGCGCGTAGCGCAGGTCGGCCTTGCGGGCCGCGTTGGGCACGATGTCGAGGTCGCAGTCGGGGTCGGGATGCTGGTAGTTGATGGTGGGCGGGATCATCTGCGACTTGAGGGCGAGGGCGGTGATCCCCGCCTCCAGGCCGCCGGCCGCGCCGAGCAGATGCCCGGTCATCGACTTGGTGGAGCTGACGGCGAAGCGCCGGGCGTGCTCGCCGAAGACGCGCTTCAGGGCCACCACCTCCACCTTGTCCCCCTGGGGCGTCGAGGTCCCGTGCACGTTCACGTAGTCCACCGCCGACGGCTCGACCCCCGCGTCCTTCAACGTGCGGTTCATGACCCGCATCGCTCCGTCCCCGTCCTCGCAGGGCGCGGAGATGTGGTACGCGTCCGACGACATGCCGTAGCCGACGATCTCGCAGTATATGGGCGCGCCCCGCCGGCGCGCGTGCTCCAGCTCCTCGAGGATGACGATCCCCGCCCCTTCCCCGATCACGAACCCGTCCCGCTCCCTGTCGAACGGCCGCGACGCGTGGGCGGGGTCCTCGTTGCGGCTGGACAGGGCGCGCATGGCGCTGAAGCCGCCCACCCCGAGGGGCGTGATGGCGGCCTCGCTGCCGCCCGCGATCATCGCGTCGGCCTCCGCGCGCTGGATGAGCCGGAACGAGTCGCCCACCGCGTGGGCGCTGGTCGTGCAGGCCGTGCAGGTGGCGGAGTTGGGCCCCTTGGCGCCGGTGAGGATGGAGACCCAGCCCGAGGCCAGGTTCACGATGGCGGCCGGGATGAAGAACGGGCTGATGCGCCGGGGGCCGTCCTTCAGCAGCGTCTCGTGCTCGCGCTCGATGGTGGCGAACCCGCCGATCCCGCTGCCGATGTAGACGCCGATCTGGTCGGCCTCGGCGGCGTCGATGGTCAGGCCGGAGTCGGCGACGGCGAAGTCGGCCGCCGCCACCGCGAACTGGATGAAGCGGTCCATCTTCTTGACATCCTTCTTCTCCACCCAGTTCAGGGGATTGAAGCCCTTCACCTCGGCCGCGATGCGCGTGGAGTGGCGGGAGGCGTCGAAGAGCGTGATGCTCGCCACCCCGGACTGCCCGGCGAGCAGTCCCTTCCAGGTGGGCTCGGTGCCCACCCCGAGGGGCGACACCAGGCCCACCCCCGTGATCACCACCCGGCGCTTGTCAGCCACTCTCCCACTCCGGCGCTCATGGCGCCGCCGCGCGGCGGCGCGGTGGCCTACTTCTTGGCCTTCTCCGCGTGCTTCTGGATGTAGTCGACGGCTTCCTTGACCCGCGTGATCTTCTCGGCGTCCTCGTCCGGGATCTCGATCCCGAACTCCTCCTCGAGGGCCATGACCAGCTCGACCGTGTCGAGGCTGTCCGCACCGAGGTCGTCCACGAAGGACGCCTCGGGCGTGACGAGGTCCTCCTCCACCCCGAGCTGGTCGACGATGATCTTCTTCACGCGATCGGCAACAGGCTCCATGAAGCTCCTCCGGGGAATCCCTCGCGGGATCCCGTTTGACTTGAGTGCTCGAACGCCCCGGGTCCCACGAAGCCCCGGGGGCCGAGGGCCCTCCGGTGATTCTACATATGAAAGCCGCCGTCCACGGACAGCACCTGGCCGGTGACGTAGGCGGCCGCGTCGGAGAGCAGGAAGACCACGACACCCGCGACGTCGGCGGGCTGCCCGGCCCGGCCGAGGGGGATGGCGGCCGCCATCGACTCGCGGGCTTCCGCCGACATGGCCGCCGTCATGTCGGTCTCGATGAGCCCGGGCGCCACCGCGTTCACGGTGATGGAGCGCGACGCCACCTCGCGGGCGAGGGCCTTCGTGAACCCGATGAGGCCGGCCTTGCTGGCGGCATAGTTGGCCTGGCCCGGGTTGCCCGTCAGCCCCACGACGGAGGTGACGTTGACGATGCGCCCGTAGCGCTGCTTCAGCATCGGCCGCAGCGCGGCCTGCGCGCAGTGGAAGGCGCCGGTCAGGTTCACCGCCAGCACCTCGTCCCACTCCTCCGGCCTCATGCGCAGGAGCAGATTGTCGCGGGCGACGCCGGCGTTGTTCACGAGATGGTCCAGACGGCCCTCGGCGCGGAGGATCGCGTCGACCGCCGCCTTGACCGAGCTGCGGTCCGTCACGTCGACCGGCGCCGCGACGGCCCGGCCGCCCGCCGCCGCGGCCTCCCCCACCGCCTCGACCAGCCGGGCCGAGTCCCGGCTGCCGAGGTAGACCGTGGCCCCCTGGCCGGCGAGGGCCCGGGCGACGGCCCGCCCGATGCCCCGGGAGGCGCCGGTCACGAGCGAGACGCGGCCGGCGAGCGTGCCCTCGCCCATCAGGCCATCCGCGCCGCGGGCGAGAGCGCGGCCAGGGTCCTCTCGGCCGATGCCGGATCCTCCACGTTCAACACCTTCGAGCCCCGGGCGATCCGCTTCACGAGGCCGGAGAGGACGGTGCCCGGCCCGACCTCCACGAAGGTGGAGGCGCCTTCGCGGGCCAGCAGCTCCACGACCTGCTGCCACCGCACGGTGGCCGAGACCTGGCGGACGAGGCCCTCCCGGCACTCGGCGGCCGTCCGCACCACCCGGGCGTCGACGTTGTTCACGAGGGGCGCCTCGGCGTCCCGGAACGGGACCCGGGACAGGTCGGCGGCCAGCCGGCTCTGCGCGGGGGCCATCAGCCGGCAGTGGAACGGCGCGGAGACGGCCAGCCGCACCGCCTTGCGCGCACCGGCGGTCTTGCACGCGTGGATGGCGCGGTCCACCGCCGCCGCGTGCCCGGCGATCACGACCTGGCTGGGCGCGTTCACGTTGGCGGGGCTCACGACCTGCCCCTGGGCGGCGTCGCGGCACGAGCGTTCGACCGCCGGAAGGTCGAGCCCGAGGATGGCGGCCATCGCCCCTTCCCCGGCCGGCACCGCCTCCTGCATGTACTGTCCCCGCCGGCGCACGGCCACCACGGCGTCCTTCAGCTCCAGCGCCCGGGCGGCGACGAGGGCCGAGTACTCGCCCAGGCTGTGACCCGCCACCCAGTCCGGCCGCGCGCCCCTCGCTTCCAGCACGCGCAGGGCGGCCACGCTGGCGGCCAGCATCGCGGGCTGGGTGTTGGCGGTGAGCTGCAGCTCGGCCTCCGGGCCCTCGAAGCACAGGCGCGAGAGGGGGAAGCCCAGGGCCTCGTCGGCCTCGGCGAAGACCGCCCGCGCCTCCGGGAAGGCCTCGGCCAGCGTCCGCCCCATCCCGACCCTCTGGGAGCCCTGGCCGGGGAAGACGAAGGCGACGCTCACGAGCTGCCCACGCCGCTCGCCTCGCGCGCCGCGCCCAGGGCCTTCAGCTCCGCCTCGATGCGGGCGTTGACGCCGCTGGCGAAGAACTCGGCCGCCATCCGGATGCCGTGCTTGATGGCGGTGGCGTTCGACTTGCCGTGGCCGATGACGCAGCAGCCCTTCACGCCCAGCAACGGCGCTCCCCCGTACTCCGCAGGGTCGATCCGGCGCCGGACCGCCCGGAAGGCCCCCCGGGCGAGCAGCGCGCCCAGGCTGCGCACCGGCGTGGCCTGGAGCTCGTCACGGATGAGGTGCATGATCGACTCGGCCAGCGTCTCGCTCGCCTTCAGGGCCACGTTGCCGGTGAACCCGTCCATCACGATCACGTCCACCTTGCCCGTGAAGAGGTCGTGCCCCTCCACGTTGCCGATGAAGTTCAGGCTGGAGCCCTTCAGGACCTCGTGCACCTCCTTGGTGAGCTCGTTGCCCTTGGTCTCCTCCTCCCCCATGCTCATGAGGCCCACCCGGGGGTTGGGCGTGTGGAGGACGGCGCTCGTGTAGACGCGCCCCATCACCGCGAACTCCTCCAGGTTGCGGGCCTTGCAGTTGGCGTTGGCCCCCACGTCGAGGAGCACGGTGCGGCCGTCGGGCCGGGGCACGACCGCGGCGAGGGCCGGCCGGTCCACCTCTTCGAGCGTGCCCAGCATCATCTTGGCGATCGTCCAGCAGGCGGCGGTGTTGCCGGCCGAGAAGAACGCGTCGGCGGCGCCGTCGCGCACCTTCTCCACCGCGACCTGGATGGACGAGCGCTTCTTCAGGGTGGCCCGGGTGACCTTCTCTCCCATGCCCACCGCGTCGGGGGCGTCGACGATCTCGATGCCCGCGGGCCCCCCGGCCCGCCGGAGCTCCTCGGCCACGATGGCGTCCGGCCCCACCAGGAGCACGCGGAGGCCGAGCTCCCGAGTGGCCGCCACCGCCCCTTCGGCCACCACCCGCGGGCCGTGGTCGCCACCGATGGCGTCCACGGCCACCCGAGGCGGCCGGGGCGGGTCTGGGCTCAGACCTCCTCCACTTCCATCACCGGCTTGCCCTTGTAGTAGCCGCAGTGCGGACACACCCGATGAGGCAGCTTCGGCTCGTGACAGTTTGGACAAAGGCTGAAGGCAGGCGCCTTCAGGTGATCGTGGGCGCGCCGGCGAGCGCCGCGCGCCTTCGAGTGACGGCGTTTCGGATTGGGCATGTCGTGCTCCTCGCGCGCGAGTGAATCCCGCGGGGGGACCCTCGGGTCCTACCCCTGGGCGTCCGGCGCCGCGCGCGGCCCGACGCCGATCACCGGTCCTTGTCTTCGAACAGGCTGCGCAGGGACCCGAACGGCGAGGCCGCCGGCTCGGGCGGACACGCGCAGCGGACCTGGTTGCGATTGGCGCCGCAGGCGGGGCAGAGGCCCCGGCACTCTTCGCGGCAGAGGCGCTTCAGGGGCACGGTCAGGAAGAACTGCTCCCGCACCATCTCGCCCAGGTCCAGCCGGTCGCCGTCGTAATACGCGACCACCATGTCGCGGTCGGAAAGCTCCACCTCGTCCTCTTCCCCGTCCTGGTCGTCGTGGCGGCGGCGCAGGTAGAAGAGGTCCAGGTCCTGCTCGACCGGCAGCTCGAACGACTCCAGGCACCGGCCGCACTGCAGCCGGAGGCGGGCGGAGAGGGTCCCCCGCACGTGGACGGAATCGTCTTCCGCGCGCTCGAGCCGGCTCTCCAGCCGGCCGCCCGGGGCCAGCGTGAAGCTCTCCTCGCCCTCCAGGTGGACCTCCCCCGGCTCCAGGCTCTCCTCGACCCCGAGGCCTTCCGGAGGGATCCGGGAGACGTTGATGACCAGCATCGGCCGCTCGCTCAAACCCTCTATCCTACTGATCCGTCCGGGACTGTCAAGACAGGGCGCGGGCCGGCCGCCGGGCGGCGCGTCTCAATTCAGGAGCATTCAGGAGCGGTCCGTGATCTCGATCTCGCTCGCCACGTGCCGCACGCCCGGGATCGCGCGGACGGTCTCGGCCGCCCGCAGCGCACCGGCCATGCTGGCCTTGCCCGAGAGGACCACGACCCCGTTGTCGACCGACTTGAGGTGGATGTCGTCGAAGCGCTTGTCCGCCTTCAGCGTGTGCTCCACGCGGTCCTTGACCTCCTTGTCGGTGGCCTTCACGTCCTCCTTGCGGGACTTGGGCACGACCTGCAGGAGGTTGTGGACCTCCTTGACGCCGTCGATCCGCCGGGTGACCTCCTCGGCCTTGGTCTTCTCGGCCTCGGTCTCGACCTTGCCGCGCAGCGTCACCACACCGTTGTTGGTGTCGATGTCGATGGGGCCGGCAGGCACGTTGTCGGCGGTGATGAGGTGGTACTTGACCTTCATGTCCAGCCAGGCATCCTTGGCGTCCTTCTTGACGGCGTGCTTCACGTCGTCGGCCCGGACGACGCTCGCGACGGTGGGCGCCGCGACAACGACCGCGGCCAGCAGGGCGACCTTCACCGTTGTACGCATGGTTGACTCCCTTCAGCGCTGCTTGATATGCGCCTGTTTCGACCGTAGCACGCATCGTAAGCGCCGGGGGGCTCGCGTCGAACGATCATCGAGGCGTCAGAGATCGCGGAGGAACGACGTGCCGGCCGGGAGGGGGGCGACGCCGAAGTTGTCGGCGAGCGTCTGGCCGAGGTCGGCGAAGGTCGACCGCACGCCCAGGTCGCGCCCGGGCCGTACCGCGGGGCCTCGCACGAGCAGCGGGACGTGCTCCCGCGTGTGGTCGGTCGAGGCGTCGGCCGGATCGCAGCCGTGGTCGGCGGTGAGGAGGAAGACGTCCGTCTCTCGCAGGGCCGCCAGCAGCTCGGGCACGCGCTCGTCGAGCAGCTCGAGGTTCCGGGCATAGCCGGCCACGTCGTTCCGGTGCCCGTAGAGGGTGTCGAAGTCGACCAGGTTCGTGAAGACGAGCCCGTCCTCCAGCTCGCGCATGGCCTTCACCGTCTGGTCGATCCCGTCCGCGTCGGACTTCGTGTGGACGGCGCCGCTCAGCCCGCGGCCGGTGAAGATGTCCTCGATCTTCCCCACCCCGAACACCGGCAGGCCCTTCTCGGACAAGCGGTCGAGGAGCGTGACGCCGCCCGGCGGGACCGGGAAGTCACGACGGTTGGGGGTGCGCTTGAAGTCGGCCGCGGTCCGGCCCACGAAGGGCCGGGCGATCACACGGCAGACGCCGAACTGCAGGCAGGCGATCTCGTAGGCGACCTGGCAGATCCGATAGAGCTCTTCGGGAAGGATGAGCTCCTCGTGGGCCGCCACCTGGAAGACGCTGTCCTGGGAGGTGTAGACGATCGGACGGCCCGTCCGCAGGTGCTCCTCGCCCAGCTCCTTGAGGATCTCCGTGCCGGAAGCCGCCTTGTTGCCGAGGACCCGCCGGCCGATGCGCTCCTCGAAGGGGCGGATCAGCTCGGGAGGGAACCCGGCGGGATAGGTCTGGAAGGGCTTCACGGTCACCAGCCCGGCCATCTCCCAGTGGCCGGCGGCGGTGTCCTTGCCCGCGCTGCGCTCGGCCATCTTCCCGAAGGCCCCATCGGGCCGCGGATGGCGGGCCCCCCCGAAGCCCGGGGTGAGGTTGCCGAGGCCGAGCGCGCGCAGGTGGGGGATCTTCACGTCCCGCGAGGCGAGGACGTGCCCCAGGGTGTCGCTGCCGGCGTCGCCGAAGGCGGCCGCGTCGGGAGCCTCTCCCACCCCGAGGCCGTCGCAGACGACCACGACGGCGCGCCGGAAGCGGCCCATCAGCGCGCGGCGGCGAGCCAGCGAGCGGCGAGGGCCTCGGCTTCGGCCGCGTCGGCGCACCAGGCGACCTGCTCCTGGTGGCGGAACCAGGTCATCTGCCGCTTGGCGTAGCGCATGGTCTCCTTGACGATATCACGACGCGCTTCGTCGACCCCGACGGCTCCGCACGCCACCGCGGCCGCCTGCCGATAGCCGATGGCGCCAAGCGGCCGCAGGTCGGGACCGTAGCGCGCGACGAGCCGCCGCGTCTCTTCGACGAGCCCGTCCGCGAGCATGCGTTCGGTCCGGGACTCCACCGCCGCCCGCAGGGCCTCCCGGGCCGGGGCGAGCCCCAGGACGCGGACGTCATGTCCGGGCAGCGGCTCCGCGCCCGCCAGGTGGTGCCCGGAGAGAGGGCGGCCGGTCTTGTGGAAGACCTCCAGCGCGCGCACGACCCGCACCCGGTCGGCGGGCGCGATGCGGGCCGCCGCGTGCGGGTCCACGCGCGCCAGCCAGCGGTGCAGGCGCGCTTCGCCGTGTCGTTCCGCCATGGCTTCCAGCCGGGCGCGGACTGCCTGGTCGCGCGAGGGCCCCTCGAAGAGGCCGTGGAGCAGCGCGCGAAGGTAGAGCCCGGTGCCCCCCACCACCAGGGCCAGGGCGCCGCGGCCGCGAATGGCGCCGAGCGCCGCCCGGCCGAGCCGGGCGTAGTCGGCGGCCGAGAACGGCTGGTCGGGGTCGACGACATCGACGAGGTGGTGGGGCACGCGGCGCCGCTCGTCGGCGGTCGGCTTCGCGCTGCCGATGTCGAGGCCGCGGTAGACCTGGAGGCTGTCGCAGGAGACGATCTCGGCGCCCTCCGCGCGGGCCAGCCGCAGCGCGAGCGCGCTCTTGCCGGCCGCGGTGGGGCCGACGACGGCGATCAGGAGCGGAGGCGCCACAGCCGCCACACGGTCCAGGCCAGGGCGAGCGCGAGCAGGATCACCATCCCCCGGACCTGCTGCCGCGTCGGAAGAGTCACGAGCCCTCTGCGCCCTCGGCCGGCCGCACGCGCCCGCTCCGCGACCCTGCGGACCCTATCGCTCTTTCAGCGCCCGGATGATGCTGGCCTCGTGGTCGGCGCCCAGCGTGCGCTTGACGGCCAGCAGCTCGGCGTAGAGCAGCTCGTTGAGGGCGTCGACGAGCAGCGGCCGCTGCCGATCCTCGGGAGCGCGGTTCAAGTTGCGCTCGAGCAGGGCGGCGTCGAGCGTGCCGTCCTTCAGCAGCTTGGTCCCGTTGAAGACGTCCTTGCGCGACTCGCGCAGCGCGCTGAGGTACTTCTCGAGGACGTTCTCGGCGATCGGGCCTACCTCCCGCACCATGTAGCGGAAGACGAAGCCGTACATCTGGTTGAAGGAGTTGACCACGGTGTAGAGGGTGTCCTCGGGCACGAAGTCCTGGTCGAGCGCGTAGACCTTCTTGCCCTTGGCCCGCAGCACGCCCGCCGCGATCAGGGCGTAGAGCAGCTTCAGGGTCTCGTTGTCGCCGATCTCGCTCTCGCGGCAGATCTCGAGCACGCTCCGCTCGCCGTCCACCAGCTTCAGGACGTGAGCCTCGTAGGGCTCCAGGTGGACGTCTTCCCCCGGCACCCGCTCCAGCAGCAGGTCGCCCTCGGGATAGCGCGACTGGATCCGCCCCCCGGCGTCGACCCGGCGCAGGCCGGCCAGGATCAGGTCACGGATGTCGAGGTCGACGGTGATGCGCTCCTTCTCGGGCAGCGACGACTCCTCGAAGTGGAACTGTCCGTCGTCCCACTGGAAGATGCTGTAGACGATCTCCTTGACCTGGAACTGCACCCCCTCCCACAGGTCCTTCGGGCTGAGGGCCCCCATCTCGACCAGGGCCTTGCCCTGCCGCTTGCCCTTGGAGATGGCCTTGATCGAGGCTTCGTACTCCTCGACCGTGATCTTGCCCTCCCGGATCAGGATCTCGCCCAGCCGGTCGTTGGGCAGGTTGCTGGAAGCGAAGACGACGCGGCCATCGCTCAGGTAGAGCGCCTTGCGGGCGCCGCCGGAGACGAGGGAGAGGATGCCCGTCGCCCGGACGAGCCGCAGGTGCTGCAGGATGTCGGGAAGGGGGAGATCGGAGACCTGCCCCTTGAGGCCGCCGGGCACGACGAACGGCTCGAACCTCTTGGGAAGGGTCGTCGTCATCAGGCGTGCGAGGGACAGCCCAGATAGTACGGGACCGCCCCGCCAGTGTCAAAAATGCCGCTCCAGTGCATGGCGCTCGGGTCGCCCTTCACGCGGGGACGCTCGCTCGGGCTTCAACAGGAGCGCGTATCTTCTCTCGCTCGCTCGACGGTCGGGCGTGTCTCGCAGTCCATGCACCGACCGACGCCCCGCGCTTCGGGCGACCCGAGCGCCCGGTATTGCTGCTTTGCCTCCTTGTGTTCGTTCTCCGCGTCCTCTGCGTGCTCTGCGTTGAAGGGCCCGTCCAGGCCTAGGGAGTGGTCCCGAAGGTGCCGTCGCCGTGGCCGAAGAGGACCGAGACGGTGTTGGCGCTCTGGTTCACGATCGCGAGGTCGAGCTTGCCGTCCCCGTTGAAATCGGCCCCCACGAGCGCGCTCGGGCCGCCGGCGGTCGTGATGGTCGTGGGGGCGGCGAACCGGCCGGTGCCGTCGCCGATCAGGATCGAAAGGGTGTTCGAGCCCTGGTTCGCCACCGCCAGGTCGGGCTTTCCGTCCCCGTTGAAATCATCGACCACGATCGCGCGCGGCTGCGAGCCGGCCTTGGCGTCCTCGGCCTTCGTGAAGCGCCCGCCGCCGCTGCCGAGGAGCACGGTGACTCTGTCGGCGCCGCCGTTGGCCACCACCACGTCGGGCCGGCCGTCCCGGTTGAGGTCGGCCACGGCCAGCCCCAGCGGCCGTGCGGCCACCGAGACCGTCGTGGCCGCGCCGAACCGTCCGCTGCCGTCGCCGGTGAGCACCGAGAGGTCGTTGGACTGTGCGTTGACCACGAGGAGGTCGGCGATGCCGTCCCCGGTCACATCACTGGCCACGATCGCGAACGGGCTCTTGCCGACCTTGAACGTGCCGCCCGAGGTGAAGCCGCCGCTGGCGCCGAGCAGCACCGTCACCTGCTCCGAGCCCTCGTTGACGACCGCCAGGTCCGACCGCCCGTCGCCGTTGAAGTCGCCGGCGACGATGGCGACCGGCTGGTCGAAGCCGGCGTCCAGGGTGGTGGGGGCGCCGAAGCCGCCCGCCCCGTCGCCGAGGAGCACCGCGACGTTGTTCGAGCCGAAGTTCGCCACCGCCATGTCGAGCTTCCCGTCCCCGTTGAAGTCCGCCACCGCGACCCCCGCCGGGTTGGTGCCGCCGGCCGGAAAGTTGCTCGCGGCCAGGAAGCCCGTGGGCAGGGCCCGCTGGAGGATGGAAACGTTGTTCGAGGCGTAGTTGGCGACGGCCAGATCCGGGCCGCCGTCTCGATTGAAATCACCGAGCCCCGCCGCGAGCGGCTGGGTGCCCACGCCGAAGCTCGCGCTCACCCCGAAGACCCCGACCCCGTTGTTGAGCAGGATCGCGACTTCGCTGGACCCGAGGTCGGCCGCCACCAGGTCCTGACGGCCGTCATGGTTGAGATCGCCCTGGCCGAGGGCGACGGGGTTGGCGCCCACCGGGTAGTTCTTCACCACCCCGAAGCCGCCCCCGCCGTCGCCGAGCAGCACCGAGACGTCGCCCGAGTCGAAGTTGGCGGTAGCGATGTCGAGGCTGGCGTCACCGTTGAAATCGCCGGCCACGATCGAGACCGGGCGGGAGCCCACGGTGTGCAGGGTCAGGGAGTTGAAGCTGCCGCTGCCGTTGCGCAGCAGGAGCGTGACGTCGTTGGAGCCCTGGTTCGCGACCGCGATGTCGGCCAGCCCGTCCCGGTTGAAGTCGCCGACCGCGGCGGAGGCCGGGCTGTCCCCGGTGCCGAACCCCACCGACGAGGAGAAGGCCGCTCCCCCGGCGTTGGTCAGCACGAACACCTCGTTCGACCCCTGGCTGAGGACGACCAGGTCCGCCAGGCCGTTCCTGTCCATGTCCCCCGTCGTCACGAAGACCGGCTGCCGGCCCACCGCGTACCGGGGGCCGGCCACGAAGCCGCCCGCCCCGTTGCCGAGCAGCAGCGCCACCTCGCCCGTCGTCGCGTTCACGACCGCGAGGTCGACCGCTCCGTCGCCGTTGAAGTCGGCCGCGGTCAGCGACGTCGGCCCGGCGCCGCCGGAGTCCACGGTCACCCCCGGCTGGAAGCTCGAGCCGTCGCCGAGCAGGATCGTCACGCTGTTGGAGTCGTGGCTGGCGACGGCGAGGTCGACTTTCCCGTCCGAGTTGAAGTCGGCGGCCACGATCGCCGCCGGGGAGCGGCCCGCCGCCAGCGTGCCCGCGCTCGTGTAGCCGCCGTTGCCGGCGCCGATGAGGACCTGCACGCCGTCCGGCTGCGCGCTGGCGAGCGCGAGGTCGAGCTTGCCGTCCCCGTTCCAATCGCCGACGGCGACGGCCCGCGGCTGCCCGGCCAGGCCGGCCAGCCCGCCCGCGACCCGGAAGGGGCCGGCCGGCCCGGCTGAAGGCCCGGACGCGGCCGACAGGACCGGCAGAAGCGCGGCGGCGAGGAGGGCCCTCACGGCCCTCACTCTACACGACCTTGACCTGGGCCGTTTGCGGATAGACGTTGCCGGCGTCGTCGACGAACGTGAAGGAGACCGTGACGAGGGCCTCTTGGCCGGGCTGGGGGAGCGTGTAGAGGAAGCTGAAGCCGATCTGCATGGTGCCATTGGCCTCGAGCCGGTTGCCGGGGGCCCTGACCTGGAAGCGGAACGCCTCCGAGAGGCCTGTGGGCGGCGTGACGACGATGCCTCCCGCCGCCTGCTGGAGGTTCGCGCCGATGGACCGGATCGTGACCGCGACCCCCGCGCTCTCGGTGAGGGTCAGCGCGAAGGAGGTCGAGAACTGGTAGCTGGGATCGCTGGAAGGCGCCGCCGTGGCGTCGGCGGGGTTGGAGACGATCGTGATCGTCGGGGTGGTCGTGGGGCTCGACGACGTGGTGGGGGTGGTCGAGGAGTTCCCGCAGCCGCCCGCGGCAAGCGCCGCCACCGTCACGACGACCGTCCGACGCAGCATCAGCTCATCTCCCCGGCTCCGAAAAACGCGCACCCATGCCCGGCCCGCACGGATGGGCACCTCCTATTGTCTCAGGAGGGCAGGGAGGTTCCCGCCGCTCTCAATACGCCTTGTCGAGGTGAATTCCCGTGTAGTAATGCCGCAAGATGGCGTCGTAGGCCGAGCCGGATTGCGCCATGCCGAAGGCGCCCACCTGGCACAGCCCGACGCCGTGACCCCAGCCCTTGCCGGTGAAGACGAACCGCGCCACTGTCCCCGCGGTGTCGCGTTCCCGGTCGATGACGAAGAGGTTCTCGCGCAAGCCCAGGCCCCACCGGACCTGCAGGCCCTTCAGCACCAGCTCGCCGCTCGTGCCGGTCACGGCCATCTCGATGACGCGGCCCGACACGCCCAGCCGCCGCGGAAGGAGATCGGTCACGGTGCCGACGTCGCCGTACCGCGCCAGGGCGGACTTCAGCTCGGCCGGGCTCTCGCGGACCTCCCACCGGTAGACCCGGGAGGTCTTGTCGGCGGCCGTGCCCATCCGGCTCTGCTCGTCCTCCAGGAACGTCACGCTCCCGCCCTGGACGACGTAACGGACCTTGTCCCCGGCGGCCACGCTCAGCTCGGAGGCCGCCACGCGGGCGCCTTCGAGGTCGCGGAAGAGGCGTACGTTCGGGTCCAGCGGATGCGACTCCGCCGTCCCGCCGACGTCGACCGTGAGCGCGCCCGCCCGGGCCTCCCGGAATTCCGCGGTGACGATCTCGGGGGCTCCCGCGCGCTCGGCCACCCGCGCCAGCAGCGGCACGGCCTGCGCGCGAGTGATCGGCGCCGACGGCCGGAGCGTGTTGTCCGGGAAGGGCGTCAGGGCCCCTTCCGAGATGAGCAGCGCCGCGGCCATCCGCTGCGCGTCCCCGCCCAGCTCGGTCCGGTCTTCGAGCCGCAGGAGGTACTCGGGATCGCCCGGCGCCAGGAGCCGCTGCGCCCGCTCGTCCCAGCACAGCGCGCCGACCAGGAGACGCAGGAAGCCGCCGCGGCGGGCCGGGCTGCCTTCATCGGCCACGTCACAGCCCTTGCGGTGCAGCGCCGATACGAGCCGGGCGACCCACTCCCGGCCCTCTTCCTCGCCCAGGTTGCCCTGGATCGCCGAGACCGAGTACAGGGACGCCGGCAGCACGTCCAGCGACACGAGCAGCGCCGTGTCGCGGGCGAGGCCCGGCTCTTCGCCGAGCGCCACCGGCGGAGCCGCGGTCCGGATGGTCGCCCAGGCCGTCTGCTCGGGAGCGCAGACGACTCCGCGCAGGTACGGCAGCTCCTCTCCCTCGAAGATGTTCGTCCCGTCCTCGGTGTGACCGCCGCACGTCGAGGTGTAGAGGGCGTTGATGAGCTGGCCGCGGTAGGCGGCGGTCATGCCCCGGGTCTCCTCGACCGCCTGGTCCGAGAGCGCGTTCTCGCTAGACTTGCCGCGGTACACCTGACACGCGGGGGTGGCGCAGATGTCGTAGCCCCGGGCTGCGAACTGCCCCATGTTGCGCAGCGCATACGTGCGGGCGGCCACCGCCTGCGCCTTCAGCGCCTCCAGCTCCGGGAACGCGGTCGGCGACAGCTCGTTGGGCACCACGCCCTTCAGGTAGTCTTCCAGGTTGAGGACGTTGACCACGGTCAGCGTCCCGGGCGTTCCCGCCCTCACCTCCAGGAGCCCGCGGTAGGGGGTGGCCTCGACGAGCAGCGACTCCTCGGAGCGCACTGGAAAGAGCGTGGCCGAGGTCAGCTCGTCGCCCGTTTCGAGCAGGCGTACGGCTTCTCCGGCGCCCACGAAGGTGGCGCGCGGGAGCTGGCGATCGACCTGGCGGCCGTTCAGCATTCGGGCGCGCACGAAGAGGCCCGAGTCGGCGCCGATGGAGCTGCGCGCCACGTCGGGGAGGATCCCGACCCGGATGACGGGCGGCGCGATCGCGACCGGGGCCGCAGGCGCCGCAAGCCCCGGCGGAGGCGACGGCGCCGCCCCCGGGCGCTGGCCGGGCATCGTGCGACAGGTCGCGCCCAGGCCCATGGTCACGGCGACCAGCGCCACCAGGGCGGCGGCCAGCGACCGCGGCTGGGCCCGATACGGTGCCCGCCGCGGGGAGGGGCCGCGCGGCGGGCGGCGACTCAGCCCGTCGGGGGTCACCCCTGCGGCCCCTGGTTGTAGAAGAACATCACTTGAATCGTCACCTGCGGAGGGCCGAAGTCACTGGGAAGAGGGAGGAATCGGCTGCCGAGCAGCGCGTTCTGGGCGGCGCGGTCGAGGGCGGGCGTCCCGGAGGACTTCAGGACGCGGAGGTCCTTCATCGACCCGTCGCGCTCGACGGTGAACTCGATGTCCACGTGGCCCCGGAAGCCGAGCAGGGCGGCCTGGGGCACGATCCAGTTGCGGTATATCTCATTCTTGAAATGGTTGATCCAGAGCGTGAAGTCCGCGCCTTCCGGGTCGAAGAAGAGCGGCCCCATCTGTCGGCCCGTGCCACTTTCGATCCCGCGCGGCCCGACCTCCCCCAGCCGCTGCTCCAGGTTACGCAACGATTCGGCCAGGGTCGGCCGGGGGCTGGCTCCGCCCGGGCGTGAACCGTCCTTGCCGGCCGCCGGCCCCGGCCCGTTGGGAAGCCGGAGGCCTTCGGCCTTGCGTACCTCGGGACCCGCTCCCGGCGCCGGGGCCGGGGACGCGGCCTGGGCCATGGTCGGCGTCGGAGCCGAGGGAACGGCGTCGGGCCGGCCCTTGGGCGCCTTCGTCAGGTCGTCCTCCCGCCGCAGCTCGATCACCTTGGCCCGCTCGGCCGACGGCGGCCCGATGCTGATCCGGTCCTTGGCCCGCGGTTGAGGCGGCGGCGGAGTCGGCCGTGGCGCCAGCTTCGGCGTGGCCGGCCGCGCCGGCAGGGGCGCGAGGCGCCGCAGGACCTCCTTGGGAGGCAGGAAGATCCGCTCGCGGACCGGTAGCGCGGGCTCGGGCGCAGCCTGCTTCGGCCGCCAGCTTTCGGCGCGGTTGATGAGGGCCATCATGATCATCAGGTGCACGATCGCGGACATGAGGAAGCCCTGGCGCTGGTCGAAGCGGCCCATGGACTACCTCAGGCCCCAAAACCGACAAGAAACCATAGCATGATTCACGCCACGCCAGGACCGCCCCAATTCATTGAGGCTGGCTGGCGGAACGACCCAACAGGTTGGATCAACCGTTGACGAAAAATGTCCGGACCGAGGCCCTATTCTACTCCGCCATCCGCGCCAGGACCGAATGAGCGAGCGCCAGCGCGCGAAGGCCGTCGGAGCCGGTGACAAGCGGCGCCGAGCGATCGCGGACGGCAGCGATGAAGGCCGCGAGCTGCCTCCGGAGCGGCTCCTCGTTGGGGGCGGCCGTCCGCTCGACGGCGATCTCGGGACCGTCCGCCCCCTCGATAAGACGACAGACCTGGGCGGATCGAGCCGCGAAATCCACGGATATATAAGACTTCGGGGAAAATACCCGAAATTTGCGTACCTTCTCGACCGAGACGCGGCTCGCGGTAAGGTTGGCGATGAGACCCGATGCAAGACGGAGCCGCACGTTGGCGATGTCGACCTTCGGGGTCAGGACAGGGACACCCACCGCGTCGACCTGCACGGCCGGCGAGTCATCCAGGCAGAGGACGATGTCGTCCGGGCGGAAAAGGGACTGAGCCGATGGACCTCGATGAACCGCGGTTCCGACGTGGCCTTGCGGAGGATGTCCACGGCCGGGTTGAACCGCTCGATGTGTCCGACCTGGAGGAGCGCCCCCCTCTCCGCCGCCAGCCGGACGAGGTCCTCGGCTTCGTCGAGGCGGGCGGTCATGGGCTTCTCGACGAGGACGTCCTTTCCGGCCTCCAGGAGCTCCCGGGCCACCCGGTGGTGGTCCACGGTCGGGACCGCCACTGAGATGGCGTCCGCCTCGCCGATCAGTTCCCGGAGGCGGGCGAAGGCCGGGATGCCGTGGCGGGTGGCGACCTCGGCGGCCCGTGAGGGATCCACGTCGTAGACTCCGGCCAGGCGGGCCCCGGGCAACTGCGCATAGACCCGGGCGTGGTGCTGGCCGAGGGCGCCCACGCCCACGACGCCCACCCGGACGGTCACCCGCCCTCACCGTCGCCGGGATCGAGCCCCCATACCGCCACGCCCGCCTCGTCGGCCGCGGCCAGGACGACCGTGCGGGCCCCCACGACCGGCACGTCGAACCGCATGTCCTGGCGCGGCTTGGCCAGCTTCACGACCGTCGTGCCCGGGCCGGCCAGCCGGCCGGCCCGGCGGATCACTTCGTCGGTCCCCTCCATCGCCTCGAGCGCGACGGCGGCCCGGTCCTTGATGACGACGGTCTGGCCGAGGTCGAGCGCGGCCAGGGCCCGCGCCACCTTAACGCCGTAGGCGATGTCCTGGCGCTCCGCGGCGGTGGGGCGCCGCCGGCTCATCGCCCCCGCGCTCGCCATCTGGTCCGCGAGGAGCGTGGTGGAGGGAAGCAGCCGGATCCCTTCCCTCCCCAGCGCGTCCGCGACCCCGCCGATGAGGCTGTCCGTGTTCTTCACGGCCAGCCGGAGGAGGACGCCGGCCAGCTTCAGGTCGGGGACGATGCCCGAGAAGATCCGCCGGTGCTGGACCTGCCCGGCCATGACCGCCTCGCTCACGCCAGCGGACTTGAGGACCTCGATGCACCGGCCGAGCTGGCCGAGGCCCACCCAGTGGATCTCGTCGACGCTGGCCGCCAGCTCCGGGGCCGCCTCTTCCTCCACCGCCACCGCGACCACCCGCCGTCCCGACCGGCGGGCGGCCTCGGCGACCAGGAACGGGAAGCGCCCGTTGCCCGCGATCAGCCCCAGCGGATGGCTCACGAGTCTTCGGTCATCCGGTGGCGGCTGTGGCGCTTGAGGATCACGCCCCGGCGCGCGCTGCGGATGAACTCCACGATGCGCCGCACCTCGGCGTGGGGCGAGCCTTCCGCCTCCAGCCGCGCCACGGCCTCGCTGGTGTTGAGCCGGCTCTGCAGCAGGACGCGGAAGGCCCGGCGGATGGCCGCGATCGTCTCGGCGGGAAACCCGCGGCGGGTGAGGCCGATGGTGTTCACGCCGTAGATGCAGGCCCGGTTGCCGACGGTCTTCGAATAGGGCAGCACGTCCTTGGTGGCCACCGTGTAGCCGCCCACGAAGGCGTGGGTGCCGACCCGGCAGAACTGGTGCACGCCGGAATAGGCGCCGATCGTCACCCAGTCGGCCACCTCCACGTGGCCGGCCAGCGTGGCCCCGTTGGCGAATATCGTGTGGTCGCCCACCAGGCAGTCGTGGGCCACGTGCGCGTAGGCCATGAAGAGGTTGTCGGAGCCGATGCGGGTCAACCCGCCCCCGCCCGCGGTGCCGGGCTGGATGGTGACGCACTCCCGGACGACGTTGCGGTCCCCGATGACGAGACGCGTGTGCTCGCCCTGGTACTTCTTGTCCTGGGGCGCCAGCCCGACCGAGCAGAACGGGTAGAGGCGGTTGTCGCGGCCCACCTCGGTGTCGCCGTCGACGACGACGTGGGAGGCGAGCACGGTGCGGGCTCCGATCCGCACCTGGGGGCCCACCACGGAGTAGGGGCCGATCTCCACCCCGGCTCCCAGCACCGCCTCGCGGGCGACCCGGGCCGTGGGATCGACGCCGGGCGGCTCCAGCGCCGCCACCCGCAGGAGCAGGTTGGCCTCCGCGACCCGGTTCTCCCCCGAGCGCACCTCGCCCCGCACGCGGCAGAGCGGTCCCCGCCGCTTGAGCACCGTGATCTCCAGGCGGAGCTGGTCGCCCGGCAGGGCGGGCCGGCGGAACTTCGCCTGGTCGATGCCGACCACGTGGACCTCGAGCCGCCGCGGGTCGGCGGCGTCCTGGAGCAGCCAGATCCCGGCCGCCTGGGCCAGGCTCTCCATGAGCAGCACCCCGGGCATGACCGGCGCGCCGGGGAAATGGCCCTCGAAGAACTCCTCGGACCCGGTGACGTTCTTGATCGCCACCAGCCGTCCCCGGGGGTCGTGCTCCAGCACCCGGTCCACGAGCACGAAGGGATAGTGGGTGGGGATCTGGCGGACCAGGCCCGCGACGTCGATGGCCGTCGGGGGAGGCGGCTCGGCCACCTACGGCTTCGGGCTCGGCGTCGGGGTCGGGGTCGGCTTGGGGGCGGGGGGGGCGGCCGAGGGCCGCGGCGAGGCGGTCGCCGCGGGCTTGGCGGAGGGGCTGGCCCGCTCGGCCGCGTCGGCCTTGGCGATCACCTCTCGCGAGATGTCGAACTGCGGGTTCATGGTCAGCGCGACCTGGCTCGTCAGGATGATGTCGATCCCCTTCTCCTTGGCGACCGCGTCGATGTGCGGCTTGATCTTCTGCTGGAACTCGTTGTTGAGCCCCTGGGCCTTGGCCTCGGCCTGCTCGCGCATCCGCTGCAGCTCCTGCTGGCCGTCCTCGACGTAGGCCTGGCGGTCCCGGGTCTTCTTCACGATGTCCTGCCGCTTGCGCTCGGCGGCCTCGGGGCTGAGCACGGCCGCCTGCTTGTCCAGCTCGTCCTGGAGGGCCTTGATCGCGGCGTCCATCTTCGCCAGCTCGGTCTGCTTCTTGGTGCCCTCGGTCTGGATCTCCTTCTCCAGGCCCTGGATCTGGGCCGCGTAGCCCTTGCCGAGGACGCTCTCGGAGGAGATGGTTTCCATGTTGATGACGGCGATGCGCGGCGTTCTCACCCCGGCCGCGACGGCGGGAGCGTCCTGGGCCGCGGCCAGCGCGGCCGCACCGAGGACGATGACGGGGACAAACGTCTTGATCATGTCTTCTCCTTAGAGCTTAGAAGGTGGTGCCGACGGCGAACTTGAAGGCCGATTTCGGCTGGAAATGATCGCGGTTGGGGTTGAAGGCGTAGATCAGGCGGAACGGCACGTTGAGCACGGGCATGATGAAGCGGATCTCGGCCCCGGTCGAGGTCCGGAACTTCCGGATGTCGATCTTCTCCCCTTCCAGGAAAGCCTGGCCGGCGTCGAAGAAGAGGACGCCCCGCAGGGGTCCCGCGATGTCGATGTAGTACTCGGCGTTGAAGAGGGCCTTCTTGTTCCCGCCCAGGGCGTGGTTCTCGCTGTCGATCGGCCCCACCGTGCGTATGTTCACGCCGCGGATCTCCGTCTCCCCGCCCAGGAAGAAGCGCTGGTAGAGCGGCAGCGTGTTGCGGCCGGTGGCCGGGTCCACCTTGGCCGTGTTCGCGTAGGGAATGATGATGGCCACGTCGGCCCGCACCCCGAGCGCCGTGCGCCGGGTGTGGGGGATGTAGAAGATCAGCTCGGCCTCGGGCCGGAAGTAATCGAGCGTGCCCCGGAGCGGGCCGCCGGCGATGGGGGTGGTGAAGGTGTACTTCACGCCGCTGCGGGGCGTCCACGGGTTGTCGACGGTGTTGTGGACGAAGGACGGGGTGAGGGTGCTTTCCTTCTGCCTGCCCTCCTGGCCGAAGAAGAACGGGTCGAAGAGCGGGCTGGTGGGATCGATGACCCCGGTCGAGGTGGCCGAGAGGCCCTGGATGTTCACGATGCGGTACGCGTAGCTGGTGAACAGCTGGTTGAAGCGCTGCAGGCGCACGCCGAGCATGAGGCTGGCCCCGGTGGAGTCCTGGGTGTAGCCGACGACGTTGTCCAGGGTGGGGATGATGAGGCGGGTCTTGAACAGGTCGATGCCGGCCGTGATCGGCCGGTCGAACAGGTAGGGCTCGCTGATCGCGAGCTGGTAGTTCTTGGTCCGGGCGCCGGTCTGGGCCGAGAGCTGCAGCGTCTCGCCCAGGCCCAGGAAGTTGGCGGTGGAGAACGACGCGTTTAGGAACGTCCCTTCGAGCCCGCTCACGCCGCCGCCGAAGGTGAACTGGTTGCGGTTCTGCTCCTCGACCTTGAATGTGACGTCGAGCTTGTCCTCGCCGAGCGAGCTGGGCGCGATGTTGGGCGGCCCCTCCATGGGCTTGAAGTAGCCGAGCTGGTTGATCCGCCGGATGGACAGCTTGAGGGCCTCGGTGTTGAACACGTCGCCCTCGTTCATGTACACCTCGCGGCGGATCACCTTGTCGCGGGTGGTGTCGTTGCCGGTGAACAGGATCCGGCCGACGAAGTAGCGCTTGTCCTCGTCCATGGTCAGGGTGACGTCGACGACCTTGCGCTTGGGGTCGGGGGTGCGCTTCGGGTATCCCGTGAACTGGAAATACCCCTGGGCGCCGTAGGCGTCGCGCAGCTTGTCGAAGCCCTTCTTGAGCCGCGACTCGTTGTAGACGTCCCCCGTCTGCAGCTTGAAGAGGGGCCGGACCCCCACCTCCTTGAAGACGGTGAGCCCCTCGAACTTCACCTCGCCCACCCGGTACTGGTCGCCCTCCACGACCGGGATCTCCAGCTTCGCCCACTTCTTGGCCTTCTTGCCCTTGCCGCCGCCGTCGGTGTAGCTGATCTTGGGCTGGCCGATCGTGGCCGTGACGTAGCCGTGGTTGAGGTAGAAGTCCTGGAGCCGGGCCTGGTCGCCCGGCTCGCCCTGGTGGCCCGACCACTTGTCCTCGGTGTAGGTGCTCTTCCCCGACAGCCAGCTCAGGTTCCAGAAGCCGGCCTGCTTGATGTTCTTCATGTGGCGCTTCAGGGCGCCGCCGGAGAAGGCCTTGTTGCCGGTGAACTCGATCTTCCGGACCTTGGCCTTCGGCCCGTCGTCGATCATGAAGGAGACCTGCTGCCCGGCCGCCCCGATCGGCTTGGCGTCGATCTTCACGGTCGCGAAGGGCCGCCCCTTCTCGGCCAGCATGTCCTTGATGATGGTCTCCACCCGCCGCGCCTTGGCCATGTCGAAGAACGTGTCCACCCGGAGCGTGGCTTCCCGCTTCTTCAGCTCGTCCTCGATGTTGGTGGTGGTGAGCGCCTTGCTGCCCCGGTAGTCCACGATCTGGACCCGCTTCCGCTCCACGACCCGGAAGATCACGATCTTGCCCTTGGTGCCGTCCTGCACGTCGAGGATCAGATCCTCGAGGAAGCCGGCGTCCCACAGCCGCCGGAAGTCCTCCCGCAGCCGCCGCTCGTCGTATCTGTCGCCGGCCTTGGTGGAGACGTAGAAGAGCAGCGTCTCCCTGGGGATGAACTGGTTGTTGGCGATGTCGACCCGCTCGACGATCGCGCTCTCCTCCGGCGCGGCCTCCTGCGCCGCCGCCGTCCGACCCGCGAGGCCCCGCCCCGCCCGTCCTGCCAGTACCAGAGCGCTCCGTCCTGGACCCCGATCTCGATGGGGCGCAGGGGACGGATCTGGCCCCGGATGAAGGCCTCCGAGAGCGCGTCCTCGATGTGGCGCTGGATGGCCCGGCGCAGCGGGCGCGCGCCGTAGGAGCGGTCGGGCAGCGTCTTCTGCAACAGCCAGTCGACGCCGTCGTCCTTGATGCCGACCGTGATGCCCTTCTCCTTCAGGTTGGCGTTGAGCTGGTCGACGAGCAGGCGGGTGATCCGGGACAGGTCCTGGTCGGTCAGGGCGTCGAAGATGATGATCTCGTCGA
>QHVM01000120.1 GCA_003223555.1 Acidobacteriota bacterium | reverse complement strand
AAGAGCACGAGGAGTGGGTCGTCCTCCACATCCGGCGCGAGCGGCAATGGGCCGAGATCCTCCGCACGCTGATGGAGGAGGACCCCGCGGAGCTGACGGCGATCGTCTTCGACGGAGTCGACCGCATCCAGCACCTGTGCTGGCGCTTCATCTCCCCCGCCCCCGGGGAGACGCTGGGGCCGGCGGGGGAGCGGGTGCGCCGGCGCTGCCTGGAGTACTTCCAGGAGCTGGACCGGATCCTGGCCGCGGCGGTGGAGCGGGCCGGCGCCGACGCGACGGTCGTCCTCGCCTCCGACCACGGCTTCGGGCCGCAGACGGGCACGTTCTTCGTGAACGCCTGGCTCGAGCAGCGCGGCTATCTGGCCTGGGCCAGCGGCGGGGTCCCCCGGGCCTCGGACCCGGAGTCGCTGGGCATCGAGCAGCTCGCCCGCCATGCCTACCTCCTCGACTGGGAGAAGACCCGCGCCTACGCGCCGACCCCGAGCAGCAACGGCATCCACATCGTGCAGAGCGGGCCCGGTCATCCGGGCGGCGTGGCCGAGCCCGAGTACGAGGCCTTCCGGCGCCGGCTCGCCCACGAGCTGCAAGAGCTCACCGATCCCGCGAGCGGGCAGCCGGTCGTATCGCGCGTGTGGACGCGGGACGAGGTCTTCGAGGGCCCCCACAAGAGCCTGGCTCCCGACCTCACGCTCGACCTGCGCGACGGCGGCCTCGTCTCCATCCTGGCCTCCGACGTGCCCTTCATGGCGCGCTCCGCGACGGCCGGAACCCACCGCCGGCACGGGATCCTCATGGCCCGCGGCCCCGGGCTGAAGCACGGTCTCCGGCTCGGGGGGCTGTCCATCCTCGACGTGGCCCCGCTGCTGCTGCACAGCCTCGGCCTGGAGATCCCGGCGGACATGGAGGGTACGCTGCCCAGCGCGGCCTTCGAGGCGGGGTGGCTGGGTCGCCGCGCCGGGCGGGGCGCCGGCCCCCGGCGGGTCGAGGTGCCGGAGCCGCCGGCCGCGGAGGCCTCGTTCACCAAGGAGGACGAGCTGAAGCTGGCCCAGCGGCTGCGGGACCTGGGGTACATCGAGTAGGGAGGATCGAGCAGATGCGAGGGGTTCTTCGTCTTCTCGCCGTGCTGTTGGTGACGTCGCCGCTCGCGCCGGCCGCGCTCGCGCAGGACCCGGGCGACCTCATCCACGAGCCGACCAACGAGGACGGGTTCCAGGTGGTGGCGTCGAGCGGCTTCGGCGACAAGCTCAACAGCGCGGCGTCGTCCATGCAATGGTTCAAGGGCGACCTGTACGTCGGCACGACGCGGGCCGGCCAGTGCGTGACGCTCGCCACCGTCGGCTCCCAGCTGCCGGTGGACGTGTATCCCTTCCTGGCCGCGACGTGCCCGTTCGATCCCGCCGATCTCGACCTGGCGGCGGAGATCTGGCGCTACAGCCCTCCGAGCGGACGCTGGGACCGGGTCTACCGCTCGCCGGTGAACGTCCCGATCCGCGCCGGCCGTTTCACCGCCCGGGACATCGCCTATCGCGCGATGACGGTCGTCAAGGAGGCCGGCGGCCAGACGGCGCTCTACGTCGGTGGGATGACCGCGGCCGACCTCTTTCCGAAGGGGTTCGACCGGGCCGGGTATCCGCCGCGGATCCTGCGCACCTCCGACGGCAGCACATGGCAGGCCCTGCCCCAGGCCGTCGGCTCGTTCCTGGGCAACCTCGGCAGTGGCATCCCGGGGAGCCAGATCAAGCCGGTGGTCTTCGACGCCCTCGTCGGCTCCGGGGGCCGCCTCTTCGCGACCGCGGGCGACTCGCTCGGGAACGACGCCGTCCTGGTCTCCTCCAATCCTGCTTCGGGCAACGACGGCTGGCAGCTCGCCAGCCCCGCGCCCGAGGCGTTCCCGGTGAGCGCGGTCGCCGTCTACAACGGCTTCCTCTACTGTGCGGTGGCCGGCCGGCAGGGCAGCCCCTACCGGATCTTCAAGGCCGATGCGGGGGGCGCGGCTCCATTGAGCTTCTCGCTGGTGCTGACCGGCGGCGATTCGGCCAGTGCGAGTGCGTTCCGGGCGGTGGCGCTCACCGAGTTCAACGGCCGGCTCTACGTGGGGACCGGCACGCCGCCCGAGCTGGTCCGGCTGGACGCCGACGACTCCTGGGACCTGATCGTCGGCGAGCCCCGCCTGACCGAGGCGGGGCTGAAACGCCCGCTGGGTGGAGTCTCGCTCGGCCTGGGCAGCGCCTTCGCCCTCCAGTTCCGCACCCTGACCGCGCACGACGGGAAGCTCTACCTCGGCACCACCGACTGGAGCGAGCTGCTCGACGTGTTCGCGCCCCTCGGCGACGTGGCGCAGCTCGAGTTCGGGTTCGACCTGTTCCGCAGCGCCGACGGCGTCTCCTTCACTCCGATCAGCCGCAACGGCCTCGGTGTCGACCACCAGCCGATCGTCCAGACGATGGCGTCGACGCCCGCCGGCCTCTTCGTCGGCAGCGCGAGCTGGACGGCGGGGGCGGAGGTCTGGAGCGCCAGCTCGGCCGCGGCCGCTTCCGCAGACGCCATGTCCCCGCCCGCCCGCGTGGAGGCGGTGAGCGAGGAGCTGGTGGACCAGAGCGTGGTGCTGGCCTGGGAGCCGGTGTCAGGCGCCACCCAGTATCGGGTCTACCGGGCCACCGTCGTCCCGGTGATGGACATCCTCAGCGGGGTCACGGGCGCCCCGCTCGACGGGGGTCCGGTGGCCGACCTCCTCCAGGGCGTCTGCGACGCGGTGCCCCTCGTCTGCGCCCTCGTCGGCGCGCTGCAGAGCGGGTTCGGGATCCCGGGTCCGTTCGTCGCGATCACCGCCACCCCCGACACGTTCCTCGTGGACGAGCGCGCCTCCACGCTGCCCGCGCTCTATTTCGTGCAGGCCGAAGGTGACGGCGGCCTCTCCACCGTCTCCAACATGGCCGGTGGACCGTCCCGGGCCGCTTTCATCAGCTTCACCGGCGTGAGCAGCCGCCTCGATGCCGCCAACCATGCGCGCCCGGCCCGGGCCCGGCTCCGGATCGCCAAGTTCCTCCGCCGCGCCCAGCTCGCGGCGCAGCAGGGCGGCTTCGACTCCAGCCGGCGCCTGCTGGCCGCGGCCGAGAAGGGACTGAAGCAGGGGCCGGTCGTCCAGCGCGTCTCGGCCACCGAGGCGCAGGACCTGGCCTACTTCTTCCAGGGCCTGCGGCGGAACGTGTGGCTCGCCGGCCAGGACCTGATCCCGCTCGACGCCGTGCTCCAGGGCGTGCCTTAGAATGAGCCCCATGACCACTCCGGCGCCCGGCTCACGCACGTCCGATGGGACCGATCAGGTCCACGCCCTGCGCCGGATCCAGGCCGCGCTGGAGGCGGCGGTCGAGGTTCTCCGGGGCCTGCCCGCCGACACGCTGCGCGTCGAGCACAAGCCGGGCGCGGGCCCGGTCACCGAAGCCGACTGGGCCGTGAACGAGGTCCTGGCCAAGCTCCTGCCCGCCGAAGGGGAAGGGTGGCTGTCGGAGGAGAGCCGGGATGATCCGAGCCGCCTGGCCAGGCGGCGGGTGTGGGCGGTGGATCCGCTCGACGGCACGAAGGAGTTCGTGGCCGGGGTGCCGGAGTGGTGCGTTTCGGTGGGACTGCTGGAGGACGGCCGGCCGGTCGCGGGAGGCATCGCGAACCCGGCCACCGGAGAGGTGTTCCTGGGCTGCCTCGAGACGGGCGTGACGTACAACGGCCGCGCGGCGCGGGTGAGCGACCGGCTGAGCCTCGACGGGGCGCTCGTGCTGGCCAGCCGCAGCGAGGTCGACCGCGGCGAGTGGGAGCGCTTCCGCGGCGCGCCGTTCACGGTCCGGCCGGTGGGGTCGGTGGCCTACAAGCTGGCCCTGGTCGCCGCGGGCCTCGCTGACGCCACCTGGACGCTCGTGCCCAAGCACGAGTGGGACGTGGCAGCCGGGGTGGCCCTGGTGCTGGCGGCGGGGGGAAGCGTGCGGACGCGCGAAGGGTCGCCGCTGCGCTTCAACCAGGCCTCTCCCCGGCTGACCGGCCTGACCGCGCAGCCGCGCGGGCTGCTGCCCGCGGTGCAGCGTGAGCTGGGATGGCCCCAGGAGGTAGACTGAGCGACATGCCGACCGGGCAAGGCCTCGCGGGGCCGATCGCTCTCGCCGCGCTCCTGCTGGCGCCGGCCAGCCGGGCCGCCGATCCCGTCGACCTCACCTACGCGGGCGGGCTGCTCACGATCCGCTGTGCCGAGGCGCGGCTGGGCGACGTGCTGGAACAGGTCCGGGACGCTACGGGGATGGAGCTGGTGCTCGACGCCTCGGTGAAGAGCACGCTCCGCGGCGTGGACATAGAAGCGCAGCCGGTGAACCTCGCGCTCGAGCGGCTGCTCGAGGGCAGCGGTTTCACCTATGCGATGACGCTGGCGCCCGACGGGCGCGTGACCCGGATGTACGTCGGAGGCGAGGGGGGCGGCAAGGCCGCGAGCGGACCCGGCGCCGCCCCGGGCCGCCCGCCGGGACTGCCGGCGTCGGCGTCTCATCCGCCCGAAACGGCGCCTGCGCCTGCCCCCCCGCCTCTCGACGACGAGGACGAATCCGAGGCCGAGCTGAGCCAGGAGCTCAGCTCGCTGGCCGGGCTCGGCGCCGACGGCCAGGCGGCCGGTGCCCCACGCCCGGCTCCATCGCCGCCGCCGGCGGCGATCAACCCCCCGGCGTCGGGTGGGCCGAGCGCCTCCGGGCCGGTCGCGCCAATGACGTTCGGTCCCCAGGGCGGCGCCGCCTACTACCCGGTGCTCGATCCCTTCGGGCGGCCCATCCCGATCCCGCGTCCCTCGCCCGCCGCCGCTCCGCCGGAACAGAAGCCGAAGAACCCCGATCTCCAGTAGCCGCCGCGGCCGCGACGTCCAGCCCGCGTCCGCGCCCGCTACTGCTCGAAGAACGGGCCCTCGTTGACGTTGTTCGATTCGAGATGCAGCGGGCCCGTCCCCGGATGGGCGGTCATCTGGATCATGTAGGCGCCGCCGTCTCCGTGGAACTTGAAGCCATTGACGATCACGTAGGCGCGGCCATCCCCGCGCTCATTGCGGGCGGGAGCGGCTTCCATGGCCACAGACCGCGTACGTCCGGCACGTTTCGTGGCCGGCCGTCCCGTCGCCGACGCAGACCACTGCGGACACGCATTGCGCGGAGTCGCCTCCCAGCTCGTAGTGGTGCGTCCGGCGGCAGCGTCCGGCCTCGACGACGCCGTTGCCCTCGAGGTCGTAGCTGAACGTCAGCTCGTCGCCGGCGTCGGGGTCGGTGGAGCGGCACATGTCGAACGTGACGTCCAGCGACTGGCGGCCGGCGATCACGCTCTCGGCGTCCGCTTCCGGCTGCGTCTCGAACACCGCCTCGGGAGGCCGGTTCTCGGCCGGATGGGCCGCGCCGCCCGACACGAACGCGGGCAGCGTGCCGGGATCGGCGGCAGCCGTCCCGGCGGCGGCGGTCGTAGCGGTCTCATCGGCCGCCCGTGCGGCTCGCGCGGCCGCATTTCCGCCGCCCTTCCCGATCCTGGCCCCGCCTCCGGCCGCCGCTGCCGACCCGGCCGCTCCCGCACCCGGGGCCGAAGGGCTGGCGATGGGCGCCGCCCCCAGCCTCAGGGCCTCGAACTGGTCGGCGGGATCGCCGACCAGCGTGTCTGCCGGCGGGTCAGGCGCCGCGAAGCTCGTCGTGTCCGCGCCCGCCATCTGCGTGGCGGCGAGCGTCTGATCGTCCGGCGCGTTGTCGGCGCGGAGGCTCAAGGCGCCCAGCAGGGAGCTGCTCCCCATCCGCAGCGCGTAGAGGCCGACGCTGCCGGCGAAGGCATCCTCGGCGCCATCGCTGACCAGCAGGTAGTAGGTCCCATCGGCGGGCAGCGTCGCGCTGAAGGACGGGCAGGACCAGGAGCCCGGCGGAGGAAAGGAGCAGGGCTGCTCGTCGTCGCCCCACTCGACGACGCCGTCGTCGAAGAGCACGCAGCCCTCCGGCGTGGTGGACAGGCAGGCCCAGGGGTCGAACGCCGTCGCCGCCGAGACCGTGTCCACCGCGACGCTGACGGTGGTTCCCGACGTTGCCGTGAACGCGTAGAGATCGTAGGTGAACGGCCTGATGTCCGATGGCGCGGACGGCGAGGGGTTCGGGGAGGGCGTCGGCCCCGGATTCGGCGAGGGCGAGGGGCCCGGAGGCTTGCCCGGGCTGACCGGCCCGGCGCAGACGGCATAGCTGCGGCACTCCTGGTGGCCGGGCTGCCGGTCGGTCACGCACACGACCGCGTCGACGCATTGCGTGGACGGCGGGTAGCGGTGGGTCTGCCGGCAGTGGCCGTAGTAGTCGATCACTCCGTCGCCGTCGAAGTCGTAGGTGAACTTGAGCTGGTCGCCGCGGTCGGTGTCCGAGGTCGGGCACATGTTGAAGGTGACGTCGAGAGGGCCGCGGCCGGAGATGACGCTGCCGTCGGCCCGGGGCCGGGTCTTGAACACGGCCGCGGGCGGCTCGTTGTCCTGGCTCGAGGCTACGCCCGCCGATGCCACCAGGGCCGAGGCGACGCCGGCCGCCGCCAGCACGAGCATACGTTGGGGGCGGCCGCAGGGCATGGGCGTCTCCTGGCTCGCTTTCTTCATCGGAGGTCGTACAGCGGTCGGCTCGATCCGGTGGAGGGAGCCCAAAGATACCCCACCCCGGCCGGGGGCGCAAACGACGGGATCACACCGGCGGGGCCCGGGGGCGGGCGATCCGGGATGGTGGACCCCGTTACCCGCCGGCTCGTGACGGCGGGTGCCGGCGCAGGAACAGCTCCACCGCCAGGTAGTGCAGGCCGCTCTTGACCGCGAAACGGAAGCGGTTGGCCACGCGGATCCGGGTCGGGGTGATGGTCGCGGAGAGGCATCCGCGCTTGATGGGATCGTCCCAGGCTCTCGCCGTCCGGCCGATCTGGTCGATGAGGCGCGCCTGCGCTTCGTCGAGCGAGAACGTCAGGGCCTGGAGGTTGTCCCGCATGTGCGTGGGGTCGCGGGCGCGGACGATCGGTACGAGGCCCTTCTGGATGAGCCAGCGAAGGCAGACCTGGGCCGGTGAGCGGCCGGCCTGGCGGGCGATCTCGCGGATCGCCGCGCTCCGCAGCACCGGCAGCCGGCCGCTGCCAAGCGGCGAATAGCACTGCACCTCGACGCCCCTTTCCCGGCAGCACCCCACGAGGTCGGCGTCGTAGTTCCAGGGATGGCACTCGACCTGGTTGACCGCGGGCTTC
>QHVM01000057.1:21879-44865 GCA_003223555.1 Acidobacteriota bacterium | reverse complement strand
ATGGCGACGCGGCCGGACTGGATGATGTACATGTCCTCGCCCTCGTCCCCTTCACGGAAGAGCACGTGCCCCTTCTCGAAGTGCGTCAGGAACTTGGCAAAGGGGTTCTTCTCGGCGGCCATGGATGGGTTTTCGGAGCCGCAGTGTAACAGATTCCCCCGAGAAGCGGGCAACCGGCGCGCCGCGCTTCAGCGGGCGTTGCCGAGCTGCTCCGCGATCGCGCGCCACTGGGCGGCGACGCCTTGCCCGGCGAGCGCGGCGCCGGCCACGAGCGCGGCGGCGCGGGCCGCCCGGCCGCGAGCAGCGAGCCCCGAGAGGGCTTCGCCGGCGGCCAGGCAGACGAGGGGGGTCACGAAGAGCGTCTCGTGACCGTGCAGGAAGACGTCGGGGACCTTCGCCCGCCCGAGCAGGAGGAGCGCGTAGGTGGCCAGCCAGGCCGCCAGCAGGCTCGCGCCGCGGCCGCGCCGGAAGAGGACGGCGAGGCCGGCGCCGGCCAGGATGGGGTACATCGCGTCGAAGAAATCCCGCGTGCGCGAATACGCGACGGCGAAGAAGCCCTGCACGGGATGAGCCGACGCGGCCGACCCGCCCCCGCGCGCGGCGTGCGAAACCACGTCGAGCACCATCGGCAGGAAGTCGCGGTAGTAGACGAGGACCGAGACGACCGAGCCGGCCAGCCCCATCGCGAGCAGCGCGGCGGCCCGGGTGAAGCGGGCGTCCCGCCGCCCCAGCGCTTCGGCCGCCGCGAGAATAGCTAAGAAGAGCGAGACGTTCACCACCCCCGACACGTAGGCGAGCTGGCAGGCGCTGACGAAGAGGGCGCCTCGAACCCACACCCCCGGCTGCCGGATCCGGTCGAGATGCCCGGCTAGCCACAGCACGAACGCCACGTCGAACGCGTGGCCGAGCAGCGCCGGCAGGAAGGCAAAGCTCAGCCGGGAGACGTAGGTGGGAATGACGGCCATGAGCGCGGCGCCGGCGACCGAGGCGCCCAGGCGGCGGGCCAGGGCCCACACCAGGAACAGCGGGACCGTCGTCAGGGCGGCCGCCGCCAGCTTCATCGCCGTGACGAGGTCGTCGTAGCCGAAGGCGACGAGGGTGAAGGGCAGGTGGAACGCGGGCGTGTAGGGGAACGCATACGTCTTGCCGTAGGCCTCCGTCCGCCACACGCCGTGCTCCCAGATGTAGGCCGCCGGATGCCGGAAGAAGTCGGACCCGGCGGCGCGCACGACCTGCACGAGTCGCGCGTGGGTCCGCAGGTCGGGATAGTAGAAGTCGGGGTGGTTCACGGCCAGGGCCCGGAGCAGGAACGTGGCGAGGGCGAGGGCGGCGAGCGCCCGCAACGCCGGCGCCGAGGCGCGGCCCCGCGCCCGGAGCAGCCGCCCGACCAGCACCCCGGCGAGGCCGAACAGAGCGAGGGCCAGCACCAGGCCCCGCAGCAGCCGGTGGACGAGCCACGGGTCGCGGAGCAGGCCGACGGCGGCGGCGATCGCCCACGGCGCGACGAGGAGCGCGGCGCGCCGGAGGTCCCAGCCGGCGAGCATGTGGAGGCCGAGCAGGAGAGCGACGGCGAGGACGGGAACGAAGCGGGCGCTCCCGGTGAGCGCGACGCGGCCCGAGCCGGCGAGGCTCACCCAGTCCAGCTTCAGGCCCAGGTTCTGCCGCTCGTGCGAGTCGGCATGGAAGCTGACGACGACCGGCGACGGGCCGAGCGCCCCCAGCACCGCCGTGCGCTCCTGGAAGCGGCCCCCGCGGCACTCGAAGCGGTCCACGACGCCGCGCCCGAAGCCCACCTCGACGACCGCGGTCTCCGGGAAGATACGGGCGAAGCGGTACGAGAGGGCGACCGCGCTCCCCGAGACGGTCAGGGGCAGCGCGACCCGGGCCTGGTAGCTGGTCCAGTGGGTAGCGACCCGGTCGTCGATCTCGTAGGCCGAAGCGAAGCCGGACAGATAGGCCGAGTCGCCAGGGCCGAGGTTCAGCGTCAGCCGGAACGGTCCGCGCGCCCCCGCCCATGCCGCGGCCAGGGGAAGCGCCAGGACCGCGACCGCGAGCAGCGGAGCCGCACGCTCGAGCCGTGCCTCAGTCAATGATTCGGTAGGAGCGGACGCGCTCCTCGAGGCCGGACCAGATCTCGCCCGGCGAAGTGCCGGCCGCCATGCCCGCCGCGATGAACCGGCCCATGTCGAGGCAGTGGTCGGAGTTGTTGTAGTTGAACATCCCGACCCGGCCGGTCAGGACCAGGTTCTCCGCCTGCTTGAGGCGGACGTAGATGCGGCCCAGCCGCTCGCGGTAGTCCACCGTGTACATGGGGTAGAAGCTGCGGAAGCGGCGGACGAACCCGGCCCGCAGCTTGTCCGGCGTGGTGAGCCCGGCCTCGACCAGCGCGTCGAGGCACCGGCGCACCAGCTCGTCGTCGGGCGCCGCCCACACCGCATCGCCCTCGTCGCAGGTGAGGTCGCAGCAGATGGCCGTCAGGCCGGGCGGACCCAGGGAAGCGTCCATCGACTTCTGCTCGAAGAGCCGGTTGAAGGGGTAGCGCCGCTCGGGGAAGAAGATCCAGTGGTCGTCGACCAGGCGCTCCTGGCCGAGCACGAGGTAGACCAGCGCGAGGTCTCGCAGGCGGAGCTGTCCCACTTCGGCGGCCAGGCCGGCGTCGCCGGGTTGGAGGAGCTGGGCCAGGGAGGCCATCGGTATCGAAGACACGAGGGTCGCGCACGCCAGGCGCTCGCTGGCCCCCGCCGACTCGACGTGCACGGCGCGCACGGATCCGTTGGCGCGCTCGAAGGCGCGGGGAACGGCCGAGGTGAGGATCCGTCCGCCATGCCGCCGCACCTCGCTGGCCAGCCGGGCCGGGAACTCGCCGAAGCCACCCCGCGGGTAGTAGAAGAACGGCGCGTCGACGTCCTCGCTGTTCTCCTTCAGCTTGAGCAGGCGGAGCACCAGCTCCGTCGCGCCGCTGGAAGGGATGCGCGCCCGGGCGAGGTCGACCGAGAGCTGGCGCGGGTCTCCCCACACCTTCCAGGCCAGCGGCTCGAAGACCAGCTCGTACACCCCCCGGCCGAAGCGCTGGAGGACGTAGTCCTCGTAGGAGGCGGGATCGCGGCGGCCGAGCGCTCCCCCGGCCACGGCCGCGGCGTAGCCGAGGCCGAGGCGCGCCGCGCGCCGGGGTCCGAGCAGCGGCAGCAGGTTGCCCAGGCTCAGCGGGTAGTCGAGATAGCGCCCGAGCAGCCGGATCCGGTTCCGCTTCTTGTGCTCGATCAGCCGGTCGCCGAGGAGCGAGCGGATCTCGTCCAGGATGCCCGGCACCACGGAGTAGAGCTTGTGCGGCCCGTGGTCGAGCGTGAAGCCGTGGCTCTGGAAGCTGCCACAGAGGCCCCCGAGTGCGGCCGCTCTCTCCACGACCGTGACCGGCCAGCCGTCGCGGGCCAGGTAGTAGGCGGCGGCCAGGCCGGCGACGCCGCCCCCGAGGACGACCACGGGCGGACGCTCCATCTAGGCCTTTCTCGCGACGACCATCGTCTGGCCCACCCAGTAGCTGAGCGGCGCGTGCTCGAGGCCGGCCAGGCGGACCGCCCCCGTGGCCAGGCCGCCCAGCGGGCCGAGGTAGGGGACGGCGCGGCGCGCGACGTAGCCCAGCTCGAGCGTCTGGAAGTGGGGCCGGGAGCGCACGGGGAGGAAGCCGGTGCGGCGCAGCATCTCCGCCATCGTCCGTGGATCGAAGTAATAGAGGTGCACGGTCAGGAGGAAGACCCAGCGCCGGCCCATCAGCCGCGCGGCCAGGCTGCCGTAGTCGGGATAGCTGATGGCGAGGACGCCGCCCGGCGCGAGGAGCTGATGCGCCTTCTCCAGGACTGCCCGGGGGTCGGGCGTGTGCTCGATGACGTCCCACAGCGTCAGCAGGTCGATGCTGCCGGCGGCCAGCGGGAGATCGAAGACCGTCCCCGGGTTCAGCGACAGGCCATAGTGTTCCCGGGCGAAGTCGCACATCCAGGCGCTCGGCTCGCAGCCGGCCGGCTGGTAGCCGCGCTGGCGCGCCACGGCCAGGAAAGACCCGCCGGCCGCGCCCACGTCGAGGACACGCCGGCCGGGCGGCCGCGCCGCCGCCTCGATCCGGTCCAGGCCGCGCCGGAAGGTCCGCTCCCGGAACGCGACCTGCGACACGAAGCTCTCGTCGTTCCCGGCGCGATAGCCTTCCAGGATCAGGTCCCAGCGCAGGCGCGGGCGGACGTAATGCAGCCCGCAAGAGAGACAGCGGACCATCTGGTCCTGGAGGGGCTCGTCGCCCGAGGAGCGGAAGACGGTGGCCAGATCGACCACCCGTCCCGCCTCGCGCTTCGACGGGACCACGACCGCGAAGGCGTCCGCGCCGCAGAGGCTGCAGGGAACCGACTCGAGCTGCGCCGGCTCCGCCTCGAGCGCAGGCAGGGCGCCGCTCACCGCGGCCTCCGGCCGAGGGCGGCCAGCTCGCGCAGGCCGGCGGTCACCGCGTTGAGCACGACGCCGACCAGCACGAGGGCGGCGGCGGCGCCGGCGGCACCGGTCAGGACCAGGGCGTGGACCGCCAGGCGGTACGTCGGCAGCGCCCCCGCCGCCCACGCGCCCGCCCAGACCAGGTCCGCCGCCACGAGAGCGACCGCGATCAGGCTGAAGAAATACAGCGGCCGATGGTTGCGGAGCAGCACCGCCATCGTGATGAGGATGCGGTACCCGTCGGCGAAGGGGCTGAGCTTCGAGTGGCTGCCCTCCGGACGGGCGCGATAGCGGACGGGCACCTCCAGGATGACCATGCCCTTCTCGAGCGCCTGCAGGGTCAGCTCGGTCTCGGTCTCGAAGCCGCCGGTGATGAGGGGCACCGTGCGCATGAAGTTCCGGTTCACCGCGCGGTAGCCGGAGAGGACGTCGCGGAACGAGGTCCGGAAGACGAGGTTGATGATGGCGATGATGACGCGGTTCCCGAGCCGGTGGAGGTCGCTGAGCGCCTCCGAGCCGGCCTGCCCCAGCCGGTCGCCCACCACCAGGTCGGCCCGGTCGTCGGCCAGGGGCGCGAGCAGCGCCTCCACGTCCTCGGCGTGATAGGTATCGTCGCCGTCCACGATGACGCAGGCGTCGCCGTCCACCGTCTCCAGGATCGCCTGCATGACGTGGCCCTTGCCCCGGCGCTTCTCCCTCACCACCCGCGCGCCCGCCGCCCGCGCCTCCTCCGCGCTGCCGTCGGTGGAGTCGTTGTCGAAGACGACCACCTCTGCCAGGGGCAGCCGGGAACGGAAGTCGGAGACCACCTTGGCGATCGTCGGGGCTTCGTTGTAGCAGGGGATGGCGACGGTCACCCGCACGCCGGTCAGCCTCCGTCACCGGCCGCCTCGGCCGGGGGCTCGTTGCCCTCGGGGGAGGACCGGTTCTGGAGGATGGAGCGCTTCTGGACCTCGCGGTGGAGGGTGGACAGGAACGTCTCGAAGCGGTGGCTGATCTGGAGGAGGGCGGAGAGGCTCGGGCACTTCAGGATCTCGATGAAGAACAGCTCGAAGCCCGACCAGTCCCGGTACATGAGGTACTTCATGTCGGTGTCGTAGAAGCGGGAGATGGCCTCCTTCATCTCGCCGGCCGACGTCTCGTCCCGCCGGCTCTGGAACTCCCGCACCACCCGCACCAGGCGGGCGAGCTGCTCGCGCAGCTCCACCGACTGCTCGAACTTCGCGGTGAAGTCGGCGAAGATGTCGTGCCCCTGGACGAGGGGGTTGAAGACCTGGGCGAGCTGGACGAGCGACTGCTGGAAGCAGTCCTTGAGGATGCCGTGGCTGTTCTCGACCCGGGCCCGCACGATGTCGGGCTGGCGGGCGACCGAGATATCCACCAGCTCGGTGCTGATCACCTTCTTCATCTCGAAGGGCAGCGAGTAGACGAAGGAGTCGTAGATCTCGTGGAGGCGGCTCTCGGCGTCCACGTACCTCAGCACCCGCCGCTCGATGTAGGCCAGCAGCAGGCGCGTCTCCGACGTGATGAGCGCGAAGACCAGGATGGTGTTCTTGAGGTCCTCCTCGGCGACCTTCTCCGGGTCGGCGAACTCCAGGTAGTGCAGCAGCCGGAACAGCTCCAGGAACACCTTGGCCGCCTGCCGGCGGGCGTGGTCGTCCGGGACGGCGCGGATGAGGGCGGCCACCGTCGGGTTGGTGATCCGGTCGTGGATGGGCTTGAACTTGCGGTCGATGAGCAGGGCGAGGAGGTGGCTGCGGCGGATCTCGCGGTACAGGATACGTCCCACCGACGTGAAGGTGGCGTAGGGGATCCGCGACAGCCGCACGAGGTCGGTGAGGAGCACGTGGAGGTCTTCGAAGGCGTCGCGGAGCAGGGTGAGCCCCGCCTCCGGGGTCGTCTGGCGCAGGAGCTTCTCGATATAGGGGTCGACCAGGTCGTCCTTCTTGAGGTAGCCCTCGATGTACTTGTCGAAGCGGGTGAGGTTGACCTGGTCCTCGGTGAGGATGGCGGTGCAGAGCTGGACCGCCCGCCGGATGACGTTGTCGACCAGGCGCAGCTCTTCCGACCAGTTGCGCAGGGCGAGCTGCTTCGCCTCCCGCTCCGAGAGGGGCTGGTTCTTGATGCGGAAGAAGCGCTCGAAGGCCCGCAGCCACATCTCCAGCTCGAACAGCTCGCGGGTCTTCCCCGCCGCCACCACCTGGTCCATCCAGTGGCGCATCTGGCCGCGGAGGAAGTCGGAGCGCAACTCGCGGTCCGGGCGGTCCTCGGAGGCGACTTCGCTGGGCATCGACGGGGCCATTTTATGCTACAAGGGCGCGAGCCCCGCGCGATGCGAAGCTTCCGCCTCCCGACGCGCTTCCTCCTCTACTTCACGGTGCTCACCGCGGCGATCATGGCCCTCGTCTTCCTCCTCGTCGACAAGGGGGTGGGCGACCGTCTCCTGGCCCAGGCGGAGCGCCGCAGCCTGGCGCTCGGCCGGCACCTCGCCTCCCTGGCCGGCCCGTCCTTCGACGCCGGCGACCGCGCGGCGCTGGCCAGGATCGAGGCCGCCGCCCGGCAGCGTGACCCGGCCATCCTCGACATCGAGGTCCTCCCGGAGGCCGCCGCTCCGGAGAGCGTCCGCCGGGTGACCTTGGCGGGGCCGGCCGGCGCCCAGAGCGCCCTCGAGGTCATGGTTCCGTTGGCTGCCGGCGAGGCGCGGACCGGGCGCGGGGCGCTGCGCGTACGCGTGTCCACGGCGGAGCTGCAGTCCGAGTTCCACCGGATGCGCCTGGCCCTGCTCGAGGTGGCGCTGCTCGCCGTCGGCCTCGGCGCCGTGGGCTCGTTCTTCCTGGCCCGTCGCATCGCCCGTCCCCTCGCGGTCCTCGCGGCCGGGACGCGGCGGGCGGCGGCCGGCGACCTGGAGAGCCGGCTCGAGCTGCGGACCGGGGACGAGATGGAGGAGCTGGCCAGCGCCTTCAACGAGATGATCGGCCAGATCCGCGCCAACCAGCGGGCCGTCGAGGAGCTGAACCGCGACTTGGAGAAGAAGGTCGGCGAGCGGACCGAGGACCTGGAGTGGACCAACGAAGCGCTGCTGAAGGCGTACGAGGACCGCCAGCAGGCCGAGACCCAGCTCATCCTCTCCGAGAAGATGGCCAGCCTCGGGCAGTTCGTGGCCGGGATCGCCCACGAGATCAACACGCCGTCCTCGGCGATCAACGCCGCCATCGTGAACGTGACCGAAGGCCTCCAGACCCTGGCCCGCCAGGTGCCGCGGCTCGCCGCGGAGGGGCCGCCGGCCGAGGTGGGGACGGGCTTCCATGCCCTCGTCGAGAAGGCGCTCTCGGTCGACTTCGGCCGCAAGCGCGCGTCCACGGTCGAGATCCGCGAGCGCGCGCGCGCCCTGGAGGCCGTCCTCGCCCGCCGCGGGCTGTCCGCTCCGCGCGAGCTGGCGCTCGCCTACTCGCGGCTGGGCCTGCACGAGGAGCTGCGGCGCCTCATCGAGTCGGCCCCCGCGCCTTTCCCCGCCCCCGCCCTGGCCTTCCTGGAGAACGGGGGGAACCTGGCCATCGCGGTGAGCGACATCCGCGTCTCCATCGAGGCCATCACCCGCATGGTCAAGGCGCTGCGCCACTACTCGCACCTGGACCGGGCCGAGATGGCGGAGGCCGACATCCACGACGGCCTGGAGACGACGCTCACGATCCTGCGCAACCAGATCCGCTACGGCATCGTGGTCGAGCGGCGCTACGGCCGCCTGCCCCCGGTCGTGTGCAACACGAACGAGCTGAACCAGGTGTGGACCAACGTGATCCACAACGCGATCCAGGCCATGAAGGGGATGGGCCGGCTCACGATCGAGACCGCGGCCGCCGAGGGCGGGGTGGCGGTGCGCATCAGCGACACCGGTCCGGGCATCCCGGAGTCGATCCGCGGCCGGATCTTCGACCCCTTCTTCACCACCAAGGACCAGGGCGAGGGAACGGGCCTCGGCCTCGGCATCGCCCAGCAGATCGTCCAGCGCCACCGCGGCCAGATCCGCGTGGAGTCGGAGCCCGGCCGGACCTGCTTCGAGATCCGCCTGCCCCTCTCGCCGGTGGCGACGCCGTTCCCGGAGGGCGGGTCGTGACGGCCTACATCGTCTGCGTCGACGACGAGCAGGCCGTCCTCGACCAGCTCTCCGCCCAGCTCACGCGGCGCTTCGGGACGACCCATCGGGTCGAGTGCGCCGAGTCGGCCGAGGAGGCGCTGGTGCTCATCGACGAGCTGTCGGCGGCGGGAGACGACGTGGAGCTGGTCATCTGCGACCAGGTCATGCCGGGGATGAAGGGTGACCGCTTCCTCCAGCGCGTCCACGAGACGCGGCCCCGGGTGATGAAGATCCTGCTCACCGGCCAGGCCGGGCTGGACTCCGCCATCTACGCGATCAACCACGCCGGCCTCCACTGCTACATCGAGAAGCCGTGGGAGGTGGAGGACCTCAACCTCGCCATCGACGGCCTCCTCACCCAGCATCGGCTGCGCGGCGAGCTGGAGCAGCACCACGCGCGGCTGGAGCGCCGCAGCCGGGAGCTGCGTGGCCTCCACGACGTGGGGCGGGCCCTGGGCGCCGCCTCGGAAGCCGAGCAGATGCTGGCCCTGGCCGCGGAGTCAGCCCGGACGCTGGCCGGCTCGGCCTGCGCGGTCGTCGCCCAGATCGGCGCCCGCCCGGCCCTGTGGGGCGGGGAGGCGTCCATGCTCTCCCCCGAATCACGCCGGGAGTTCGAGGCGGTCCTGCTCCGGCTGCGCGGCGAGGGCCGGCTGGGCCTGCCGCCCGGGTTCGCGCCCGCCCGGGCGATCTCGCTCGACCACGGGCGGCGGCTCTTCGGCTGGCTCATGCTCATGGAGGGACCCGATCCGGCCCTCGACACGCGGGAGTTCCTCGCCATCCTCGCCGGCCAGGCCGCGGCCGGCCTCCACCACATGGAGCTGTTGGAGGAGCGGCTGCGCGGCGAGCGGCTCTCCACGATGGGGCGCATGATCGCGACCATCGTCCACGACTTCCGCAACCCGATGACCGCCATCAAGGGGTACGGCAGCCTGCTCGAGGAGGAGCTGTCCTCCGAGCGGCGCCGGCAGTACGCGCGCCTCATCATGGAAGAGACCGACCGGCTGGGCGGGATGATCGAGGAGATCCTCGAGTTCACCCGCGGGGAGCGGGCCCCCCTGCGGCCCCGGTCGGTCGCCATGGCCGAGATCGCGGACGCCGTGGAGCGTCGCGTGGCGCCGGAGCTGAAGTCGAGGGGCGTCGCCCTCCGGAAGGAGCTGGCCTACGACGGCGAGCTGATCCTCGACCTGGACCGGCTCACGCGCGCGCTCCTCAACTTCGTCGCCAACGCCCTCGACGCGATGCCTTCCGGCGGCACGCTGACCTTCGCCTCCCGCCGGGCCGGGTCGCAGGTCGAGCTGGCCCTGACCGACACCGGCGTCGGCATCCCCGAGGAAGTGCAGGCCCGGCTGTTCGAGCCGTTCTTCACCCACGGAAAGCCGCGCGGCCTCGGCCTCGGCATGTCGATCGCGCGCAAGATCGTGGAAGAGCACGGAGGCGAAGTGGGGCTCGAGAGCCGTCCGGGCGAAGGCACCCGCGTGACGATCCGCATGCCCCTCGAGCCGCCCGCCCTCGCCGCCTCCCCCCGGCGGCGGGCCGGAGAGCGGTGACCCTTGTCACCGGCCGCCGGGGCTGACTCGCCGCGGAGGTCGCCGGGGTCTATCATGGGGCGCGCTGACTGGCGCCCATGTCATCGGCCACCGCCGCTTCGGACGTCCTGCCCGGCCCTTCCCAGCGGACGGCAGCCCGTGGAAGACGATCACCGTTATCAACAGCAGAGCCGCAGCAGCCGCCGCTCGCCCCGGCTCCAGGCCGCGCCCGAGGGATGGCCATCGTCATGATCGTCCACGTCAAGGACCAGGCCCGGACGAGCGCCGCGCCGGCCTGGCGCGCGGGGGCTTCGTTCTACGCCGGCTGCCTCGCCCTCGGCTACGCGCTCTTCCAGCTCTGGCCGAGGGCCTACGTGCTGGCCGGCTTCGGCTACGCGCAGAGCGACCTCCTCGTCGTCGCCGCGATCAACATCCACCACTTCATCGTGGACGCGTACATCTGGCGCCTGCGCCGCGACCCCGGATACGCGGCGGTGGCCGGCGCGCCGCGCCCCGCGGCCTGATTGCGCCTCGGCTGGGCCTTCGCCGCGGGACTGCTCGTCCCGGCGGCCCAGCTCCCGTCCCTGCCGGCGGCGTCGCCATCGCCGCCGGCGTGGGAGGTGCTGCACGCGCCGGCCCCCGACGCGCGCTTTCCGCGCCTGGCCGGCGGCTCGACCGCGCTCAAGGACCTGCGGGGCAGGGTGGTCGTGCTGGACTTCTGGACCACCTGGTGCGAACCGTGCGTGGCCGAGCTGCCCGCCCTCCACGCCTTCCATGCGTGGGCCCGCGCTCGCGGCGACGTCGTGCTGCTCTCGATCAACGACGACACGAGCGCCCGCGAGCTGGCGCGGTTCCTGGGCGCCCATCGCGTCCGGTTCCCGGTGCTGCTCATGGACGCCGGCAACGCCCTCCGCGTGGAGGCCTACCCCACCAAGCTGATCCTCGATGGCAAGGGCTTCCTGCGCCTGCGCGCCCGAGGCGGGCCGGTGCCTTTCGACGAGCTGCGCCGCCGCGCCGCGAGCATCCTCGATCGTTGACCCCCGAGCGCCGGCCCCGGTAATATGATGGTTTTGCTGGTACCAGAGGAACGCCGCTCGTGGACATCTCCCAACTGATGACCCGATTCGGGGCCCGGCTCGCCCACCTGCCGACCCACACCAAGGTGCTGCTGACGCTGGCCACCTGCGTGCTGCTGATCGAGCTGGCGCTGCGCCACTTCGGCCCCCGCTCCAGGGTCTATTCGCGCTGGACGAGGGGGATCGAGGCCGTGGGCGCGGTCTGGACGGCGGTGCTGCTGTCGATCGTCTACGTCGTCTCGGTCGGTCCGGTCAGCCTGTTCATGACGCTCACCGGCAAGGACCTGCTCGACCGGACGGCGGGGCGCGACGTGACTTCCTGGAAGGCGCACGACCCCAACCCGCTGGGCCCCCTGGCGGCGGCCCGGCATCAGTTCTAGCGATGAACGTCCTGGGGATCTCCTGCTTCTACCACGACTCGGCGGCCGCCCTCCTGCGGGACGGAGTGGTGGTGGCCGCCTGCCAGGAAGAGCGCCTCTCGCGCAAGAAGCACGACTCGAACTTCCCTTCCCGGGCGGTCAAGTACGTGCTCAAGCAGGCCGGCGTGCGCGCCGAGCAGCTCGACGCGGTCGGCTTCTACGACAAGCCGCTCCTGAAGTTCGAGCGGATGCTCTCCACCTACATCGCCACCTTTCCCCGCTCGTTCGGCTCGTTCCGGAAGGCGATGCCGGTGTGGATCAAGGAGAAGCTGTGGGTGCCGTCGATCATCCGCCGGGAGCTGAGGCCGTACCGGGGGCCCATCCTCTTCGCCGAGCACCACATGAGCCACGCCGCCTCCTGCTTCCTCGTCTCTCCGTTCGAGGAGGCGGCCATCCTCACCGTGGACGGGGTGGGCGAGTGGGCGACCGCCTCCTTCGGCGTGGGAAAGGGCAGCGACATCACGCTCTTCAAGGAGATCCGCTTCCCGCACAGCCTGGGCCTGCTCTACAGCGCCTTCACCTACTACCTGGGGTTCAAGGTCAACAGCGCCGAGTACAAGGTGATGGGGCTGGCGCCGTACGGAAAGCCCGTCCACTTCGACCGGATCATGAGCGACATGGTCCACCTCAACGAGGACGGCTCGTTCAAGCTCAACATGAAGTACTTCTCGTACGACCACGGCCTGACGATGACCAACGGGGCCTTCAGCGAGTTCTTCGGGGGTCCGCCCCGCAAGCCGGAGACCTGGATGAAGGAGCGCGAGTTCGACATCGCGGCCTCGATCCAGAAGGTGTGCGAGGAGGTCGTGTTGCGGATGGCGCGCTACATCCACCGGGAGACGGGTCTCACCCGTCTGTGCATGGCGGGGGGCGTGGCCCTCAACTGCGTGGCCAACGGCCGGGTGATCCGGGAGACGCCCTTCAAGGAGCTGTTCGTCCAGCCGGCCGCGGGTGACGCCGGCGGCTCGGTGGGCGTCGCCCATTACGTCTACAACACCCTGGGCAAGCAGCCGCGCGCCCCGGCCTGGACCCACGCCTACCTGGGCCCGGAGTACGACGAATCCGAGATCCGGGAATACCTGGACGGCCAGGGGGCCAGGTACCGCGTCGTCTCGGACGAGGAGCTGGTCCGGGAGACCGCGCGGCTGATCGCCGGCCGCAGCGTCGTCGGCTGGTTCCAGGGACGGATGGAGTTCGGGCCGCGGGCCCTGGGCGGGAGGAGCATCCTGGCCGACCCGCGGGACGCCAAGATGCGCGACACGCTCAACATGAAGATCAAGTTCCGGGAGGGCTTCCGGCCCTTCGCCCCCTCGGTGCTGGCCGACAAGGCGTCGGAATGGTTCGAGATCGACTGCGACAGCCCCTACATGCTCCTGGTCGCCCAGGTGCGGGACGGCAAGCGGTGCATCCCCTCCGTCACCCACGTGGACGGCTCGGCGCGGCTGCAGACGGTGACGCGCGAGACGAGCCCGCTCTACTACGACGTCATCCGCGAGTTCGAGCGGCTGACCGGCGTGCCCGTCATCATCAATACGTCGTTCAACGTGCGGGGCGAGCCGATCGTCTGCACCCCCCACGACGCCTACCTGTGCTTCATGCGCACGAACATGGACCACCTCGTGCTCGGCCATCACCTGCTCGACAAGAAGGACCAGCCGCCCTTGCGCGAGGACGTCGATTGGCGCACGCTGTTCGAGCTGGACTGATGGCTCTTCAACGCAGAGGTCGCAGAGAGAAAACAGAGAGGACGCAGAGGTATCTTGGTTTTGAGCGTTCTCTGCGACTTCTCCGTTCATCTCCGCGTCCTCTGCGTTAAAAGGAAACGCAATGGCGTTTGAGGAATCCCGGGAGAAGCTGGGCATCATCGGCGAGCTGTGGGCCTTCATGCGGGTCCGCAAGAAGTGGTGGCTGGGTCCCATCGTGGTGATGCTGGCCCTGCTCGGCCTGCTGGTGATATTCACGCAGGGATCGGCGGTAGCCCCGTTCATCTACACCTTGTTTTAGCTGGGGGGTGCTAGCGGCGCACCCCCCAGACCCCCCGCTCACTCCGCGGGAGTGAATCCCGCTCCGCTCGCAGCTTGGGCTTCGATGTTTGGGGTGCTGGCGGCGCACCCCCCAGACCCCCCGCTCACATCGTTCGCGGCGGCGAAGTGGATTCGCCGCCGCTGATAGAGCGGGTCCGCTTCGCGGCCCGGGGGGAGTGAATCCCGCTCCGCTCGCAGCTTGGGCTTCGATGTTTTGGGGGCTGGCGGCGCACCCCCGCGTGGGGAGTGCTTCGATCATGCGTACGCCATCAAGCCCGTAGCAGCGAGCGAAGGGTCTCCCCGAGCGAGCGACTTGGGGGGGAGCGCGCATGCGCGCGGGGGGGGTGCTGTCGTCGGTCGGCACCCCCCCGAACTAACTAATCAGAACTGGAAGCGCACCTCGCCCACGATGCTCCGCTTGATGACGTCGCCGAAGACGTGCTGCCGGATGTTGTCGTTGGCGATGTTGGTGGCCTTGACCGTCGTCGTCACCTTCCCGTCCGCCCATCGCACCCCGAAGCTGCCGTTGATCATCGTGAAGGCGTCCGTGAACCCGTCGTAGCCCAGCGACGCCAGCACGTCGTTCCAGAACGCCCGGCTCACGTGATTCACCGAGGCGCTGCCCAGGAAGCGCTTGGTGCTCAGGTTGACGCCCGCGTTGAAGCGATGGTGGGGCGGCACCGACAGCTCCGGGATCGGGTAGCGAAGCTGGCCGGGATCGGCGTCGAGAGGCTTGGGGTCATCCTGCCAGGAGTAGTTGGCGAAGCCGCTGACGCTGTCGGTGAAACGATGGTCGAGGGACGCCTCGAACCCCTTCTGGCGGAGCGGGCCCAGGTTCAGGTAGGCGTAGGTGGCGGGCACGCGGTTGAAGACCGCCGCCCGCAGGGCCGGCAGGTCCACCAGGGACGCCGGGAACGGCCATCCCGGCGGAGGGTTCTTGGCCGTGAACAGCCCGGGCAGGCCGACCGAAGCGATGACGCTCGGCGTGCCGACGAAGTTGATGTTGTTGTTGCTGTCGTTGACGTAGAAGGCCAGCCCCACCGTGGTCCGCCCGGCGAAGGTCCCCGTGTAGGCCGCCTCGTACGCGTTGAGCGACTCCTCCTGCAGCTCCGGCAGCGAGGGGCTGATGCCCCGAGCCACCTCGGAGCCGATCGCCCTCGGCCCCAGGGGCAGCACCTGGCGGGCGAGACCCGGGTTGGACGCGCACAGCGGGGGGGCGAGCTGGCAGACGGCCCCCAGCGGGAAGTCCGCCCCGGGGGCCTTGATCGTCACGTCGAGGTAGTTGTTGATCGTGGACGGCGCGCGGAAGGCCCGGTTGAAGGAGAGCCGGATCGAGTGCGACGCCAGCGGCTTGTACATGGCGGTGATCCGCGGCGAGAACACCGGGTCCTTGAGGTTGCCGAACTTGTCGACGCGGCCCCCGACCACGAAACGGAACTGGTTGAAGAAGACTTCGTCCTGGAAGTAGGCCCCCAGCTCGGTCCGGTCCTTGGCATTGGGCGCGATCGAGATGTCGAATATGTTCCGGCGGGCGTTGCCGCCGTAGCTCAGGATGTGCTTGCCGCCGAGCACCACCGAGTGGCCCGCCTCCAGGTCGTAGGTCTGGGTCTTGAAGCGCAGCAGGATCGGCACTCCCTGCAGGTCCGTGCTGAGCAGGTTCGGCGCCTCGGCGTCGACGAGGTTGGCGAAGGCGTTGAGCTTGAAAGCTCCGTTCACGTAGCCGACTTTCCCGTATCCCATGTATGACTTCTTCTCGGAGTCGAAGCGAAGGTCGAAGGGGCCGATGCCGGTGTGGACGATCCCCTTCGTGCCCGCGATCCCGGCGCTGTAGGTCAGCCGACCGCCTCCGCCGGCCTCCTGGTCCACCCGCAGGTCGAGCTTGGGCTGGTTGGTCGGGCTGTTGGTGAAGGGAGGGAAGATGCCGCCTCCGACCGGCTCGCTCGGATCGAGGGGATGGTGGTCGGGGGGCACGCGGCCGACCGGCCGCGGCAGCGCGTCGGAATGGTAGAAGCCGCCGGCGACGCGGTAGGACCAGCGGTCGTTGGGGGCCTGATTGGTCGAGAAGCTCGCCCCGTAGGAGCCGCCGGTGCCGAGGCTCTGCCCGACCGGCGAGGCGTCCCGGTCGATAACGCCCCCCGTCAGCGTCAGGTTCGTCCCGAGGGCGCCAGCCGCCTCCCGGGGCGACCTGGTGATGATGTTGACGACGCCGGTCAGGGCGTTGGCGCCCCAGATCGCCGAGGCCGGACCGCGCACGACCTCGATCTGCTTGATGTCGGAGGTGTTGGTGGGGACGAAGTCCCACAGGACGAGCCCGAAGAAGTCCAGGTAGATCGATCGCCCGTCGAGCAGCACGAGCTGGGAGTTGACGAGGGTGTTCGTGCTCTGCCGGCTGGTCATCTGGACGTCGCGGGCCGAGAGCTGGATGACGTTGAGCCCGGGCACGGAGCGCAGGAGGTCGCCGTAGTTCTGCGCGGGCGAGCTGATGATCTCCGTGCTCGTCACCACGCTCAGGGTGGCCGGGGCGTTGACGAGGGTGGTCTCCGTCTTCGACGCGGTAACCACGACGGTCTCTTCGCGCTTGACGATCTGCTCCTGCTCCTTCTGCGGCGACGGGGAGGGGCTGGGCTTCGGTTCCTGGGCGGCGCCGGCGACCGCGCACAGCAGGCCGAGGCCGACGGCGGGAATCAGGCCTTTCATGTCTCCTCCTTGCTCGAGTGCGAAGCGTCGAACCCGAGCCTGCGCTGGCGGCCACAGGACGGAGCGCCACCTCATGACGCTCCGGTGAATGTCACAGAGGGAACGGCGGCGACCGCGAAGTCTATACCACAGCCGTCGGCGCGGCGCCAGGGTTGCCCGGCAGCTCCAGGGCGCGCAGCAGCTTGTCGTGGATGCCACCGAAGCCGCCGTTGGAGAGCACGACCACCCGGTCTCCTTCCCGTAGCTCCCCGGCCAGCAGGGCCACGATGTCGTCCACGGCGGCCACGAAGCGGGCGTCCTTGCCCAGCTCGGAGATCGCCCTCACCAGCTCCGTCTCCGAGATGCGGTCCTTCTCCGGCACCTTGCCCGGCAGGTGGGCGGCGGCCACGACGACGCGGTCGGCTTCCTGGAAGGACCGCGCGAACTCGTCCTGGAAGACCCGGGTGCGCGAGGTGTAGGAGCGGGGCTCGAAGACGGCCACCAGCCGCCCGTTCCCGCCCGGAGGGAGCAGCGTGCGCAGGGCGCGCAGCGTCTCCCGCACCGCCGTGGGGTGGTGGGCGAAGTCGTCGTAGACCGTGACTCCGCGGCGGCGGCCACGGATCTCCAGCCGGCGCTTCACTCCCCCGAAGCTGGCCAGCGCCGGGCGCGCCGCCTCGAGCCCGACCCCGGCCGCGCTGGCGGTGGCCAGCGCGGCCAGCGCGTTCCGCAGGTTGTGCTCGCCCGGCACCGACAGCCGGAACTCTCCCTCGTCGCGCCCGCCGCGCAGCAGGCGGAACCGCCAGCCGTCGGCGCCCGGGTCGACCTGCACCGCCCTCCAGTCGGCCCCTGGCCCGAGGCCGAAGGTCTCGACCGGGCAGTGCGCCCGGGGCAGCAGCTCGCGCAGGGCGGGCGTCTCCAGCCCGGCCACCAGCCGGCCGCGGCGCGGGATGAGGTTCATGAGGTGGATGAAGGCGCGCTGCACCGAGGCCAGGTCGGGGTAGATGTCCGCGTGGTCGTACTCCACGTTGCCGATGACGGCGACGTCGGGCATGTAGTGGACGAACTTGGGCCGCTTGTCGAAGAAAGCCGTGTCGTACTCGTCGCCCTCCACCACGAAGTGCTCTCCCCCACCCAGCCGGTAGCTCCGCTCGAAGTCGACCGGCACGCCGCCGACGAGGAACGACGGGTCCCGCCCCGCGTGGTGGAGGACGTGCGCGAGGAGGCTCGTCGTCGTGGTCTTGCCGTGGGTGCCCGCCACCACCAGGCAGGTCCGCCCGCGCAGGAACTCCTCGGCCAGCAGCGCGGGCATGCTCGACATGCGCTGCTTGCGGTCGAGCACCGTCTCCACCTCGGGGTTGCCCCGGGAGAGCGCGTTGCCGATCACGACCAGGTCGGCGTCCGGGGGGACGTTGGCCGCGCAGTAGGGCGACCGCACCGGGATCCCGAGCGCCTGGAGCTGGGTGGACATGGGGGGATAGACGTCCTGGTCCGAGCCGGTGAGGTCGTGGCCCTTCTCGCGCAGCAGGCCCGCCAGCGACGCCATGGCGGTGCCGGCGATGCCCGAGAGGTGGATCCTCACGCCACCGCTGGCTCGCGCAGCTCGAAGCCCGCCTGCTCCGCCGTGCAGGTGAGGCGGGCCCGCACGCCGAAGGGCAGCGTGACGTTGGGGCCGGTGCTGTGGCCGCTGGACAGGCCGAGGGCGACCGGCACTTCCAGCCCTTCGAGCGCCTCGCCGATGACGTCCTCCAGCGTGTAGTCGGCGTCGAGGCGGGGCGAGCAGCCCTTCATGTCACCGAAGACGATCCCCCGCACGCCCGCGAGCGCTCCCGCGGCCCGGAGCTGCCGGATCATGCGGTCGATCCGGTAGGGAGGCTCGTCCACGTCTTCCACGAAGAGGATCGTGTCTTCGCCCGCCGTGTCGAGGGCCCACGGCGTCCCGGCCGCGGCGGCGAGCAGGCTCAGGCAGCCGCCCCGCAGCCGGCCCTCGGCCTCGCCGGCGCGCAGGGGGAGCAGGTCTTCGGGCTCGCTGCGATAGGGCTGGCCCTCGCCGGTGAGGGCCCACAGCAGGCTGGCCCGGTCATAGCCGCCGGTGGCCAGGTCCTTGGCCACCATGGGTCCGTGGAAGCTCACGAGCTCGAGCCGACCGAGGTAGAGGTGCAGGAGCGTGATGTCGCTGTAGCCGACGAAGACCTTGGGCCGCGCCCGCAGCCACTCCGCGTCGAGGCGGGTCAAGAGCGATGACGCCCCCGCCCCGCCGCGCGCGCAGACGATGCCCTTCACGTCCTCGTCGGCGAACAACGCTTGCAGCGCGCCGAGCCGCTTCTCCGGGGGACCGGCCGTGAAGCCGCGCCGGTCGAGCAGGCCCTCGGCTCGCCGCACGCGGAAGCCGAGCGACTCGAGCTCGGCCACGCCCTTGTCGAGAGCCGCCGGATCGACCGGCCCGGCGGGGGCGCAGACCCCCACGACGTCGCCCGGGCGGAGCGCTCGGGGCCGGGTCCAGCTGGTCAGAGCAGCCCCTTGCCCGCCCCGCCGCCGACGGCGAGCGCGAGGCCGGTGAGGAACGATGCGGGCCGCGAGCAGAGGAAGGTCACGACGGCAAGGTCCACGCTAGGTGGCCATGCCGGCGTGTTCGGCGATCTCGCGGGCCAGGGCGACCCGCTCGACCGCGCCCGCCGCGGCCCGGGCCGCCGCCGGGTCGGGATCCTGCCACGGCACCAGGAAGCGCTCCTTCAGCCGGCGCATGCGCAGGGCCGCATCGTCCATGGCCGACCAGGAGATCTCGCCCGACTCCACCGCCTTCACCAGCGCCTCGAGCGACTCCACCTGCATGTCGTGCGTCGCGCACACCGGCAGCAGGTCGCAGCCCGCCCGGGCGGCCAGCACCGCCGCCCGGCCGGGCGTCCACTGCCTGGCCACCGCCTTCATCTCGAGGTCGTCCGAGACGATGACGCCGGGGAACTTCATCTCCTGGCGCAGCAGGCCCTCGACCACCCGTGGCGACAGGGTGGCCGGCACCTCATTGTCGAGGGCCCGTACCAGGACGTGGGCGGTCATGATCGTGGCCACCTTCGCCTCGATCGCCCTCCGGAAGGGCCGGAGCTCCACGTCTTCCAGCCGGGCGCGGGTGTGCTCCACGGCCGGCAGCTCGAGGTGCGAGTCGAGGTCGGTGTCGCCGTGGCCGGGGAAGTGCTTGGCGCAGGCCGCCACTCCTCCTTCTTGCAACCCCCGGATCATCGCCGCGCCCAGCCGGCCGACCAGGTCGGGATCGCTGCCGAAGGAGCGGTCGCCGATGACGGGGTTGTTGGGGTTGGTGTCGACGTCCATGACCGGCGCGAAGTCGAGGCGGACGCCGCACGCGTGAAGCTCAGCCGCCAGCGCCGCGCCGACCCGGCGCGCCGTGTCCTCCGAGCCGCGGCGACCCAGGGCCCGCAGCGGCGGCCACTCGGTCCAGGGGGCGCGCATTCGGGCTACCCGGCCGCCCTCCTGGTCCACGGAGACGAGGAGCGGAAGGTCATGGCCCGCGGCGCGCGCCTCGGCCTGCAGCTCTCGCACCAGCTCGGCCACCTGCCCGGGCGCGGCGACGTTGCGGGCGAAGAGGATCACGCTGCCCGCGCCGTAGTCGCGGATCATCCGCTTGACCTCCGGGGACGCTTCGAGGCCCTGGAAGCCCACCATCAAGCGCTGTCCGGCCTTGCGCAGGCTGTCCCGCATCGTTCTTCCTCAGGCGCCGAGCCGCTTGCGCATGGCGTCGCTGAGCTTGCGACCGTCGGCGGGCTTGCCCTGGGCCTCGAGGACGGCCATGGCGGCCTTCATCGCCTTGCCCATGTCACGGGGCGACGACGCGCCGGTCTCGGCCACCGCTCTCTCCACCGCGGCGTCGATGTCGGCGGCCGACGCTTCGGCGGGCAGGTAGCTCTTGAGCAGCGCGATCTCCTTCTCCTCTTTCTGGACCAGCTCGGGCCGATTCGCCTTTCGGAACTGGAAGACCGAATCCTCGCGCTGCCGGACGAGGCCCTGCAACACGCGGGCCGTCTCCGCGTCATCGAGGGGCCCCTTCTTTTCGATCTCGCGGTTCACGAGCGCCGCCTTGGCCATGCGCAGCGCGCTCGTGCGGTCGGCGTCCCTGGCCTTCATGGCTGCCGTGAGATCCTGCTGGATCCGGCCGACGAGCGGGACGCGGTCGTTCATCTTGCCAAGGATAGCGCGTTTTCGCGCTATCCTTCCCGTCGACTTGGGCGTCGCTTCGGCGTCTTCGCGCTTTTCGGCCGCCATCACGGCCGCGCTCGTCGTCCACGCGGTGCTCGCCCCGCCGCTGCAGGCCGCCGCCCCGCTCTCCCGCCTGGCCGACGCGCTCGCCGCCGAGGTCGTGGCGGCCGCGCGCGGGCACGCCGTCGAGGTGGCCGCTCCCGAGGACCGGACGGGCAGCGGCGGCTCCCTCGGCGTCGATTTCCAGTCCCTGCTCCGCGCGCGCCTGGAGGGCCGCCTGCGCCTGACGGCTTCGGGAGCGCGCCTGCGCGTCGATTCGGTGCTGGCCGAAGGGCCCGGCCGTCTCTGGGTCTCGGCCCGCGTGACCGAGGAGCCCGGCGGGCGGCTGGTCGACGTGCTGGCCGCCTCGGTCGAGGCCGACCCCATGCTGCTGTCGCTCGTCCCCGCCGGCCCGGCGGCGGGACCGGGGCCACTGTCGGTCGTCGCCTCCCGGCGCACGCCAGCCCTCGAGGGCCGGGTCCTCGACCTGGCGCTGCCGGCCGAGGACCGCGTGCTCGTGCTCTACGACGACGCGCTGGTGCTCTACCGGCTGGAGGACGACGGCTTGGCCGTCCTGTCGCGGCGGGATCTGCCGGGACCGCTCTCGGCCGTCCGCTTCCCGGGAGGGACGATCGGGCTCGTCGCGGCCGAAGGCAGCGCGTGGGCGCTCACCAGCCGGTCGCCGCGCGCCGTCCTCTTCGGTCTCGATGGCGGGCGGCTCGAGGAGCGCGAGCAGGCCGCGGCGCTCCCCTGGCCGGGCGCGCCCCACGGCCTGCGGTACCGGCCCGGCACGAACCTCATCGAAGCGACCCTGGACGACCTCGGCGACGGGCCGTTCCTGCGCCTCGATCCGCGCGGGCTCGCCGTCACGGCCGAAGGCCGGCTGCGGCTCGCATCTGCGGAAGGAGGCCGCACTCTTGACGTGCCGGCGGGATCGGGCCTCGCCCGGCTGGGGACGGAGCTGCTGGCCGTCGCCGGCCCGGACCCGCCCGGCCCGCGGGACGCCGTGTTGCTGCTCGACGCGCACGATCCCGGCCGGCCGCCGGTGCAGTCGCTGCCGGTCGACGGGTCCGTGCGCGCCCTGGCCGGTCGTGGCTCCGGCGCCCGGATGCGGGTGGTGGCCGCGGTCGAGGAGGAGCGGGGCACCCATCTCGTCCTGATGGATCTGGCCGTCGGCCCGTGAGGCGGATGGCCCTCTCCGTCGCGGCGGCGACCGCCGCGCTCACCCCGCTCCTCCTTCACGCCGCGCTCGGCCCTCGCTACGGCGGGGAGCTGAAGGTCGGCGTGCTGGAGCTTCCCGCCACCACCGAGCCCGTGGCCGAGCGGGGCCGGTTCGGTCTCGTCACGGGCCTCGTCCACGAGACGCTCGTCGGCGTCGACGAAGGCGGCTTTCCCTCCCCCGCCCTCACTTCCGGCTGGAGCACCGCCGCGGGAGGCCGCGAGTGGTCGCTACGGCTGCGGGAAGGCGCGACCTTCCACGACGGCCGCCCCGTCACGGCCGCCGACGCCATGCGGAGCCTGCGCCGCTTCCTCCGCACACCGTTCTCCGCCGCCGCCGCGCGTTTTGCCGCGGCGCTGGAGGGTGGAATCACCTTCCGGGCCGGCCGCAGCGAAGACCTGCCCGGCCTGGCGGCGCCCGACCCGAGGCACCTCGTCCTTCGCCTGGCGGATGCCGGCGCCTTGCCGCTGGCCCCCCTCGCCGCCGCCGCGGCGGCGATCACCGGACCGGGCGGGGCCGGCGCCGGGCCCTTCGTGCCCGCCGCACCCGCGCCGGGCCGGAGGCTGGCTCTCACGGCCTTTACCGGCCACGTGCGCGGCCGACCGTACCTCGACCGCCTCGAGTTGCTCGCGCTCGCCGATGGGGCGTCGGCGGCCTCCGAGATGGGATCGGGTCGCCTGGACGTGGGTCCCGGCGAGCCGGGGCCGAGCCGGGTGGCCGCGACGCTGCTGCTCGTCCTCGATCCGCTGCGGCCGCCCTTCGACAAGCGCGCCGCCCGCGAAGCGGTGGCGGCCGCCATCGACCGGGGCGACCTCGTTCGCCACTTGATCCCCGGCGGCGATCCTGCGCCTTCGCTGCTGGTTCCCGGCCTGCTGCCCCCGCTCGGCCTCGGCAACGCGCCGGCGGCGGGACAAGTGGCCGGCACCGCGACGCTGGCCGTGGGGCGCGACGTGCCCCCCCTGGCCAGCCAGCGCGTCGTGGCCCACCTCACGACGCTGGGCCTGCGCGTGGCGGTCGTGCCCTCGAGCCCGGCCGGGGTCGTGGCCGCGCCCACTCACGCGCGCTTGATGATCTGGTCGCCCGAGGTGCCCGAGGCGGGCCTCGCCCTCGAGGAGCTGGCGGCCCTGGCGCGCCCGCCGGCCGGCGCGCTGGAGGAGCTGGCCGCCGTCGTCGACGAGACCGACGCGGCCCGC
>QHVM01000057.1:0-21873 GCA_003223555.1 Acidobacteriota bacterium | reverse complement strand
CCGAGTGGGTCCTGCTGCCGCTGGCGTCGGTGCCCGTCTCGTACCGGACACGGCCGGGCGTCCACGGCGCCGTCGTCGATCTCGGAGGCCGGCTGGTGCTCGAAGACGCCTGGGTCGAGCCGTGACCGGCGGCCTGCGGGGTCGTCTGCTGGCCGCGTTCGTGCTCGTGGCGGTGCCGCCCGTCGTCCTGCTGACGGCGGCGGTGACCGCGCTGCTCGCGCGCAGCTTCGCCCAATCGGGCGACGAGCGACTGCGCGGCGCGATCGCGGCCGCCTTCGGACAGATGGACCGGCAGCTCAGGCGCTCCGCAGCGGAGGTGACGGCGGTAGCGGTCGAAGACCTGCCCCAGCAGCGGCCCGATCCCCGGGCCTTGACGACGCTCGCCCAGGCGCTCGGCCGGAACCGTGCGCTGCCCGCCCTGGAGATCGTCGACGCGCGGGACCGGGTCGTTTCGTCGCGGCACTGGCTGGCTGGCTTCGGCCTTCCCGAGCAGGACGGCCTCTTCCCGGGAGACGACACGCTGCGGGTGGAGCGGGTGAACGAGGGGTACGGCGAAGCGGAGCGGCTGGCCCTGATGGCGTCGCGGCCGTCGCTGCTGAACGGGTCGCCGGTGCTGGTGCGGGGCGGCACGTTCGTCGACGCCGAGTTCCTTTCCGAGCTGTCCGAACTCACCGGCGTGCGCCTCGCCCTGCGCGACCGGGTCCGGCGGCGCTGGATCGCGCCGCCCAGCTCGCCGCTGGCCGCCTGGACCGAGCCCGCGCTCGCCGGGGCGGAGGCCAGGGGCGAGGTCATGCTGGGCGGCACGGCGTTCCGCTTCTCGGCCGCGCCGCGCCACCCGGACCTCTGGCTCGTGGCTGCGCTGCCCCGCGGCGAGCTGGACCGGCTCACGGGCCTCGTGCGAGGCGTGGCCTTCGGGCTCGCCGCCGCGGCCCTGGTGGGCGCCGCGCTGGCCGCCGTACTGCTGTCCGGACGCATCGCGCGCCCGGTCCGGGAGCTGGCCGATCAGTCCCGCCGGGTGGCCTCGGGCGACCTCGCCGCCGCCGTCGACGCCACGCCGGGCGACGAAGTGGGCGAGCTGGCCCGCGCCTTCAACGCCATGACCGCCGAGCTGCGCACCTCGCGGGAGCGGCTGCTCCAGACCGAGCGCGTGGCGGCCTGGCGCGAGATGGCGCGGCGGCTGGCCCACGAGCTGAAGAACCCGCTCTTCCCCATCCAGCTCTCGATCGAGACGCTCCGGCGGGCGTGGAACGAGCCCGGCGGGCGCGAGCGCTTCGCCGCCCTGTTCCGGGAGTCGAGCGACACGGTCCTCGAGGAGCTGCAGTCGCTGCGCCGCATCATCGAGGAGTTCAGCGAGTTCGCGCGCATGCCGCGGCCGGAGCTGCGGCCGGTGGACGTGGGCGCCATCGTCGAGCAGGTGCTCGCTCTCTATCAAGCCCGGGCGGCGGGCGTGCGCATCGAGAAGGACGTGGCGCCGGAGGTAGGGACGGTGAGCGCCGACCGGGCGCTGCTGGCGAGGGCGGTCGGGAACCTGGTCGCCAACGCGCTGGAGGCGATGCCCGACGGGGGCACGCTGCGGCTGCGCGCGGCCCCGGCGGAGGGGGGCGTGGTGCTGGAAGTGGCCGATACCGGCCCCGGGCTCGACGAGGAGCAGCGGACGCGGCTCTTCACGCCCTACTACACGACCAAGAAGGGCGGGACGGGTCTGGGCCTCGCCATCGTGCAAGGCATAGTTTCCGACCACGCGGGCCGGATCGAGGTGCAGAGCGCCCCCGGCGAGGGCACGACCTTCAGCCTCTATCTCCCGCGCGACCCGGCAGCGGTTGTAAGCTCTCCTCCCGTGCGGGAGCGCTCGGCGTGAAACCGAAGATCCTCATCGTCGACGACGACCAGGGGACGCTCGCGTCGCTGTCGCGGGCCCTCGCGCTCGAGGGCTACACCGCGGTCACCGCGTCTTCCGGAACGCGGGGACTGGAGAAGCTGGCGGAGGAGGCCGTGGACGCCGTGCTCTCCGACGTCGTGATGCCGGAGATGGACGGTCTGGAGTTCCTGGCCCGGGTCAAGGAGCGGGCGCCGGAGGTGCCGGTGATCCTCATGAGCGGTCAGGCCACGGTGACCACCGCCGTGAAGGCCATGCAGCTCGGGGCGGTCGAATACGTGGAGAAGCCGGTGGGACTGGACCGGCTCCTGCACACGCTCCGGACGGTGCTGCGCCTCGACCGCCTGCAGCGCGAGAACCGCGAGCTGCAGAGGTACTGGCAGGACGAGCTGGCCCTCATCGGCGGCAGCCAGGCGATGGCGGCGCTGCGCGCCCTGGTCGAGCGGGCCGCCCCGTCCGACGTGCCCATCCTCATCGTGGGCGAGAACGGGGCGGGCAAGGAGCTGGTGGCCCGCGCGGTCCACGACCTCTCCCCCCGCGGCGGGCAGCCCTTCGTCAAGATGAACTGCGCGGCGGTGCCGTCCGAGCTGGTCGAGAGCGAGCTGTTCGGCCACGAGAAGGGCGCTTTCTCGGGGGCGGTGGCCCAGCGCCGGGGCCGCTTCGAGCAGGCCGACGGCGGCACCCTCTTCCTGGACGAGATCGGCGACATGCCCGCCCCCATGCAGGCCAAGCTGCTGCGCGTGCTGCAGGACGGCGAGATCACGCGGGTGGGCGGGGCAGGCGAGATCCGGGTCGACGTGCGGGTCATCTCCGCCACCAACAAGGAGATCGACACGCTCCTCTCGGAGGGACGGTTCCGCGAGGACCTCTATTACCGGATCAGCACCCTCACCGTCCGCACGCCGCCGCTGCGCGAGCACGCGGGGGACGTCCCCGCCCTGGCGGCCCATTTCGTGGAGGCCGCCTGCCGGCGCAACCACTGGAAGCCACGGCGGCTCTCGGCGGAGGCGCTGGAGGTGCTCTCCCAGCAGCCGTGGAAGGGCAACGTGCGCGAGCTGCGCAACGTGGTCGAGCGGCTGCTCATCCTCTCCGACGCCGATCCCATCGGGGCCGCCGAGGTGCGGGCGGCGCTGCCGGCCGCGGGCCCGGCGTCCCGCCCGACCCCGGCGCCTCCCAGCGGGTCGCTGCGCGACCTGACCGATGCCTACGAGCGGGAGGTGATCCGCGAGCGGCTGCGCCTCTCCGGCGGCCACGTGACCAACGCCGCCCGCAGCCTGGGGCTGGAACGAAGCCATCTCTACAAGAAGTGCAAGCAGTTAGGCATCGATATGCGGGAAGGCACATAGCCCACGCGTAAGGCCGCTCAGGCCGCCCCTCACGTCCGCTTGAGGCTGACGCGGAGCGTCACCTGGCCGATCCCGATCTCGTCCCCGTCGGCGAGCGCCTGGGCCTTGTCGATCGGCCGCCCGTTCAGGCGGGTCCCGTTGGCGCCCCCCGCGTGCTCGAGGAACGCGGTCTGCCGGTCGTCGGCGATGACGATGCGGGCATGCGTGCGCGACACGGTAGGATGCTTCACCCGCAGCGGCGCATCGGCGGAGCGCCCGAGGACGTGGCGGCCAGGGCTCGAGGCCACGAGCACTTCGTCGGCCCCGGTCAAGCGCACCTCCGCCAGCGGCGCGGCGTCATTCGCCGGAATCGCCGCCGGCGCGGCGGCCGGGGCAGGCTTGACCGCGGCGGGGGACGGGGGGGTCTTCGCGGGCGTGGGCCGGGATGGCGAGCCGGTCACCTTCGCCGGAGGCGGCTTCACCGCCGGCTGCTTCTGCGTGCTGCCCTTGCCCGCCAGGCCGAGCTTCTCGGCCACGTCCTCGTGCAGATTGGCGATGGCCTGCAGCTCGGCCGAGTCCCACTCGAAGCGCGTTTTCCAGTCCGCCGAGAACTGCGGCCCCTCTTCGCCCGGCGGCGCAAGGACGGCCGCCCGGCGTCGGATGCCGGAGCCGGAGCTGATCTCGCCCATCTCGACCTGGACGCGGAAGGACTCCACGCCTCCGAGGAGGATCCGGTCGCCATCGCGGAGCAGCGCGGTCATCACGCGCTCACCGTTCACGTAGGTGCCGTTCGAAGAGACCAGGTCCTGCAGGATGAGCTGGTCCGCCGTCCGCTCGATCCTGGCGTGGACCTTGGAGACCGCGCCGCTCTCGGCCACGACGTTGCAGGCCGAGCTGCGGCCGAGCGTCGCTTCACCGACGGCGATCTCGTGCGGCGTCCCGTCCGATTCCGCGACCAGGGCGGCGCGGACGATGCCCTGCTGGCGCACCAGCCCGGCCGGGGCGGAACGCAGTACGAAGACCAGGTCCGCCTTCTTGCCGAGGGTGATCACGTCCAGGTGGCGCAGGCGATCGCGCACGATGCGCTGCCCGTTCAGCAGCGTGCCGTTCGTGCTCTTCAGGTCTTCCAGCCAGTACGCCAGGCCGTCCCACAGGATGCGGGCGTGCTGGCGCGAGACGCCCTCGAGCGGGATCGTCGCCGCGAGGCCGGAGTCGCGGCCGACCACCGCCTCGTCCGACTTCAGCTCGAAAGCCAGGGTGACCCCGGGCCGCACCCGGCACAGCACCTGGGCCGGGGGCCGGGGCGCCGGGGCCCCCTCGCTCACGGGATCGCCGGCGGGTGGTAGCGATGACATGTCTGGCAATCCTGACTCACGCTGCGCGGCTTGTGGCACTCCCGGCAGCCCTGCACGCCGCCGAAGTTGAGGTCGGCGGAAACCTTGCTTTGCCGCACGGCGCCGTGGCAATGGTAGCAGTCCCCCTGCACCGGCAGGAGGTGCGGCTGGTGCTCGAAACGCGCGCGGACGAGCACGGGCCGGGCCGCGACCGGCCGGACGAGCGCCGCCCCCGAGAAGAGATGGCACTTGACGCACGGCCCGGTCAGCGCCTCGACCGACTCCTGCTTGCGTTGCCGCTCTTCCGCCGTGACCCCGGCGGCAGGCGGCGGGGCCTCCGACAGGGCGGCCAGCCGGGCCTGCGCATCGTCGATCGCCCGCCCCAGGGCAGCGCGCTCGGGCTCGAGCAGCGCCTCGCCGGGCGGCTGGATCCCCGCCGCCCGCAGCGCCCGCTCGTCGCTCACGCGGGCCAGCTCGGCCTGACGCTGGTCGCGCGCCCGGCCGAGGGTGTCGAGCCCGGCCTCGCCGGGCGCGAGGGCGAGCGCCCGCCGCCGAAGGTCCTGCGCCCGCGGAGCAAGGGTCGGATCGGCGGCCTCGATCGCATCGAGAGCGGCCAGCAGCTCGCGCCGGCGGGCCTCGAACTCCTCGCCGGGCAGGGCGGCGTCGGGTACCATGCCGTGGGCGAGCGCTTCCGCTCCGGCGCGCAGGCGATCGGCCTCGCCCCGCCCCGCCGCGTCGCCGGCGGCGCCGATCGCGTTGCCGACCTCGTCGAGGCGGGACAGGCCGGCCGCTACGCCGGTGGCCTTCGCCTGGGCTCCGATGCGCCCATCGAGTCCCCGGATCTCGGCCTCGATCGCCTGCTCCCGCATCCGGAGCGCCGGGTCGTCGAGGCCAGCCAGCGGAGTGGCCTGGGCGAGCCTCCTTTGGAGCTGGCTGAGGCGGGCCAGCAGCGCGCCCCGCTCGGCCGACCAGCCCTCGGGGTCGATCTCGCGCCGAAGCTTGCGCAGGTTGAAGAGCACCCATTCGTCCGCGTGGCGGACGACGCTCTTGCCCACCTTGCCCCGTCCGATCTGGAACTCCTCGCCCCGTCCCGTCCAGGGCCCGCGCACGCCCAGGGCGGCGATCCGGTCCGGCGGGAGCGCATCGTCCTGAGGGACGGGATCGACGGCGCCCAGGGATCCGTCCTTGGCGTGACAGGACGCGCAGTGGAGGTCGAAGGAGAGGGCCGAGAAGTCGCGCTGGCCGGGGCCGCGCTGGTGGCATTCTCCGCAGGTGCGCTCGGTCCGGAGCCCCTTCGTCCGCGCGACCTCCGCCAGGTGCCCGGCGAACTTCCCCGGCTGCGCGGAGTCGTGGCCGAACTTGATCCCGGGGGCTTCGGCCGATCGGGCGCGCAGGACGGCGAACTCGGGATGGCGGGCGAAGCCGCGAAAATGGCACTGTCCGCACTGCACCTCGTCCACGGCCGCCAGGCGCGCCTCCCTCCCACGATGCTCGACGTGGCAGCGGGCGCAGGCGAGGCTGGGCGCGGCGGCCGCCTTGCGCGTATCGCCGCTGCCGAAGAGCACATGGGTCCCGTTGGTGAGCCGGCCTGCTCCCGCCGGATCATGGCAGCGCTGGCAGCGCATGTCGGACGCCCCGAGCCGGGGCGCGTGGCACTCCTCGCACCGCGCCTCGATGGGCGCGTGCCGGCCGATGAGCGGGCCGGGAGCCAGCGGCCGGCGCAGGCCGGCCGCCTGGAGGAGGAGGAGGGCGGCGAGGACGCCGCCCCCCAGGACGGCCGAAGGGACGAGGAGCGCCCACTTCGCGCGCGGGCGGAGGTAGTGTTCCGTGCGGCCCGGCGTGCCCCAGGTGAGCTTGCGGGCCATCTCAGTACCACGCCCACGCGAACACGTGCAGCGCGAGCAGGCCCATCAGCAGACCCGCGGTCGGGACATGCAGGACGAGCCATCGGCGCAGGACGCCTTGCAGGCTGTAGTGGGCGTCGAGCTCGATCTTCTCCGTGAAGATGGTCATGAGGTCATCGATCCGCTCCTTCTCCGCCGGCGGCACGAACTGCGCGATGCGGCGGAACGGCTCGAGGGCGCGATCGCGGCCCGCCCTGACGTCGAACAGGAACCCCCACGAAGGGCGCGGTCCGGCCAGCGCCCCCCGCACCTCCGAGCGGTAGAACCGCTCCGACACCTCGTCCGCGCCGGCCATCAGCGCGTCCGCCTCGGCGAGGAGCTGGCCGACGAGAGAGGGGATACGCTCGTAGAGAGCCTCCACGCGCAGGCCCTCGGCCAGCGCGGCCGGAATCCACTTCTGCAGCCAGACGCCGAGCAGGCCGCTGGCGGTCGTCCAGGCCGAGAGCACGAGCAGCGCCCAGCCCAGCGTCCCGCGGGGAAGCCGGAAGCCGGCGTGGATCACTACCGCCAGCAGCGCGACGACGCCCAGGTAGACGTGGGCCTGCGACCAAGCCTTCGCCGTGCCGAGCGGCCGCGCCTTCGGCCGGCGGAACGGATAGAGCATCTCGAAGAGGAAGAGCCCGGCGGCGAGCAAGCCGAAGAAGAGGCCCAGGCCCCGTTTGGGGCTCCAGGGCCACGCCGTGGCCCCGGCCACGAAGATCGCGACCAGGACCGCGCAGGCCCCCGCCGTGGCCCGCGCGTTGCGCGGCTCCTTGGGCCGGAGGACCTGTCCGTATCTCAACGGACGGGCCCGGACCTCACCGGAGCGTGGCGGTGACCTGCTCGAGGTCCTTGAAGGAGATCCGGACGGCCGAGCCATGCGGGCACATCTGCACGCACGCGGGGCCCTCGGGGCGGGTGAGGCAGAGGTCGCACTTGGTCGCCACCTCGACCGGCTTGCCGTCCGGGCGCTTCTCCCCCCGCTCGACCATGATGATGTTGCCCCACGGGCAGCGCTGCGCGCAGTTCGAGCAGCCGATGCACGTGGGCTCGTTGATCGTGACCTCCAGCGTCCCGACCGAGCGCGTGATGGCCCCGGTCGGGCAATCGACCATGCACACCGGGTCGGTGCACTGGTAGCAGGCGGTCGGCACCAGCCAGTGGCGGTACTTCTGCCCTTCGCGGATGAAGCGCGGCTCGCCGCCGTGCGCGTCCGCGCAGCCCCGCACGCACTCGTCGCACCGGGTGCACGTGGACAGGTCGATGAGGAGCACGCTTTCCCCGTGGATCAGCCCCGTCTCCATGGCCATCTGGAGGTACTCGGAGGAGCCCGGCCGCCGCCCGGCCGCGCCGCGCACCTTGAGGCGCGCCACCATCTCCGCCCACAGCGTCTCCTGGAGGTGCGGGTGAAGGGCGGAGAGGGCCTTGAAGTCCTCCTTGCCGACCCGGACGATCTCCACGTGCTCCAGGGCCTGGAGCGTGAACGGCCACGCCTCGTCGAGCAGCAGCGCCGCCTCGCCCGCGTAGTCCCCTTTGCGCAGGTAGGTGACCGCCAGGTCCGAGGCGCCGACCCGGACGGCCACCTTCACGTAACCGCCGCGGACGAGGTAGAAGCTGTCGGCGGGCGCGCCCTCTTCCACGATCACCTGCCCGGGCTCGAAGGAGACCAGCTCGGCCTTCTCCTTCACCTTCTCTATGAACTCGTCGTCCACGTCCTCGAAGAGGGGGACGCTGCGCAGGTGCCGGGCCATCGTCCGCTCGCGGTAGCGGTGGTCGACGAACTTGCGGAACTCCTTGGACGCCGCCAGCAGCATCCGCAGTCCGGGCAGCCGGATCTGGAGGACGGTCAGCGGCGACTCGGCGCGGACGGTGGCCGACACCGGATAGCGCGACAGGGCGCCGATCTCGCCGAAGATCTCTCCCGCTTCCAGGATGGTCCGCTGACCCGGCGCCACGTCGGCCGGAAAGGCGGACAGGATGACGGTCCCGGCCGTGCCGCGCCCGCGTCCGACCATGCCTTCGGCGGCCGGCCGCGCGCCTGGGCGTTCGCCGGGCGGCACGTGCGCGCCCCCGCGGACGCGGGGCTTCTCGGCCTCGCTTGGCGCCGCTGCCAGGACCACTTCGACCGCGCCCTCGACGATGCAGTAGGCGGAATCGCTGTAGTCCCCCTCCCGCAGCACCACCTCGCCCGGCTGGAACCTGACGACGTGGACGTACTTGCGGACCTTCTCGATGACCTTGTCGCGTGCCTTCTCGGGGATGCCGGCGAAGAGCGGAAGCCCGCGCAGCTGCTCCGGTGGGGCGGGCACCATCACCTGGAAGCGACCGCTCACCGCGGCCTTCTCAGGGCCTCCAGGGCGAGAGCGATCACCTCGTCCTGCAAGCGAAACAGCTCGCTGTCCGGACCGCGGAACTCGGCCGGCTTCGCCGGCGCGGACAGGGCTGGAGCGCGCGCGCCGGAGCGAAGCAGCCGCTCGAGCAGGGCCACGCCGCGGCCCCTCAGCTCCGCCACCTGCGCCGCCGCCGACCGGACGCCGGCCTGAGCAGCGACGGCCGGCTGCACCGCCGGTGTGACGGCGTTGGGCTCGGCCAGGCCGGGCAGGCTGCGGGGCAAGGCGGTCTCTTCCGCGATCGACGGCGGCACGGCCGGCGGGCGCGCCACCAGCCGGGATGCCCGAGGGGGTGCGGCGGGCGGGCCTGGCGCCACCGTGCCCGGCCCCGGCACCTCCTCCGCGGTTGCGCCCGCCGGCTCCGCCGAGGCCTGGGCCACTGGCTCCGGAACGTAGTCCTTGGGCAGGGGACGGATCGGCTGGTCCCAGTCCCACGGCGCTGGAGGCGATGAGGCAGGCTCGGCCGGACTGGCCGCGCGCAGGGGCGGCAAGGAGGCCGACGGCCCGATGGGCTTGGCGGAGGCCAGCGGAGGCGCCGCCGAGACGGCCGCCCTGGCCGCCGGGCTCGCCGCCGCGGCAGCGACCTTCGGGGGCGCCGCGGCCGGCGCGCTCGGGGCGGCCGAGGCCCGGCGCGGCCCCATGGCGGTCTTCCCGGCCGCGCTCACCTGCGCATAGTCGTACGCACGGGCCCAGTGGACGATCTTCCGCAGGTTCGTGCCCGCGTCGAAGGCGCCGCCGGAGGGATGACCAGCCGCGGCCAGCCTCTTGTCGGGAGTCACGTGGCATTCCACGCAGACCCGGGCGATGGAGGCCGGCTTCTCCCGCAGGTCCTTGAGCCCGACCCCCACCGACTTGAGGTACGACCCCTTGACCTGGTGCGCGTCGAGGTAGCCGCTGGCCGGGCCGTGGCAGCTCTCGCACGACACGCCGGCATTGGCGTCACCGCGGAAGACCGTGGCATGGCACTTCACGCACGCGCCCTTCAGGTCGTAGGAATCGGAGAGCCCGATCGCCTTGGCGAAGCCGGCCGCCTTCGCGCCGTCGAGCTGCTTGCGCGTGTTGAAATGCGCCTTGACGCCGTAGGCGGCCGGCTCTTCCTTCTGCCACTTCGACGCCGGCCGGTCGTGGTCGTGGCACGCGATGCACTTGCTCGGTCCGGTGTACGCGTACTGCGGGCGGGCGGGCCGGGCGGCGAGCACGAGCGCTCCGGCGAGGCCCAGGGTCGAGGCCAGCTTCACCCCGGGCGGAAGCCGATGGCCCATGAAGGGCCCATGAGATTCCAACGGCGCGGGCCCTGTCAAGCGCCGCCCGCACCTTGACCGCTCGGGACGATGTGGTTACATTCCGTCCTCATTGCGCGGAGGCGCTGCCGGCTGAATGCCGCTCCCAGGCTGTTCACCGCGTCGTGCCCTCGCCCTCGTTCTCGCCGCCGCGGTCGGTCCCCTGCTGGGCCGGACCCCGATCCGGTCGGCGAGCCCGCCTCTGAGCGCCTCCGAAGTCGACCGCATCGTCCGGCAGGCCGCGGCTGAAGCCCAGCGGCTGGGGTTGAGGGCGCACGTCGCGGTGACCGACCAGGAGGGAAACGTCCTCGCCCGCTTCCGCATGACCGGCGCGGGAGAGACCTCGCTTGTGAAGCCGACGCCCGCCGTGGAGGGGCGCCGGGGAAACGGGTTGGAGGGCGTGGACCTGCCGGCCACCTTCCTGGCCGTCACGAAGGCGGGGACGGCGGCTTTCCTGTCGAGCGGCGGCAACGCCTTCTCGACCCGCACGGCGAGCTTCATCGTCCAGGACCACTTCCCGCCCCTCGTCGACTTCACTGCCGGCGGGCCCCTCTTCGGCGTGCAGTTCTCGAGCCTGCCCTGCACGGACGTGAAGTCGCCGGCCCTTCCCGCCGGGCTGTCGGCCGACCCGGGAGGGCTGCCCCTCTACAAAGAGGGTCTGGTGGTGGGCGGCGTGGGCGTGGAGGGCGACGGCATCTACAGCCTCGATCCCGATCCCGCCGACCTCGATACGCCGTCCGAGGAGCAGGCGGCCGCGGCGGGCGCGCGCGGCTTCGAGCCGCCCGACCTCGTCCGCGCCGACCGCATCCTGGCTGACGGCATCCGGCTGCCGTACACCAACGTCGAGGCCGGCGGCGGCGGAGGGCCGGCGGCGGGAGACTACCTCGAAGGCCCGCGGCCGGGCGCGCCATCGGCCTTCCGCCCCTCCTCGCTCGGCGGCATGGCCGGCGAGGCGGACCCGCGCTTCCCGGTCCGGGCCGGCTCGGCGCTGAGCGCCGAGGACGTGGCGCGCATCCTGACCCAGGCCGCGCGGCAGGCCGCGGCGACCCGAGCCGCGATCCGGCAGCCCCTGGGCAGCGCGGCCCGGGTGTCGATCGCCGTCGTGGACATCGACGGGAGCATCCTGGGCGCGTTCCGCACCGTCGATGCGCCGGTCTTCGGGTTCGACGTTTCCGTGCAGAAGGCGCGCACGGCGAGCTTCTTCAGCCGGCGGGGCGCCGCCGACGACCTCCGCCGGGCCGGCCTCGCCGTGTACCTGACGGGGGAAGTGCCTCTCGACGGCAGCGTCGCCTTCACGAGCCGCGCGGTGGGCTTCCTCGCCCAGCCGCTCTTCCCGCCCGGCATCGACGGCACCGACGCCGGTCCGTTCTCATCGTCCACGAGGGAGTGGAGCCCCTTCAACACCGGCCTGCAGCTCGACCTCGTGGACGACAGGGTCTTCGAGTCCCTCTCGACGCTTCGTCCACCGGGAAGCTGCAGCGCGGCGATACCGGCTCTCGCCAATGGCATCACGATCTTCCCGGGTGGCGTACCGCTCTACAGGAACGACACCCTCGTCGGCGCCGTCGGCGTGAGCGGCGACGGCGTCGACCAGGACGACCTCATCGCGTCGGCGGGCGCGGCCGGTTTCGACGCCCCGGCCGAGAAGCGCTGCGACCGGCTGGTCGTGCGCGGCGTCCGCCTCCCCTGGGTCAAGTTCCCCCGCCATCCCGACCTGTGAGAGCGATCCGCCGCGGGGCCGCCGTGCTGGCCGTCCTCGCCCTGGCGGCGCTCGTCAGCGCCGATGAGGTCCTCGTCCTGAAGGACGGGCGCAGGATCCCCGTCACCCGGCTCGTCCGCCGCGACGGCCAGGTCGTGTTCCAGACCGCGAAGGGCGAGGTCTTCTCGGTCCCCGAGGGAGACGTCGTCTCGCCGCCGCTCGAGTCGATCCCGCGCTACCGCGCGCCGGAGGCGCCGGCGCAGGCCCAGCCGCAAGTACTGGTGCTCAAGGACGGGCGGAAGATCCCCGTCACGCGGCTCGCCCGCCGGGGCGGCCTGGTGCTGTTCCAGACCGCGCAGGGCGAAGCGTTCTCGCTGCCCGAAGCGGACGTCGTGGCGCCGCCCCTCGAGAGCATCCCCAGCCTCGAGCCATCGCCGGCGCCGCCCCCCTCGCCCGCGCCGTCCCCGCCGGTTCAAGCGCCGTCCCCGCCCCCGATCCCGCCGGTGACCGCGCGGCCGGCCGAGTTCGCCCCCATGCCGAACCGGTGGGACATCCCCTATCCCGAAGACCCGCGCTTCGTGAAGGGGCGCCACATCGACCCCTACAACCAGAACGTCCTCAAGGGCGACAAGCCCGTCATCGGCGATGCGGTCTTCCTCGTCCTGACCGGCGTCCTGGAGACGCCGTTCGAGCGGCGGCGGCTGCCCGCGACGAGCGGAGTGAGCACGCTCGATCCGGGGAGCCGGGAGTTCTTCGGCCGAGGCAACCAGACGTTCACGTCTCCGCGGGCCCTCGTGTCGGCCGAGCTGTTCAAGGGCCAGACGGCGTTCCGGCCCAAGAGCTTCGCCATAAAGGGCACGGCCGCCTTCGACCTGAACTACCTGCGCGTCGGGGAGCGGAACCTCGTCGACATCGACGTGCGGGAGGGCCGCACCCGACGCAGGCAGGACTTCTCGCTGGAGGAGGCGTTCGCCGAAGCGAAGCTGGCCGACCTCTCGCCGCAGTTCGACTTCGTCTCCCTCCGGGCGGGCATCCAGCCGTTCGTCTCGGACTTCCGCGGCTTCGTCTTCGCCGACTCGAACCTCGGCGCACGCCTGTTCGGCAACGCGGCCGGCAACCGGTGGCAGTACAACGCCGCCTGGTTCGACCCGCTCGAGAAGGACACCAACAGCGAGCTGAACACGTTCGAAAGGCGCGGCCAGAGGGTGTTCGTGGCCAACCTCTTCCGGCAGGACTTCCTCGTGCGCGGCTACCAGCTCTCACTCAGCTACCACCGCAGCCAGGACGAGGCCACGACGCACTACGACGCCAACGGGTTCCTGGTGCGGCCGGCGAAGATCGGCAGCGCCCGGCCCCACGAGATCCGGGCCAATTACGTCGGCCTCGCGGGAGATGGGCACCTGGGGCGCCTCAACGTGTCGCATGCCTGCTACCTGGCCTTCGGGAACGACAGCGACCAGCCGCTGGCCGGCCGGGCCCAGGACATCCGCGCTCACATGGCGGCGGCGGAGCTGTCGGTCGACCGCGACTGGCTCCGCTTGAAGGCCTCGGCCTTCTGGGCCTCGGGAGACGACGACGCCCTCGACGAGAGGGCGCGCGGCTTCGACAGCATCGAGGACGGGGTCAACTTGGCGGGTGGTCCGTTCAGCTTCTGGAGCCGCTCGGCCATCGCGCTCACCCAGACCGGGGTCCTCCTGAAGGCGCCGGGGAGCCTGCTCCCCGACCTGCGCTCGAGCAAGTTCGAGGGCCAGGCGAGCTTCGTCAACCCCGGGCTGCTCCTGCTCGGCGTGGGCGTCGAAGGAGAGCTGACGCCGAAGCTCAAGGGCGTCCTCAGCGCGAACTACCTGCGCTTCGACAAGACGGGCGCGCTGGCCCTGCTGCTCTTCCAGCCCGGGATCCGCAAGGACATCGGGGTGGACCTCGGGGCCGGCTTCCTGTGGCGACCCCTGCTCAACGAGAACCTGCTCGTCGAGGCCGGCTTCACCGGCCTCGTCCCCGGCTCCGGCTTCGACGACATCTACACCTCGGCCTGCGGCGTGCCGGGCTGCGGGGCGGGAAGCCGGAAGCTCTTCAACGGCTTCGTGCTGCTCAAGCTGACGTACTGAAGAGCGGGAGGAACGATGACCGAGGGCCGGCTCTCGCGTCGGGCGGTGGCGGTGATCGAGGTCGTCAGTGTGGCCGGGCTCGCCCTCGCCGCCCTGGGCCGCCTCGGTCTCGCGCAGGCGCCGGCGACCCTCTCCCGCCAGACGTGGGAGGAGGCCGAGAACAAGAGCGCGGGGTGCACGAGCTGCCACACCCAGACCGACCAGCGGACCATGCACCGCTCGTCCTCGGTCCGCCTCGGCTGCACGGACTGCCACGGCGGAAACGCCACGGTGAAGGCGGACGGGCCGGCCGGCTCCCCCGCTTACGAGCGGGCCCGGCGGCAGGCTCACGTCGCGCCCCGCCACCCCGAGGCCTGGAAGACGGCGGCCAACCCCGAGCGCAGCTACACGGCGCTCCTCGACGAGAGCCTCGATTTCGTCCGGTTCCTGAATCCCGGCGACCTGCGGGCGGCGCCGGTCGCCTGCGGGGCGTGCCACGCCGAGGAAGTGCGGGTGGTGTCGAAGAGCCTGATGACCCACGGCGCGTTCCTCTACGAGGCGGCCACCTACAACAACGGCGTCCTGCCGGGCAAGGACGCGATCCTGGGCGAGAGCTTCGGCCCCGACGGCGAGCCGCGCATGGTCAAGACGATCCCCCCGCCGACGCCGGAGGAGACCCGCGACAAGGGCGTCTTGCCGTGGCTCGTGCCGTTCCCGCGCTGGGAGCTGAGCCAGGCCGGCAACCCCTTCCGTGTGTTCGAGCGCGGCGGGCGACGGCGGCTCGAGGTCGGCCTGCCGGACCGCGAGGAAGAGCCCGGCCGCCCGGACAAGGGACTCTCCCCCCGCGGACCAGGGACGCTGAACCGGACCGACCCGATCATCCTCGGCGCCCAGAAGACGCGCCTCGTCGATCCGCTCCTCTCTTTGCTCGGCACCAACGACCACCCGGGCGACTACCGCTCCAGCGGCTGCACGGCCTGCCACGTCGTCTACGCCAACGACCGCTCCCGGTCCGACTCCGGACCCTACGCCGCCTTCGGCAACCGGGGCATGAGCCAGACGAAGGATCCCACCATAAGGAAGGACGAGCCCGGCCACCCGCTGCGGCACGAGTTCACCGAGTCGATCCCCTCCGCGCAGTGCATGACCTGCCACATGCATCCCGGCACGAGCATGGTGGCCACCTACCTCGGCTACACGTGGTGGGACAACGAGGCCGACGGCCGGCTCATGTACCCCCGGCAGAGCCGGACCTTCGGCGAGCAGGAGCGGGCGGAGATCGAGCGGGCCAACCCCGAGGGCGCGGCGCTGCGCGGGCTCTGGTCGGACCGCAAGTTCCTCGCCGACGTCTCGACCCTGAACCCCCAGCTCCAGCGCACGCAGTTCGCGGACTTCCACGGCCACGGCTGGGTCTTCCGCGCGGTCTTCAAGAAGGACCGCCAGGGCAACCTGCTCGGCCCCACGGGGAGCGTGGTCCCCGACACCGATCCCGAGCGGTTCCGGAAGGCGGTCCACCTGAAGGACATCCACCTCGAGAAGGGCATGCACTGCGTGGACTGCCACTTCAAGCAGGACGTGCACGGCGACGGCAAGCTCTACGGCGAGCCGCGGGCGGCGGTGGAGATCGACTGCGTCGACTGCCACGGCACGATCAGCGAGCGGGCCAGCCTGGTGACCTCGGGGGCGGCCTCGTCGCGGGCCGACCTCACCTCGCTCACGACGCCCTTCGGCGAGCCCCGCTTCACGAGCCGCCGGGGCCGGGTCACCCAGAAGAGCATGGTCACCGAGGGCGTGGAGTGGGACGTCCCCCAGGTGCTCGACACGATCACACCCGGCCATCCGCGCTTCAGCGAGGCCTCGCGCCTGGCCAAGACGCTCCAGAGGGATGGGACGACGTGGGGCGACGCCGGGGCCGATCCCAAGTCACTCGCCCACGCCAACGCGAACATCACCTGCTACGCGTGCCACTCGGCCTGGACGACGAGCTGCTTCGGCTGCCACCTGTCGATGCGGGCCAACCAGAAGAAGCCCAACCTCCACAACGAGGGCGGCGAGAGCCGGAACTGGACGAGCTACAACTTCCAGACCCTGCGCGACGACATCTTCTTCCTGGCTCGCGACGGCACGGTGACGAAGAACCGGGTCGCGCCCGCCCGGTCCTCGTGCGCGATCGTCGTCTCCTCCCAGAACCAGAACCGCGAGTGGATCTACTCCCAGCAGCAGACGACCTCCTCGGCCGGCTTCTCGGGCACCGCCTTCTCGACCTACGTCCCCCACACCGTGCGGGCGACCGAGACGCGCACGTGTACCGACTGCCACGTCTCCCGCGAGGGCGACAACAACGCCTGGATGGCCTCCCTGCTCATGCAGGGGACCGGTCTCATGAGCTTCGTCGGCCGTTACGCCTGGGTCGGCGAGGGCGGCTCCGGCCTGGAGGCGGTCGCGGTGACCGAGCGCGAGGAGCCGCAGGCGGTCATCGGGAGCCGGCTGCACGAGATGGCCTACCCGGAGCGGTACCGCGCGCACGCCGCGCGCGGCGGCCGGCTGCGCGAGGCCTACGGCCACGGCGGCAACGTCGTCTCGCTGCAGGCGCGGGGCGAGTACCTCTTCGCCGCCGCGGGCAAGGGGGGCCTGCGGATCTACGACGTGGCCCAGATCGACCACAAGGGGTTCAGCCAGCGGATCACCACCGCTCCCGTCTCTGCCCTGGGGCAGAAGCTGTACGTCGAGACGAGGGACGCGACCTCGGTCGCCCTGCCGACGACCCAGGCCGTCGACGCCGGGCGCCAGGTCCGGGCCGAGAACCAGGAGCAGAAGGTCCACCCGATCTACGACTATGCTTTCCTCACCGACCGCGAGGAGGGCCTGGTCGTGGTCGGGCCGCTCCACTCCCTGCTCGACGGCGATCCGCGGAACAACTTCGTGCACCGGGCGGCGGGCTTCAACGAAGGCGGCGTCCTGGCCGGGGCCACCTCGATGGCGCTGGCCGGGACCATCGGCTACCTGACGACACCGCGCGGCATCGTGGTCCTCGACCTCGACGACCCGCTGCGGCCGAAGGTGCTCGCGCAGGTGGGTGCGCCGGCCGTGAAGGCGCCGCGCGCCCTCGCCGTCCAGTTCCGCTACGCGTTCGTGGTCGACGCCGAGGGGCTGAAGGTCCTCGACGTCACCGTTCCCCGGGAGCCGCGCGTCCTCGCCGGGGCGGTGGTCCCGATACCGGACGCCCGGTCCGTCTACCTGGCCCGCACGTACGCCTACGTGGCCGCGGGGCGGGGCGGGATCGCCGTGGTGGACGTCGAGCGGCCGGCCCGGCCTCGCCTCGATCAGACCTGGAGCGCCGGAGGCGCGATCGACGACGCGAGCGACGTCAAGCTCGGGGTCACCAACGGAAGCGTCTTTGCGTACGTGGCCGACGGGAAGAACGGCCTGCGCGTGGTGGAGATGATCTCCGCCAACGACACCCCGGGAGCGTACGGCTTCTCTCCCCGGCCCACGCCGCGCCTGGTCGCGACGTACCGGACGCGCGGGCCGGCCCGGGCGCTTTCCCGCGGCGTCGAGCGCGACCGCGCGGTGGACGAGACCGGCCACCAGATCGCCGTCTTCGGCCGCCGCGGCGCCCGCCCCCTCAACCGCGAGGAGCAGGAGCGACTCTACTTGCGCGGCGGGCGGATCTACACCGTGGGCGACCAGCCGCCCTCGAAGCCCCGAGAGTCGCCGTAGCCGCGGCCCCTCCGAACGCAGAGGCCGCAGAAGGCGATTTTCATCCGGCCGGGGCTTTGACGGCCGTACGGTAGATGAGGAAGCACAGCCCGGCGAAGACCAGGAAACCCAGGCCGCCCGGCAATGCCTGCCGCCCGAAGCCGATCGCGTCGGCAACCCTTTCCAGCCCCGGCGCGCCCAGGAACGAGGCCGCCAGGCCCATGATGGATCCGCCGGCGACGAGGCCGGAGCTGTAGAGGACGCCGGGTCCAGCGTCCGACTCCGAGACCGGCGGTGCGGCCCCGCCGGCGGACGCGCCCAGGGTGCGCGTGCGTCGCCAGTCGACCGCCAGGCGGGCCAGGCCACCGAGGAACACCGGGGTCGTGGTCTCCAGCGGCAGATAGACGCCGACCGCGAAGGCCAGGGCGGGTACGCCGATGATCTCCAGCAGGATCGAGGTGAAGACCCCGAGGAGCACGAGGCCCCAGGGCAACTGCCGGGTGAGGATCCCCTTGATGACGAGGCTCATGAGCGTGGCCTGGGGCGCGGGAGCCTTGTCGGAGCCGATCCCTTCCTGGACCCGGTAGCGGACGCGGCCGGAGGCATCGACCAGGTACGCGCCATCCGGCAGGGTCGCCATCCCGCCGGCACGCGCCAGACGGTACGACTGGCCGTCCGGGCCCGTCATGACACGGGCGTCGGGCCGCGGCGACAGGACCACGTCGTAGGCGGCCTCCTGGATGCGGGTGTTGTTGCGGTTCAGGACCTGGAGCGTCCAGCCGATGACCAGCACGCTCGTCAGGACGCCGACCATGATCGCCACCTGTTGCCGCCAGGGAGTGCCCCCGACGAGGAAGCTCGTCTTGAGGTCCTGGCTGGTGGTGCCGGCGTTGGACGCCGCGATGCCGACCACGGTCCCGATCGAGAGCGCGGCCGCCGTGTAAGCGTGGCCGGTCCAGCCCAGCACGATGAAGATGAGGCAGGTCCCCATCAGGGTCGCGATGGCCATGCCGCTGATCGGGTTCGAGGAGGAGCCCAGCTCGCCCGTGATGCGCGAGGAGACGACGGAGAAGAAGAAGCCGAAGAGCACGATCGTGATCGCGGAGAGGAGGCTGACCCCGAAGCCGGGCACGGCCTTGAGCTGGGGCAGGAACGCCATGAAGAGCGTCAGCGCCAGCGAGCCGCCGAGGACAAGCGAGAGCGGCAGGTCGCGCTCGGTGCGGGGCCGGGCGGCCGCGCCCTCGTCGGAGAGCCGGAGGTCGCGGAAGGAGGCCCGGAAGGAGTCGATGATCGTCGGCATCGCCTTGACGAGGTTGATGATGCCTCCCGCCGCGACCGCCCCCGCCCCGATGTAGCGGATGTAGCGGCTCCAGATCTCGTCGGGCGACATCTGGGAGATGAGGGTCGTGGCCGGGAAGAGAGGCGTCATCCGTCCCTCGCCGAAGAGCGCGATCGTCGGGATGAGCACCAGCCAGGAGAGCAGACCGCCCCCGACCATGATGGCCGAGGAGCGATAGCCGATGATGTAGCCGACGCCCATCAGCTCGGGCGAGATGTCGCACCCGACCTTCGACGCCTTGAGGCCGGGGACGTGGACCTCGGGCACGGGCGGCCACAGCCGCGCCACCACGGTCGCCAGCTTGAAGAGCAGGCCGGCGAAGAGCCCCTTGAAGACGAAGCCGGCCTGGGTGCCCCGCTCCTCGCCCGCGATGAGGACCTCGGCGCATGCCGTGCCCTCGGGGTAGGTGAGCCGGCCGTGCTCCTTCACGATGAGGTACCGGCGGAGCGGGATCATCATCAGGACGCCGAGGATTCCTCCGCAGAGCGCGAGGAGGAGGGTCCGCGTCCAGTCCATCTCGAATCCCATGAGCACGAGGGCGGGCAGGGTGAAGGCCACGCCGGCGGCGATCGACTCCCCCGCCGACCCCGTCGTCTGCACGACCGTGTTCTCGAGGATCGAGGCCCGGCCGCCGAGCACGTGCGAGAACGCGCGGAAGAGGGTGATCGAGATGACCGCGATCGGCACGGAGGCCGAGACGGTGAGGCCGACCCTCAGGGCGAGGTACACCGAGGAGGCCCCGAAGACGAGGCCGAGCAGAGAGCCCATCGCCAGGGCGCGCAGGGTCAGCTCGGGCAGGCGGGCCTCGTCGGGGACGAAGGGCTTGAAGGCGGGGCGGGCGGCGGGCGCGGGGCGCTCCAGGGCCTGGGCCACGTCACCTCCGGGGGCCCGGGAGGGTCCCCCGGCTCGAACCGCGAGCGCGGATCCACCCCCGCGAGCGAAGGTCGCCCCGCATTCTAGCAATAGGATTGCGGGTCCGGGGGCGCCATGGTGTAATCGCCACGGCATGCGCAGACCCTTTTGGAGCGCCCGCAGGGCGCGCCTCGCTTCCGCCGAGCCGGGATTCACTCCCGTCGACACGGAACTCGATGACTTGCCCGCCCGAGGCCGCGGATCTCGGGACCGCCGCGGCTTCTGTGCCCCCGCGGCGGGCCGCGTTTGAATGGACGATCTGTTCGAGCCCTACGGCCGCCTGATCCGCATCGTCGTCTCCGGCAAGGAGCTCGAGGTCCCGGAGAACAACCTCCTCCTGCGCCAGTTGAGCTACGTGGCCCCCGACATCTCGTCGGGCCGCTACTGCTGGAACGGCGAGTGCCGCTACTGCGAAGTCAGCTACCGCACCGGCCCTCGCGGCACGGAGCAGTCGGCGCTGGCCTGCCGGGTGAAGGGGCAGGAAGGCATGCGGCTCACCAAGCTGGCCCTGGAGATGCGCTACAACATGGCCGAGGTCCTGGCCGCCGCTCCGAAAGCCAGAGAATGAGCGCTCCCCGAGTAACGGTGCATCCTTTAATCCCCGGAGGAGAAAGGGCTCGGCGAGGGGGAAGACCCGTTACTTGAGGCGAGACTTGATCTGCCGCCAGGTGGTCATCAGGCTGTTGCGGGTCATGTCGAGCCGGCGGACGTTGAACTCGGACGGCTCGCGGCCGGAGAGCCCTTCCTTCGCCCGCGATACCAGTTTGCGGCAGGTCTGGAGGAGGATGTCGTCGGCCCCGCCCTGGGCCTTCAGCTGCTGGAGGTCCTGGCCCAGCTCGATGATGAGCCGCTCGATCTCCATCACCCGCTCCCGCAGCTCTGGATCGAGCGGGTAGACGACCTCCTCGGGAGCTGCGACCTCCGGCGCCGTGGTCGGCGGGGGCGCCGGAGAGGGGCCGGAAGCCTTGTCCGCCTTGAGCTGCATCCAGGCCCGGGAGAAGAGGATCGGGAAGGCGGCGTTGGCCGCCTCGAACTCCTTCTTGGTCGCCTCGTTCTTGGTGACGTAGTACTCTCGGACGAGCGCCTTGATGCGGGCCACTTGGCGGTCCTCCTTCTCCTCGATGATGTCGCGGGCCTGCGCCGCCAGCTCCTGCACCTTCTGCTCGATGAGCCGGTTGTGCTCGTGCGTCCGGACGTCCGGGAAGTCGTGGTCACGACCGTGGATGATCTGGGCGTTCGACTCCCCGTAGTTGGCGTAGACGATGACGCTCAGCCGCCGGACCTCCCGCTCGGATACCCGGTCGAGCACCGGTCCCCGGTCTTCGACCTGGATGTGGTAGAGCGTCCCCGTGCGGGAAGTGTAGTTCTGGTTGACCCCTCCGACCTGGCAGCGGGACCGGTCCAGCGACCCGCCGGAGCCGGGGGCAGGCCCACTGGAGGGTCCGGGCGGGTCGGCCCTGGGCATCAGGACTGGATCTCCAAGATACTCCATTCTATCAGGAAATCGGTGTTTCCCCGCAAGCCTTTGAGGCAGAGGGATCTGGCCGATCTAAACCAGAATCTTAGTCCTTTGGACTCATATTTAATGCTTGACAATTGCTAATGGCAGCCCTATTATCTGCGTGAAGCGGCGGTGGAGGCCTGAGCCTCCCGTTGCCGCTCAGTTTGAAGCAGGGAGGCACGATGAGCAAGGTGATTGGTATCGATCTGGGGACCACCAACTCCGTGGTGGCCGTCCTCGAGGCGGGGGAGCCTGTGGTGATCCCGAACTCGGAGGGAGGTCGGACGACGCCTTCCGTCGTCGCCTTCACCAAGGATGGCGAGCGGCTGGTCGGCCAGGTGGCCAAGCGCCAGGCCGTGACGAACCCCGAGAACACCGTCTTCTCCATCAAGCGGTTCATGGGACGGCGCTTCGACGAGGTGGCCGACGAGGCCAAGATGGTTCCTTACAAGGTCGTCAAGGCGCCCAACGGGGATGCGCGGGTCGAGGTGCGCAGCAAGATGTACTCGCCGCCCGAGATCTCGGCCATGATCCTCCAGAAGCTCAAGCAG
>QHVM01000080.1:79168-87904 GCA_003223555.1 Acidobacteriota bacterium | reverse complement strand
CGCCGAGACGGAGTAGACGGGGCGCCCCGGGAAAAGGGAACCTCTCCGGCCCGGCCGCCGTTATCCCAGCCGTACCCGCCCGCGCGAGACCCCGAAGGAGCCGCCATGACCTCGCGCCGCTTCCGCCTCGTGGTCTGCCTCGCGCTCGTCCTCGCCGTTCTCGCCCCCGGCCCGCCCGCGCCGAGGGATCCAGTGCGTGGGAGGCCTGGACCTCGATCCTGGCCGACTTCGGGAACGATCGGGAACGGCGGGCGCCGGCTGGTCCTGGCCACCGTCAACGGTGGCATACGCGTGCGCCGCGGGCCCTAGAAGAGGAGTCGCGGCGCCGACGACCCGACCGCGGGCTGCGGTCAGGCGGAGGGGGGCCGGCCGGCCGGGGGTCCGTCAGGCGCGGGGGACGTTGCGGCCAGCCGCGACTTCTCCTCCTCGAGCAGCCGCGAGGCGCCCTGGAACTCCGCCTCCAGGCGGTAGAGCAGGTCCCCGGTCTCGGCCATCGAGGCGCTGCGGCCCAGGGTCTGGATCTTCTGGCACAGCTCGGCCATCCCCCACGCCCCGAGCTGCACGGCCGCTCCCTTGAGGCTGTGGGCGAGCGAGAGTACCGACGCGCTGTCGGCCTTGAGCCGCGCCTCCCGCATCTGCTCCAGCCGCTGCGGCGTCGTTTCCAGGAACAGCTCGATGATCTCCGCGACGAGCTCGCCTCGGCCCCGCTGCTCCAGCAGGCGCAGCGGGTGCTCGGGGGGCAGGCTGGACGGCTCGCCGCCGGGCGCCGCCGCGGGCGTCTCGCCCATCCGCGGGATCCACTTGCGCAGCGTGGAGTCGAGCGTCTGGAGACGGACCGGCTTGCCGAGGTAGTCGTCCATGCCCGCGGCCAGGCAGCGCTCCCGTTCCCCCTGCATGACGCCGGCCGTCAGGGCGATGATCGGGACGCGCCGCTCGCCCCCCTCGCGCTGGCGGATCCAGGCCGCGGCCTTGTAGCCGTCCATCTCGGGCATCTGGCAATCCATGAGGACGGCGTCGTAGACCGCGCGGGAGCAGGCTTCCACCGCTTCCAGGCCGTTGCCCACGACCTCCGACTCGTAGCCGAGGTTCCCCAGCATGGCCACCGCCACCTTCTGGTTCACCGCGTTGTCCTCGACCACGAGGATGCGGGGCCGGCTGCCGCTCTCCGCCGCCGGAACGGGAGCGAGGTCGCGGCCGGCATCATCGCGCCGCGCGAAGCGGGCCGTGAACCAGAACGTGCTGCCGTGCTCCGGCTGGCTGCGCACGCCGATCTCGCCTCCCATCGCCTCCACCAGCCGTTTGGAGAGAGCCAGGCCGAGGCCCGTGCCTCCGTGCTTGCGTGAGGAGGAGCTGTCGGCCTGGGAGAAGGGTCGGAAGAGCCGTTCCCGCGCCTCGGGGCGGACGCCCGGGCCGGTGTCGGTGACGTCGAAGCGCACGACCGCCTCGGCGGGACCGGCGCCGGCCAGGCTGACCCGGAGCACCACCGTGCCCTCGGAGGTGAACTTCACCGCGTTGCCGAGCAGGTGCCCCAGCACCTCGCGCAGCCGCACCGCGTCGCCGCGCAGGCCGTAGGGCACCGCGTCCTCCACCAGGCAGGCCAGCTCCAGGCCCCCGGCCGCGGCGGCTTCGGCGGAAGTGGCTTCGACCTCGCCCACCAGCGCGCGCAGGTCGAAGTCGATCGTGTCCAGCTCGAGCTCGCCGGACTCCGCCCGGGAGAAGGCCAGGATCTCGTCGATGATCGCGAGAAGGTCCCGGGCCGAGCGCTCGACGGTGCGGGCGTACTCCGCCTGGGTGACGTCGAGGGGGGTCGAGAGGAGCAGGCTGGTCATGCCGATGACGCCGTTGAGCGGCGTGCGCAGCTCGTGGCTGACGTTCGTGACGAACTCCGACTTGACGCGGGCCGCCTCCAGGGCCGCCTCGCGCGCCTTCACGAGCACGTCGATGTTCTGGATGGCCACCACCGCCCCCGCCACCTCGCCCGAGGCCTCCCGCCATGGATGGACGGACCAGCGCACGAACATGCGGGCGCCGTCGTCGAAGGCGACGGTGTCCTCGTCGCGCGCGACCACTTCCCCTTGCAGCGCCCGACCCACCGCCTCGCGGTACGTGTCGGGCATGCGGGGGAAGCGCAGCCACTCCTGGCTGTGGGCCAGCCAACGCTCTTCGCGGTCGAGGATCGCCATGGCCACCGGGGCGTGGGTGACGATGTCGCGGAGCTGCCGCCGCTCCTGCTCCAGGGCCTGCTCGGCCGCCTTGCGCTGGGTGATGTCGCGGGCCACCGCCTGGAAACCCTGCACCCTCTCGCCCTCGAGCATGAGCTGGACGTTCTGCCCGATCCACAGCTCGCGCCCGTCCCGGGCCACCGCCACGAACTCGTCGTAGCTCGTCGCCGATCGCTGCCAGTATTGGCGGCGGAGCTGCTCCTGCACGCGGGCGCGGTGGTCGGGGCGCACCAGCTCCAGGTAGTGCTTGCCCACCAGCTCTGCCGGCGCGTACCCGAGCACCCGCGACGTGACGGGATTGACGTAGGCGAAGTAGCCGTTGGCGTCCGCGCGGTAGATGATGTCGTGGGCGGTCTCCACGAGCTGGCGGTAGCGCGCCTCGCTCTCGCGCAGCCGCTCCGTCGCTTGCCGGCGGGCGGTGATGTCGATGAAGGTGCAGACGACCCGCGTGACACGGCGGTCCGGTCCGAGCTGCGGGTCCGCACTCACGAGCAGCCAGACGAGGTCCTGACGAGACGGACGGTGGAAGCCCACGACCACGTTTCGAACCGGCCGTCCGGTGGCGAGCGCCACCGGCCCGGGATGGTCCTCGCCGGGGAAGGGGCTGCCGTCCTCGCGGATGGCCAGCCGGCCCGTGTCCATCGACGTCTGGCCGACGAGGGCCTCGACACCGACGCCGAGCAGCTCGGCCGCGGCGGGATTGGCGAAGACGACCTCGGAGCGGGGGCCGTGGATGAGGACGCCGACCTGAAGCGACTCGACCAGCCGCTGGAAACGGCCCTCGCTCTCCTCGAGCGCGGCGGCCAGGCGCTCGGCCTCGCTCAGCGAGCGGTACGGCTCCCTCTTGTCCATCCAGGCCTCTTAGAAGAGCCAACGCCTCCGGCCCGAGGGGCTCGGCCGTGGCGCGCTCGAGCAATACCCTACTCCTTCGGCGGTCAGTGGTCAACTCGTTGCCACATTGCGGTTCGCAGCTTGTCCGTGCGTGGGAAGGAGCCGTCCCACCAGCGGACAGCGCCGTGGAGGCGCGGCCCGTCTCGCTCTTCTTAAGTAACTGAGCCCAAAGTGTGCCGCGCGGCCGCGCCGGTGGCACGTCGCTTGGTTTCTCATCGCTGGCGTCTCCCCCTCGAGGCCAGACCGGAATGGAGCACGTGCGACAGGATCTCCGTTACGCCGGCCGGATGCTGGCCCGCAGGCCCGGCTTCACCGCGGTAGTCGTGCTCACCGTGGGCCTCGGCGTGGGCGCAACCACCGTGATGTTCAGCGCGGTCTACGGCGTGCTGCTCAAGCCGCTGCCCTACCCCGAGCCGGAAAGGCTGGTGATGATCCGGGGAGTGAGGCTGGCTCAGCCCGGCGCGCCGAACATGATCTCCTATCCCGACTACCGCGACTGGCGCGACGAGAGCCGGAGCTTCGAGGCCCTCGCGGCGTTGCGCACCGCCGATTTCACGCTGGCCGGACCGGGCGGTCCCGAGCGCATCGAAGGAGCGGCCGTCACGGCGAGCTTCTTCGATGTGTTGCACGTGGTGCCGGCGCTGGGCCGTCTGTTTCCCCCCGACGTGGACCGTCTCGGGGGCGGTCACGTGGCCGTCCTCGGCCATGGTCTGTGGAAGCGGCGGTTCGGCGCCGCCCCCGCGCTGGTGGGCGGGAGCATCATCCTGGACGGACAGCCCTACACCGTCATCGGCGTCCTGCCCGCCAGCTTCCGCCCCCCGCGCGAGGTCGAGCGGGCCGAGCTGTGGGCGCCACTGGCCGAGAGCGGTGAAGACCTCGAACGCACGCGGGGCCTTGCACCACAGCGCGGCAGCCGGGACCTGGTCGCCATCGGCCGGCTGCGAACCGGGGCGTCCATCGCCCAGGGTGGTGCGGAGCTGGCCACGGTCGCCCGCCGGCTCGAGAGGGAGCATCCCGACTCGAACGCTGGCCGTGGTGTGCTGGTGGAGTCGCTGCATGCCGATACCGTGGGTGAGCTACGCCGGCCCTTGCTGGTGCTGATGGGCGCCGTGGCGTTCGTGCTGCTCATCGCCTGCACGAACGTGGCCAACCTGGTCCTGCCTCGGGCGCTGGCCCGGCGCAGGGAGCTGGCGATCCGGGCGGCGCTGGGTGCGCGCCGGTCCAGGCTCATCCGCCAGCTCCTGACCGAGAGCATCCTGCTGGGTGTCATGGGCGGACTGGCCGGGCTTGCGCTCGCCCATTGGGGCCTCGACGCGCTGGTGTCGCTTGCCCCCGCGAGCACCCCGCGCCTGCGGGACATCGACCTCGACGGCCCGGTGCTGTGGTTTTCCCTGGCCCTCTCCCTGGCCAGCGGAGTGGCCTTCGGCGTTGTGCCGGCGCTGTCCGCGTCACGCACCGACGTCCCCGAGACCCTGCACCAGTCCGGCCGAAGCCCGGGCCTGGCCCATCACCCCGGCGCCCGCGCCCTCGTCGTCGCCGAGATCGCCCTGTCGCTCGTGCTGATGGCGGGGGCCGGCCTGATGCTGGAGAGCTTCCGCCGGCTGCTCTCGGTCGATCCCGGCTTCGACCCCCACCACGTCCTCACCGTCGGCGTCTCGCTGCCCGAGACGCGATACTCGCGGCCGGACCAGCGCGCGGCGTTCTACGCGGAGCTGCTCGAACGCGTTCGCGCCCGGCCCGGGGTGCTCTCGGCGGCAGCCATCACGCCGCAGCCCCTCGGAGGCGACAGCATCGCCACGCGCTTCACCGTGGAGGGCCGGCCCGCGCCGGCCCCGGGCCAGAAGCCGCGCGCCCAGTACCGCGCCGTGACCACGGGCTACTTCGAGACGCTGCGCATTCCATTGAATCGCGGCCGCACGTTCGACGCGCACGACCGCCGTGACGCGCCGGCGGTGGCGGTGGTCAATGAAGCGCTGGTCGCCGAGGTCTTCCCCGGCCAGGACCCGCTCGGCCAGAAGCTGAGCATCGGCCTCAGGACCGACAGGAGCGATCCTGCCACATTCGAGGTGGTGGGCGTGGTGGGCGACGTCCACGATTCCGGCCTGCACCTGCCGGCCCGGCCAGAGATCTACGTGCCGCACGCGCAGCAGAGCTGGTCCTGGATGACCATCGTGGTGCGGAGTTCCGGCGATCCGCTCGCGGCCGCCGGAGGGGTCCAGCACGAGGTGGCCGCGCTCGATCCCGAGCAGGCCGTCTACAATGTGCGGACCTTGTCGGAGCTGCTCTCGGGCTCGCTGGCCGCCCACCGCTTCATCATGGCTCTTCTCACCGGTTTCGCCCTGCTCGCGCTGGCCCTGGCGACGGTGGGCGTCTACGGCGTCATTGCCGGGTCGGTGGAGCGGCGCACGGGCGAGATCGGCCTGCGCCTGGCCGTGGGCGCCGACCCGGGCGACGTGCTGCGCATGGTGCTGGGTCAGGCTGCGCGCCTGGCCGCCGCCGGCGTGGCAATCGGGCTGACCGCGGCATTCGCGCTCACCCGGGTCATGCAGAGCCTGCTCTTCGGCGTGGGCGCCACCGATCCCGCAACTTTCGCCGCGGTGGCGGTCGTGCTGGTCTCGGCCGCGCTGCTCGCCAGCTACGTCCCCGCGCGCCGGGCCGCGCGCGTCGACCCGCTCGTCGCGCTGCGCTACGAATGATCCGCCTCCACGACCTCGAGAAGACCTACGACCAGGGGGGAGGCAAGGTCTACGTCCTGCGCCGCATCGAGCTCGAAGTCAAGCCGGGCGAGTTCGTGTCGATCATGGGCCCCTCGGGAGCGGGCAAGTCCACCCTCCTCCACATCCTCGGCATGCACGACGGAGCGTTCTCGGGCGAGTTCTTCTTCCTCGACCAGCCCGTCCACCGCCTGGGCAAGAAGGAGCGCCTCGAGCTGCAGAAGCGGAACATCGGCTTCGTCTTCCAGAGCTATCACCTCCTCGACGACCTGACCGTCTACGAGAACCTCGAGGTGCCGCTGTCGTACCGGGACGTGAAGCGGAGCGAGCGGCAGGCGATCGTGGCCGACGTGCTCGACCGCTTCCACATTGTGGGCAAGAAGGACCTCTATCCGAGCCAGCTCTCCGGCGGCCAGCAGCAGCTCGTCGGGGTGGCGCGGGCGGTGGTGGCCAGCCCGCGGCTCATCCTGGCCGACGAGCCGACCGGCAACCTGCATTCCGACCAGGGCCGGGAGATCATGGAGCTGTTCAAGAAGCTCAACGCCGACGGGACGACGATCATCCAGGTGACCCACTCGGAGGTGAACGCTGGTTACGGCGACCGGGTGATCCAGCTCCGCGACGGCTGGATCGTCCCATGAGTCTGCTCGTCGGGCTCGGCCAGGACTTCAAGTATGCCGCGCGATCGCTGCGGCGCCGGCCGCTTCTCTTTGCGGTGGCGGCCGGGGTCCTGGCCGTCGGCATCGGCGCCAGCACGGCCGTCTTCAGCGTGGTGGACGCGGTGCTGTTGCGGCCCCTGCCGTTCGCCCAGCCGGACCGGCTGGTGCTCGTGTGGGAGCGCATCCCGGAGATCGGCGTGCCGTTCATGGAAGTCTCCTATCCCAATTACCTGGACTGGCGGGCCCAGAGCCGGACGTTCGGGGACTTGGCCATCATGGCAACCATCAACTCTGGTTTCATCATCGAGGGCGACGAGCCGGTCCAGGTACCCGGCCGCCTGGTCTCCGGGAATTTCTTCGACCTCCTGGGCGCGCGTGCGCTCCTGGGCCGAACGCTCGCCCCGTCAGACGATCGGCCGGGGGCGGCGCGAGTAGCCGTGGTGAGCCATGGGCTGTGGCAGCGCCATTTCGGCGGCGACGCGGCGCTGGTGGGGCGCACGCTCGACGTCGACCGCATGCCAACGACTATCATCGGCGTGATGCCCCCCGACTTCCGCTATCCCCTGCAGGCCGAGCTGTGGACGGCCATCGTGCCGTCCATTCCCGAGGCGGTCGCCAATCGCGGGCTCGCGTGGGCCGTGGTGCTCGGCCGGCTGGCGAACCGCGCCACCGCGGACGAGGCGCGGGCCGAGATCGACGTGATCATCGACCGCATCTGGGCTGGGGTCAGGGCGGCCCACCCACAGGTTTCCGGGCCGGCACACTCCGCCGTGGTGACGCCGGTCGCCGAACAGCTCTTCGGGTCGGCCCGCACTGCCCTCCCGATCCTGCTCGGCGCCGTGTTGCTCGTGCTCCTCATTGCTTGCGCCAACGTCTGCGCGCTCCTGCTAGCCTGGGCGGCCACGCGCCGACGCGATATCGCCGTGCGCCTAGCCCTGGGGGCCTCCGGCGCCCGGCTCGCGCGCCAGTTCCTGGCCGAGAGCGCCCTCATCACCGGCGCAGGTGGGCTGGCTGGACTGCTTCTGGCGACCGCGACGTTGCGGGCCCTGATAGCGCTCGTTCCGGCGGATGTACCCCGGCTACGGGACGTTGCCCTGGACGGCCGCGTGCTCGCGTTTGCCGTCGTGCTCACCGCCGTGTCGGTGCTGGCGGCCGGGCTCGCACCCGCGCTCATCGCTTCCACGCCCGCGCTGACTGAGACCCTGAGTGAGACCGCGCGAGTCGCGGGCCATCCCTCACACCGCCGGCTGCGCGGCTCGCTCGTAGCGGTCGAAGTTGCGATAGCTCTGGTGCTGCTCTCGGGAGCTGCGCTGCTCGCGCGGACCTTTAGCAATCTTCAACGGGTGGACCTGGGCTTCGAGCCACGGCATGTGCTCGCGGTGGGGCTCTCCGGCGGGTCTGACCGATACTCTCGCCAGCAGGACCTGTACCGGTTGCTACTCGAGCGCATCACTGCCCTGCCCGGAGTCGAGGCCTCCGGCGCCGCGGGTACGCGACCGCTCCGAGACAAGGTCGGGAACGCCTGGCCGTTCGAGTTCGAGGGGCAGTCGGACGAACAGGCCCGGCTCAATCCGCTGGTGAACCTGGAAGGCGTCACGCCGGGCTACTTCGCGGCGATGCGGATCCGGGTGCTGCGGGGCCGGACGTTCACCGAACGTGACGACCAGCGCGGGCCCGGGGTCGTGGTGGTCAGCCGCACGATGGCGGAGCGCTGCTGGCCCGGTCAGGACGCGATCGGAAAGCGCTTGAAGATCCCGCTGCCCGGCACACCCTACGACGGGTCCCTTGACGCCCAGAACGGAGAACGCGCCTGGCTCACCGTGATCGGAGTGGTGGCCGAGGCTCGCCATCGCGAGCTGCAGGCCGCAAGACTCGACTTGTACATGTCGTACCTCCAGGCCGCTGGCAACCTCGGCCTCTCGCAGATCATGGTGCGCACCACGGGCGATCCCACGTCCATCGCTCCCGCCGTTCGGTCCGTCATCCGTTCCGTGGACCGCCGTTTGGTGGTGAGCGACGTTCAGACGATGGACGCGGTGGTTGCCGCGGCGCGGGGCGGCGCGCGGTTTGGCATGCAGCTCATGTCCACCTTCGCGCTGGCCGCGCTGCTGCTGGCGGCCATCGGGATATACGGTGTGATGGCCTTCGTGGTCAGCCGGCGGACGCGCGAGGTCGGTATCCGCATGGCGCTCGGCGCCCGTGCGACCAACGTCATGGCGCTCGTCCTACGGCAAGGCATGACGCCCGTCG
>QHVM01000080.1:78620-79143 GCA_003223555.1 Acidobacteriota bacterium | reverse complement strand
GCCGTACGACCCGGGCACGCTGGCGGTGGCGGCGGCGGTGCTGGCCGCGGTGGCCGCCCTGGCCTGCTACTTCCCCGCCCGGCGGGCCGCGCGGCTGGACCCGGCGGCCGCCCTGCGGCGGGAATGAGCCCGGCTTACAATCGCGCGGGAGCCGCGATGAAGAGCGCAGGGCCGGCCGGACGCGTCCTCGTCGCCGACGACCAGGCCGACGTGCGGGAAGCGCTGCGGTTGCTCCTGAAGGCGGAGGGCTACGCCATCGACACCGCCGCTTCGCCGGCTGAGGTGCTGGCCGCCCTCCAGAAGCGGGAGCTGGACGTCGTCCTCATCGACCTCAACTACGCCCGCGACACCACTTCGGGACAGGAGGGGCTCGACCTGCTCGCGCGGCTTCAGGCCCTGGACTGGACGCTTCCCGTCGTCGTAATGACGGCCTGGGCGAGCGTGGAGCTGGCGGTGGAGGCGATGCGGCGGGGGGCGCGCGACTTCGTGGCCAAGCCGTGGGACAACGCGCGCCTGCTCGCCA
>QHVM01000080.1:0-78595 GCA_003223555.1 Acidobacteriota bacterium | reverse complement strand
CTGCGCGAGCAGTCGCCGCTGCGGCTCATCGCCACCGCGGCGGCCATGCAGCCGGTGCTCCAGCTCATCGACCGGGTCGGGCCCTCCGACGCGAACGTCCTCGTCACCGGGGAGAACGGCTCCGGCAAGGGCACGGTCGCCGTCGCCCTCCACGCGCGCTCGGCGCGGGCGGCCAAGCCCCTCCTCACCGTCAACGCGGGCGGGCTCTCCGAGGGTGTCTTCGAGAGCGAGCTGTTCGGGCACGTGCGGGGCGCCTTCACCGATGCGAAGGCCGATCGGGTGGGGCGCTTCGAGATGGCCGACGGCGGCACGCTGTTCCTCGACGAGATCGCCAACGTCCCGCTCGGGCTCCAGCCCAAGCTGCTCAGGGTGCTGGAGACGGGGGAGTTCGAGCGGGTGGGCTCCTCGATGACGCGGCGGGTGGACGTGCGGGTCGTCTCCGCCACCAACGCCGACCTGCACCAGGAGGTGGCCGCCGGCCGCTTCCGCCAGGACCTGCTCTTCCGGATCAACACCATCGAGGTCCACGTCCCGCCCCTGCGCGAGCGGCGGGACGACATCCCGCTGCTGGCCCAGCACTTCCTGCGGCAGCACGCCGGCCGCTACCGCAAGGCGGTGCGCGGCTTCAGCGAGGCGGCCATGCGCAGCCTCGTCGAGCACCCGTGGCCGGGCAACGTGCGCGAGCTGGACCACGCCGTGGAGCGGGCGGTCCTCATGACGGCGGGTAACGAGATCGGGCCCGCCGACCTCGGCCTGCGCGTGGGCGCCGAGGCGACCGCCCGGCTCGACGAGATGAGCCTCGAGGAGGTGGAGTGCCTGCTGATCCGCAAGGCGCTCGGCCGCTTCGACGGCAACGTCAGCCGGGCCGCCGAGGCCCTCGGCCTCTCGCGGAGCGCGCTCTATCGCCGGCTCCAGCGATACGGACTGTGAAGAACAACCTCCTCCGGCATGAGGGTCTGGCGCGCGGAGCGGAGCGCGCTGCATTCGCGTCTCCTTAAATGCCCGCCCCCGCGCCCCGCCGCCGGCGCATGACCCACGACCGGCGGGTGCTGCTGATGGCGCTGCTCGCCGGCTTGCCGGGCTCCCTCCTCGCCCTGGGCCTCCTCTGGTTCGGGGACCACACGCCCAAGGTGCAGTGGACGTGCACGGTGCTCGTGGTCGGCCTGTGGTGGAGCTTCGCCTTCGCCCTGCAGGGCACGGTGGTGCGTCCGCTGCAGACGCTGTCCAACCTCCTGGCCGCGCTGCGGGAGGAGGACTTCTCGTTCCGCGCTCGCGGTGGCCGGGGGGAAGACTCGCTGGGCGACGCGATGCGCGAGGTCAATGCGCTCGCCGAGACGCTGCGCCAGCAGAGGCTGGGTGCGCTGGAGGCCACCGCGCTGCTGCGCAAGGTGATGGAGGAGATCGACGTCGCGGTCTTCGCCTTCGACGCCGAGCGCCGCCTGCGCCTCGTCAACCGCTCCGGCCAGCGCCTGCTCGGCCGGGCAGAAGAGCAGCTCCTGGGCCGGCAGGCGGACGAGCTGGGGCTCTCGGGCGCCCTGGCCACCGCCCCGCGCGTGCTCGAGCTGTCCTTCCCCGGCGCCGCCGGCCGCTGGGAGGCGCGGCGAGGCACCTTCCGCCAGGCCGGGCTCCCACTGCAGCTCCTCGTGCTGTCCGACGTGAGCCGCGCGCTGCGCGAGGAGGAGCGCCAGGCCTGGCAGCGCCTCATCCGGGTCCTCGGCCACGAGCTGAACAACTCGCTGGCCCCCATCCGCTCCATCGCCGGCAGCCTGGAGGCGCTCGTGGACCGCGAGCCGCGGCCGACGGACTGGCAGGCGGACATGCGGCGGGGCCTGGGCATCATCACCGCCCGTTCCGACGCCCTGAGCCGTTTCATGGAGGCCTACGCGCGGCTGGCCCGGCTGCCGCCGCCCCAGCTCGGCCCGGTCGCGATCGGCCCCCTCGTCCGCCGCGTGGCGGGCCTGGAGACCCGGGTCGAGGTCGCAGTGCGGCCGGGGCCGGAGCTGACGGTGCGGGCCGACGGCGACCAGCTCGAGCAGCTCCTCATCAACCTCCTGCGCAACGCCGCCGACGCCAGCCTCGAATCGGGCGGCTCGGTGGCGGTGGGGTGGAGCGCGCCCAACGGCGCGCGCTCTCTCGAGGTGTGGGTGGAGGACGAGGGGCCGGGCCTGCCCAACACCGCCAACCTGTTCGTGCCCTTCTTCACCACCAAGCCCCACGGCTCCGGGATCGGCCTCGTGCTGAGCCGGCAGATCGCCGAGGCCCACGGCGGCGTGCTCACGCTGGACAACCGGCATCCGGGGCCCGGCTGCCGGGCCCACCTGCGCCTTCCGTTGTAGAGTGGGCTGATGAAGGCCTGGCTCCTCTCCGCCGCTATCCTCTTCGAGCTGGGGGGTGCTAGCGGCGCCCCCCCCAGACCCCCCACTCGCGTCTTCCGCGGCGGCGAAGTGAATTCACCGCCGCTCATCGAGCGGGTCCGCTTCGCGGCCCCGGGCGGAGTGAATCCCGCTCCGCTCGATGCCTTGCGGGCCGCCAATCGCGCCCAAGACGACGTGACCGCGCGGGCGGCCCGGCTCCACCGCGACGCGATCGTGGTCGACAGCCACGAGGACGTGCCGGACGCCCTGGCCGGAAAGTGGGCGGACCTGGCGGTCGAAGGGGCCACCAAGCACTTCGACATCCCGCGCGCGAAGCGGGGGGGGCTCACCGCGCCCTTCTTCGCCGTCTACGTGCCCGCGTCCTACGCCGACGCCGGGGCGGCGCGGGTGGCGCTCGACCGCATCGACATGGTGCAGCGGGTGGTGGCCGCCCACCCCGACGACCTCGTGGCGGGCTCCTCGGTGGCCGATGTCCGCCGCGCCAAGCGCGAGGGCAGGATCGCGGTGCTGATGGGGATCGAGGGCGGCCACGCCATCGAGGACTCGCTCGGCGCGCTGCGCGACTTCCATCGCCTCGGCGTGCGTTACATGACGCTCACCCACACGAACTCCAACCACTGGGCCGACTCGGCCGGGAACTTCTTCGCGCCGCGCTTCGACCCCGAGTCCTACCGCCTCCACCACGGCCTCACCGGCTTCGGGCGCGCCGTCGTCCGCGAGATGAACCGCATCGGGATGATGGTGGACGTCTCACACGTCTCGGACGAGACGATCGACGACGTGCTGGAGACCTCCCGCGCGCCCGTCTTCGCCTCCCACTCCTCGTGCCGAGCGCTCTCCGCCTTGCCTCGCAACCTGACCGACGACCAGATCCGTCGCATCGCGGCCAGGAGCGGCGTGGTGATGATCAACGTGTCGTCGGTCTTCCTCGACCAGGCCACGGTCGAGGCGGCGCGGGCCCGGCTCGACGCGCTGCAGGAGAGTGCCGACCGCATCCGGCGGCAGTACGAAGGCGATCCCCGGCGGGCCCAGGCCGAGATCGACAAGCTGGCCGACGCGCTGCCCCATCCGGCCGTTCCGCTCGCCCGGGTCGTGGACCACATCGAGCACGCGATGAAGATCGCGGGTCCGGACGCGGTGGGCCTGGGCACGGACTTCGACGGCATGTCCGATCCCCCGGCCGGCCTGGAGGACGTATCGAGGCTGCCACGGATCACCGAGGAGCTGCTGCGCCGCGGCCATTCCGAGGACGAGGTGCGCAACGTCCTCGGCGAGAGCTTCCTGCGCTTCTTCGCGCGGGTGGAGGAGGTTTCGCGCTCGCTCCAGGCGGAGCCGCCGGCCACAGACGTGCTCACGACATCGAGCCACGACGGAGGAGATGCCATGACCCTGACCTTGACCTCATCCGCCTTCAGCCACGGGGGCGAGATCCCGACCGTCCACACCTGCGAGGGCTCGGACACCTCCCCGGCCCTGAGCTGGTCGGGGGTGCCAGCGCGGGCCAAGAGCCTCGCGCTCATCATGGACGATCCCGACGCCCCCGACCCCAAGGCTCCGCGCATGACCTACGTCCACTGGGTGCTCTACGACATCCCTCCCCGTGCCACCGGCCTGGCCGAGGGAGCGGCCCAGGGCGGCCTGCCTACCGGGACGCGCGAGGGCACCAACGACTGGAAGCGCACCGGTTACGGAGGCCCGTGCCCGCCCATCGGCCGCCACCGATATTTCCACAAGCTCTACGCCCTCGACACCGAGCTGCCGGACCTCGGCTCGCCCACCAAGGCCCAGCTCGAGAAAGCGATCGAAGGCCACGTCGTCGAGAAGGCCGAGCTCATGGGGACCTACGAGAAGAAGAAAAAATAGCCCGGGAAGGTGACTGGCCTCGCCTTTGCAGTTGGCGCCTCACGCCCAGCGGAAACCGCCATCGTCAGGCCCGAAACACTGTCAGTGACGGGCCTTGCCGGAGGGCGGGGGCCGGGGCGCGTGGCCCGCCAGACACGGCCTCGTGGCCGGCGGGCCACTCCAGGAGGTTCTTCTGATGAGCGTTCACGTGCGGGCGGCATCCCTCCAGGACGGCGTGGCCGTCCTGGCCCTGCTGGAAGAGGTGGGCTACTACCCCGAGCCGATCTCCTTCGCGAAGACCTACCGCAAGACCCTCAGCGATCCCCACTTCCTCGTTCGGGTGGCGGAAGTGGAGGGAAAGATCGTGGGCATGGCCACGCTCTCGATGCGCTGGCAGCTCGGCCTCGGCGGACTGCTGGCCTGCCTCGACGAGCTGGCGGTCGCCCAGGGGCACAAGGGCGTCGACCGCGCGCTGATGCAGGCGACGGTCGGCAAGGCGCGCGGTCTCGGCGCCCGCCGGATCGTCGTGCGCACCAACGAAGGCACGCCGCCGCCCCGCGCGGCCCAGATCAAGGAACGGGCCCTGCTGGCCCGGAGCGCATAGCGCCGGTCGGGGCGGCGCTTCGGCGATAATCCGGCCCCGTGGCGCAGAACGAGAGCTTCGATCTCGCCGGGCCGGCCGGCCGCCTGGAGTGCATCCTCATGACGCCCGACGGACCGGCGGTGGCGGCGGCGGTCGTCTGCCACGCCCACCCGCTGCAGGGCGGCGTGATGCATTTCAAGGTCGTGTTCCGCGCGGCCAAGGCGCTCCAGCAGCAGGGCCTGGCCGTCCTGCGCTTCAACTTCCGCGGCGTGGGCCGCAGCGAGGGAGCCCATGACCAGGGACGCGGCGAGCAGGACGACGTGCGCGCCGCGCTGGCCGAGATGCAGCGGCGCTTCCCGCGGCTGCCGCTGATTGCCGGCGGGTTCTCCTTCGGCGCCTCGATGGCGCTGCAGGTCGGCTGCGCGGCGGGCGCGGCGAGCGCGCTCTTCGCGCTCGGTCTGCCAGCCAGGATGATCCTCGACCTCGGCTTCCTGGAGGCCTGCCGGGCGCCGCGGCTGTTCGTCCAGGGGGAGGCGGATCCCTTCGGCGATGGCGACTTCATGCGGCGGCTCATGGAGCGTCTGCCCGAGCCCCGCACCCTCGTCGTCGTTCCCGGCGCCGACCATTTCTTCGGCGGCCACCTCGAAGAGCTGCAGGACGCCTTGGCGGCCTGGGCGGCCGCCCGGCCGTGGGCGACCGCGATCGCGGAGCCGCGGTGAGCGAGGAAGGGCCCTCCGCGCGAGAGCTGCTCCAGCGCGATCGCGCGATGCTCGTGGTCGTCGATCTGCAGGAGAAGCTGCTGAGCGCCATCGCGGAGAAGGAGCGCGTCCTGCGGCGGAGTGTCTTCCTCCTGCGCGCCGCGGGCGAGCTGGAGCTGCCGGTCGTCCTGACGACGCAGTACGCCAAGGGGCTGGGGCCGACGGTGCGCGAGGTGCGGGAGCAGGCGCGCGGCGTCGAGCCAGTGGACAAGGTCGCCTTCGGCTGCTTCGGCAGCGAGGCGTTCCTGGAGCGCCTGGCCACGCGGCCCGGACGAGACCAGCTCCTGGTGGCCGGGATCGAGAGCCACATCTGCGTGGAGCAGACGGTGCTCGGCGCGCTCGAGCGGGACTACCGCGTCCACGTGGCCGTCGACGCGGTGGGCTCGCGCCGCGAGCCGGACCGCCAGATCGGGCTGCGGCGAATGGAGCGGGCCGGCGCCGTGCTGTCGAGCGCGGAGATGGCGGTCTACGAGCTGCTGGCCCGCAGCGACGCCGCCGCCTTCAAGCGGCTGCTTCCCTACCTCAAGGACGAGGGCTAGCGCCCGCCCCGCAGCCCGGCCCCGGAGGGCCGGCGACCCGGACGCTCGCGATTGCCGCCCCGTTCGCGGGGTCGGGGTCGGCGGTCGACGCACGGGCGACCGCGGAGCTGGAGAGCAGGGCGTCGCGCGCGGAGCAAGCCACGCGGGCGCCGACGATCACGGTGCGGCTCGTGTGCGCGGCCAGCGACGCGGCGGCACAGGTCAGGGCCCCCGAGGCCTCCACCGGCGGCGTCGTGCAAGACCATCCGGCCGGCACCGACACCGCCTCGAACCCCGCCGCGTCCGGGAGCGTGTCGCTCACCTGGACCCGTACCGCGTCGTCGGGGCCCTGGTTCGTCACGAGCAGCGTGTAGCTCACGAGGTCTCCCCTCGCCACCGGGTTGGGCTTGACGATCGCGGTGAGGGCGAGGTCCGCCCGCTCGAACCGGAAGTAGGCCACCGGCATGTCGTGGTCCGAGACCCGCTCCGGCCGTGTCGGGTCGTTGCGGAGCGACTCGGGGAAATCGGCGCCGTTTCGGGCGAAGCGAAGGCCGCGGAGGCGCGGAAACAGGTTGCGCCCGGCCAGGACGTGCTCGCGGACCTCGCCGATCCCGCCCGCGCGGTAGGAATAGCGCTCGGCGGGGGGAAGAGTGCTCGCCAGGTCGGCGAAGCCGGCGATGGCGCGGGTGCCGCCGGAGGCCAAGCCGTCGAAATCGCCCACCATGACGATCCGCTCGTCGGGACGGGTGGCCAGGCGCGACTCCACCAGGTCGCTCATGAACTCGGCTTGCGCCCGCCGCCGGGCCCGCTCGCGAGCCCGGCCGGCGGGATCGACGGGGACGGAGCCCGGCCACATCTGTCCGACGATCACGCTCAGCGGCGCCGCCGGCCCGCGGGGCGCCGCCACTCGCGCGCCGAGCACGAGGGGCGGATGATGGAAGAGGACGTCCGGCCCCTGGTCGGTGGGGTCCACGAAGGTCGCGTCGCGGCCGGCCGCGGCCACATCGTCCACCACCGCTCGCGCTGCCTTGACGAGGAAGCCCACGTCGAGCCCGCTGGGGTCGTTGCCTTCCTCGAGGAAGGCCATGTAGACCGGGTTCGCCTCGCCGTCGGCCGTCGCGTCGGCGTTGACGCGCTCGGCCAGCCGCTGGAGAGTGGCGAGGTTCTCGACCTCCTGCACGCCGATGATGTCGGGCGAGCGCATGACGTGGCGGATGGCGAGGGAGGCCTTGTCCAGCCGCCGGTCGAACGCGGCCGCGGTCAGGACCGGCTCGCCGACGTCAGGATCGGCGCTGTCGTCGAAGAAGCGGTCCAGGTCGAAGGAGGCGACCGTGAACTCGTCCGGCAAAGCCGAAGGCACCGGTGTCGCCGCGCGCAGTCCGGTGACCGTGGCCGGCGGGGCGGCGTCGGCCACCAGCGTGTACGCTCCGGCCGTGAAGCGCAGCGGTCCGACGAGACCCCTCACCGTCGCCCCGGTGGTCAGCTCCAGCGGCGTGGCCCCGGGCTGGCCGGCGCTGTCGACCCGCAGGACCTCCGGCCGGCGGACCTCGGGCGGGACGCCGAAGAAGACGCCCGTGGAGACGGATCTGGCCGCCGCCTGGTTCACGACCCCCTCGGTTGGCGAAGACACGGCCAGGACGTCGATCCTGACGCGCATGCCTTCCCGGCGCGCGAGACGGTCCCCGGCATCGGCGCGATCGAGGTCGGCCCGGCCGAGCGCCACCGCCTCCGGCAGCTCGTGGCCGGTGGAGACGAGGGTGACGCCGACGACGCCCGAGATCACGGTCACCGGCGGCCGGTCCACTTCGCCCGCCGGCGCGAGCAGGCTCAGCCGGTCGGTGACGATCAACGCGTTGCCGGGCGTCGCCCGGGCCGGTGGGGCGCCGCCGATTAAGACGAAGATGCCCTCGGAGGTGGCGCTGTCGTCATCGGCCTCATCGTCGGGGGCCTGGAGGAAGAAGCCGTCGGCGGTGATCGCGGTGACGATGCCCGATGTCGTCACCGTCTGCCCGGCCAGCGGCGACGCCTCTCCGCGGCCCCGCAGGTCGTGGATGGCGATGAGCCCGATGGACGGGGAGGCCGTGGCCCGGGCGATCAGCGGCACCGCGGCGTGGTAGCCGGCGGTGGCCAGGAGCAGGACGAGCGCGGCCGGGCGGGGGCGGATGGGGAGCACTCCCGAGAAATGACCGGCCATGGTAGCAGAAATCAGCCCCGCGGCTGCGCGGGGTCCTCCGGCTCCCGCCACGACTGCCACACCAGGGCCTGCAGCACCGAGAGGACCAGGAGCGACACGTCGTCGTTGACGTAGAGGGAGACGAAGCTGCCGGTCGTGGCCCGCAGCGCGAGGGCGAGCGCGAAGCCCACGGCCACGTTCGACAGGAGGAACAGGGCGATGAATCCCACCGCCTCGAGCGCCCGGCCCGCCGCCGCGGCCAGGCGGCGGTGCGGCTGCCGCCGGGCGATCGCCAGCGCCAGCGCCGAGGTGAGCGCGACCACCACGAGGATGAAGGCGGTCTCCATGGAGCGTTAGAGATATCCGGCGGCGCGGTTATAGGCGCGCGCGACGAGCTCGCGCAGCAGGCCGCGGGCCAGCTCCAGGCGGCCCTGCGGACGCGTGGCCCCCGCGGGCAGCTCCTCCACCGGCGCCGGCACCACGTCAAAGCCGGCCCGGCGGAAGAGCGCGGCCGCGCGCGGCATGTGCTGGCCTCCGGTGACGAGCAGGATGCGGCGCGCGCCCCGGGCGGACAGCGCTTGCCACGACAGGCGCGCCTCCTCGCGGGTGGTGCGGCCGCGCGCTTCGGAGAGCACGGCCGCTGGGGGCACGCCGAGGTCCACGGCCAGCTCCACCCGGATATCCGCTTCTGTCCGCTGTCCCGGATCGTCCGGACCGAGCATGACCAGCAGGGGGGCCAGCCCGCGGCGGAACAGCGCGATACCTCCCAGCGCGCGGCGCAGCGAAGCTTCGGTCAACACCCCGCGGTCGACGCCCGCCCCGAGGACCACGATCGCCTGAGCGTGCCCCGGCGGCGGTGCGGGAGCAACGAGAGCGCGATGAAGGAGGCCGGCGAGGGGCGTGAACGCCAGAGCGGCGAAGAGGGTGACCACCACCCCGCCGGCCGCGCGCGGCATCGCCCCGGTCCTCACCCGACGTGCTCCGCCTCGTCAGGGGTGCCGGGGAGGATGGGCATGGAACCCCCTGTTTAACCGAGGGGGATCAAAGCCGCAACCCGAGCCCCGGCGAAGGCGGCGCCTCGGCGGGGGCCGCGCCCGGCCGAAACGGCAGGAGCCGTACGGCCAGCCAGGCCAGCAGGCCGGCCAGGACGTGCACGATCGCCCCGGCGTCCGCGCGTAGCAGCAGCCCGACGCCCAGCGCGTACCCGGCCAGCACCGGCACGGTGTAGCGCCAGAATACCGTCCGGCCGTCCCACGCATACGCGGCGGCGAAGAGCGGCAGAGCCAGGTGCGGGCCCACCCCGAGCGGCGCGAGGTGGAGCGCGCCCAGCTCGAGGGCCGCCGCGAGCACCACGCCCCGCACGAAGCCGAGCGCGGTGCGCCCATGCTCGTAGAGGTAGGGGAACAGCGCGCCGAGGAGCATCGCCGCCAGCGCCGCCCCCGCCGGCACGTCGGGCCGCCCGAGCAGGCGAAGGGCCCGGGGCGCGAAGGCGAGCAGGAACAGGACGGGAGAGCCGTTGCGGATCCACTTGGCCAGGCGCGAGGGCGGGATCACGAAGTGGTCGAGGAGCAGGTACGCCAGGTAGGCGTAGACCGGCGCCACCGCCCCCAGCGATCGTGTCTTCCAGAAGAGAAGGACGGCCAGGGCCAGCGCCGGGAACGATTCGTAGCCTCGGGGCCACGGCGCGGGCATCCGGTAGAGCACGCTCGTGCGCAGGTCGGCCTTGATCCCCGGCAGCAGGGAGCGCTCCACCCGGCGCCGCAGCTCGCCCAGCAGCCCATCGAGGGCCTCCGCCTCGGGCAGGCTGCGATAGGGCGCCGGATCGATCGGGTCGTGGAAGCGCACGCGGATGCGGGCCGGCTTGGGCAGCGACTGGAAGTGGGGCCAGGCGCGGAAGGCGCCGGTGATGGTCGCCGGCACCAGCGGCACCGCCGTCTCGAGGGCAAGCCGGGCCGCGCCCTCCCGCAGCGAGTGCTCCATCCAGCCGGCCGGGGAACGCCGGCCCTCGGGGAAGATCCCCACCACCTCGCCCGCCATCACCAGATCGCGAGCCCGGGCGTAGGCCTGGCGTCCCTTGCCCCGCCGCGTGTCGACCGGGAAGGCGCCGAAGGCACGGATGAAGGGGCCGAGCAGGGGGATCCGGAAGAGGCGCTCCCAGGCCATGAACCGGATCGGGCGGGAGACCTGCAGCGAGAGCAGCACCGGGTCGAGGTAGGACGGGTGGTTGGCGGCGATCACCACGCCCCCCGCGGCGGGGATCTTCTCCTCCCCGATGCAGTCGTAGGTGAACAGGACGCGGAAGAGGACCTCGGCGAAGGTCAGCACCAGCCGGCGGGCCGGCGTGGCGCGAGGCGGGTTCAAGCCCGCGACGGGCCGCGGGTCCGCGTCGCGCCCCGGGGCACCACTGCCGTCAGAGCCTCGCGCAGGCGCTCCAGGGCCGCGGCCGAGACCATCCGCACCTCGCGCAGCCGGCGGGGACGAGCCGCCTTCACCACCGAGGCGGCCATGACATCGGCGAGGACGAAGTCGGCCGCGGCCAGCAGACGCCGCCACTCGCGGGAAGAGGCGAGAAGGCGCGTCTCGACGTGGACCTCGTCCCCCCGCAGGCTGCGGAGGAAGACCGAAGCGAACGGCAGCACGGGCGGCGCGTGGGAGACGACGAGGACGATGCTGCCCGGCGGAAGCGATGCGATCGCCTCCCGGTCCGGGGCCGAGACCTCGAGGTGGATCACTTCCAGGGCCGCCCCGGGGGCGATGCGGGCGAGCGTCGCCTCGTGGTACGGCAGCACCACGGCCAGGGCGCCCGAGAGCAGGCCGGGATCGCGGGCCAGCTCGTCCGGCGTCGCCCGGCCGGCCGGGATCCCCAGCGCGCCGCGGATCTCGTGCACGATGAGGTCCGCCATCTCCGGGCTGGGGTCCACCACCAGCACCCGATCCGGAGGAGCGGCGGCCAGCCAGCGCTCCACGGCCACCCGGACCTCCGCCCCCGTGAACCCCTTGGCGAAGGCGGCGTGCAGGGCCAGGCGGATCATCTCGTCGAGGCCGCGGGCCTCGGTGAGGATCCGCGGCCCGCCGCCGCGCACGAACACACCCGACCCTCGCTGCAGCTCCACGTGGCCGGCCGCCTCCAGGTCCTGGTAGGCGGCGGAGACGGTGTTGTGGTGGACCTTCAGCCGGCGGGCGAGCGCGCGGACGCTGGGGAGGCGCTGCCCCTGGGCGAGCTCGCCCCCCAGGATCTTCAGCTCGAGCTGGGTCACGAGCTGGTCCCGGACCGGGACTCCGCCCCGCCGGTTCAGGACGATGTCCATGGAAAGAGCGAGCGGACCATAGCAGAAGGGACCCGCGCCGTCCAACCTCAGCGGGCGGCCAGCTCGTCCGCGGTCGAGAAGCGGGGCTCGATGTCGACCGGGAACGCTCTCAGCCGGTCGAGCACGCGCCTGACGCTGGGCCGCACGACCGACATCCGGGCCAGCAGGTCCCTCGCCTTCGCGTAATCGCCCTCGGCCTGCACGGTCATGATGTCGCGGGTGAGCCCGGCCACCGCGTCCTTTATCTTTGCCGCGTCCACGGTGAACGTGCCGTCCGGACGGGCCTTGAACCCGCCCGCGTCGAGGAGCGTGTTGAGCTGGAGGGCGATGCCCTTGCCGTGCGCCTCGGTGAGGCCGAAGCGGATGGAGCGGAAGCAGGAGGCGAGGAAGGTCGTGTACATCGTGCGCTGGAGCGAACGGTCGACGACGCCCTTGTCGACCAGGTACTGGAGCGCCCACAACCCGGAGATGTCGGCCTTGGCTTCCTCGAGGGCGCTGTAGGACTCCTTCAGCTCCTGGCGCACGGTCGTCTTGCGTCCCCCCGCCTCGATGTTGTGGGGGCCGAGGCCGTGCATCAGCTCGTGCATCAGGATGTGGGTGAAGAAAGCGTCGAAGGCCACGCCCTTGCGGTCCTCGAGGGGCAGGGACACGCGCGAGATCGGCAGCAGCACCTTCTCGAACTTGGCCTGCTGCACGTTCTTCAGCATCACCCGCTTCGAGCCCCTCTCCTGGACCACCCGCTCGTCGTTGGGGAGGTTGAAGGCGGCGGTCTGCACCCCGCGGTTGCCGTCGCCCGAGCAGAAGACGACGTTCACCACCCGGATCGGCGCCCGCGCCCCGAGCTTCGGGTTGCGGTATCGGGGCTCGATCGGCAGGTGGTCTTCCAGCTCCTGCAGCTCCCCCGCGAAGCGGGCGAGCTTGGCCGTCTCGGCGTCGTCGCGCAGGGTGATGAACGCCTCGAAGGCGGCCTTGGCGTTGAACCAGTCGTCCTCGTATACCTCGTACGGCCCGATGGTCGGCTCGATCGAGGCGTCCAGCTCCATCCAGGCCACGTCGCTCGCGTAGTAGTCGTTGCTGATGAAGGCGTCCGCGCGCTTGTCGAGGAACGACTTGAGGCTCGGCTGGCTGGTGAGGCCGGCCGCCTCGCGCAGCAGCGAGGCCGCCCGGGCCAGCTCACCCTGGTACTCGAGGCTGTAGGGAAGGGCGGTGAGCCGCCCGTCGCTCCCCCGCCGGATGGTGGTGAAGAAGCCGCGCGCCCGCTCTGCCTCCGGGTCGGGCAGCCCCTTGATCCAGGCGTCGACCTCCTCCTTCGTGGCCGCCGCCGGGTAGAAATTCGCCTGGGGCGGCTTCGCCCCTACGCCGGGGATGAACGGCGCCTCCTTGTCGAGCCGTGACCACGGGCCCTTGTTGACGAGGAAGTAGTGCAGCCGAGCGCGGCCCAGGGCCGAGTCGTCGCCGAGGAGCGAGAGCAGCAGCGTCTCGTTGCCGGCCCAGACCTGGCGCAGGAACAGCGTGTCCATGATGCGCGCGGCCTCCACGAGTTTCGCCAGGACGTCCCGCTCGTTCGCGGGCAGCCCCGACGCGTCGGCCGTGATGGGCACCGGCGCGAAGCGGGCGGCCAGCGCGTTCAGGCGGACGGCGCTAGCGGCGGCCTCGTCCGGACCCGCCGCTTCGGGGACGCGGCGCGTGGCCGGGGCGGCCGGTGCCTGAGGCGCGGAGATGGCGGGCGCCAGGCTCGTCGCCGCGAGCAGGAACGCGGACAGGCCGCGGCGGGCGGAGGAAAGGAACAAGAACACCTCCCGGGCGATGATAGCCGCAATTCAGCTCGGCCTTCGGCCCGGCCGCGCCCTCGGTAGCTGAGGGGGATTCCTATCGCCGGGCCGCCCGGCCCAGCTCGCGCACGAACACGACCAGCTGCCAGCGCTCCGTCTCCGAGGGGATCTTGTCCTCGTAGCGGGGCATGATGACGTTGTTGCCCTCCTCGATGATGCCCTTCGAGATCCGCCAGAAGATCTCGCCGTCGGTGAGGTTGTCCTGCACCTTGGGTTGGGTCAGGTTGCGCGGAGCGTGCCCCTTGCGCTGCTCGTGGAGCCGGGCGTTGGGTCCGTCGCCCCGGCCGGTGACTCCGTGGCAGGTCTCGCAGTGCTTCTGCCACAGGGTATGGCCAGCGCGGAGCGTCTCGTCGGAGCGGACGACGGGATTGCGACGGTCGCGGGCCGAATCGGGAATCTCGTAGGGGTCGTCGGTCGCCTGCTCCGCGGCGGGCGGCGTCTGAGGGGAGCCCCCGGCGAGCAGCGGCAACGAAGTGAGCACGCTCACGACCATCCAGAGTCGTTTCATCGCCATTCCCCCAGCTTACGCGTCAGGTGGCTCAGCGCGGCTTCACCTCGATGAGCACCGGCAGCGAGTCGGGCTGGCCGTCCGGCGCCGCCCCCGCATAGGGAAGGAACCGGCTGGGGAATCCGCTGTACCGCTTCGAGCTGAAGACGCCCCACAGCCGGCTCGCATAGAGAGGCAGGCTGGGCGCGTTCGTGACGTAGACCCTCTGCAGCTGATGGCTGAGGTCCTCCTGCTCGGCCGGGTCCGAGGTGGCTTCGAGGCGGCGCAGCAGCTCCCCCGCCTCTTCGCTGGCAAACCGGTGGAAGTTGTCCACCGCGTCCTCCCCGATCGGGCGCACGAGGGCCCCATCCAACTGGCCCCGGTAGAACTGGTAGGGCGTCGGCCCCCGGCTGCCGAACCCCAGGCTCAGCTCGAATCGTCCCTGCTTGAGCGCTTCGAGCCAGTGGCTGTAGCCGAGGGCCTTCACGGACACGGCAACGCCGACCTCGCCGAGGTTCTGCTGGATGATGCCGGCCGCGGCCACCCAGTCCGTCCACCCCTGCACGACGTTGATCTCATAACGCATCGTTCCCGACCCGGGCACGACCCGGATCCCGTCGCCGCCCCGAGCCAGCCCCGCGGCATCCATCAGCCGGTTCGCCTGGACCAAGTCCCGCTTCGTCCAGTCGGCGGCCTGGGCGAGGCCGGGGTCCTTCCAGCGCTTCTGCGACTCGGCGAGGCCGGTCGCGTCGGCCGGCTGGGGGTAGCCGCTCATCGCTTCCTTCATGATCCGCGGACGGTCGATGGCCATGCTCAAGGCCTTCCGCACCTCCCGCTCGTTGAACGGCTTGTGGCGGGTGTTCAGGTACAGGAGGGCGGTCGGCCCGAAGTCCGGATACCAGTACTGATGGCGAGCGGGGTCCTTGGCGACCCAGTTCTTCTCGATGTCCGGAACGAAGAGAGACGCCCAGTCCAGCTCGTCCGCCGCCAGGGCTCTCACGATCTCCTCGTTGCCGTGATACAGGGGGACCCGCAGCACCGCGGCGGCGGGCTTGCCGCTCTGCCAGTACTTCGGGTTGCGGCCGAGGTCGTAGACGGTCGGCTCGAACCGCCGCACCTCGGTGAACGGTCCGGTTCCCACCGGGTCGGGGTCGTCGAAGGACGCCGGCTGAGGGACGGTCTTCCACCTGTGCTCGGAAACGATCGGCTGCTGTCCGATGTAGGCGAGTCCCGGAGTGTAGGGGCGCTTGAGCGTGAACTCGACGCTCGCCGAGCCGACGGCCGCGACGTCGGCCAGGAAGCTCCACAGCTTCTGGCGGTCCAGCGCGGGCGCCCGGCGCATGAGGTCGAACGTGAAGACCACGTCACGCGGGGAGAACGGCGTCCCGTCGGACCACAGGACGCCGGAGCGGATGGAGAATCGGAGCTTCGTGTTGCTCGCGGCCCATTCGTACCCGGTCGCCAGCCACGGAATGTAGCTCCCCGTCGCCCGGTTGTAGACGATGAGAGGCTCGTAGATTCCCGCCGCCGCGGGGTAGCGTGTCTCCGAGTCGTCCCGGAAGGGATTGAAGACCCTCTTCCATTCGCCGCCGCGGGGACCCATGCTCACGGTCAGGGGCGGAGCGTTCCGCGGGCTCGCGGTCTGGGCGCCGGCGGCCGGGTGGAGGCCGTGCAGGGCCGCCGCCACGACCACGGCGCCGAAGACGGCTCGCAGGTCCGGCCAGGCCCCGACGGCGCGACGCATGAGGGTTTCGACCTGGCGAATGGTAGCACTGACGGACGCATCGCGACGCTGCGTCCCCCGAGGTCCGACGGCCCGGTTACCGGGACGCGACGGTGAGGTGGGAGACGCGGGTCACGAGGGCCGGCTTGACCGCGGCCCCACGCGCCGGCCGCCTCAGGGGGGGCCGGTCGTTCCCGTGCGTCTGTAACTGCCCCGTCCCGTTCCCCACAGGATGCGCGCGCTCGCGCTCCCGGGAAGGTCGTAGGCCACGACACCGCTGGCCACGGTCCCCACCACCAGCTCGAGGTCCGGATCGGAGTCGATGTTGGCGATGGTGGGTGCGCCCAGCCCGCCGTTCCAGGTGCGGCTGAGGTCCGGCGCCGGCAGGTTGATCCGGTACAGCTCCCGGCCGAGATAGTCGAGGATGTGGAGCTGCCCCACGCCTCCGGTGGCTTTCTTGGGCCAGGAGGTGAAGATCACTTCGGCGTGGCCGTCGTTGTCGAGGTCGGCCACCACCGGTTCGCTCGCGAAGCGGAAGTCGTCGCCCGAGGCCCCGCTGGTCGGGATCGTGTAGGGCCAGCTCCCGTGCTCGGTCTTGTCGAGCCAGTAGGCGTGGACCTTGCCGTCGTAGGAGGGGAACAGGATCTCCTTGAAGCCGTCGCCGTCAAGGTCGGCCACGACCGCGCTGGGGACGACGTCCTCGATGACGCTGTAGTCCTCGGCCCGCGGCGCGCTGCCGGGGCCGGGCGGGGGGATCACGGTCCAGTCGAAGCCGCTGCCGCTCCAGCGCGTGCGGTCGAGCTTGAGGATGAACGGCATCTGGTAGAGGTCGGTGTAGGGGCCGGTCCCGCAGTCGTAGACGTTGCCGACCACGATCAGCTCGGGGATGCCGTCGCCGTCGACGTCGGCAACGACGGGAGCGCCGTAATCGAAGGAGGGTCGGTTCTCCACCCCGCAGTTGGTATAACCGCGCAGGTCCGCGGCGAGGTCGACATTGACGCCCACCTGGCTCCAGACCTTGGGCCCCACCGGGTAGGCGTTGTTGTAGACGGAGTTGGTCGGGAGCTGGTTGCCGTTCCGGTCGAGGGCGGTGATGTAGTTCGTGGCGGTGGGGCCGAAGATCTCCTTGGAGCCGTCGCCGTTCATGTCGGCCACGGCGAGGTTCTCGTTGTTCATGCCCGAGCCGTAGCCCGGCTCGCCGCTGTGCCGGGCCGGCCATCCCGCGCGGACCGTGCCGTCGGGCTCGTAGACGCTCATCTGCAAGGCGCCGTTCGCGTCGCTGGTGGATCCCACGACGATCTCGAGCTTTCCATCCCTCTCCAGGTCCTCCACCGCCAGGCTGCGGATCTCGCCGCGGCCGAAGGGATTTCGCGCCCAGACGACGCTGCCGAAGCGGTTGTAGACGGTGAGCGAATCGGAGCTCCGGCCGACGATCACCTCCAGCGTCCCGTCGCCCGTGAGATCAGCGAGGGCGGTGCCCGGCCAGACGCGGTTGTTGCTCGGGGCGCGCCACTTGAGGCTGCCATCGGCGCCGTTCAAGGCCACCACGTCGTAAGCGCCCCAGATCACGTCGGGCTTGCCGTCGCCGTCGAGGTCCGCCACGGCGGGGGAGGAGTACCAGCCCGCGTCGCACCACGGGCCGGACAGGCAGCCGCCATACGCCCACTTCAGGACGGGGGCGCTCACGCCGGCGGTGCCAAAGCCGGCGGTGACCGTGGTGGCCGCGTTCATGGTCACCGTGCAGGTGCTGGTGCCCGAGCAACCGCCCCCACTCCAGCCGGCGAAGCTGGACCCGCCGGCCGCACTCGCGGTCAGCGTCACCGGCGTACCGGAGCTGTAGGAGGCCAGGCAGATGGCCCCGCAGTTGATCCCGGCCGGGCTGGAGGTGACCGTGCCGCTGCCCGTCCCCGTCTTGCTCACGGGGAGGGTTTGGCTCTGCAGGTCGAAGCTGACCGTGACCGTGGTGGCCGTGTTCATGGTCACGGTGCAGGTGCCGGCGCCCGAGCAGCCGCCCCCACTCCAGGCGGTGAAGGTGGACCCGCCGGCCGCACTCACGGTCAGCGTCACCGGCGTGCCGGAGCTGTAGGAGGCCGAGGGTGTCGCTCTGCAGGTTGAAGTTGGCCGTGACCGTGGTGGTCGCGTTCATGGTCACGGTGCAGGCGCCCGTGCCCGAGCAGCCCACCCCACTCCAGCCGGTAAAGGTGGACCCGCTGGCCGCACTCGCGGTCAGCGTCGCCGGCGTGCCGGAGCTGTAGGAGGCCGAGCAGGTGGCCCCGCAGTTGATCCCGGCCGGGCTGGAGGTGACCGTGCCGCCGCCCGTCCCCGTCTTGTTCACCGTGAGGGTGAACTTCTGCGGCGCAGAAACGGTGTCGTTCACCAGCACGGACACGTTGGCGCCAAAGTTGGCCACCACCACGTCCGTCATCCCATCCCCGTTGAAGTCGGCCAGGGCCGCCGAGATTGCGCCGCTGCCCGCGCCGAAGTTCAGGGCCGTCTGGAAAGTCCCGTCGCCGTTGCCCAGCAGCACCGAGACGTAGAGCGTGGGGAGGAAATTGGAGCCGTAGTTGGGAACCGCCAGGTCCGGAACCCCATCACCGTTGAAGTCGGCCACCGCCACCGCGGCGGCGCCCGAACCCACGTCGTAGGTCCGCGCCCCCTGGAAGGTCCCATCACCGTTGCCCAGCCGCACCGAGATGGTCGATGTGGCGTTGGGAGCGTAATTGACCACCGCCAGGTCCGGCGCCCCATCGCCATTGAATTCGCCCACGGCCACCGCGATCGGACGAGGGCCCGCATCGAATGTGAACGCCAAGCGGAAGGTCCCATCGCCGTTGCCCAGCAGCACCGAGACTGTGGTGGAGTAATGGTCGGACACCGCCAGGTCCGGCACGCCATCGCGGTTGAGATCCCCAACCGCCACGCCCCAGGGACCGCCGCCCGCAGGATAGTCGCGCGCGGTCTGGAAAGTTCCATCGCCGTTGCCCAGCAGCACCGAGACGGTGTTGGCGCCGGAGTCCGCCACCGCGAGGTCCGGCACGCCGTCGCGATTGAGGTCGCCCACGGCCACGAAGACAGGCCCACTGCCGACGGCGAAGGTCAGCGCGGGCTGGAAGGTCCCATCGCCGTTGCCCCGCAGCACCGAGACGTTGTTGGAGCCGTAGTTGGCCACCGCCAGGTCCGCCACCCCATCGCGATTGAAGTCGCCCACGGCCACCGAATAGGGATTGATGCCCGCCGCATAGTTGAGAGCCGTCTGGAAGGTCCCATCGCCGTTGCCCCGCAGCACCGAGACGGTGTTGGACCCGTAATTGGCCGCCGCCAGGTCCGGCCGGCCGTCGCCGTTGAAGTCTCCGGTGGCTACCGAGACAGGATTGACGCCCGCCGTGAAGGTCAGCGCCGCCTGGAAGGTCGCATCGCCGTTGCCCGGCAGAACCGAGACGGTGTTGGAATGATAGTTGGCCACCGCCAGGTCCAGCTTGCCGTCGCCGTCCAGGTCACCCGCGGCCACCGAGAGGGGAGTCGAGCCTGTGCCGAAGGTCTGCCCCGACAGGAAACTTCCATCGCCGTTGCCCAGCAGCACCGAGACGGCGTTGGAGAGGAAATTCACCACCACCAGGTCCAGCTTGCCGTCGCCGTTGAGATCGCCTACGGCCACGGACTGAGGATTGGCGCCCGCGCCGAAGTCCCGGGTGGCCTGGAAGGTCCCATCACCGTTGCCCAGCAGCGCCGAGACCGTGTTGGAGTAGAGATTCGCCACCGCCAGGTCCAGCTTGCCGTCGCCATTGAAGTCGCCCACCGCCACCGCCCAGGGACCGTTGCCTACGGCGAAGCTCAGCGCGGCCTGGAACGTGCCATCACCGTTGCCCGCCAGCACCGAGACGGTGCTGGAACCGCTGTTGGCGACCGCCAGGTCCGGCCGGCCGTCGCCGTTGAAGTCGCCCACCGCGACGAACTGGGGACTGGCGCCCACGGCGAAACTCAGCCCGGACTGGAACGTCCCGTCGCCGTTGCCGCGCAGCACCGAGACGCTGTTGGAACCGCCGTTGGCGACCGCCAGGTCCAACCGGCCATCGCCGTTGAAGTCCCCCGAGGCCACGGACTGAGGGTTGGCGCCCACGGCTAAGCTCAAAGCGGCCTGGAACGTCCCGTCGCCGTTGCCGCGCAGCACCGAGACGCTGTTGGAACCACCGTCGGCGACCGCCAGGTCCAGCCGGCCGTCGCCATTGAAGTCGGCCGCGGCGACCGACTGGGGACCGGTGCCCACGGCGAAGGTCAGCGCCGCCTGGAAGACCCCTCTGCCGCTGCCCAGGAGCACGGAAACATCGTTGGAGCCGGCGTTGGCCACGCCCAGGTCCAGCCGGCCGTCGCCGTTGAAATCCGCCAGGGCGAGGGAGCGGGGGTTGATCCCGGCGACGAAGTCGCGCCGCGCGTTGAACGACGCCACCGTCTGGGCCGGCGCGGAGACTGGTAACAGCGAGAAGGGCAGCGCGGCCGCGGCCAGCAGCGACAGCCTCGCCGCGCGTCTGCTCATATATCTATCAGGTCGCCCGAGTTCCCCCCGTCCCGGTGAAACGGGGCGCGAGGTCTACCTGGACTCCCGGCGTGGCGGAGTCCGTCCTATCGGCCCAAATGTAATGGTCAGCGCGGAGAAGACAATCAGGCCGCCACTCAAACCGGGCTCAGCGTTTCCCCGAAACTGCCCTCAGTGATTCCCCGACTTCTGCCTCGGACGCGCATTCGTCAGGCGCGGGCAGCCAGTCCATCGACACCGCTCGCTCACAGCTCCAACTGCTTCGGTACGCGGGTCAGGTTGCGGGAGCCCGTGGAGGTGACCAGGGCCACGTCCTCGATCCTCACCCCGCCGAGGCCGAGGTAGTACAGGCCCGGCTCCACGGTGACGACGTGGCCGGTGCGCAGCGTCGAAGGGCGGATGGAGATCGAGGGCGGCTCGTGGATCTGCAAGCCCAGGCCGTGGCCGGTGCCGTGGAAGAAACCCTGCATCCGCCCGTCCTTCATGCCGGTCGGGTATCCGCGCGAAGCGAAGAGGGCGTGGATCTCCCGGTGGATGGCCGGCCCATCCGCGCCGGGCTTGAGCCGCCGGTGTCCGAGCCGCACCCCCTCCTCGACGAGGGCGTAGACCTCCTTCAGCCGCTCGCTGGCCCGGCCCCGCACGACCGTGCGCGTCAAGTCGCCGAAGTAGCCGGTGCGCTCGCAGCGCGGGAAGATGTCCATCACGATCGGCTCGTGGGCCCGGAGCGGGCCGTGGCCCTCTTCGTGGGGATCGACGGCCTGGTTGCCGGGAGCGCAGATGGTGTGCGCGGGGACGCAGCCTCGGGCCATGATGGCCGTATCGACCTCCGCGCGCAGGTCCTCGGCCGTGAAGCGCGTCCCGTTGCGCCGCAGCCAGCCGCCGCGGCCGATGCGGCAGGAGCGGAGGGCGTCGAGACCGGCCTCCAGGCCGGCCTCGGCCGCCCGCAGCGCCTCGCCGATGGCCCGCACCTCGTCGGGCCGCTTGCGCTCCCGCTCCGGCCAGAAGGGATCGGGAACGACGCTCAGCCTCAGGCCCAGCCCTTGCAGCTCCCGGGCGAGGCCGAAGGGGAAGCTGTGCGGCACCTCGACGTGACGGAGCCGGCGCTCGCGCAGGACCGCGGCGATGACCGCCGCCGGCGTCGGCTTCCCTCCCGCGGCCTCCACCCGTTGCGCGACGCGCGACCACGCCGTCACTCGGCCGCGGGCCTGCCGCCGGGCGCGGTCCAGCTCGAGGTCGCTCATGACCAGCAGCCGCCGGCGCCCGGCCTGGACGAAGAGGAAGGGGTCGGGAGCGAAGAACCCGGTCGCGTAGAGCATGTCGGCGTCGGTCTCGGAGGCGGCGTAGAGCAGGCGGGCCCGGCTCAACGGACCGCGGTGTGGCGCGGGGTCAGCATCGCCACCAGGACCAGGCCGGCGGCGATGGCCGCGACTTCGCAGGCGGTGCTCCAGCGGCTGCCTTCCTCCAGGTGTCGCGCGGCGGCCAGGCATGCGAAAAGGCCGAGCAGCGGCAGCAGGCGCCGCTCGGGCCGGCGCAGGAACTGCAGCAGGGTGACGATGGTCGCCGCCGCGTAGAGACCCACCATCACGAGGCCGGCTCGACCTCCACCAGCGCGTCGTAGAAGGTCGCCCCGCCGCCGAGGTCGGTCAGCTCCTGGCTCGTCACCGCGTTGGCGTTGCGGCCGCCCGGGCATGTCTTCGGCCACCACACCGACAGCCCCACCACCACCCCCCGTCGCGCCGCCTCGGAGACGCGGGCCCGGGCCAGGAAGCTGCCCCGGTCGTTGAAGGTCCGCACCATCGCGCCGTCGGCGATCCGCCGCACGGCCGCGTCCTCGGGGTGGAGGGTCAGGCTGGGCCCGCCCTCCCGCCGCACGAAAGTCGGCTGGGCGGAGAAGGTGGAGTTCAAGAAGTGGTGGGCGGGCGGGGAGATGAAGGCCAGCGGATACGTCCGCGCCCGTTCCGGGTTGCTGGTGGGCCCTTCCCGCGGCGGCACGTAATCGGCGTACAGCTCGCACCGGCCGGACGCGGTCGGGAACCCTCCTTCGGCGAACGGCACGAAGGGGTCGGCCACGCTCAGCCGCACGCTGCCTTCCCGCTCCAGGCGCTCGAAGGTCACTCCGTGCAGGTGCGGGTGTTCCCATTTCAGCGCGTGGCGCGCCATCTGCTCGTCGCTCTCGGACAGGCACGGGTCGGTGAGCCCCATCCGCCGGGCCAGGAGGCGGAACACCTCCGTGTTGGGCTTCGCCTCGCCGAGCGGTGCGATCGCGGGACGGCTGAGGCTCACGTACAGGTGGCCGTAGGCCTTGTGGATGTCGTAGTGCTCGAGCGTCGTCGTCGCCGGCAGGATGACGTCGGCGAAGTCCGCCGTGTCGGTCTGGAAGAGCTCGTGGACGACGACGAACAGGTCCTCGCGGGCCAGTCCCCGGTGCACCTCCTCCTGCTGGGGGGCCACCGCCGCGGGGTTCGAGTTGTAGACGAGGAGCGCCTTGACCGGCGGGGCGAGCTCGGGATCGAGGAGGATCCGGCCGAGCTGGCTCATGTTCAGCGTCCGGGTCCCGGGAGGGACGAGGTCGGGGCGCTCGAGGGCCTCCGAATCGACGGGAAACGCCCCCGAGGTCGAAAGCAGGATGCCTCCGCCTGGATGCCGCCATGCGCCGGTCAGGGCCGGGAGCGAGGCGATCGTCCTCACCGCCGTCCCGGCCCCCGCATGCCGGTTGAGCCCGTAGTTGATGCGCAGGGCGGAGGGCTGGTGCGTCGCGTACTCGCGCGCGAAGCACTCGACTTCCGCCGCCGGGAGGCCGGTCACCTGGGAGACCCTGTCCGGCGTCCACTCGCGCGCGCGCCGCTCGAGCGCCTCGACGCCGGTCGTGTGGCGGGCGATGAAGTCCCCATCCTCCAGGCCGTCGCGGAAGATCACGTGCATCACGCCCAGGGCCAGGGCGGCGTCGGTGCCCGGCAGGAGAGCCAGGTGCGCGTCGGCCTTCTCCGCGGTGCGCGAACGGTAGGGGTCCACCACCACGAAGCGGGCGCCCCGGCGCCGGGCCTCCTCGATGAACGGCCACAGGTGGACGTTGGAGCTGACGATGTTGGCGCCCCACGCCACGATGAAGCGGGCGTGGACGACCGCCTCCGGGTCGAAGCCCATGGCCCGCCCCAGCGTCGCCTTCAGCCCGGCGGATCCGGCGCTGGCGCAGATCGTCCGGTCGAGCAGGCTGGCGCCGAGCGCGTGGAAGAAGCGCCGGTCCATGCTGGCGTAGGAAAGCAGGCCCATGTTGCCGGCGTAGGAGTAGGGCAGGACGGCCTGGGGGCCGTGCTCGTCGATGACGCGCCGGAGGGCCGCGGCGACGAGGTCGAGCGCCTCGTCCCACGAGACGCGCTCGAAGCGGCCTTGTCCCTTGTGGCCGACGCGCTTCAGCGGATGGAGGATCCGGTCCGGGCTGTAGACGCGCTCCAGGTAGTGGTTGACCTTGGCGCACAGGAACCCCTGCGTGAAGCGGTGGTCGGGATCGCCGCCGATCGCCACCGCCCGTCCGTCCTCCACGTCCACCGTCATGACGCAGGTGTCGGGGCAGTCGTGGGGGCAGACGACCTTCAGGCGGCGCATCATCCCTCCCGCACCGGGGTGGGGCGGCCCTGCTCATCGACCGCCACCAGCACCACCTCGGCCTGGGTCACCATCACCCGTTCGCCCCGGCCGGCCCCCCACCGCTCCGCCTCCACCGTGACCTTCACCGTGATGGAGGTCCGGCCCACGCGCACCGTCTCGGCGAAGAAGCTGACGATGTCGCCGAGGAAGACCGGCTGGTGGAACTCCACCTCGCGCATGGCCTTGGTCACGTAACGGTGGGCGGCCATCTTGCGCGCCTCCACCGCCGAGGCCAGGTCGATGTGGGAGAGGATCACCCCGCCGAAGATGGTACCGAGGGCGTTGGTGTCCTTGGGCAGCAGGAGCAGCTTGATCGCGGGGATCCGCGGGTCCGTCATGCGGCAAGCATAGCGGAATAAGACCGCCGCCCGTAGCGTATCCGGGTCGCGAACGCCATGCGCGATCCCCGGCCGTACCAGATCGCCGCGCTCGCCCTCCTTCTGACCCATGGTCTCGCCCGGCTCGGCTTCGACGTTTCGCCTCTGCGCGTCGTCCTGATCCTGGGCGCCGCGCTGGTCAGCCAGTTGGCCCTCAGCCGCGCGGGGGGCCTTCCCCGGCTCGACCCCCGCAGCGCCCTCATCTCCGGCCTCTCGCTGTGCCTGCTGCTGCGGACCGACTCGACCCTCGTCGCCGCCGCGGGCGCCGTCGCCACGATCGCCAGCAAGTTCTTGATCCGCTGGAGAGGCAAGCACGTGTTCAACCCGACCAACTTCGGCCTGGTGGCCATGATGGCGCTCGGCGCACCGGCGTGGGTCTCTCCCGGACAGTGGGGCCATTCGGCCTTCTTCGCGTTCCTGATCGCGTGCCTGGGCGGGATGGTGGTCTCGCGTGCGTGGAGGAGCGACGTGACGGCCGCGTTCCTCCTCAGCTACGGCGGCCTCCTCGTCGGCCGCGCGCTATGGCTGGGCGACCCGCTCTCGATTCCCCTGCACCAGCTCCAGAGTGGAGCGTTGCTCCTCTTCGCCTTCTTCATGATCTCGGACCCGAAGACCACGCCCGATTCCCGCGCCGGCCGGATCGCCTTCGCCTTTCTCGTGGCGCTCGGCGCGGCGTACGTGCAGTTCCGGCTGTTCCGGCCGAACGGGATCCTGTGGTCGCTGGCCCTCTGTTCGGCGGCGGTACCCCTCCTCGACCGCCTCCTCCCGGCCCGCAGGTACTTGTGGGCCCCATCGTCATCCGGCCGCCGGCCGGAGGAAGGAGCGTTCCATGACGCGCAGGTGGATCTACGGGGCGGCCTCGTTGGCTCTGGCCACGGGGGTGAAGGCGGCCTTCGGCTTCTGCGGCTTCTACGTGGCCAAGGCTGACACGCGGCTGTTCAACAAGGCCTCACAGGTGGCCCTCGTTCGCTTCGACGACAAGACCGTCATGACCATGGCCAACGACTTCCGCGGCGACCCGAAGGAGTTCGCCATCGTCATCCCGGTGCCCACCTTCCTGGAGCGGGAACAGATCCACGTCGGCGACAAGGCGCTGCTCGACCACCTCGACGCGTACTCGGCGCCTCGCCTGGTGGAGTACTTCGACGAGGACCCGTGCCGGCCGCGACGGGGGATGCTCGACGCGCTGCAGAGCGCGGCGGCGCCGGCGGCCAAGCCCGCGCGGGAAAAGAGCCTCGGCGTCACCGTGGAGGCCCGCTACACGATCGGCGAGTACGACATCCTGATCCTCTCCGCCCGGGAGAGCCAGGGCCTGGAGACCTGGCTGGTCCAGAACGGCTACCGTATCCCGCCCGGCGCCTCGGCCGTGCTCGGCAGCTACATCAAGCAGGGCATGCGGTTCTTCGTGGCCAGGGTCAACCTGGAGGAGCAGGCCCGGCTGGGCTTCCAGTACCTGCGCCCGCTGCAGGTCGCCTACGAGTCGCCGAAGTTCATGCTGCCGATCCGCCTGGGCACCGTGAACGCTGACGGGCCGCAGGAGCTGTTCGTCTACGCCCTCACCCGCAAGGGCCGCGTCGAGACGACCAACTACCGGACCGTCCGCCTGCCGAGCGGCATGGACCTCCCGCTCTACGTCAGGTCGAAGTTCCCCGACTTCTACCGGTCGATGTTCGCGCAGCAGGTCCGGCGGGAGGACATGCGGTCCGTGTTCCTGGAGTACGCGTGGGACACGTCGTGGTGCGATCCCTGCGCCGCCGATCCGCTCTCCCGCGACGAGCTGCGGCAGCTCGGCGTCTTCTGGCTGGACGAGGGCGCGAGGTCCCAGGAGGTCTTCCTCACCCGCCTGCACGTCCGCTACGACGCCACCCATTTCCCCGAGGACCTGTCCTTCCAGGAGACGGCCGACCGCCAGAACTTCCAGGCCCGTTACGTGCTCCGCCATCCGTGGACGGAAACGAAGAACTGCCCCGCCGGCCAGCAGTACCGGAGCGAGCTGGCCCGCCGCCGCGAGGCGGAGGCGCAGACCTTGGCGTCGCTGACGGGCTGGAGCGTCGACGAGGTCCGCCGCGGCATGGGCATCGTGGCCCCGGAGGACAGGACGTGGTGGCAGAGGCTGTGGAGCGGTGACTGAAGGAAGGAAACAGCAAGTGCCAAGGCGGCGAGCGAAGCGGGATTCACTCGCCCCGGGGCCGCGAAGCGGACCCGTTTGATGAGCGGCGGCGACTTCACTTCGGTAGGACGGCCACCAGGGGCCAGGCCATCCGCGGCCGACCGTGCCGTCGGGCCGGACGAGCCAAGGGAGGAAGAGCCCCATCGCGGGGGAGGATACGCCGGCGCACGGCCCCCTGCTCGTGAGAGAGTGGTTGGCCATGCGGGCGATGGTGCTCGACGCTCCGCGCGCGCCGTTGCGCCTGGCCGAGCTTCCCGACCCGCGCCCGGGGGCCGGTCAGCTCCTGCTCCGCGTCCGCGCTTGCGGCGTGTGCCGCACCGACCTCCACGTCGTCGACGCGGAGCTGAAGGACCCCAAGCTGCCCCTGGTCCTCGGACATCAGATCGTCGGCGTCGTCGAGGCGGTGGGAGAGGGGGCGGGGCGCCACCCGCTCGGCCGCCGGGTCGGCGTGCCGTGGCTCGGCTGGACGTGCGGCGAGTGCCGTTATTGCCGCTCCGGCCGGGAGAACCTCTGCCGCCGGGCGCGGTTCACCGGATACCAGATCGACGGCGGGTTTGCGGAGAGAGCGGTGGCCGACGAGCGCTTCTGCTTCGCGATTCCCGAGGGCTACCCCGACCGGCGGGCCGCGCCGCTGCTCTGCGCCGGGCTCATCGGCTGGCGCTCGCTCGTCCTCGCCGGCGACGCTCAGCGGCTCGGCCTGTACGGCTTCGGCGCCGCCGCCCACATCGTGGCCCAGGTCGCCCGTCATCAGGGCCGGCGGGTCTTCGCCTTCGTGCGGCGCGGCGACGAGGCGGGCCGCCGCTTCGCGCTCGAGATGGGCGCCGAGTGGGCGGGAGCCTCGGACGAGCGTCCGGACGAGGAGCTGGACGCCGCCATCATCTTCGCTCCCGCCGGCGAGCTCGTCCCTCTCGCGCTGCGCGCGGTGGCGCCGGGCGGGATCGTGGTCTGCGGCGGCATCCACATGAGCGATATCCCGGCCATCCCCTACGAGCTGCTGTGGGGCGAGCGCGTGCTGCGCTCGGTCGCGAACCTCACTCGCCGGGACGGCGAGGAGTTCCTGGCCCTCGCCCCGAAAATACCGGTGCGGACCGAAGTGACCACCTACCCGCTGGAGGCGGCCGGCCAGGCGCTGGACGACCTGCGCTCCGGCGGGCGGCGAGGATCAAGCGTGCTCTCTATTTCCGGATATTGACCAGAACCTGCGGCCGCTGGCCGCTGGCCCACGTTGGAGCGTTTCGCGGGAACACTCTCTTCAGTCCTTGGGGTTCAGGTTCCATGGTCGCGGCGCAGGCTCGGGAGCTCTCAGCATGAACAAGCGAACGGCTGCGCTCGTCACACCTCGGGCGCTTGGCCGACGGGGAGTTCGTCGTCCCTTCCAGTACGACCACAAGGACAAGAAGCGGGCGAACAAGCCGCCGGTCGGGCTCGTCACACCCTCTCGTTCAACTGGTGGGGCTGGTCGAGGCCTTCCTGCGTTCCGACCGCTCACAGGTCAACCCCTCGCCCCCTGACGGAGCCGAGGGATCGTCGCGCTTCAAGGACGCGGGGATGGCGTTGGGCTCGGCGAAGGCGACGGCGACTCCCTCGGCATCGGCTTGCGCGGGAACATCGCCTCCCGGGTGGCCGCGTCGTAGGCGAAGGCGGCCATGATGACCGCGGCCTGCATCATGTCGTCGCGCTGGATGCGGTCGTACACGTCCATGTTCGTGTGGTGGGTGCGGGTCTCGTAGTCGGCCTCGTCCTGGATGAACTGGAAGCCGGGCAGGCCGACCGCGTCGAAGGACAAGTGATCGGTGCCGCCAGTCGTCCGGTTGGTGAGCGTGTGCGCGCCGAGGTCGGCGAAGGGCCGGAACCAGGCCTCGAAGACCGGCACCGCCGCCGCGTTGCCCTGGGTATAGATGCCCCGGATCTTTCCGGTGCCGTTGTCGAGGTTGAAGTAGGCCGACAGCTTCGCGTGCTCGGGGAGCACGCTCAGCGGGCCCGTCTCCCGCCGGAGGAAGGACGGCAGCTCGCGCTCGGCGGGCGGAGGCTCGGGACGGGAGGCGAAGTGCTGCCGCACGTACGCGCGCGAGCCCAGCAGGCCCTGCTCCTCGCCCGTCCAGAGCGCGATGCGGATGGTCCGCCGGGGCTGGACGCCCAGGACCTCGAGGATCCGCACCGCCTCCATGGCCACCGCGCAGCCGGCGGCGTTGTCGGTGGCCCCGGTGCCGGAGTGCCAGGAGTCCATGTGCGCGCCCAGCATCACGACCTCGCCCTTCTTGTCGGTGCCCGGGATCTCGGCCACGGTGTTGTAGGCGTTCGCGTCGTCGTCGTGGAAGCGGGCCTGCACGTCCAGCTCCAGCTCCACCGGCAGCCCCCGGTCGACGAGGCGCGCCAGACGGTTGTAGTGCTCGGCGGCCATCACCAGGGCGGTCACGCCCGGGTCCTCGTCCTTCTGGCGGGAGCCTCCGCCGGCGACCCGCACGATGCCGCCGTCGGCGTTGCTCGGCTCGAGGGTGGCGAGGACCTTCTCCGCCTTCAAGAACTCCCGGAGCGGACGCTGGAATCGCTGGCGGAGGAGGAACGCCTCGCGGTCGAAGGGCGGCTGCCCGGGCGGCGGGGACGGCCCGGCCCGGCGGGAGATCTGGAACTGCGCCAGCTCGTCCAGCTCCTGCTCGCTATAGCGGGTAAAGAGCGGCTTGTCGGGCCCCTTCAGCTCGCGGGCGTCGGAGAGGAGCAGCACCGCGCCGGCGATCCTTCCCCGGAGCTTGTCGAAGTCGGCCTCCGACTCGAGCTTGACCTTCATCGCCTTGCCGCGCACGGCGCCGTCGGTGCCCGGCGTCCAGGCCTTGGGGTACGCGATGAGCGCCGCCTCCACCGGCGAGACCATGCGCACGCTCGAGCGATCGAACGACCACCCGCGGCCGAACGGTCCCCAGCTCTCGAGGTGGGCGTTGGCCAGGCCCCAGGAGGCCAGCTGTTCCCGCGTCCACTGGTTGGCCCGCTTGAGGTTGGGCGAGCCGGTCAGGCGCGCGCCGATCACGTCGGTGAGCTGGAAGAGCGTGTCCATGACCTTGGAGCCGCTGAAGCCCTCCTCGCGTATCCGCGTCATCATCGCGTAGTCCACCAGCTCGTCCGGGGCGGCGGTCATCGCCAGCGATGCCGCCAGCAGCAGGGCTACGGCCACGCGTCGGGTCATGCGCAGCTCCTCGTTCATGCAATTGGAGGAAGGTTATCATTAGCCCACGAGGAGATCGGGCTGATGCAGCACAAGCTGGCGATCCTGGTCGGAGGCGGCCCGGCCCCCGGCATCAACAGCGTGATCGGGGCGGCCACCATCCGCGCGCGCTTGCAGGACATCGAGGTCCTGGGCATCCGCGACGGCTTCGAGTGGATCATGAAGGGGGACATCGACCACGTGGTCCGGCTGACGATCGACGACGTCAGCCGGATCCACTTCCGCGGCGGCTCCCACATCGGCATCTCCCGCGCCAACCCCACCGCCCACCCCGAGCACATGGAGAACGCGCTGCTGGCCCTGCTGCGCATGGGGGTGACCCAGCTCATCACGATCGGCGGCGACGACACCGCTTTCTCGGCCATGAAGCTGGAGGAGAAGGCGGCCGGGCGGCTGCAGGTCGTGCACGTGCCGAAGACGATCGACAACGACCTCGACCTGCCTCCGCACGTCGACACCTTCGGCTACCAGACCGCCCGCCACCTCGGGGTCGACATCGTGAAGAACCTGATGGTCGACGCCAAGACCACCTCGCGCTGGTATTACGTGATCGCGATGGGCCGCAAGGCCGGCCACCTCGCCCTCGGCATCGGCAAGTCCGCCGGGGCCACCATCACCCTCATCCCCGAGGAGTTCCCCCACCAGAAGGTGAAGCTCAAGCCGTTCGTGGACACGCTGGCCGGCGCCGTCATCAAGCGCCTCAGCTACGGCCGGCGGGACGGGGTCGCGATCATCGCCGAGGGGCTGGTGCTGAAGCTCGACCCCCAGGAGCTGGCCCAGCTCCACGAGGTGGAGCGCGATGCCCACGGCCACCTGCGCCTCGAGGAGGTCAACATCGGCGAGGTGCTGAAGGAGCACGTGCGGCAGCGCCTGAAGGACCTGGGCATCAAGAGCACCATCGTGGCCAAGAACATCGGCTACGAGTTGCGCTGCGCCGATCCCATCCCCTTCGACCTGGAGTACACCCGCGACCTCGGCTACTGCGCGGCCAAGCACCTGTTCTCGGGCGGCAACGCGGTCATGGTCTCGCTCGAGGGGGGCCACTTCGTGCCCATCCCGTTCCGCAAGCTGCTCGACCCCGAAACGGGCCGCACCAAGGTGCGCATGGTCGACGTCCACTCGACCCGGTACGCGATCGCCCGCCGCTACATGATCCGGCTGCGCCGGGACGACTTCCAGGACCCGCACGAGCTGGCCAAGCTCGCCGCCACCTGCCGGCTCTCCCCGGAGGACTTCCGCGCCGAGTTCGAGTACCTCGTGGAGGACGAGCCGCCCGCTCTCGTGCTGGAAGAGGCGCAGGAGACGGAGCCCGCCCGGCCGGCGGCCTCCCGAGCCGCCCGCCGACCGCGCCGGGCCGGAGGCCGCGAGGAGCGCTAGAATCGGCGGCGCTGCCCCATGCCCACCTGCGCGGCGTGCGCGCACGAGATCGCGCCCGGCGGACGCTTCTGCGCCTCGTGCGGGACGCCGGTGGACGTCTCGGACGGCGCCACCCTGGAACGCCCCCTTCCGGCCGGACCGCGGGCGCCGTCCTCGTCGGACCGCGACCGCGACCTCGACCTCGACTTCATCAACCACGGCCGCTTCCTGGCCGGGACGATGCTCGGCGCGCGCTACCGCATCGTGGAGCTGCTCGGCAAGGGCGGGATGGGCGAGGTGTACCGTGCCGACGACCTGAAGCTCGGGCAGACGGTCGCCCTCAAGTTCCTGCCCAAGCGCCTGGCCGCCGACCCGGCCCGGCTGGTCCGGCTGCTCAACGAGGTGCGGATCGCCCGTCAGGTCTCTCACCCCAACGTCTGCCGCGTCTACGACGTGGGCGAGGTGGAGGGCGAGCACTTCATCTCCATGGAGTACGTCCACGGCGAGGACCTGGCCGACCTGCTGCGGCGCATCGGCCGCCTGCCGCCCGACAAAGCGGTGCAGATCTCGCGGCAGATCTGCGCCGGCCTCGCCGCCGCTCACGGCCAGGGCGTCCTCCACCGCGACCTGAAGCCGGGCAACGTCCTTCTCGACGAGCGCGGGGTGGCGCGCGTCACCGACTTCGGCCTGGCCGGCCTGGCCGAGGACTTCAACGCCGGCAACGTCCGCGAAGGCACGCCCGCCTACATGGCTCCCGAGCAGCTGGCGGGCAAGGAGGTCTCGGTGCGCAGCGACGTCTACTCGCTGGGCCTGATCCTCTACGAGCTGTTCACCGGGCGTTCGGCGTTCCGCTCCCGCACGCTGCCCGAGCTTCTCGCGGAGCGCGAGAGCTCGACCCCGGTCAGCCCTTCGAGCATCGTGGAGCTGGACCCGCTGGTGGAACGGGTGATCCTGCGCTGCCTGGAGGTCCAGCCGTCACGACGGCCCGCGTCGGCCCTCGCGGTGGCCGCGGCGCTGCCGGGCGGCAACCCGCTCGCCGAAGCGCTGGCGGCCGGGGAGACGCCTTCGCCGGAGATGGTGGCCGCGGCCGGGGAGAGCGAGGGGCTGCCCCCGGCGCTCGCCCTCGCCGCCTTCGGCGGTGCGACGGCGATGCTCGTCCTGGTCCTCGTCTTCGGCGCGCAGGTCTCCGTGCTCGGGCAGGTGCCGGTCGAGCACTCTCCCGAGACGCTGGCCGACAAGGCCCGCGCGCTGGTCCGGCATCTGGGCTACGCCGCCGCTCCCCGCGGTCGCGCCCACGGATTCGAGGTGGACGGCGAGTCCCTGCTGTACCTCCGTGCCCGCGACCGCTCGCCGTCGCGATGGCATCCGCTGTCCACCCTCAAGCCGCCGCCTCTCCTCTACTGGTACCGGGAGAGCCCGCGCGAGCTGTCGACCTCCGACTATTTCTCGCCCGGCCTCGCGGGGGGCGTGGTGACGTTCGACGACCCACCTCCCTCGACCTCGGGCATGGTGGGCCTGAAGCTGGACACCGTCGGCCGCCTCGTCCTCCTCCAGGTCACGCCCCCGCAGGTGGACGATCCGCCGGAAGGACCGGCCGAGCCCGACTGGAACGCGCTCTTCACCGCCGCCGGGCTCGATGCGAGCCGGTTCCGGTCCGTGCCCCCGCGCTGGACGCCGTCGGGCTTCGCCGACGCGCGGGCGGCCTGGGAGGGCGCCAACCCGGAACGGCCCGACGATCCCATCCACGTGGAAGCGGCCGCCTACCGCGGCCGGCCCGTCTCGTTCGTCCTCGTCGGTCCCTGGACGCGCCCCTGGCGGATGCAGCCCTCCGAAGCCAGGCCCGGCCAGCAGCTGGAGCAGGTCTTTCTCACCGTGCTGCTTCTCTGCCTGCTCGCGGGCGGAGTGGCCGTGGCGAGGAGGAACCTGCGCCTGGGCCGGGGGGACCGGCGGGGAGCGGCTCGCCTCGCGCTCTTCGTGATCGGGGTCGTGCTGCTCAGCTGGCTCCTCGGCACCGATCACGTGACCGGCCTCTCCGAGCTGGGCCTGTTCGTCATCGGCCTCGGCTGGGCCTTCTCCTTTGCCGTCCTTCTCTGGCTGCTCTACCTGGCCATCGAGCCCTATGTGCGCCGGCGCTGGCCGGGCGCCCTCATCTCCTGGAGCCGGGCGCTCGCGGGAAGCTTCCGGGATCCCCTCGTCGGGCGCGACCTGCTGCTCGGCGCCCTCCTGGGGGTGACGATCGAGCTCGTGTCCGTGGTCGGCCCCGAGATTCTCTACCGGCAGCTCGGCCTCGCCCCGGGCCTGCCGGAGCCCACCGACCTGAGGATGCTCATGGGCGTCCGGTACCTGTTGGCCGAGGCGCTGGGCCTGCTGCCGCAGGCCATGCTCGTGGCACTGGGCATGACGTTCCTCCTCTTCCTCCTTCGGGTGTTCTTCCGGAGGGAATGGCTGGCGGGAGCGGTCTTCATCGTCGCCTTCAGCGTCCCGACCCTCGCCATCACCGAGCATCCGTGGATCTCGGTGCCGCTCTCCATGTCCGTTTGGATGGCCACGGTCCTGGTGCTCGCGCGCTTCGGCCTCCTGGCGGTCGTCGCCCAGACGCTCGTCCAGAGCCTGCTGCGCTTGAGCCCGCTGACCCGCGATTTCTCCGCCTGGTACGCGGGGACGTCGCTCTCGGTCGTGCTGATGGTGCTGGCCCTGGCCGGCTTCGGCTTCTACGCCTCGCTCGGCGGCCGGCCGCTCCTGCGCGAAGAGCTGCTGGAGGCCTAGCCGCGGGACCGCATAATGTGGCGCTGCCGCCCCACCCCGCCGGCATGCGTGCTAAGGTGACCCTCAGAAGCGCCTGTTGGCTAGATCGGGTTTCTGCTACAGTCGCACGTCCCCGGCCGCCGCGCCCCGGAGGACGCTTCGTCGGTCGCCGCGAGGCGGCAACGGGCGGCGCGTGGCATCGTCCAGAGGAGAAGCGGCCATTTCGAACAAGGTGTTCGTCGGCAACCTGAGCTTCGACGTCACCCGCGAGGAGCTCATCCAGGCATTCAGCGCCGCCGGCAAGGTCGTGGACGCCAAGGTGCCCACCGACCGCGAGACCGGACGTCCCCGCGGCTTCGCCTTCGTCGAGTTCGACAGCGACGAGGCGGCCGAGAAGTCCATCAGCATGATGAACGGCCGGGACCTCAAGGGCCGGCCCCTGCGCGTCAACGAGGCCGAGAACCGGCCCCCGCGCGCGCCGGGCATGGGCGGCCCGTCGTTCCGGCCCGGCGGGTATCGCCCGCCCGGCCCCGGCTACAGCGCCCCCAGCTTCAGCGAGTTCACGCCGATGGACGACCGCGGCCGGCCCTTCAAGAGCAAGGGCAGCCGGCGCAACATCCGTCGCCGGAAGCGCGGCTTCGACTAGGATTCGCCCCCGGGCCTTCCTCGTCCTGCTGGCGGTCCTCGGCGCTCATCCCTTCCCCGAGGAGCGGCTGCTGCTCGACCGCCGGCTGGAGACGCTGCGCCGGATCCTGCCCGACGGCCCCAACCCGCCCGCCGACCGCGCCCTGGTCCTCGACCTGGCCCAGTCCACCGGCCTCGAGTCGCTGGAGGTGCAGCCCCGGCCCCCGTTCGATTCGCGCAGCGCGTGGGCGGACGTGGTGGTGGACCTGAGCGGCGTCGGCGGCTACGACGAGGTCGACCGCTTCTTCCGCCAGGTCGCGCTCTCCCCGCGGCTCATCGACGTGGAGAGCCTCACCCTGTCGCCCGCGCCGGGCGACGCCGTCCACCTGGTGTCCGTCCTGCGCCTGCCGTACCGCCCCGAGGCCGCGCCCCTTCCTGGGCCTCCCGAGGGCGTGCGCGCCCAGCTCGCCGGCGTGCCGCGGCCGCAGGCCGACGCCTACCTGCGCGATCAAGCGATGTCGCTCGCCAAGGCGGACACCATCGACACGCTCCGGCGCAACCGCCGCAACCCGCGCCTGTTCCTCTCCGAGGCGGCGGCGGTCGTGCGGGGGCGTCCGATGGTGCTCAGCCAGGCCACGGCGGGCGACGAGTTCTTCCTCCGCGGGCTGGCGGTCGGCGAGGCGACGCTGCGGGGCTTCGAGCGCCGGCTCGAGCGCGGCTTCTTCCGCGTCTCCCAGGTGCTGCTGGCCCGCCAGGGCACCTGCTACCGCTTCGAGGTCCGGGGGCGGAGCCCGGTCGTCGGCCTCGACGCCGAGATCCCGCTGCCCACCCAGCAGCCCTTCAGCGCGGAGCAGTGCCGCTCCGATCGCGATCCGTCGGGCGCGGCGGTCCTGCGCGCTCCCTTCGTGCGCCGCCCGCGACGGGGCAGCCTCGACCTGCGGCTGCGAGACGTCGCCTGGGCGGACGTGTTCGGCGTGCTCTACCAGCTCACGGGGGAAGCGTTCCTGGTGGACGCGGACGTCTCCGGGCGGCTCAGCCTGGACTTCCCCGCGGTCGAGCTGGACGAGGCGCTGTCGCTGCTCCAGAAGGGCGGGATGAAGATCTCCCCCGGACCGCTACGCAGGGTCTCTCGCGCGCGCGCCGCCACCGCCGGGCCTGCGCTCGGGGCGGACGCGCCGAAGGCGAGCCTGGCCGTCAAGCGGGCCGAGGTGCGCGACGTGCTGGCCGCGCTGGCCGAGGCGGACCCGTCCCTCGCGGCCGCGCCGCGCGACGTCCCGGGCCGGATCAGCGTCTGGGCCCGCGACGTGCCGGCGGCCGACCTGCGCGGCGCGGTGCTGGATGCGGTGGGTTCGTCGGGCGGCGCCGATGCCGTTCCCCCGCTCGGACCGCCGGCCGCGCCGCGGCGGCTCCACCTGCGGCCGGAGGAGATGACGGTGCAGGAGTTCGAGCTGGCCGGCCTCGTCGCCACGGGCGGCCGCTGGACGGCGCTCGTCTACTCGCCGGCGGGAGCGCTCTATGCTTACCGGACGGGAGACAGGCTGGCCGATGGGTCCGTGACCGCCATCGAGTCCACCGATGTGCTCCTGCAGACCGAAGAGGGACCGCTGCGGATCATGCTCCCGCTGCTCGGCAGATGACGGGGAACGCCCATCCAATCAAAAAAGGGCCCGGGAAGAGTCCCGGGCCCAGGTTTGCTCGGGGGCATCCAAGCCCCCCGCGCCCCGCGAGGGGCGCTATCGTTTTTGTCTCGTGTCCGACGGGGCCTTCAAGCCCCTACGCAGCCCGGTGGACTGCCCTCGCACGCCATAGGCACCTCCGTTCGCTGCGAACGGCTCTTTTTGCCGGGCTCCCGTCCGGGCGAACCCTGCTCTTAAAATATCGCGCCGCGCCGGCATGCTGTCAAGGGCTCTTTTTCTCCAGGACCGAGATCCGGCCGTCGACCTCCAGCACGACGAGGCGGCAGTCCTCGAGGGTCGTGCAGCCGCCTTCGCGGATCGCCTGGAGCAGGTCCTCGTGGGTGATGCCCTCCGCCCGGAGGTTCTCCTCGTAGACGTGGCCGCGGTTGACGAGGATGCGGGCCCGGCCGCGCAGGAGCCGCTCGACCTTGCGGCTGCGGACGGCCACCCGGCCCAGGACGTAGTTGACGGTGAGCAGGACGAAGGCCGCGGTCAGGCCGCCGAGGAGCGAGCTGTCGGGTCCGACCATCGCGTTCTGGACCGCGTTGGCGATCAGGAGCATGAGCGCGAGGTCGAAGGGCGCGAGCTGGCCCACCTCGCGCTTGCCGATCAGCCGGAAGCCGAGGAGGATGGAGACGTAAACGACCACGGTCCGCAGGACGATGAGGGCCAGGTCCCGCGGCGTGCTCAGCAGCTCTCGCGCTACCGCACTTGCCAGGTGTCGCCTGCCTGCAGCAGCTGGGCGAGGTCGCCGCGGCCCTTCTTCTCCACCGCCTGACGCAGTTGATCGTTGATCCCCGCCTCGTAGCGCGGCGCGTCCACCGCGCGCAGCACGCCGAGGGGAGTCGGGAACCCCGGCGTGCCGTCCATGCGGGAGAGCAGGAAGGCGTAGGCCGGGTTGGGATGGCGCTCGTCGTGCACGATGAGGTCCTTCTCGCCGATGCCGCCGCCGAGGGCGACCACCTCCAGCTCGATGCCCTTCATCCGGATGCCCTTGTCCTTGTTCTTGCCGAACACCAGCGGCTGGCCGTGCTCGACGGCGATCGTGTGGTCGTCGCGCACGTCCCTCTCGGTGAGGTTCTCCCAGGCCCCGTCGTTGAAGATGTTGCAGTTCTGGAGGATCTCGATGAACGCGGTGCCCTGGTGCGCGGCGGCGCGCTTGAGCGTCGCCTTCAGGTGGGGCTGGAAGACGTCGACCGAGCGGGCGACGAAGGTGGCCTCGGCTCCCAGGGCGAGCGAGAGCGGGTTGAAGGGACGGTCGACCGATCCGTAGGGGGTGGACTTGGCCTTCTTGCCCATCTCCGAGGTCGGCGAGTACTGCCCCTTGGTGAGTCCGTAGATCTTGTTGTTGAAGAGGAGCACCTTCAGGCCCACGTTGCGCCGCATCATGTGGATGGTGTGGTTGCCGCCGATCGACAGCGCGTCCCCGTCGCCGGTCGCCACCCACACCTCGAGGTCGGGCCGGGTGATCTTGAGTCCGGTCGCCACCGCGGGGGCGCGGCCGTGGATGGTGTGGAAGCCGTAGGTGTTCATGTAGTACGGGAACCGGCTCGAGCAGCCGATGCCCGAGACGACCACGAACTTCTCTTTCGGGATCCCCAGCTCCGGGAAGACCGACTGCACCGCGGAGAGGATCGCGTAGTCCCCGCAGCCCGGGCACCAGCGCACTTCCTGGTCGGTCTGGAAGTCCTTCTTCGAGTAGACGGGCAGCGTGGTGGTCATCGGATCTCCGTGAGCGCTCGCTCGATCTTGGCCTCGATCTCGGACTGCTTGAACGGCTTGCCCTGGATCTTGTTGAACCCCTCGGCGTCCAGCAGGTATTTCGCCCGCAGCACCCACACGAGCTGCCCCATGTTCATCTCGGGCACGACGACCTTGCGGTAGCGCTTCAGCACCTCGCCGAGGTTGCGCGGCAGGGGGTTGAGGTGCCGCAGGTGGACGTGGCCGATCTTGCGGCCCCGGGCGCGCTGCGCGCGCACCGCGGCGGTGATCGACCCGTAGGTCGAGCCCCAGCCGACGAGGAGGAGGTCGCCCTCGGCATCCCCGGCCGGCACGACCTCCGGCACGTCCTGGACGACCGCCGCCACCTTGGCCGCGCGCAGGCGGACCATCCGCTCGTGGTTGAGCGGCTCGTAGTTGACGTTGCCGGTGACGTCCTGCTTCTCGAGGCCGCCGATGCGGTGTTCCAGCCCGGGCGTGCCCGGAACCGCCCACGGGCGGGCCAGGGTCGCCGCGTCGCGCAGGTAGGGCATGAAGCCCTCGGGATCGCTCCGGAACCTCACCGGGATCTCGGGCAGCTCGGCGAGGGTCGGGATCTTCCACGGCTCGGCGCCGTTGGCGAGGTAGCCGTCGGAGAGGACGATCACCGGGACCATGTACTTGATGGCGATGCGGCTGGCCTCGAGCGCCATCCAGAAGCAGTCGCCCGGCGTCGCGGCGGCGAGGATCGGGATGGGGGCCTCCGAGTTCCGGCCGAAGAGGGCCTGGAAGAGGTCGGCCTGCTCGGTCTTGGTCGGCAGTCCCGTCGACGGCCCGCCACGCTGGATGTCGCAGACGACGATGGGTAGCTCGACGGCGATGGCGAGGCCGATCGCCTCCATCTTGAGCGCCATGCCCGGGCCGGACGTGGTCGTGATGGCGAGCGCGCCTCCGTAGGCCGCCCCGATGGCGGAGGTCACGGCCGCGATCTCGTCCTCGGCCTGGAACGTGACCACCCCGAACTCCTTGTACATGGAGAGCTCGTGGAGGATGTCGGAGGCGGGCGTGATCGGATAGCTGCCCTGGAAGAGAGGGAGGCCGGCCTTGCGGGCGGCGGCCACGAAGCCGAGGGCGAGCGCGGTGTTGCCGCTGATGTTGCGGTAGAGCCCGGGCTCGAGCTTGGCGGCGGGGACCTCGTAGCGGACCTGGAAGGCCTCGGTGGCGTCGCAGTAGGCGTAGCCGGCCTTCATCGCGATCTTGTTGGCCTCGGCCAGGACCGGCTTGCCGCCGAACTTCTCGTCCAGCCACTTGTAGGTGTGGTCCATCGGCCGGTTATAGAGCCAGTAGCACATGCCGAGGGCGAAGAAGTTCTTGCAGCGGTCCATCGACTTGGCGTCGAGGCCGAGGTCGCGCAGGGCGAGGCGGGTGAGCTTGGTCAGCTCCACCGGGAAGACCCGGTAGCCGTCCAGGGAGTGGTCCTCCAGGGGGTTGGACCGGGCCTGGGCCTTCTTGAGGTCGACCTCCTTGAAGTTGTCGACGTTGACGATGAGGATGCCGCCCGGCTTGAGGTCGCCGACGTTGGTGGCGAGGGCGGCGGGGTTCATGGCCACCAGCACGTCCACTGCATCGCCCGGGGTGTAGACGTCCCGGCTCGAGAAGTTGATCTGGAAGCCGCTCACTCCGGGCAGGGTCCCGGCGGGGGCGCGGATCTCGGCCGGGAAGTCGGGGAAGGTGGCCAGGTCGTTGCCGAACACCGCGGCGGTGTTCGTGAACTGGCTTCCCGTGATCTGCATTCCGTCCCCGGAATCTCCGGCGAACCGGATGACCGCCTGCTCGAGGGTTTCCTTCTTCCGGGGAAGTGCTTCGGTCGTCGCCATGGGGCCTTGGTCCTCCGCCAGCGGGGACAATGCTTCGCCCCCGTAACCGACTGGCAAGGGGTAAGTATAACACCGGCGGGCGGCCCCCCTTTTTTCCGGGGCCACTACGGGCGTGACGGAGGGTCCAGCAGCTCCCGCAGCTTGCGGGTGAGCGCTTCCTGGGTGAACGGCTTGGAGATCAGGGACGAACCCGCCTCGAGTACACCGCGGTTGGCGATCGCGTCCTCCGTGTAGCCGGACATGTAGAGCACCCGCACGTCCGGCCTTCGCTCCTTCACCCGGCGGGCCACGTCGCGCCCGCTCATCTGCGGCATCACCACGTCCGTCAGAAGGAGATGGATCACGCCCTCGTACGTTTCGGCGGCTTCGATCGCCTTCGTCGGGTTCTCGGCCGCCAGAACGTGGTAGCCGTCCTCCTCGAGGAGCTCACCGATCAGCGCTCTCAGCCCGTCCTCGTCCTCGACCAGCAACACGGTCTCCGAGCCGCGCCGGGAGGGCGACGGCTCGGCCGGCCTTTCGACCTCGCCCTCGACCGCCGGCAGGTAGATCTTGAATGTGGTGCCGTGCCCGGGCTCGCTATAGACGTAGATGAGGCCTTCGCTCTGCTTGACGATCCCGTAGACGGTCGACAGGCCCAACCCCGTGCCCTTGCCGGCCTCTTTCGTGGTGAAGAACGGCTCGAAGATGTGCGACTGCACGTCCTTGGTCATGCCGTGCCCGGTGTCGCTGACCGCGATGCAGACGTAGGGGCCGGCGGCGGCGGCATGGCCATGCCGGTAGTCGTCTTCGATGGCCGCGTTGGAGGTCTCGATGACCACGCGGCCGCCCTGGGGCATGGCGTCGCGCGCGTTGACGGCGAGGTTCATCAGGACCTGCTCGATCTGCGTGGGGTCGGCCCGGACCCGGCCCAGCGGCTCGTCGGGCCGGAAGGTCAGGACGACGTCCTCGCCGATGAGACGGCCGAGCATCTTGATCACCGATTCGATGGTCTGGTTGAGGTCCAGCACCCGCGTCTCGAAGACCTGGCGGCGGCTGAAGGCGAGGAGCTGGCGCGTCAGTCCCGCGGCGCGCTGGCTGGCCGACATGATCTGGTCGACGCGGGGGCGCCGCGGGTCGTTCGGGGCCAGGCCGCTGAGCAGGATCTGGGAGTGTCCCAGGATGACGCCGAGGATGTTGTTGAAGTCGTGGGCGATGCCACCGGCCAGGCGACCGACCGCCTCCATCTTCTGCACCTGCCGGAGCTGCTCCTCGAGCTGGCGGCGGGCCGTCATGTCGCGCACGGCGGCGATGACCGTGTCGGCTTCGGTCGTCAGCGGGCTGAGGCTGATCTCGACCGGAAAGGTGGCGCCGTCCTTGCGCGCGGCGAACAGATTCTGGCGACCCGCGCCCATGAACACGGGCGCGGGAGCCTCGACGAACTGCTCCCGCAGCTCCCGAAATCCGGAGCGGGCCGCCGATGGGATGAGGACCTCGACCGGCTGCCCGCTCAGCTCCTCCGGGTCGTAGCCGAAGAGCCTCTCCGCCTGTCGGCTCGCCGCCCGGATGACGCCCTGCCCGTCGACGATCACGGTCGCGTCGGGGGCCGACTCGAAAAGGTCGTGGAAGAGGCGCTCGCTCCGGGCCAGGCGCTGGAGCGCCTCCTCGCGCTCGCGTTCGGTACGCTCCAGCGTCCGGCGCTTCTCGGCCTCCCGAAGCTCGCGCTCGACGGCGGAGCAGAGTCGGGAGAGCCGGTCCTTGAGGAAGAAGTCGTGGGCGCCCGCCTTCAGCACCTCCACCGCCTGCTCCTCCCCGATGGTCCCGGTGACGACCACGAACGGGGTGTCGAGACCTCGCTCCTTCCACACCTTCATCGCATCCAGGGCCCGGAAACTGGGCATGTGGTAGTCCGAGACGATGAGGTCGAAGGTCGAGCGGCCGAGGGTCGCGGTCATGGCCTCCCGCGTGTCCACCCGTTCCCACGTGACGTCCCATCCGCAGCTCTCGAGCTGCTGCACGATGAGCTGCGCGTCCTCCGGGCTGTCCTCGACGAGCAGCACCGTGAGCGGTCTGCCCACCTACTGTGCCCTGGCGGGGTTGCAAAGCGGGAAGGGGCCGGCCCGCATGGCCATCTCGGGCTCCGTGCTTGTCTCAGGACCGATCTGCCGGCCAAGCTACCGCTGCCGGCGGTCGCCTTGTATCCGTACGAATCCCTATTTGCGCGAGAAGGAATACCTAACCCCCGGAACCGCCTCCCGACCGGGGCGTAGAATCGGGAGTCACCATGACGCAGCCGCTGAGGAAGACGGGGATCGCCCTCGTGGGCGACATCCGCTGGGGCACGCACTTCTGCCATTTCTTCGAAACGAAGGAGGACCTCCTCGACACCCTGCTGCCCTATTTCAAGGTCGGACTGGAGGAGAACGAGCTCTGCGTCTGGATCGTCGCCGAGCCCCTTACGGCCGAGGAGGCCAGGCAAGCGCTGGGGCGAGACGTCCCGGAGCTGGACGTCTACCTGGCCGAGCGCCGCCTCGAGATCCATCCCCACCACGAGTGGTACCTGAGCCGGGACGCTCTCGACCTGGGCGGCGTGACCCGCGCCTGGGACCACAAGCTCCAGGAGGCGCTGCAGAGAGGCTTCAGCGGCCTGAGGGTCAACGGCAGCGCGGCGTGGCTCGCGCGGGAGCAGTGGCGCGCTTTCTCCGAATACGAAGAGAAACTCAACGCGTCCATCGCCGGCAAGCGCATGGTCGCCCTCTGCTCGTATCCCCTGGCCACCAGCGGGGCCCGCGAGATCCTGGACGTGGCCCGCACGCACCAGTTCGCGATGGCCGCCCGCGACGGCAGATGGGACGTCGTCGAGACGCCGGAGCTGCGGCAGGCCAAGGACGAGATCAGGAGGCTCAACGAGCAGCTCCAGCAGCGGGTCGCCGAGCGGACCCGCCAGCTCGAAGCAGTCAACGAGGAGCTGAGGAACGAGATCGCCGAGCGCCACGAGCTGGAGGCCGCGCAGCGGCGGGAGAAGGAGACCCTGCAGGCCATCTTCGACAACATCCCCGTGATGATCTCGATCTATGACCCGTCCGGCCGCCTCCTGCGCGTCAACCGGGAGTGGGAGCGGACGCTCGGCTGGACGTTCGAAGAGGCGCAGCGGGTGGACATCCTGGCCGAGGCCTACCCCGATCCCGAGCGCCGCGAGGAGGCACGCCGGTTCATCCGCCGGGCGGAGCCGAGCTGGGCGGATTTCCGGCCGCGCACCCGCGACGGGAGGATCATCGACGTCTCGTGGGCCCGCTTCGCCCTCGCGGACGGCTCGCGGATCGGGTTCGGCATCGACATCACGGAGCGGAAGCGGGCCGAGGCGGCGCTGCGGGAGAGCGAAGCTCGGTTCCGGCAGGTCGCCGAGAACATCAACGAGGTCTTCTGGCTGGCCAACCTCGACAACACGGAGGTCCTCTACGTGAGCCCGGCGTACGAAGAGATCTTCGGCCGCACCCGCGAGAGCCTGTACCGCGAGCCGCGGTCGTGGGTCGAGGCCGTCCATCCCGAAGATCGGGAACGCGTTCGGGTCGCCTTCTACGAGAACCGCGACGGCCGCGAGATGGACGGGACGTATCGGGTGATCCGCGCCGACGGGTCCACCCGCTGGATCCGCGACCGCGGCTTTCCCATCCGGGACGCTTCGGGACGGCCATATCGCTTCGCCGGCGTCGCCGAGGACATCACCGCGCGGCGGCGGGCCGAGGAGGAGCACGGACGGCTGCTCGAGAGCGAGACCCGCGCCCGGGCCGAGGCGGAGACCGCCCTGGAAAGGCTTCGCGCGATCGACACCATCACCGACAGCGCGCTCGTCCATCTGGGCCTCGACGAGCTGCTCCAGGAGTTGCTGGCCCGCTTGCGGCGGGTCCTCGATGCGGATTCGGCCTCGGTCCAGCTCCTCGACGAAGCGGGCGAGAGGCTCTATCCCCGTGCCGTCGACGGCTTCCGCTACGACGACTTCTCTTCCATCCGCGTGCCTCTCGGCAAGGGCGTCTCCGGGCAGATCGCCGCCGAGGGCCGCCCGATGGTCGTCGACGATTACTCGACCGTCGACCTCGCGGGGATCGAAGGCGTGGCGCCCGCGGATCTCCTCGCCACGACGCGCTCGGTGATGGGGGCTCCGCTCCGGGCCGGCGACAAGGTCGTGGGCGTCGTGTCGGTGGCCTCCACCCGGCCGCGACGGTTCACGGAGGAGGAGCTGAAGCTCCTGCTGCTCGTCGCCGACCGCGCGGCGCCGGCCGTCGAGCGGGCGCATCTGCTGGAGACGGTGCGCGCCGGCCGTGAGCGGCAGAAGGCGCTCTCCCGCCGCCTCCTCAGCGCGCACGAACAGGAGCGGCGCCGCCTGGCCGTCGAGCTGCACGACGAGCTGGGGCAGGTTCTCACCGCGGTCAAGATCAACCTGGCCTCGCTGGACCGGCTCCCGGGGACCGCGTGGTCACCCGCCCAGCTGAAGGACACGATCGCCTCCGTCGACCAGGCCATGGAGAAGGTGAGGGACCTCGCGCTGGACCTGAGGCCCTCGGTGCTCGACGATCTCGGGCTGCCCGCGGCGCTGCGCTGGTACGTGGACCGGTTCGCGCGCGCGGCGCACGTCGATGCGCACCTCTCGATCGACGCCGTTCCCCACCTGGAGGCCGACCTGGAGACCGTCTGCTTCCGGGTGGCGCAGGAGGCGTTGACCAACGTCACCCGCCACGCCGGCGCTCGACGCGTATGGGTCGACCTCCACCTGCTGCCGGTAGGCCTCGAGCTGAGCGTGCGCGACGACGGAAGCGGGTTCGACACCGTGCTCGCCCGGGACAACGCGGTCGGCGGGGCCTCGATGGGTCTGCTCGGCATGCAGGAGCGCGTGGCTCTCGCCGGCGGGAAGTTCGAGGTGCGCAGCCAGCCCGGCGACGGGACCGAGGTGCGGGCCCGCTTCGCGGTGGGCGACAAGGCCCCGGACACCGCATGAAGCCGATCCGGGTGCTGCTGGCCGACGACCACACGCTGGTGCGCGCCGGCGTCCGGGGCCTGCTGCAGGGCCTCGAGGGCGTCGAAGTCGCCGGTGAATCGGGCGACGGCCAGGAAGCGTTGCGCGTGGCGGAGGCTCTCCGCCCCGACGTCGTCCTTCTCGACGTGAGCATGCCGGGGCTGAACGGTCTCGAGGTCGCGGGGCGGCTCGCCGCGCTCGACGCGTCGATCCGGGTGGTCATCCTCTCCATGCACACCTCGGAGGAGTACGTGCTGCGCGCCCTGCGGGCGGGCTGCGCTGGCTACCTCCTCAAGGGCTCGGCCGTCTCGGAGCTGGAAGTCGCCGTACGGGCGGTCGCCCGGGGGGAGACCTACCTGAGTCCGGCCGTCTCCAAGCGCGTCGTGGACGACTACGTCAGCCGGACGGGAGGAGCCACCGATCCCCTCGACGCGCTGACGCCCAGGCAGCGCGAGATCCTCCAACTCGCCGCCGAGGGACACTCGAGCAAGGAGATCGCGCAGCGGCTCGGGCTCAGCCCGCGCACGGTGGATGCGCACCGGGCGCAGCTCATGGAGCGACTGGACCTGCACGACCTGGCCGCCCTCGTCCGCTTCGCGGTCCGGGTCGGCCTGGTCTCCCCGGAAGGCTAGCTCACGGGGCCGAGCGGGCGGCGGCCGGGGCGGGGGTGGCCGCCAACGCCCGGGCTTCGAGCACCTGGCGCACGAGCGACTCCTGCTCCCGGACGTGGACCTTCTGGGAGCCCGGGGCCGGCGCCGCGCTGTCGGGGCGGCCGACGTAACGCGGCTGGCGGCGGCCGGGATCCAGGACGACGCCGTCCAGGAACTGCTCGCGCACGAAGCGCCAGGCCCCCATGTTCCGCGGCTCCTCCTGGGCCCACAGCAGCTCCGCGTCGACCGGGTAGCGGGCCAGCACCCGGGCGATCTCCCCGCCCGGCGCCGGGTAGAGCTGCTCCAGGCGCACGAGCGCCACGTGATCGGCGCGGGCTTGCTCGCGCGCCTTGAGCAGGTCGTAGTAGAGCTTGCCCGAGGTGAGGACCACCCGCCGCACGCGGGCCGGATCGGCGTAGGGATCGTCCAGGACCTCCAGGAAGCGTCCGTCCGCCAGCTCCGGCAGCGACGAGACGCAGCGGGGATGCCGGAGGAGGCTCTTCGGCGTCATGACGACCAGCGGCTTCTCCACCGGGTCGCGGCCCTGGCGGCGCAGGAGGTGGAAGTAGGAGGCGGGCGTCGACGGGTAGCAGACCCGCATGTTCGCGTTCGCGCACAGGGTGAGGAAGCGCTCGATGCGGGCGCTGCTGTGCTCCGGTCCCTGCCCCTCGTGGCCGTGCGGGAGGAGGAGCACGAGGCCGTTGGGCTGGCCCCACTTGGTCTCGGAGCTGACCAGGAACTGGTCGACGATGACCTGGGCCCCGTTGAAGAAGTCTCCGAACTGCGCCTCCCACATCACGAGGGCGCGGTGCTCGGCCACCGCGTATCCGAACTCGAAGCCCATCACCGCGGCCTCGGAGAGCAGGCTGTCGTAGACCTCGAAGCGGGTGCCGGAGGGAGCCAGCGCGTCGAGGGGCACGTACTCGCGCCCCGAACGCACGTCGTAGAGGACCGCGTGGCGCTGCGAGAACGTGCCACGGCCGGAGTCCTGTCCCGACAGCCGCACCGGCACGCCCTCGAGCAGCAGCGTCCCCCACGCCAGCGCCTCCGCGGTCGCCCAGTCCACCTCCCCCTTGCCCTCCAGCAGCTCGGCCCGCTTCTTGAGATGGGGCATCAGCTTCGGGTGCAGCTCGAAGCCCTCGGGCACCGTGCCGAGCGTCTTCAGCGTCGTGCGCAGGCGGCCCCACATGGCCGACGCGTCGACGTCCGGCGGCGGCTGGGGCGCGCGGCGCGTGATGGCGGCCAGGGGTCCCGCCTCCCCTTCCCGCTGCATCTGCGCCTTCTTCTCCGCCCAGAGCGCGTCCAGCTCCGGCCGGCTCAGCACGTCGCCCCGGACGAGGTGCTCGCCATAGAGCTGGCCGACCGGGGTGTGGCTCTTGATCTTGGCGTACATCAGGGGCTGGGTATAGCTCGGCTCGTCGCCCTCGTTGTGTCCCCATCGCCGATAGCCCACGAGGTCGATGACCACGTCGCGCTTGAAGCGCTGCCGGTACTCGAAGGCGACCGCCGCCACGTGCACCGCTGCTTCCGGGTCGTCGCCGTTGACGTGGAAGACCGGGGCCTGCACCATCTTCGCCACGTCGGTGCAGTAGGTCGACGATCGCGCGTCCTCGGGGTTGGTGGTGAAGCCGATCTGGTTGTTGATCACCACGTGGACGGTGCCCCCGGTCGTGTAGCCTTCCAGGCCGGCCAGGTTCAGCGTCTCCGCCACCACCCCCTGGCCGGCGAAGGCGGCGTCCCCGTGGAGGAGTATCGCGAGCACGCGCGTCCGCTCGCGGTCGCCGAGGGCGTCCTGCCTGGCCCGCACCATCCCCTCCACGACGGGGTCCACCCATTCCAGGTGGCTGGGGTTGGGCGCGACCATCACCGCCATCGTCTCCCCGCTGTCGGCGTGATGGGTGCCCGCCGCGCCCAGGTGGTACTTCACGTCGCCCGAGCCCTGGGTGGAGTTCGGGTCCACGTTGCCCTCGAACTCCGAGAAGATCTGGGCCAGCGGCTTGCCGATGGTGTTGGCGAGCACGTTCAGGCGGCCGCGGTGGGACATGCCGATGATCGCTTCCCGCACGCCCGCCCGGGCGGCGTCGGAGAGGACCTTGTCGAGGAGCGGGATGGCCGTCTCTCCGCCCTCCAGCGAGAAGCGCTTGTGGCCGATGTACTTCGCGTGCAGGAAGCGCTCGAAGCTCTCCGCCTCGACGAGCTTCTCCAGGATCCGCCGCCGGCCGGCGGCGTCCAGGCCCATCCGGTTGCGCGAGGACTCCATCCGCTCCTGCAGCCACTCCTTGCGCTCGGGGTCGGCGATGTACATGTACTCGACGCCGATCGTCCCGCAGTAGGTGTCGCGCAGGACCTCCAGGATCTCCCGCAGCGTGGCGCGGTCCTTCCCCGACAGCCCGTTGGTGAAGAACTCGCGGTCGAGGTCCCACAGCGTCAGGCCGTAGGTGGCGGGGTCGAGGTCCTTGTGGGGGGCGCGCTTCGAATCCAGCGGATCGAGATCGGTCACGAGGTGGCCGCGCACGCGGTAGGCGTGGATGAGCTGCAGGACGCGGGCCTGCTTCTCGACCTGCTCCTCGCTGCCCGCGGGGCCGAACAGGCCCGGCGTGACGTCGATCTCCCACCGCACCGGCCGGTGGGGCAGCTTCAGGTCCTCGAAGATCCGCTCGTAGAAGCCGTCCTCGCCCTTGAGCAGGTCCTCCAGCCGGGCCAGGAACAGACCCGATTCCGCGCCCTGGATGATCCGGTGATCGTAGGTCGAGGTCACGTTCATGACCTTGCTGATCCCCAGCAGCGACAGCGTGCGGGGGGCCATGGAGCGGTACTCGGCCGGGAAGTCGAGGGTCCCGGTGGCCACGATCAGCCCCTGGCCCGGCATGAGCCGCGGCGCGGAGGCGGTCGTGCCGACCGTGCCGGGGTTGGTGAGCGACACGGTCGTGCCGATGAAGTCGTCGGGGCCGATGGCGCCTTTGCGCGAACGCGCCACCAGGTCGTCGAAAGCCTTCAGGAAGCCGGCGAAGTCGAGCCTGCTCGCGTCCTTGATGTTGGGCACCAGCAGCGTGCGGGTGCCGTCCTTCCTCTGCACGTCGACGGCCACTCCGAGCCGCACGGCATCACGCTGGATGCGGTGAGGCGCGCCGTCCAGCTCGGCGTAGGCGTCGTTGAGGCGCGGGAACGTGTCGAGGGCGCGCAGGATCGCCCACGCCACCAGGTGGGTGAAGCTGATCTTGCCTCCCCCGGTGGCGTCGCGGTGCTTGTTGAGGAGCCGGCGGTTCTCCTCCAGCGTCCTCACCGGCACCTGCCGCATGGAGGTGGCGGTGGGGATGCTGAGGCTGGCCTCCATGTTCTCGACGATGCGGACCGCCCCGCCGCGGATGGGCGTGGCGATGTCGCCGGGCAGGATGGCGGGCACGACGAGCGCCTGGGAGCGCGTCCGGGCGGGGGCGGAGGGCTCCTGGCGCACGAGCGCGCCGGGTCGCACCGACGAAGGCGGGGGAGCCGCGGCGGGCGGAGCCGGCGCCGCCTCCGGCGCGGCGCCCGTCATCCGGTCGAAGTACTCGCGCCAGCTCGCTTCCACCGACCGCCGGTCCGCCCGGTACTGCTCGAGCAGGTCCAGCGCGAAGGTGTAGTTGCCGCCGAAGTCGGCGACGAGCGAGTCGATGAGGGTATCCGCGGCGGTCTCGACCATGTCGAGACGAGTCTATGCCCGCGCCGCCCGGACGATCAACCCCGCGTGATGAGCCATGATGGGGCCGGGATGGGCGGGGGACGATGAGGTACCCGGAGTACGAGCGGGGCGGGGCGCGGGTCATGGTCCCGTTTCTGTTGAAGCGCGTGTGGCTCACGATCGTTCCCCGCCCGGGCGGCGCGCCCGTGGTCACCGCCGAGCCGCCGGCGCGGGACGGAAGCCCGCGCCTGACCTGGATCGGCCACGCGACGTTCCTGGTGCGCATGGACGGCGTCGCCTTCCTGACCGACCCGATGTTCTCCCGCCGGGCCAGCCCGCTGCGGTTCGCCGGCCCGGCGCGGCTCGCTCCGCCGGGTCTGGGGCTCGGCTCCCTGCCCGCCGTGGACTTCGCCCTCGTCTCCCACGACCACTACGACCACCTGGACCTGCCCTCGGTTCGCGCGCTGGCCCGGCGCGGCGTGCGCTTCATCGTGCCGAGGGGGCTCGGCGAGCTGGTGCGTCGCGCGGGGGCCGAGGCGACGGAGCTGGATTGGTGGGAGCAGGTGCAGGTCGGGCCGGTCGGCGTCCACTGCGTGCCCGCCCAGCACTTCTCGGGCCGCACGCCCTTCGACCGCAACCGGCGCTTGTGGGCCGGCTTCGTCGTGACGGGGCCGACGCGGCGGTTCTACCACGCGGGCGATACCGGCCGCTTCGAGGGCTTCGCGGAGATCGGGCGGCGGCTGGGACCGATCGACCTCGCCGCGATGCCGATCGGCGCCTATCTGCCCCGGCGCATGATGGGCCCGGTGCACGTCACCCCCGAGGAGGCGCTGCAGGGAGCGCTGGCGGCGGGCGCGGCCCGCGTGGCCGCGATGCACTGGGGCACGTTCGACCTCGCCGACGAGCCGCTCGACGAGCCTCCCCGCCGTTTCCGCGCCGAGGCGGGCCGGCTGGGCCTGGATGACGACCGGACGTGGGTGATGGCGGTCGGGGAGACGAGGCGCTGGTGAGGCGCTACTGGACCTTGCCGTTCCGGCCCGGCTCGCGACGATCGGGCACGCTCGGCGACCGGCGCCACAGCAGCACCTCGAAGCCGGCCACCTTCCCGCCCTTGACCGACACGATCGGCTGGTAGTGGGTCCGGAACTCCTCGCGGTCGAGGGCGTGGCGGAGGGCGGCCTCGAGCTGGGCCAGGGACATCGCCCGGCCTTCCATCGCCGAGTCGAAGACCTGGAAGCCGGGCTTGCCGAGCGCCTTGGCCTTCTGGAGCGCCCGGTCCGCGTCCCGCACCACGTCCTCGGGGCGGGAGTGGGATGGCTTGCTGAGGGCGACGCCGATGCAGGCCTGGGAGACCACGCGGTGTCCGTCGATCTCCACCCTCTCCTGCAGGCGAGCCAGGATCCGGTCCGCGACCCGCACCGCCTCGTGCTCGTCTTCCAGGTCCTCGAGCAGCACCGTGAACTCGTCGCCGCCGAAACGGGCCACCGTGTCGTGGGAGCGCAGGCACGCTTCCAGCCGCCGCGCCACTTCCACGAGGAGGTGGTCGCCGGCCGCGAAGCCCAGGGTCTCGTTGATCGACTTGAACCGGTCGACGTCGAGGAAGAGCACCGCGAACGGCCGTCCCGCGCCTTGTCCACGCTGGAGCAGCGCGCCCTGCAGGCGGTCGAGGAACAAGCGCCGGTTGGCGAGGCCGGTGAGGCCGTCGTGCAGCGCCGCGTGCAGCAGCTCGTCCTGCAGTCGCTTCAGGTCGGCGTCCGCCTCGGCCGCCGGTCCGGATGAAGAAGAAGATGTCCCCGTCACCGCCCACCGCCTTTCCCGGGTCGCCAGCCCGGAGCAAGCAAGTGCCCAGTGTGCGCGCGCACGCGAGACGGATTCTGTGAGCTTCGTCACCGACAGTCGATCGGAGGGCCTTGACGGCGGCGGATCCGTGACCGAACGTGGGCCGATGGCGGACGCCATATCGATCGGGGAGGGCGTGTCCGTCCCGGCCGCCGCGCTCTCTTTCCGGGCCACCCGGTCCTCGGGGCCGGGCGGCCAGAACGTCAACAAGGTGGCGTCGAAGGTGGAGTTGCGCGTGGACCTGGCCGGGATCGAGGGCCTTCCGCCCGAAGCCCGGCAGCGGCTGCATGCCCTGGCGCTGCCGCGGCTGGACGCGGAGGGGCGGCTCGTCGTCACCAGCCAGCGCACTCGGGAACAGCGCCGCAACCTGGAGGACGCCCGAGAGAAGGTCCGCCGCCTCGTTGCCCGGGCCCTCGCGGCGCCCCGGCCCCGCCGGCCGACCGCGCCCTCAGCGGCCGCTCGGGAGCAGCGGCTCCGCGACAAGAAGATGCGGGCGGAGCGCAAGCGGAGGCGCCGGCCTTCGGACGAGGAGTGAGGGCGGTGGCCGTCTTGACTGCCAGCGGGGGCCCGCCTACCCTTTCAACTCCAACGACGTGGAGCGGGTCCAATGCCGGTGTTGGATCGAAGCTGCCTCAGGCTGAAGGGAGCGTTCCGCGGTGAAAGAGATTGCCCTCTCCTGCCTGGCCCTCGCCGCGGCGGCCGCTGTCCCGGCCGGGGCCCAGGAGAGCGTGAAGTGGGGGCCCGGACTGGGTTTCTCCGTCCCCGGATCGGACTTCAAGGCCGCCCTCACCGGCTATGTCCAGGAAGACTTCCGCTCCTACCGCGACTTCGAGTTCGACGAGGCCCAGCAGGTCGACCAGCTCAATCCCACCCGCGAGACCCGCCGGACGCGGCTGGGCACCGAGCTGCAGTGGAAGCTCCTTTCCCTGGACGTCCAGACCGACCTCGCCGACGACAAGGAGCACCTCAAGAACGCCTACGGGGAGCTGAAGTTCTCCCCGGCCTTCCGCGTCCGGGGCGGCAAGTTCAAGCTGCCCTTCAGCGCGGAGTTCCTGACCTCGGCCGCCAAGACGGACTTCATCGAGCGCTCGATGGCCACCAACCGGCTGGGAACCGACCGCGACTGGGGCGGAATGGTATGGGGGGAGATCCACCGGCGCGTGCTCTACCAGGCCGGCGTTTTCCGCGGCGACAGCCGGTCGAACGACCCCGTCACCAACGTCAGCATATCCGCCAAGACGACCGTCGCCGGGCGCCTCGTCTTCACCCCCGTCGAGGGGCTCGACGTGGGCGGCTCGTTCACCACCGCCGACGTCGAGGCCCTGCCCCAGGTCGCCAACTCCGACACGGCCCCCAAGGCCAGGGGCTTCGAAGGGAAGGGCCCTTCGGGGTACCGCTTCTCCGTGCGGCACTACGTCCAGGGGCACCGCCTGCGGCTGGGGGCCGAGGCCACCTGGACGAGCGGGCCGGTCGGGATGAAGGCCGAGTACATCCAGGCCCGCGAGCAGCGTCTGGGCCAGAGCGCGCGGTGCCAGGTCGCCGGCGGCGGCTTCACGTGCGACGACCTCCCGGACGTCACGGGCCGGGGCTGGACCGTGTCGGGGACATGGCTGCTGACCGGTGACAAGAAGCGGAGGACGATCGAGCCCGAGCATCCCATGCCCCGCGGGGTGGGTGCCATCGAGCTGGCCGTCCGTTACGAAGAGCTGCGCTTCGACGACGACGGGCCGGACACGGGCTTCGAGGGGGCGGGCGCCCGTTCCAGCAACATCCGCCCGGCCGGGGACCGCTCGTTCACCGGGGGGGTCTCGTGGTGGCCGACCAAGTGGACGCGCTTCATGGGCGACGTGAGCGTGGAGAGGTACCTGGACCCGGTGCTCGCTCCCGTGCCCAACCGCCGCGGCAGCTACGTGACGCTGGCCGGCCGGCTGCAGGTGGGCCTGCCGTGAGGACTCGTGAGGTGACCTCGATGCGTGCATCGATCCGGTTCGCGCTGCTCCTGGCCGTCCTGGCCCTGACCGCCGCCTCGGCGCCGGCCGCGGACGCCATCTTCAATCCCGGCGTCCTCCACCAGGTCCGCATCGTCATGGACCCGGCCGACTGGCGGGCGCTCATCGACAACTTCCGGAGCAACGACTACTACGCGGCCAACATCTCCCTGGACGGCACGGTCGTCCAGCAGGTGGGCGTCCGCTCCCGGGGCAAGGGCTCGCGCAGCGACACCAAGCCCGGGGTGAAGGTCGACTTCAACAAGTACGTGGCCGCCCAGACCTTCCACGGCCTGAAGAGCGTCCAGGTCAAGAACCTCATCCAGGACGCGACCATGGTCCGCGAGCGCCTCTCGATGGCGGTCTTCGAAGCCATGGGCGTCGCCGCGCCCGCGGTCTCCTATGCCCAGGTCTTCGTCAACGACGAGTACTGGGGCGTGTTCAACCTGGTCGAGAGCGTGGAGGAGCCGTTTCTCCAGGCCCGGTTCGGCCAGAGCAACGGGCAGCTCTTCAAGTACGAGTACCAGGACGCCTGGGACTTCTCCTCCAAGGGCACCGATCCCAACGCCTACGTGCCGATCCCCCTCAAGCCGGAGACGAACAAGGACAACCCGACGACGGCCGCCCTGGTCGACTTCGTCCAGAAGGCCAACAACGCGGCCGACTCCAGCTTCGTCGGCGACATCTCCGCCTACGTCGATCCCCGCCAGATCCTCACCTACGTCGCGGTGGAGAACGCGATCGTGGAGAACGACGGCTTCGTGGGTTACGCGGGGATGAACAACTTCTTCGTCTACCAGCTCGCCGGCGGCACGAAGTTCACCTTCATCCCGTGGGACCAGAACACCACGTTCGTGAGCGCCGACTGGCCGCTCTTCCAGCGCACCGACACGAACGTCCTCATCCGGCGGCTGCTCGCGGACCCGACCTTGAAGCAGTTCTACGTCGACGCGATAAAGAAGGCGGTCGCGTCGTTCGTGAACACGTCCTGGCTGGGGCCGCAGCTCGACGCCGACTACAACCTCATCCGCAACGCGGCCCTCACCGATCCGAAGAAGCCGTTCAGCAACGACGAGTTCGAGAGCTCGATCAACGGGTTGCGGGGAGTCATCGCCGGCCGCGCGCCCGACGTCCAGGCCCAGGCGCCGTAGGCCTAGGCTTCCCCCCGCCAGAGCTCGGTCTTCTTGCCGTCCGCGTCCAGGGCGGTGGCCACGTCCTGGCTTCCTTGACGGTCGATGAGCAGCAGCGCGCCCTTGCTGTAGTTCACCCCCGGCGACATGCCGACGTCGATCCGGAAGACCTTGCCGCCGTAGCGCAGGTCGATCTTGCCGCGCTTGAAGGCCCCCGGGTCGTGGCCGAAGACGATGTGCTTGACGCCGAGGGCGGCCAGGTCGCGATCCACGGCGCCGGTGTCCCGCCACCACTTCTCGGACTCCAGGATGGAGTCGTCGGCGACGAGGAACGGCGCCTTCCAATCGTCCTTGTCGACGACGTCCCGGAACTTGCCGGCCAGCTGGTCGCGCGTCTGCTGGCCGGTGTCGCCGGCGTGGGCGAAGAACCAGCCGTTGACGCGGGCGGCCACGGGAAGGTTCCGCATCCAGACGCCGTACTCGTTCTGGCCGGCCGCGACCGCCTCGGGGTCGATCCCCTTGGCCTGCAGCTCGGAGGCGAACTCCTCCGCCTTGCGCCGCTCCGGCTTGCCCAGGAACTCCACCTCGTGGTTGCCGCAGGTCACGATCACCTCGCCCCCGGAGTGGGGAGCCTGCTCCTGCAGGGCGCGCATGAGGTCCATCACCTCGATCGACTTGTCGCCCTTGTTGATGAGGTCTCCCACGCTCACGAGCACCCGCTTGCCCCCGGCCCACGCGTAGCCGCCCCGGGACTGGCCGTCGCTCTTGATGAGCCCGGCGGCGGTGAGCAGGCTGACCAGCCGGTCGTACCCTCCGTGCACGTCCCCCAGCCCGACCACCTCGGCCGACGTCGTGCGCTCGACGAGCGCCGGGTGCTCCTTCCAGTCCCGGGCGGGACTGGAAGCCTCCCCGCTCGTCTGGGCGCTCTTGCCCTTGAACTTTACGTGCTTGCCGAAGCCGGCCTGCGCGCCGCCGGCGAAGAAGTAGGCGATCGCTCCGAAGAGGAGCAGGCCCGCTCCCATGAAGATCATGATGTGCAGGCCCTTGTAGAGCCGGCGCAGCGCGGTGTACTTGGCCCGGTTGATCTCGGCCAGGGCATGGGCCTGGACGGCCAGCTCGGCGTTGAGCTGGCCGATCTGGATCTCCCGCCACGCGCGCCGGTAGGCCTCGACGTCGCGGCTCAGGATGTCTTCGTAGAACCGGATCCCCATCGGATGGTCCCCCAGGCCGTCCGCGCCCTCGTAGCGCACCTGGGGCTGGGACTTGCGGGGCCGCAGCGACTCGATGGCCTGGAAGAAGAAGTAGAGCGCGGTGAGGATGTAGAAGATGAACCCGACCAGGATCCAGGGCCGTACGCCCTCGGGCAGGTCCTTGATGGCGTCGGTGCGCGCGCCGAGGAGGAAGATCACCGCGTTGATGGCGGTCATGATGATGAGCGCGAAGCGCGCCTTGTGGTCGGCCAGGTCCACGAGGTCCAGGGCCTCGTCGAGGACGTCGGTGAGGGCCCGGTAGCGCTCCCAGGAGTCGAGCTGGCGGTGGTTGTCCTTGAGCTGTTTCTTCTGCTTCTTGGTGAGCTTCACCGGACCCTTGGCCGGCCGGTCCTCGGGCGGAGGCACGGCCGGCCCCGGGGCGGGCGGACGGGCGAGCGGCATGGGGGGACCGGGAGGGGACACGACCGGGACCCCGTTGGCGGAGCCGCCGTCGTCTGCCTTGCGGTTCACCGGTCGGGGAGATTCGCCGGCTGCCATCGCGGTCGCTCCGTTTCCCCCCGACGCGGGCGAGCGGCGCCGGCGCCAAGGTCTTCAGCTTTCAAGCTATACCCCGTGAGTCCATTGAGCAAGAGGGCGGATGAAGGTGCTACTGTCGGCTGAGATCATGTGGCCCTGGCTCCTCCTGGCCTCGCTTCAGGCAGCGGCGAACGAGCCGCCCGCCTTCCGCTCCGAGAGAGCGCTCGTGGTCGTGGACGTTGCGGTCCTCGACGCGAAGGGAACACCCGTTCGCGGACTGACGCAGGACGATTTCACCGTGCTGGAGGACGGCCTCGAGCAGCCGATCACCACGTTCGAGGGCGTCATGCCGCTCGACGGCGGCCGGGTGACAGGAGCGCCGGCCAGGACCGGGTCTTCCCCGGACGGACGCTTGCCGGACCCTGCCCTCCCGCCGCGGCGCACGATCGCCATCGTCTTCGACGATCCCAACCTGACGCTTGGCCAGGGAGAACGCGTCAAGACCGCCGTCGCCGACCTGCTCGAGGCCCACACGGCCGCGGGCGACGAGGTGTGGCTCATCTCGCCCTCGATTGGCCTGGGCAGGGGCGCCCGGCTGCCGGAGGGCGCGGAAGGGCTCTTCTCGGTCCTGAGGAGCGTCAAGGGACGACGGGTGGTCGACCGCTCGGCCCAGGGCATGGGCGACATCGAGGCCCAGGACATCCACGTGCGACTCGACAAGACGGTCGAGGATCGCGTCCTGCGCCGATTCCTGGCCCAGGATCCGAACCTGAGCTTCGGCGATCCGGAGCGCGTCCGGCCGCTCGTGCAGGCGCGGGCGACCGAGGTCTACGCCGACGCAGAGAAGCGGATCCGGATGACGCTGGCCGTCCTCGAGAGCGCTCTCGATCGGCTGGCCGGCCGGAAGGGCCGGAAGTCGCTCGTCCTCGCCTCGAGCGGGTTCCCCTACGAGGGCGCCCTCCCCGGGTTCAGGCGCGTCCTGGGCGCGTCGCTCCGCGCCAACACGGCCATCTATTTCCTCGATGCGCGCGGCCTGCAGGGGCTCGCCCCTTTCCAGGACGTCGAGACGGCGGCCGCGGTGGATCCACCCGACATCTTCGGGACCCGTCTCGGCGAAGGCCTGGCCACGCAGGGAGCGGAGGTGCTGGCCGTGGACACGGGCGGCTTCACGATACGAAACACCAGCGACCTGACGAAGGGTTTGCGCCTCATCGCCGACACCGCGAGCGCTTACTACCTCATCGGCTACGACCCGGCGAAGGCGACCCGCAGCGGCGAGTTCCGGAAGATCCAGGTCCGGCTCAACCACCGGAACAAGGGCCTGGAGGTCATGGCCCGTCGAGGGTACGTGGCCCCTTAGGCCGCCGGGGCTCCTGTTGACGGACAACAGAAACGTGATAGCCTCCTGTTGACCGTCAAAAGGAGCGCCATGCCGTCTTCCCGGGCCGAAGTCCTGCAGGGAACGCTGGACCTGCTGGTGCTGAAGACGCTCGATTCCATGGGGCCGATGCACGGCTTCGGGATCGCCGCGCGCATCCAGCAGGTTTCCGAGGACCTGCTGCGACTCAACCAGGGAACGCTCTACCCCGCCCTGCTGCGCCTCGAGCAACGGGGCTGGATCGCGTCCCGGTGGGGCGTTTCGAAGAACAACCGCCGGGCCAAGTACTACTCCTTGACCCGAACCGGACACCGGCAGCTCGAGGAGGAAGCGGAAGGCTGGGATCGCATGTCGGCCGTGATCAACCGCGTGCTGGGGACGAGCTAGCGGGCCCGTGCGCGAATCCTGCTGCGTGTTCATCCACCGTCTCGTGGGGCTCTTCCGCCGCCGTCATCTCGAAGACGACCTCGACGCGGAGCTGCGCTCGCACCTGGAGATGGCCCGGGAGGCGAACCTGCGCCGGGGCATGGCCGCCGAGGATGCGCGGCGCGAGGCGCTTCGCGCCTTCGGCGGCGTCGAGCAGGTCAAGGAAACCTGCCGCGACCAGAGGAGACTGCCGCCGATCGATACCGTCCTCCAGGACCTCCGCTTCGGATTCCGGATCCTCCGGCGCAGTCCGGGCTTTTCCCTCCTGGCGGTCCTCTGCCTGACCCTGGGGATCGGCTCCACGGCCGCGGTCTCCAGTTGGATCGAAGGAATCCTGCTCCGTCCATTCCCGGCGGTGGCCCACCAGGACCGGCTGATGGCCGTCGCGGGAACGAATCGCGCGGAGCCCGGCTTTTCCGATGTCTCGTGGCCGGACTTCGCCGACCTCCAGAAGGGCTGCCGGCTCTTCGACTCGTTCATCGTGGACCGGATCACGGGGACGACCCTCAGCACCGGCGAGCGGGCCGAGCGTGCGGCGGGCAGCATCGTGTCGGCCAACTATTTCGAGGCGCTGCGAGTCCATCCGATCCTGGGCCGCGGGTTCGAGCCGGCCGAGGACCTCGGGCGCAACGCCCACCCGGTAACGGTGATCAGCTACCAGATGTGGAAGGAGCGCTTCCACAGCGATCCGGGAATCGTCGGCAGGACGCAGATGCTCAACGGCATGCCCCATACGATCATCGGCGTCGCGCCGCCGGGGTTCTACGGGACCTTCGTGGGCTGGGCCATGCAGTTCTGGGTCCCCGCGTCGATGCAGGAGACATTCGACCCGACCGGATACAAGCTGGAGGATCGCGGCGCGCGTTGGATCGAAGGCTTCGCGCGGCTCAAGGCCGGGGTGACTCCCGAGCAGGCGCAGGCGGAGATCTCCGCGGCGGCGAAGCGACTGGAAGCCGACTATCCGGCGACGAACCGCGGTCGCGGCATCAAGCTGTTCCCGTTGTGGCAAGCCCCGTTCAACAACGCGGGCACCCTGCTGCCAACGCTCAGGATCGCCCTCCTGGTCGTGGTCTTCGTGCTCCTGATCGTGTGTGCGAACGTGAGCAACCTGCTGCTCGTCCGGGCTCTCGGGCGGCGGCACGAGATGACGGTTCGGCTCGCGGTCGGCGCCGGGCGCGGCCGACTGTTGAGGCAGCTTCTCACGGAAGGCCTGATCCTCTCGGCCATGGCGGCCGCGGGCGGCCTCGTCGTCGCGTACTGGTGCCGTGACCTGCTCGTGCTGTTGCTCCCGATGCGGGGCGGCCTCACCATGCACCTGCCCGGCGAGATCGATTGGCGCGTGCTCGCGGCGAGCACGGGCGCTTGCCTGATCTCGACGCTGCTGTTCGGCCTGGTTCCCGCGATCCAGACCAGCAAGATCGACCTCGCCTCGGCGCTGAAGGCCGAATCGCGCGGCGTCGTGGGTGGAGGGCGACGGGCGCTGGTGCGGTCGAGCCTGGTCCTGCTGCAGGTGTCGCTGAGCTTCGTCCTGCTGGTAGGAGCGGGTCTCCTGCTGCAGAGCCTTCGTGGCGTCCAGAACACGAGCCCCGGCTTCTCGACCCCCGGCCTGCTGACGAGCTCGGTCGACCTGGTGGCGGCGGGATACGATGCGCAGCGGGCGAGGAATCTCCAAGACGAGCTGGTCGATCGCCTCCAGGCGCTCGGCGGCGTGGAATCGGTCGCCTTCGCGCGGATCATGCCGTTCAGCTATCGCAGCTACTCTTCCGCTCCGATCGCCGTCGACGGCTACGAGCCCCCGCCCGATGAGCAGCCCAGCGTCGATTACGACGAGGTCGGTCCGGCCTATCTCGCCACGATGGGCATCCCCCTGGTATCGGGTCGCGAGTTCACGCGCGCGGACGACGCTGCGGCTCCCCTGGTCGCGGTCGTGAACGAGGCGATGGCGGCCCAATACTGGCGCGGGAAGGATCCCCTCGGCAGTCGCCTCCAGGCCAAGGGACGCCGGATGCAGGTGGTCGGAGTCGCGAAGGCGTCAAAGTACCGGAACCTCACGGAGCCGCCCAAGCCGTTCTTCTACGTCCCCATGCGCCAGAGCGCCGCGGGTCAGGGCCTGGCGATCCGGGCGTCGCAGGGCCCGGAGGCGATGGCGAAGGCGCTCGTTCGCGAATTACACGCGCTCGACGCGAACCTGGCCCCGGGTGAGCTCATCACGATGCAGGAGCAGGTGGACCGGACCACGGCCGTGCAGCGGGTCGCCGTCAAGATGCTCGGGTTGTTCGGCGGGTTGGCGTTGCTCCTGGCCGCGATCGGGCTGTACGGCGTGATGTCGTACGCGGTTTCGCAGAGCACGCGCGAGCTGGGGCTGCGCATGGCGCTCGGCGCGGGCGCATCGGACCTGTTGCGGCTCGTGATGTCGCACGGCCTCGCCTTGACGGCCGGCGGCGTGGTGGTGGGCGGGGCGGCGGCGCTGGGATTGACGCGGCTCATCGGGGACCTGCTCTACAAGGTCAGCCCACGCGACCCGCTGGCGTTCGGGACGGCCCTCGTCGCGATGACGATCGCCGCGGCGGCGGCCTGTCTCCTGCCCGCCTGGCGCGCGACCCGGACCGATCCCGTCCGCGCGCTCCGGGACTGAGTCTCCCATCGGCCCGCCGCACGAAGAAGGAGCCCGCTGGTTCCTGCGCGTCCCGGACATCGGTTTCACGCACTACGCGGAGCGCCACGCCGCCGTGAAGGACATCATCGGGGCGACACGCTGCCGACAATGGTGGACGGCGACGATGGTTACGGCGACGCCGAGAACGTCGCCTATACGGTGAGCGGCTACGAGGCGCTCGGGGTGCAGGCGCTGTTCATCGAGGACCAGCTTCTTATCCTCGCCCGGACCGACCCGCTGATGCCGGAAGGGCTCGACAGCGCGCTGCCAGAAGCCCTGCCTCAGGCGTCCATCGCGACGGCGCTTGACGGCCGGCCCGCGCGGCCATATATTACCTATCAGTTATGCAACTGAGCGGTTATGGACAGAAGGCCCCCCGCCGCCTCGACGCCACGTTCGCGGCGCTGGCCGATCCCACGCGGCGGGCGATCCTCGCTCGGCTGGCCTCCGGTGAGGCGTCGGTAGCGGAGCTGGCCGAGCCGTTCGCGATGAGCCAGCCCGCGATCTCCAAGCACCTCAAGGTGCTGGAGAGCGCCGGCCTGGTTTCGCGCGGCCGCGACGCGCAGCGGCGGCCTCGCCGGCTCGAGGCCGGCCCGCTCGCGGAGGCCACCGAATGGCTGGAGCGCTACCGCTGGTTCTGGGAGGGCCGCTTCGAGCGCCTCGACGCTCTGCTCGACGAGCTGAAGGCCAAGGGAAAGAGACGTGGACGCACCAAGCGACGAGGAGATCACCGATGAAGAACGTTGGAGCCCTGGAGATCATCACGCCCTCCGACCGGGAGATCATGATGACGCGAGAGTTCGATGCTCCGCGCCGCCTGGTCTTCGACGCCTTCACCAAGCCCGAGCTGGTCCAGCGGTGGCTCCTTGGGCCGCCCGGATGGTCGATGCCGGTCTGCGAGATCGACCTGAGGGTGGGCGGCAGGTACCGTTACGTATGGCGCAGGGACCGTGACGGGACCAAGATGGGCATGGGCGGCGTCTACCGCGAGATCGTGGCGCCCGAGCGGATCGTCGCGACCGAAAGGTTCGACGAAGCCTGGTACCCGGGCGAGGCGGTGGGCACGACCGTCCTCGGGGAGCAGGGCACGAGGACCACGCTCACGCAGACGATGCTCTACGAGTCACGCGACGCCCGCGACGCAGTGCTCAAGTCCGACATGGAGAAGGGCGTGGCGGCGAGCTACGACCGGCTGGCCGCGCTGTTGGCATGGCCCGGGGCTCGAGGGGTGGAGCAGAGAGCCCAGCCGTCATGAGCGAATCGCCTCCCCGGCGCCGCGGCCTTCGAAGCGTCGGCGCCGTCCTCGCGGGCGTGCTCGCGACCGTCGTTGCCTCCCTGGCCACCGACGCCGCGTTGCGCGTAACGGGCGTCTACCCGTCAGGGGTAGAGCCGATGGCCGGCGCGCTGTTCCTGCTGGCGACCGCCTATCGAACCGTGTACGGGGTCGCGGGCGCCTATATCGCCGCGCGGCTCACGCCCGATCGGCCCATGCAGCACGCCCTCACGCTCGGCGCCCTTGGCCTCGTCGTGAGCATCGCGGGCGCGGTGGCGACCTGGAGCCGGGGACCGGAATTCGGGCCCAAATGGTATCCCCTCGCGCTCGTGGTGCTCGCGATACCCACCGCCTGGGCGGGCGGCCGGCTCCACGCGGCTCGACGGGACTCGACGTCTGAGCCGGCGAGCGCGGGCATGTACTGATCCTCCCCAGTTTCTCGTCTTCAAGCGCCTGCCGGCCCAGGTCCGGCGCGGCATGCCGACCGGCGGGCTTCCCGTGCCCGCGGGGACACTCCTGCGGGAGCTGGAGTTGCACGTACAGGCCGGGATCCCGGCGGCGGAGGTTCTGGCGGCGTGATCTATGGCAGTGAAGGTTCAACTCAGCGCGACTTGACTCGCCGCACGATCTCCAGGGCCAGGGGGTGGGTGGGGTTTCGCTGCAGCAGGCGTTCGATGACCTGCAGCCCTTCCCGCTGCCGGTCCGCGGCCAGGTAGATCTTCGCCAGCGTGATGTACGTGTTCTCGAACTCGGGTCGGGTCTCGAGAAACGCCTCGAGGAGGCGGATCGCTTCTTCGGGCCGGGCACGCGCGACGAGAACGAGAGCCAGGTTGTTCGCGGCCTCCCCGTAGTCGCGCCGCTTCGCGAGCGCCTCGCGGAAGTAGCGCTCCGCCCGCTCCAGCTCGCCTTCCTTGCCGAAGATCAGGCCGAGATTGTTCAGGGCCTCGGGGAAATCGGGCTGGAGCTTCAGGGCCTTCTCGTAGAGCTCGCGCGCCTCCTGGACCCGGCCGGTCAGGAGCAGGGCGTAGCCGAGGTTGTTGAGGGCGTCGGGGTAGTCGGGCGTCGTCGCCAGGGCCGCTCGGAACTTCACGATCGCGGCCGGCAGATCGCCGCCTTGCGCCAGCAGCGCGCCGAGGTCGTTGCTGGCCTCGGAGAGGTCCGGCTGCATCGCCAGGGCCCGCTCGAACGCGGCCTTGGCCTTGGCCGTCTGACCGCTCTTCACGAGGAGGGTCCCGAGACGGTAGAGGGTCGAAGCGCTCGGGTTCCCGTACGCGGCCCGCTCGAAGGCGACGAGCGCCGGTGCCTCGAGACCCTGATCCAGCAGCTCCCGGCCGTAGGGAAGGTAGTTGCGCACGCCCGGCGAGGAGTGGAACGTCCCCCCGAAGGGCAACGCCCGCGCGAGACGCTCGGCCGGAGAGGCCTCGATCCTGGGAACGTCCCGCAGGATCTCGGCGACGTCCACCCGGTCGCGGTATACCTTCACCACTCTCCCCTCCGTGTCGAGGAGGAACACCGTTGGCAGCCGCAGATCCTGCCGGTTCATGAACAGGTGCCGGTTGAGGATCGCGTAGCTGCGACCGACGCCGTCGCTCGCGAGGACCACGGGCACCGTCGTGACGCCCGACGCCGCGGCGCGGACCTTCGGCAGGTCACCGCGCGCATCGAGAGCGACGGCCACGCAGCCGACCCCGGCTTGGGCGAGGGCCTCGGTACCCGCGGCGAGAGCCGACAGGGCCGTGCGGGATGCGCTCGCTGCGGTCGCCCAGAACAGGACGATGGCGGGCCGACCGCGCAGGTCCGAGAGCGAGCGCGGCTGGCGGCTCAGGTCGGGGAGCGAGAAGTCGGGTGCGGGGAACGGCTCGTAGAGCCAGCTTCCGCTCGGCGGCTCCGTCGGATGCGCGACAGCGCTGTCCGCCGGCAAGGCCGGCGTCGCCCGGAACGGCTCGGGCCGGGGCTCGCCTCCCTCCTCGATCCGGAGACGATGGTTCAGGGGAACGTCGGAGAAGACCTGTTTCCTGCCGCGGGGCCACTCGACGGTCAGCTCGATCACCCGCCGGCTTGCGCCGAGGCCGAACAGCAGCTCCTTCGAATGCTGGGAGAGGAAGCCGGAGCCGGCCTGCACGATCTTCGTCCGGCGAAACTGGTCCGTCTCGACGGTCACGCGCGCGCCGACCGCATCCCGGTTGCTGAGCCGGCCGACCAGGCTCACGGCCAAGGACGAACCGCGCGGCGAGAAATCGTTGCGGAACAACCGAAGTTGCGGCGTGGAGCGCGCGGCCATCACCGCGACGTCGGGATCGCCGTCCTGGTCGTAGTCGAACACCGCAAAGGACCGCCCGTCCTGGTCGAGGTCGAGCCCGACCGCTCCCGAGACGTCGTCGAAGCCGCCCTGGCCGTCGTTGCGCAGGAACACGTTCCGCTGGTGGCTGGCGATCGAGCCATGGATCAGGAGCTGGTTGATGGCGCGCCAGGCGTCATCGTAGGGAGTACCGGTGACGCGCGTCAGCGGAGAGCGCGCCACGACCTGACGCCAGAAGAAGCCGTCCAGGTCGTCATCCGGAACGCCCGAAGTGAATTCGGGCGTTCCTTCTTGAGCGCGATCGCGATGCGATCGCGGGGCGCCCGACTCGCGGGTCAACATGCCGTTCACGACGTAGAGGTCCTCCCATCCGTCGCTGTCGAAGTCCAGCGCATCGGACGACCAGGCCCAGCGGCCCAACTCGGCACCGGCCTTCCGGGTCACGTCCTCGAAGCGGCCGTCGCCCCGGTTCCGGAAGAGCGAGTTCCCCCCCGCGTGGCGGCGGTAGAGCTCGCGGACCGTCGGCGGGGCATCGGGCATGAAGGCGGGCTGCGACGTCACCCGCTGGCCGTTGTGACTCCACATGTTGCCGGTGTAGATGTCGAGGCGGCCGTCGTTGTCGTAGTCGAGCCAAGCCGCGCTCATCCCCGCCCCGTAGTCCTCGACGCCCGCCTGCGCCGCGACGTCCTCGAAGGTCACCTTCCCATCCCGCAGCCCCCGGTTGTGATACAGATTCTTCCGGCCGAAGTCGTTGGCCACCAGCAGGTCGGGCCACCCGTCGCCGTCGTAGTCGCCCCACGCCGCCGCGAAGTGGTAGCGGTCGTTTCCCGCGTCGAGGCCCGCCTCGTGGGTGACGTCGACGAAATGCCCGTGGCCGTCGTTCCGGAACAGGACACCGGGCGGGCCGTTCCGGGCGTCGTAGTAGGGCATGGGCGTGCCGGCCTTTCCCTCGCCCGCACCATAGTAGAAGGAATAGACGCACAGGTAGAGGTCGAGGAAGCCGTCGCGGTCGTAGTCGGCCATCGCCATCGACATGGGCGAACCCTGCAGCCCCCTCTCGAAGCGGAACGCGTCGGGCGCGCGAGTGAATCGGCCCGACCCGTCGTTGAGAAAGAGAACGGGCCCCGCGCTCGTGGCGAGGATCAGATCCTGGTCGCCGTCGTTGTCCACGTCGGCGAAGAGCGATTGCGACGTGTCATCCAGCACCCCCAGACCCGCCCTCTCGGTCGCGTCCTCGAAGGTACCGTCACCCCGGTTGCGGAAGAGCCGGTTGGGCAGTCCCGACGGTTGGGCGATGTAGAGGTCATCGAGACCGTCGCCGTCGGCATCTCCGACCGAGACACCATGGTGGCCGTTCGAGTCCCGGGTCAGCACGCCGTCGATCGTGGCCATCCAGGCATCGAGGCTCGTGGTGAGTTGTCGGCGGAAGGAATCGTTTCCACCCAAGGCGGCCGTGGTGACCTCGGCGTAGACAGGGGCCCCGGCACTGCTGCGCAAATGCGCCGTCGCCGTCCACTCGACCACGCGCCAGCCGTCTGCGCCGCGACGCCACCGCATGTGCCACCGCCCCGACCGTTCGACGCGCCACGCATCCGTGCCCGGCCCCACGATGTCGTAGCGCACGTCGGTGCTCGTGAGTCCTTTGTCCGGGTCCGCCTCGATGGCGGTGATCAGGAACTCGGCGACCGTCACCTCCCGGAAGACTTCGAGCAGGATGCGGAGCTGCTCGGCAAAGGAGCGGGCGTCCAGCACGAGGTCGGGGGCCATCGTGCGGCCCCGGAAGATCTGGAGCGATGGGTGTCGGGCGACCGCCACCTCTTCGACCGGCTGGAGCCGGCCGCCTCGGAACGTGGGCGCCAGCAGGACGTCCACCACGTCGGCGGCGCGGCCGGGACTTCCCCGCAACCGCCTGCCCAGCTCGGCCAGCCGTGCGGCCAGCTCCTCGGCCTCTTTCTCCTCGGGGAACGAGTCGCTGCCCGGGGCCAGGTACGGCAGGAACGGCTCCAGCACCTCGGGCGTCCGGAGCTTCGGCCGGTAGGACAACGCCGAAGAAGCGGCGCCTGGAGTTTCCGTAGTCGCGGTTCCCACGAGCCACAGAGACAGGATGCCGGGGGCGAGCGCGAGCGAACGAACCGCCAGGGGGTATGCGGCCATGGACTCGAGGGCGACGGAAGGCCGCGCGATGATACCGCAAACGAAGAGAGGCCGGCGCCTGCGAGAGGCGCCGGCCCCGGTTGGAACGACGGCCGTTCGTCGCTAGAACGTGAGCCGGGTGACGAGCTGGAGAGTCCGCGGGGGCGCGACCCCGTTGATCGTGCCGAAGCCGTTGTTCCGGACCAGGTTCCCGCTCGGGTCGTACGGCAGGTTCGTTATCGTGGGGTCGGTCAGGCTCCGGAAGTTGACCGTGGCGTTCACGCCCGTGAACTGCGTGTGGTTGAGCGCGTTGAACGCGTCGAGACGGACCTCCAGGGCCACCCCCTTGCCCGCCGTGAACCGCTTGGAGAGCGACAGGTCCAGGTTGTTGATGGGGGGATTGCGCACGAAGAAGCGGGCCGACTCGGTGCCGTCGCTGCCGGGCTGCGGCGGGGCCAAGCACGCCGTGTTGAGCTGCTTGTAGGGATCGCCGCTCCAGCCGCTGCCCGGGTTGCACGTCAGGACCACGCGCGCGTTCTGGTTGCCGTCCGACCCGGTCAGGTTCGCGGCCCCGATGCCCGGGATCGAGAAGTTGACCGTGTATGGCCGGCCGCTGGTCCAGCGGTAGATGCCCGAGATCTGCCAGTTGTTCGCGATCGCTCCCAGCCCGCCGCTCGCGACCTTGGGCGTCTGGTAGACGAAGTTGACCACAAAGTTGTGCGGGCGGTCGTAGCTCGCGTAGGAGTAATCGGCCCGCCGGACCTCCGCCGCGCTGGCGTTCGGGCGTCCGGCGGTGAAGTCGTCGTTGTTGATGGTGAGGGCCTTGCTCCAGACGTAGAACACCCCGAACATCACCCCGTTGTCGAACCTTCGGTTCAGCGACGTCTGGAGAGCGTGGTAGTTGCCGTAGCCGTCGTACTTCCAGAGGCGGATGTTGTTGTATCCGGGGTAGGGACGCAGCAGGTCGTCGGGAAGCGCGGTGGCGCCCGGCGTCGCGCTCGGCGCCCGGGTCGGATCCTGGTTCTGGGGCAGGAACTTCGCCCCGTAGGGCACCGCGTTGATCTGCTCCTGGCGCAGCAGGTCCTGCGACGAGGACCCGACGTACGCGAGGTCGAACGTGATGGCGCGCCACAGCTTGTGCTGGACGCCGACGTTCCATTCATACACCTTGGGCGGAACGAAACCGTACGCCGTCGGGCTCATGCCGAGGGTGGCGTTGGGATCGCCGCCCGCCGACGCCAGGTCCTGGAGCCGTCCCCAGGTCAAGCTCGACACCAGGACGCCGGGCGCGTTGGCGATCATGTCGAACACCATGTTGCCCTGGGGACGATCGTAGAAGAGGGCGGCGCCGCCGCGGACGATGGTGGTCCCCTTACCCGAGAGGTCGTAGACGAAACCGAATCGGGGCGAGACCTTGAAGGCGTTACCGTTCTGCAACTGGTCGTTGATCCCCTGGCCCGCCTGGAACGCGCCGTTGAAGCGGTTGGAGTCCGGAGTCAGACGGCCGATGAAGCGCTGGTCGACGGTGTTCCCGAGCGTCGGCGTCACCGTTCCCACCAGGCGGGGGTCCATTCCGCGGCGGGCGCTGCCCGAGCACGGATAGGCCCCGATGCAGACGGGCAGGTACAACTTGGCGGCGGCGGCGGGGTTGAACTTGTCCGGCAGGAAGTTCGAAGCCTGCAGCGTCGTGTCCCACTGCGGTGTCAGGTAGTAGAAGCGGACGCCGTAGTCCAGGGTCAGCTTCGAGGTGGCCTTCCAGTTGTCCTGGGCGTACCACTCGAAGTTCTTGTAGCGCCACTCCGGCAGCGCGTACTTCGAGGCCTGGGTGTAGGTCCGGAAGACGCCGGTGGCCGCGTTCGCGTATGGGTACCCGGTGTCGAAGGGGTTGTTGGAGTCGTCGACAAAGTCGATCTGGCTGTTGAAGCTGGCGAAGATGCTCTGGGGCTTGTAGCTGCTCTGGAAGTAGACGCCGAACTTGGCGGAGTGGGATCCCCACACCTTCGACAGGTTCGCGAGGACGTCGTGGGTGACGTTCTCGTTGGTGAACGGGCCGCGGTCGGTCTGGTACTGGCCGGCGTTGCCGGTGCGTCCGGGGGCGTTCGCCGGTCCGCGGAAGACCAGCCAGGGGATGTAATCCGCCTGGACGGCGTCCGGGAAGAGGAGCGGCATCCCGGTGAGCCCGGCCGCGGCGCGGAAGAGGCCGGGATTCTGGAGCTGGTAGTTCAACGAGTTCTGGGCGCGCCCGAGGCTTACCTCGAGAGAGGTGGTGCTGTTGAGGATCCCGGTGGTGGAGAGCATGTAGTTCTTGCCGGGGTGGAGGAAGAGCGTGGGAATGGGAAGCTGGTCGCTGCCGTTGCCGGCCCAGGTGGTGCCGTAGGCCTGCAGGATCTCTTCCTTCGTGTTCATGTAGCGGCCGGTGAAGCGCCAGTTGTCCGTGGCCTGGAAGTCCAGCCGCAGCAGGTCCTCACGCCGGGGCGCCTGGTTCGGAACCTGGCTCGAGAAGTTGATGCCGCTGCCTGCCGTGAAGTTCGGGGTGGGGAAGATGCTCAACGCCGCGAGGCCCGGCGCGTAGAGCCGGTTCTGGGGGATCCGGCCGAGCACGCCCCCGTCCTGGAAGCAGCCGCGCGTATCGCCGGGGCCGCAGGGAAGCCCGGTCGCGTAGTCGCGGATGTAGGGGAATGGGTTGCCGCTGCTGTCGACGCTCTTCGAGAAGTCGCCGGCCCGCTCGAGGGCGGTGGGCACCCGGCCCTGGTGTTCGGCGGCCGGATCGTTCCTCCGCTCGAACTCCTGGCTCCAGAAGAAGAAGAGCTTCTTCTTGTCCGTGTTGAATTTTCCGGGAATGTAGATGGGGCCGCCGAGGGTGTAGCCGTAGTCGTTGCGGGAGGCCTTCGCCGGCTCGATGAGCGCGCCGCTTCCGACCGGCGGCGGGGCCGCCGCCCGCTTGTTGGTCCACGTGTTCGCGTTCCAATCGGAGCGCCGGCCGTACCAGTAGCCCGAGCCGTGGAAGGACTGGGTGCCGCTCTTGGTGACCACTTGCAACTGCCCGCCCACCGCGCGGCCGTACTCGGCCTGATAGGCGTTGGTGAGGATCTTGAATTCCGCGACCGCGTCGATGTTGGTCGTGGCCATGTTGCCGCCGTTGTCGCCGGTGTCGATGTTGGCGACGCCGTCGATCGTCATGTTGTTGGAGTTCGGCCGCTGCCCGTTCACCGTGAACGAGCTCACCTGGGCGTTCTCCTGGCCGGAGGTGCCCTGCTGGAGGACGCCCGGCACCAGGTTGGCGAAGTTGAACAGTGCGCGCCCGTTGTTGGCGATGTTCTTGAGGGCTTCGTTCTCGAGCGTGAACGAGCGCTCACCGCTCTCGGCCTGCAGCTCGCTGACTCGCGCAAGAACGCTGACCTCCTCCGTCATCTGGCCGACCTCGAGCGTGAAGGCTCCGATGGAGAGCTTGTCATTGGCGTTGACCACCACGTTCGTGCGCTCCAGCGTCTTGAAGCCCTGCATGCTGACGCGCAGCGTGTACGTGTCCGGCCGGACGATCGGGAAGACGAAGCGCCCCGCTTCGTCCGCAGTGGTATTCAGCGCGTTGCCCTGCGTGTGGCTCGTCAGCGTGACGGTCGCACCGGGCAGGCTCCCTCCCTGAGCGTCCTTCACCGAGCCGGACACGGACGCGCTGGTGGTCTGTGCTCGCAGCGTCGTGGGGCCGGCCAGGCAGAGGACTCCCACGAGGGCCGTTCCCAACACGATGCGAAATGTTTGGGACCTTCGGACGGAAGACATATGCATCCTCTCCTCTGCATCTGGCGATGCGGATTCGTCCTGGACGGAGTCGATCTGGCCCTCGATTCCTCGAGGGTTCGCCTGGATGGAGCTTGCTCCGAAGCGGCGGGCGCTTCGCGAGACCATTCCTCTTCTCCGGTGCGACTCGGGGGTTTGCCGAGCTTCAATGTATTGGTCATCGTCTGGACAGTCAAGCCAAAAAACAAGCCTGTCGCCGCAACTTAGCGCCTCATCGTGAAACGCTTTCTCCAAATCGTTGGACCGGGCCGATCCAATGGCCCGTTCGGCGTCTCGCGACGACGTCGCGTCGATGCGGCCATTCCAAGCTCGCCTGGGCGACCAGTCGCTCAATGTGTGGGATGTGTGGCCTGGCTTCTGCGAGCCGGCCCACCCGCTCGACGTCATGCGGCCGCTCTGGAGTGGTTTCGCGACCACGACGCGCGCTGGGCCCGTCCCGCGCGTGAGGACTACCGCGGATTCTTCTTTCGAATCTCCTCCAGCCGCTTCTTGAGGTATTCCTCGTATTCCTTCTTCAGCTCGGGGTCCTTCGGCGTGCCGTAGATCTCGCTCGACTTGTACTTCCCTTCGTCGAACTTCTTGCGCGTCCACTCGTCGTGGATGTGCACCTCGTCGGCGTTGTCGACGACCTTCTGGACGAGCGCCGGAGGAATGAAGTAGACGCCCTCGGAGTCGCCGAAGACGAGGTCGCCCGGCATGACCGTGGCCTTGCCGATGCGCACCGGGATGTTGATCCCGCTGATCATCACGTTGTTGATGGCGCTGGGGTGCACGTCTCGGAAGTACGCCGGCATGTCCATCTGGGAGATGCCGTCCAGGTCCCGGATGGCGCCGTCCACCACCAGCCCGCCGTTCTTCGTGGTCTTCATGATGTAGTAGAAGAGGTTGTCGCCGACGATCGTGCCTCCTTCCTGCTGGCCGAAGAGATCCACCACCAGCACGTCCCCCGGCTGCAGCATGTCGATCGCGGTCTGGTTGTACATGCGCGGCAATCCGGCCGCCTTCGCCCGGGCGTTGATCACGCCATCCAGGTCGGGCCGCAGCGGCATGAACTGCAGGGTGAACGCCCGTCCGACCAGCTTCGTGGCCGGGTGGAGGACCCTGAACCCGTCGGCGTATTGGTTGCGGAAACCCTCCTTGGGCAGGATTGCGAACACCTCTTCCGACGACAAGCCGCGCGCACGTTCGATCAGCGCATCGGGCACCTTGGGACGGCCGTCGGCGAACCGCTCGAACGGGTTCTGCGCCGTGAGCTCGATCATCTGGTCCTTGGGGACGGTGAACAACTGGGCCTGTGAAGGAACAGGCGCCATCAATGCCCCGAGCCCGACGGCCGCCGCGAGGATGGCTGGATTCTTCATGGTCGATCCCCCTTTCCCGGCCGCACTCTAATACGACGGGGCGAGGCCCGCTCGGGTCCGGCACCGGCCGGCGGGGAACCTACCGACACAGTGGCTCGATCGATGTCCATTCGGAACCGGGCGCGGCGAGCACGGTGTTACAGTGCCGCCGGATGAATGGCCAGGCCTTCCCGGCGACGGAGATCGACCTCGAGGCCGGGCTGCGCCGCCTCGGCTACGCAGCCTTCCGTCCCGGCCAGCGCGAGGCGATCGAGACCCTGATGACGGCCGGACGGGTGCTGCTGGTGGCGCCCACCGGCGGGGGCAAGAGCCTGACGTACCAGCTTCCCGCCCTGTCGCTCCGCGGCACGACGCTGGTGATCTCGCCGCTCGTCGCGTTGATGAACGATCAGGTCCAGGCCCTGAGCGCGCGCGGGGTGAGCGCGACCTTCCTCGCCTCCACCCTCGACGGGACGGAGGTCCGCCGCCGCATGGCTCGCCTGGCCCAGGGAGACTACTCGCTCGCCTACGTGGCCCCGGAGCGGCTCGCCTTCGAGGGCTTCCGCGGTCTCGTCCGCGAGATCGCGGTCCCGCTGGTCGCCATCGACGAGGCGCATTGCATCAGCGAGTGGGGGCACGACTTCCGGCCGGAATACCTGCAGATCGGCGGCCTCCTCGCCGAGCTTCCCGCCGCGCGCGTCCTCGCCTGCACCGCCACCGCGACCCCCGTCGTGCGCGACGAGATCCTGAGCCGCCTCGGCCTGCCCGCGGACACTCCGCAACACGTCCGGGGCTTCGCCCGCCCGAACCTCCGGTTGCGCGCGGTGGAAGTGGACGATGCGCGCCAGCGCCAGGCCCACGTCGACGGCGTGCTCGAGGAGGCGCTCGGCGGGCCGCGGCGCGAGGCAGGCGTCGCCATCGTGTACGCGCCCACGCGGCGGGGCGCCGAGGAAGAAGCCGCGCGCCTCGCGCACTGCGGATGGGCCGCGGCGGTCTACCATGCGGGCCTGGGTCCTCCGGCGCGGGAGAAGGCGCAGCGCGCATTCCTGGCCGGCGCGGTCGAAGTCATGGTCGCCACCAACGCCTTCGGCATGGGCATCGATCGGCCCGACGTGCGGGCGGTCGTGCACCTGGGCCCGCCCGGGTCCATCGAGGCCTACTACCAGGAGGTGGGGCGGGCCGGCCGCGACGGCGCCCCCGCCTGGGGCCTGCTGCTCGTCTCGCCGGGCGACATGCCGCGGCGCCGGCGCCTTATCGAAAGCGACGCGCCCGGCGAGGCCGTGCTCGCCCACAAGTGGGGGCTCTTCCTGGAGCTGATGCGGTGGGCGGAAGGCGGAAGCTGCCGCCACGACGCCATCCTCCGCTACTTCGGAGACGAGGCGGAGACGCTCGATGGATGCGGGCACTGCGACGTCTGCGCGGTGCTGCAGGAGGACACGACGCCGGAGGAGGTCGCCCTCGTCGTGCGCAAGGCGTTGAGCGCGGTCGCACGCGTGCACCGTCGCTTCGGGCTCCAGGCGGCGGTGCGGCTCCTGCGCGGAGAGGCGGACCCGCGACTGGAGCGCGCCGGGCTCGACCGCACCTCCACCTTCGGGTGCCTCCGAGAGCACGCCGAGCCCTGGTTGCTGCGCGTGCTGCGGCGCTGCGTGACCGCGGGGTGGGTCGACCTGACCGCCGGCGAACGGCCGGTGGTCGTCCTCACCGAGGCCGGGCGGGCGGTGATGAAGGCGGAGCGCCCCGCGCGGCTCCTGCTGCCGGCGCGCGTCAGCCCCGCGACAACGGCGCGACCGCCCCGCGACCGTGATCGGTCCGGTCGGCGCTCCGTGGTCGAGCCGGCCACTCTCCATGGGGTGGATGGTGCTGCCGCCGTGTTCGCGGCGCTGCGCGACCATCGGCTCGCCGTCTGCCGTGCCCAGGGCGTGCCCCCGTTCGTCGTGGCCAGCGACCGCACGCTCAGGGAGATCGCCGCCGTCCAGCCGCGCACGGTGGAGGAGCTGATGCGGGTCTACGGGATCGGCGCCACGAAGGCGGCCCGCTACGGCCGCGGGTTCCTGGAGGTCGTGGCGCGGGTGGTCTCCCCGCCGGCCTGACGCGCGAGCCGTGAGCGTCCTCAAGACGAACTCGAAACCGGCCGGCCTCCTCCTCAGTCCGCGCCGCGCGACGTCGGCGCTCCTTCGCTTCGGCCGCGCCGTCAGCGACCCCGAGACCTGGCACGAGGCGTACTGGACGGCGATCGACGATGCCCCGGCGTCGGAGTGCCTCGGCATCGTGGCCCGCATCGGGAAGGGCGCAGGGGAGTGGCGGATCAAGCCGGTTGCCGTTTCGCCTGGACCGGGGCAGCCGGAAGACACAGGACGTCGAGGCCCTCGCTCGATTCGATGGACGGGTGTATCTCATCGGCTCCCAGTTTGGTCGCCCGGGCGGCCCGCTCGAGTCGCGGCGCTCTTTCCTGGCTCGGTTCCGGGAGCCCAGGGGCGCCCCGGACAAGGCCGTCCGCATGGAGGTCGTCCGCGACCGTTTCCGGCTCCACCGGGCGATCAACGACGCCCTCGCCGCCTCCCGCCTACCGCTCGCGCGGCTCAGCGAGAAGGCGTCGCGCAACTTCATCCGCCGCACGCGTACTCTCGGCCGCCGGCGACACAAGGCGTGGGCCGACCGAATCCTCCCGGGAGACCTTCCGATCAACATCGAGGGCGCCGCGTTCGACGATCGAGGAGGACTCGTGCTCGGCCTTCGCTTCCCGGTCACCGCCTCGGGTCAACCGATCATCGTCGAGCTCCAGGAAGTCAAGGGCGCCTTTCGCTCCCCCGGTTGGTGGCCGGTCGTGCGCGCGATCCGGGTCCTGACCGGGCGGGATCGCCTCGGGCCCCGGTCGGGATCCGCGACCTCGAGCTGTCCGGTCACGACCTCCACGTCATCGGCGGCATCGATCCCGAGCTCGTGGACCATGCACCGCCGCCCTCGGCCCGGTCGTTCGAGCACCGGGTCGGCCGTTGGGCTCGAGGGGCGGAGGCCGCGTCGTTGCCGACGCGCCTCGTCCGCCGCTTCCGACCCGGCCAGCGCGTAGAAGGGCTGGCCGACGACGGTGCGGGAGGCTTCGCCTACGTCGCCGAGCGCCTGCCGGGGGTCGATCGCCCCGCGAAGGGCCGAATGGCCGTGCTTCCGTTGAGGTAGAGCCGTCAGTCCCAGGAAGGCGAGGGGTGGGCACTGCCCACCCCTCCTACTCCGGGTACTCGCTAACGCTCAGAAGGGGCAGTTGCCTGGGCTCGGCTCATCGATCCGCCGTGCAACCCCGCGCGGAACGAGCGACGTCACGTACACGACCGTCTCGATGCTCCCTTCGTTGCGGACGAGGTGGACGTCGCCCCCCTCATCGACGAACCCCGACCCTGCCTCGACGACTTGTGGCGTGCAGTCGGGATCATCTCCTCGGTAGAGGGTCAGGGCGCCCGTCTTGACGATCACGAGGCTCGGCCCTGGGTGGGAGTGCCACCCAAAAGACCCGCCCGGCACAATCCTGTTCTCCAAGACGTGGAGATCAGATTCACCCTTGGTGTTGATCCGGGCCTGCCAGTCGCTCGAGACCGTCTTCGCTCCGATCTCGTCGAATTGCCCGACGGCGAAGACGGTGCTGGTAACCCCGGACGGGGGCGTCGCTAGCGCGGTCCCGCCGTACACGGCCACACCTACTACGATGACGAGAAGGGCCAGTGTGAATCGAGTCTGCATTGCTCATCCTTTCCTGACCAGACGGTAAACTGTCATTCTCATTCCTACCTGCCGGTCGTGGGGAAGTTCGGCGGCTTGGGGAGCGGATGCCATCGACGGCGCATGAAGAGGGCCTGAAGGTTTGCTGAAGGCGCCATCCCACTGAGCCGCCTCGGGAACCGGTCCATGGCCGACGGCTCCGGCGGACGGTATAATCCGACGTCCCCGCCCCGGAACATCCCATGGCCTCAGGGGAACCCATCCCGCCGAACGTCGAGCTGGACCTGGCGCGCTACGAGCTGCGCCGCGCCGGCCGTGTGGAAAGGCTCGAGAAGCTCCCGATGGAGCTGCTCATACTCCTCGCCGAGCGGCGGGGACAGCTCGTCACCCGAGCCGAGATCGTCGAGCGGCTCTGGGGCCGGGACGTGTTCGTCGACGCGGACGCGGCGATCAACACCGCAGTGCGGAAAGTGCGCCGGGCGCTCGGAGACGATCCCGAATTGCCGCAGTTTCTCGAAACGGTCGTGGGCAAGGGCTACCGCTTCGTGGGGCCGATCGCGGTCATCCCCGGCGCCGAGGCCGCACCTTCTGTCCCCGACCATGCGGTTCACAGGCGGGCACTCGGCATCGCCGCCCTGGCCCTGCTGACCGTCGCCTTCCTGGTCGTGCGGGGCCGGATCGGCTCCCACGGCGGCCAGGCCATGGAATCGGTCGCGGTCCTGCCCTTCGAGAACACGGGCGGAGACCCGGACGCCGAATACCTGAGCGACGGCATCACCGAGAGCCTCATCAACCGCCTCTCACGACTGCCCCACCTGAAGGTGATCGCCCGGGCATCCGTCTTCCGCTACAAGGGCAAGCATCCCGAGCTCGCGAGCGTCGCCAGCGAGCTCGGCGTCCGGGCGGTCGTGAGTGGACGGGTCTCCCAGCGCGCGGACGGCTTTTCCGTGGCCGTCGAGCTGATGGACGCCCGGGAGAACAAGCAGCTCTGGGGCGCCACGTACGACCGGCGGTCTTCGGACCTGGTCGCCGCCCACGAAGAGCTCGCCGCCGAGGTCGCCGAGAAGCTCCGTCTCGAGCTGACGCCCAGCGAGAGAAAGCTGCTGGCCAAGCGCGACACGGCGGACCCCGAGGCGTACCGGCTCTACCTGCGAGGCCGATACCTCTCGAACGAGCGCACCGAGGCCGCGTTGCGGAAGGCGATCGAATACTTCCAGGAGGCGATCGCCCGGGATCCGCGCTACGCCCTCGCTTATTCCGGCCTGGCCGACGTGCATAGCACGACGGCCACGTCGTACAACAAGCGCGTCGCGCCGCGGGAGGCTTATTCCCGCGCGAAGGCGGCGGCCCTCAGGGCCGTCGAGATCGACGCCGAGCTGTCCGAGGCTCACGCCTCTTTGGGGCAGGTTCTCGTGCAGTTCGATTGGGACTGGGCGGGGGCGGAACGGGAGTTCCGCCGCGCCCTGGAGCTCAATCCCTCCAACGGCGTCGCGCTGCACTGGCGCTCGCATTGCTTTCTCGCGTTGGGCCGGTTCAACGAGTCTGGCCGAGACGCCATGCGCGCACTGGACACGGATCCCGTGTCGGTCATGCTGAACATCCACCTCGGCGAGCACCATCACCTCGCCCGTCAGTACGACCTGGCCATCGAGCAGTACCGAAAGGCGCTGGAGCTGAACCCCAACCACCCGAACACGCGCCCGTTGCTGGCCCTGGTCTACGAAGCGAAAGGCCTGTACTCGCAGTCGATCGCGGAGCTCGAGAAGGCGGCGCCGTTCTGGGCCGGCACCAGTCGGGTCCGGGGTCCGCTCGGCCGCGTCTATGGCCTCGCGGGGCGGCAGGCCGAAGCGCTGAAGGTGCTCCGGGAGCTCATCCGCGACCGCGCCCGGCCGCAGTACATCGCCGCGGACGACGTCGCCGCGGTCTACATCGGCCTCGGAGAGACGGACCGTGCCTTCGAATGGTTGCAGCATGCGTGCGAGGAACGCGCGACGGCGCTGGTGAACCTCAAGGTCGAGCCGGCCTTCGATGGCCTCCGCGGCGACCGGCGATTCGCCGAGCTCCTCCGTTGCGTCGGCCTCTCCTGATGCGCCTGCGGTAGGCGGCCCGCGAGGGCCGCTTCGATTACTCGTTCGTGGAGTCGACGGGGATCTCGGAGCCCCTGCCCGTGGAGCCTCGCTTGGGCCGGCGGACGGTCCTCACCGTCCCGCTTCTTCCTCCTCCGCAGAAGAACTGATCGCCGCCATCGGACTCGAGTCCCGAAACGCCCACTCCGGGCGGCATCTCGAGCCTCTCCACGACCTCTCCCGTTCGAGGATCGACTCGCCTCAAGTCGCTCTCGTCGCCTTCCCAGGTGGCGTGCCAGAGCTCTCCGTCGACCCAGGTGACTCCGGTGACGAAGCGGTTGGACTCGATCGTGCGGAGGATCGCCCCGGTCTGGGGATCGACTTGATGGATCTTCCGGTCCCGATACTGACCCACCCAGAGCGTCCCTTCGGCCCACGTGAGCCCCGAGTCACCGCCGCCGCCGGGCGCCGGGATCGTGGCCAGCACACGGCCGGTCTTCGGATCGATCTTCTGGATGCGATCCTCGGCGAGCTGGAACAGGTGCTGGCCGTCGAAGGCCGTTCCGGCATGCGCGGCGACATCGATCGAGCGCGCCGTCTTCCCGCTCGCGGGATCGAAGGCGGTGAGCTTGTCTCCAGCCGCGAACCAGACGTTCCGACCGTCATACGTGACTCCATGCACGTGGTCGACACCCGGAAAGGGCCCGTACTCACGGACGATCTCGGCGGCTGAGCGACGCATGCCTCCATCCTAGTCAATCGGCAGCGGAGCGGGGAGTAACAAGGTCGTCTTGAATCCCAGCACGGGCGGGGTCATCCAGCGACGGGCTCGCCCGCGACCGAACGTCTGCACCTTGCCTGAGGCCGCGAGCGAGTCGAGCGCCCGTTGCACGGTGCGCTGGCTCGTTCCCAGCGCGAGCGCAAGGGCCGAGCTCGCCCACGATTCACCGTCGGCGAGGAAGGCGAGCACCGCCGCATGCTCCTCCGCATCTTCGAGGGGCCGCGCCAGCACGACGACCTCGCATGCGCGGCACGGCGCCAGGGCAAAACCCCGCTTCGTCGCGCTCACGTCGGCCAGCGTCCGAAGCACCGTGCGAAGCCGCCCGACTTCGACTCGCAACCGCGCGCGATGCGATTCATCGGCGATCTTCGATCCGAATGCGCGCGCCATGAGCGTGTCCCTCGGTACGTCTCCCGGCCACGCTTCGCCCAGCGCGCGGGCGAGCGCGAACAGCACCGGACGCGTTGCCAGCGAGACCACCCTGCCTTGGTCACGCACGACATGACGGCAAGCGTCCACGACGAACGCGTTCGACGCCAGCAGACCTTCGACCTCCTCGAGCCGGAGGAGCCGCTCCTCACCCCTCGCAATCAGGCGCGCCGCGGGTGTCGTCAGGACGAGGAGTGCGCTTTCGACCTCCGCCGCCAGCGCGGGGATGCGTGCATGGCGCGCGGCGTGCTCGGCCCGGGCGAGCGCGGCGCGCGCCGCCTTCGTGCGGAGGCGACGCATCGCGATCCCCGCGACCACCAGCTCGTGGGCGGTCCTGGACGCGGGAGGGAAGGGCGCGGGGTCGACCTCGGCCACCGTACGCTCGGCCTCGTCGATGCGCCCGATCAGGAGGAGGCGCCGGACCTCGAGATACCGCGCATGCGCCGCGTTGACCCGGTCGCCGTGCTCTTCGAGCGTCGCCCGCGCCGCGTCGAGCCCCTTCGCCGGCCAGCCCAGGTCGCGCGAGACGAGCGCGATCTCGGCCTCGGCGACGACGCACCTCGCCCGGGCCACGGCCTCTTTCGGACCGAAGGCACGCGCAGCACTTCGCAGGAGGGCCTTTGCTCGCACGAGATCGCCGAGCTGCGCCATCGCGATGCCTCGAAGCGCTAAAGCGGGCGCGTCGTCGCGCAGGGCGACCCGCTTCAATGCGCCGAGGGGATCACCCGCGGCGAGGGCACGCGCCGCGGCCGTGATCAGTGAGTCCATCGGAATCGCGTCACACTTGTAACTCCCATCGTTCGATGCCCGGCGC
>QHVM01000119.1 GCA_003223555.1 Acidobacteriota bacterium | reverse complement strand
CAGAAGAACGAGGACGTCTTCGACCAGGGCTCCTACGAATCGTCGCAGTTCGGGGACGCGGTGGGGCTGACCGGAGAAGGAGACACGACCGGGAACCCCCTGGCCGACCTCCTGCTCAGAGGCATGGCGTTCGACTTCAACGAGCCCTCGGCCGAACGCTCCATCCAGCAGCGCTGGCGGGACGTCGAGGCCTACGTGGCCGACTCCTGGAAGATCCACCCCCGGGTGACGGTGGACTACGGCCTGCGCTGGTCGAGGTTCGAGAACCCCTACGACCTCGGCGACACGATCTCGAGCTGGGACGCGTCGACCTTCGACCCGGCCCTTGGCAGCGACCCGTGCAACGGCATGCTCGTGCCCCCGGGCTCCCACGCCTGCCAGGACGCGGGGCTTCGCGGGGGGAAGCCGGGACCGAACCGCGCGCTCGCCAAGACGAACAATTACTTCGCCCCCCGCCTCGGCATCGCCTGGGACGTCTCCGGCAACGGAAAGACGGCCCTCCGTGCCGGCCTGGGCCGGTTCATCGAGCGGGAGTCGCTCCAGAACGGGCTGAACCTCGGCTTCAACCCGCCGTTCAACCGCACCGTGCTGGGCAGCCGGACGCTCGACAGCAACGCGGAGCCGTTCCCGGACGCCTTCTCGACGGACCAGGGCATCCCGCAATTCGGTCTCGATACGTCCGGGAAGATGGGCTACAACTGGCAGTGGAACGTGTCGGTCGAGCGCGAGCTGGCACGCAACACGACGATCGAGGTCGGCTACGTGGGCAGCAAGGGCTTCGACCTCCTGCATCCCTACGACGCCAACCAGGTCCCACCCGGAGACAACAACCACAACGGCGTCCCCGACCGGCTCGACTTCATCCACGCCGGAAGCAGCAGCAGCGCCCGGGCCGCCCTGCGCCCCTACGGCGTCTTCGGCAACGCGAGCATCGCGATCCTCGACCACCGGGGCAGCTCGATCTATCACTCGCTACAGACGCAGTTGATCAGCCGCTTCGGGCACGGCTCGCAGTTCCAGGCCTCCTACACCTTCTCCCGGGCGATCGGCGACGTGACCCTGACCGGGGGCGAGAACAGCGTGGGGTCGTCGAGCGTCAGCCAGCTCGAGAACCCGGGGCTGGACCGGGGCTTGACCTTCACCCACCGCAAGCACATCTTCAACTCGAGCCTGGTCCTGGTCCTGCCCGAGCTCGAGAACAAGTCGGGCTTCGTGAAGAACGTGCTGGGCGGTTGGGAGATCGGGACGATCGCCCAGGCGTCTTCGGGGCGCCCGGTCACGGTCTTCACGGGAGGCATCCCCGGCCTCCCGGGCCGCGTCTCCGGTACCGGTCTCAACAGCAACCAGCGTCCGAACGTCGTGGCGGGCGTCGACTGCCATGCCAGCGGCGGCCTTCCGGAGCAGATCCTGAACCCGGCGGCGTGGACGCTGGCCGGCTTCCAGCTCGGCACGTTCGGCAACTCGGGCCGGGGGATCTGCGAGGGTCCGAACTTCGCCCAGATGGACGCGTCGCTGTACAAGAACATCAAGTTCGGCCCGCGGGTGAAGGCCCAGTTGCGGTTCGAGGTCTTCAACGTCTTCAACCGGGTCAACTTCATTAGCGTCGGGCTCAACACCAGCCTCAACCCGACGAGCGCGACACTCGACACGGGCCGGGCCGCGACAGCCACGAAGATCATCGCGTTCACGCCGTCGGGCAGCTTCGGCCAGGCCACGGCTACTCGCGACCCGCGGCAGGCGCAGTTCGGCATCAAGCTGATGTTTTGACCAAAGACTCTCAACGCAGAGGACGCGGAGGGCAACGGAGAGGGCGCAGAGACGGATGTGAATGACTCGTCTTCTCCCTTTGCCTTTCTGGAATCTCGGCGCCAGAAAGCGAGGGTTTCTTCCCGCCCGTTCTGCGTGTCCTCCTCTGCGTCCTCTCCGTTCCTGCTCTGCGGCCTCTGCGTTTAGAGGCTAGAATGCCAGCGGGAACATGGAGCAGAAGGGGCTCGACTTCGGCGCCGCCGAGCCGGCGCGGCCGGCGCCCCGCCGCGCCTTTACCGTCTCCGAGCTGACCGACCGCGTCCAGGGCGTCCTGGAGACCGACTTCTTCGACGTCTGGGTGGAAGGCGAGGTCAGCAACCTGCGCTTCGCTCCGTCCGGCCACTGGTACTTCTCGCTGAAGGACGACCACGCCCAGCTCAAGGCGGTGGTGTGGAAGACCGCCACCCGCCTGATCCGCTTCCGCCCCCGGGACGGAATGAAGGTGGTCGTGCGGGGTGGGCTGCGGGTGTACCCGCCGCGGGGCGAGTACCAGCTCTCGGTCGAGGTGCTGGAGCCGCTGGGAAAGGGCACGCTCCAGCAGGCCTTCGAGGAGCTCAAGGAGAAGCTCGAGAAGGAAGGGCTCTTCGACGGCGCGCGCAAGCGTCCGCTGCCGATGCTCCCCCGCTGCATCGGCGTCGTGACGTCGCCCTCCGGGGCGGTCATCCAGGACATCCTGCGCGTGGTGTCCCGCCGCTACGCGAACCTGGAGGTCCTCGTCTATCCCGCCCGCGTGCAGGGAGAAGACGCGGCGGCGGAGATCGTCCAGGGCATCCGCGCGCTCAACCGGCTGAAGGGGCTGGACGTGATCATCGTAGCCCGCGGCGGCGGCAGCCTCGAGGACCTGTGGCCCTTCAACGAGGAACGGGTCGCGCGGGCGCTGGCCGCTTCCAGGGTGCCCACCATTTCCGCCGTCGGACACGAGACCGACTACACGATCGCCGATTTCGTGGCCGACCTGCGGGCGCCGACACCTTCCGCGGCCGCCGAGCACGTGATCCAGGCCAAGGACGAGATCTGTGCCCGCATCGACGCCCTGGCCCGCCGCCAGCACGCGGCGCTCAGCCTGACGCTCGCCCGCGTTCGCTCCCGCGTCGGTCGCCTGGCCTCCCACCGCGTCTTCGAGGCCGAGCGGGGCCGCGTGCGCAACCACGCCCAGAGGGTGGACGAGCTGCAGCGGCGCGCCGAGACCAGCCTGCGGCGGCGGCTGGAGCGGGCGCGGGACCGCGTGCGCGGCCAGCGCGACCGCGTGGAAGCCTTCCGCTGGGACCGCCAGATCGCCCTGCGCCGCGAGCAGGTGGCGCGCCATGTCCAGCGCCTGCGCGCGCGGGCCGGCCTCGCGGTGGACGGCGGCCGGGGGCGGCTGTCGGGCCTGGCCGGCAAGCTCGACAGCCTGTCCCCCCTCGCCGTCCTCTCCCGGGGGTACGCCCTGGTCTGGAACGAGCAGGGACGGCTGGTCAGGGAGCCCGCGGAGGTGCGGATGGGCGAGGCGCTTCGGCTCCGCGTGCGCGGCGGCGGCCTGGGGGCCGTGGTCACCTCGAAAGACGAGGCATGAGCGACGAGCAGGCGCCCAGCTTCGAGGCCGCGCTCAAGAAGCTGGAGTCGATCGTCCAGCGCCTCGAGCAGGGCGAGCTGCCCCTCGAGGAGTCGCTCACCCTCTACGAGGAGGGGATCCGCCTCTCGCGGCTCTGCCATGCCAAGCTGGAGGAGGCAGAAGGCAAGATCGAGCTGCTCATGAAGGACGCGCGAGGCGATCTCGTCCTCGACCGCGAGGGCCGGCCCAAGAAGGCGCCCTTCGGCCAGTGACGAAGCGGTCGGCGCTCGGCGATCAGCGGTCCGCGGCGGCGCCTTCGCTCGCGGCCGAGCTGGAGGAGCGCCGCCGGCTGGTGGAGGACGCGCTCGGGCGCGCGCTGCCGCCGGAATCGGCCTGGCCGGAGACGATCCACCGCGCGGTCCGCTACAGCCTCTTCGCGGGGGGCAAGCGGATCCGGCCGCTCCTCGTCCTGGCCGCCGGAGAGGCGGTGGGCGCGAGCCGGGACGACGTGATGCCGCTGGCCTGCGCCGCGGAGATGATCCACACCTACAGCCTGGTGCACGACGACCTGCCGGCCATGGACGACGACGACCTCCGGCGCGGCAAGCCGACCTCGCACAAGGTCTTCGGGGAGGCGATCGCGATCCTGGCCGGCGACGCCCTGCTGACCCGCGCCTTCGCGGTGATGGCAGACGCGCCACGCGACGAGGACTCCGTGCGCCTGGGCCGCCGCCTGGCCGCCACCGCCATCCTGGCCGAGGCGGCCGGCACGACCGGCCTCATCGGCGGGCAGGTGCTGGACCTCGAGGCGGAGGGCCGGGACGTCGACGGGCCTACGCTGGAGCGGATGCACCGGGCGAAGACGGGGGCGCTGCTGGGCGCCTGCGTGCGGGGAGGCGCCGTCCTGGGCGGCGGCGAGGGCGCGGACCTGGAGCGGCTGGGCCGCTACGCGTCGGCCATCGGGCTCGCCTTCCAGGTCGTGGACGACGTGCTCGACGAGACGGGAGCGGCGCACGAGCTGGGAAAGACGGCGGGCAAGGACGCGCGGGCGGGCAAGGCTACCTACGTCAGCGTCCACGGCCTGGAGGAGTCGCGGCGCATGGCGCGCGGCCTGCTGGGCGAGGCGGTGGCCGCTCTCGCTCCCCTCGGCGCGCGGGCCCGCCTCCTGGAAGGGCTGGCCCGGATGATCGTGGAGCGCCGCGCGTGACCGACTCGCGCCTCGACGTCTGGCTGGTGGAGCACGGCCTGGCCGAATCCCGGGAGAAGGCGCAGGCGCTGGTGATGGCGGGCCGGGTACGGGTCGGCGGCGCGCCGGCCCGCAAGCCGGGAGACGCGGTGCCGACGGATGCCGAGGTGGAGCTGCTTCCCGGGCCCCAGCACGTGGGCCGGGGGGCGATCAAGCTCGCCGGGGCCCTCGACACGCTGCGCGTCGATCCGGCCGGCCGGGTGGCCGTGGACGTGGGGGCCTCGACGGGAGGCTTCACGGAGACGCTGTTGGAGCGCGGCGCCGCCCGCGTCTACGCGGTGGACGTGGGCCGCGGCCAGCTCCACGAGCGGCTCCGCGCCGACCCGCGGGTCGTGGTCATCGATGCCGTCAACGCCCGCTCGCTCTCCAGCCGCGACGTGCCGGAGCCGTGCGGCCTGGCCACGGTGGACGTCTCCTTCATCTCGGTGGTGAAGATCCTGCCCGCGCTGCGCGGCGTCCTCGCGCCCGGCGCCGAGGCGATCGTCCTCGTCAAGCCCCAGTTCGAGGTCGGCCGGTTCCGCGTCGGACGCGGCGGCGTCGTCAGCGACCCCGCCCTGCACGGCCAGGCGCTGCGCGACGTGGCGTGGGCGGCGCAGCACGAGATGGGCTACGGCCTGGCCGGCGCCTGCTCCTCGCCGATCACCGGCGCGGAGGGCAACCGCGAGTTCTTCCTGCGCCTCCTTCGGGACGGGCCGCCCGCGGCCGCCGCTCGCTTCGAGGCGATGCTGGCCGAGGCCGTGGGATGAGCGCGGTCGGCGTCCTGGCCCGGCCCGACCTGGCCGAGGCCGCCCCCGCCCTGCGCGAGCTGGTGGCCTGGCTGCGCCGCCGCGGCGTGAAGGTCGTCCTGGAGGAGCGCACGGCGGCCCTGGCCGACGGGACGGCCGGCCGCGCGGAGTGGACCCTGGCCTCGGGGAGCGAGATCGCGGCCCAGGTGGACGCGATGGTGGTGCTGGGCGGCGACGGCACGCTGCTCGGGGCCAGTCAGCTCGTCCTCACCGAGCGGCCGCTGCCCATCCTGGGCGTGAACTTCGGCAGCCTGGGGTTCCTGACCGAGGTCACCCTGGCCGAGCTGTACTCGACGCTGGAGGCCGTGCTCGACGGCCGTTACCGGTACGAGGAGCGGAGGATGCTCCGCGCGGTCGTGCGCCGCGCGGGCCAGCCGGACCTCACCGGCGACGTGCTCAACGACGTCGTGGTGACCAAGGCCGCGCTGTCCCGGATCATCGAGCTGGACGTGAGCGTCGACGGGCTCTTCGTCTCCACCTTCCGGGCCGACGGCCTGATCGTCTCCTCTCCCACCGGCTCCACCGCGTACAACCTCGCCGCCGGCGGCCCCATCCTCCACCCCACGCTGCCGGCCATCGTGCTGACGCCCATCTGCCCCCACATGCTCACCAACCGGCCGCTGGTCGTCAGCGACGGCTCCACCATCGAGGTCCACGTGCGGGCGGCCCAGGAGGGCGACGTCCACCTCACCCTCGACGGGCAGCGTGGGTTCCCGCTGAGCCGCCAGGACTCCGTGCAGGTCACCCGCAGCCCCCGCAGCCTGCGCCTGGTCACCGCGGCCGGACGAAACTACTTCGAGGTGCTCCGCACCAAGCTGAAGTGGGGCGAGTCGACCGTCCGCGAGCGGAGCTAGCGGTCGCGATCAGCGCGGCGCGAAGCCGCTCAGCCCGTGGCTAACCTGTTGCTGGCCGGTCCGGCTCGCCACCCCCCCGGACGTCAACGCCGGGCAGCCGGCGCTGCTCAGGATCACCTGGAGCGACGCCGATTCGTCCTGGGACGAGAAGTTCGCCACCAGCACGTCGTAGGAGCCGGCGGCAACGTTGGAGGCCGAGACCTTTCGGGGCTTCGCTCCGCTCTCGGACCGGAACAGGAAATTACAGCTTCGGGCGTTGAATTGGTCGACGCTGCAACTGTTCGCCGGCACGAGGTAGACGCCGATCGTGCTCGAGGTGAACGTCCAATCCAGGATGACGTCCACGCGGCCAGCCGCACTCGTCGAAAACGTCAGGCTGACCAGCGTGCTGGACGGCACGGAGCCCGGCCCCTGGAACAGCGTGGCCTGCGTGCACGGAGGGAGCGTGGTCGTCGGCGTGGCGGTCGTGGGCGTCGAGCTTCCGCCGCAGGCTGGCAGCATCAGGGCCAGGGCAACTGCACTGCAGATCG